>JAPXOZ010000004.1:0-111381 GCA_033811195.1 Bacteroidales bacterium | reverse complement strand
GGGAGTGTGGATGGAAAAATGCGCGATGAAAAGGGAGCCAAACCCAATGATACGATACCAAAACTTTTCAAAGAAGAAAAAAATGGCTCTTGCGTTAAAAACTCTGTTTCATTTCAGCTTCTACTCTATAAAATGATGTACTTGCATCAGCCTAATATGGAAAATGGAGACAATATCCTACCTGCTGTCTTTGCGCTAAGACATTTCCACGAAAATAAGGGCTTACGCTCTCAGGAGGGGCTCACAAAGGAGATTATGGATGAATTTGAGGATAAAGTTAAAGAGAAAATTTCGGAGATATTCGATGAAAAGGTACCTTTCAAAGCTATCACCTTTGATGACGGAGAGTATGGCGCATGCCGTTACTGCAATTACCAAAACATTTGTAAAATCCTGTAAAACCCAGAGACAATGTCCGATACTAAATATAACCCTGAGATTATTATAGCTTCTGCAGGCGCAGGTAAAACGCATAAACTTACTGAGACCTATCTGGAGATGCTTGAAAAGAGCTTTGAAGCCGGTAAGCCACATCCCCATAGAAACATCCTTGCGGTAACCTTTACCAACAAGGCCACTGATGAGATGAAAGAGCGCATACTGGAGAAACTCTTTATTAGAGCTGCAAATGGGGATCATAATACGGAGAAGCTCCTAAAGGAGATCCTTCACGACTATTCCGGCTTTAATGTAAGTACTATCGACAGATTTTTTCAGCTGGTAATGAAGACCTTTGCGAGGGAATTGGGAGAATATGGCTCATACGATGTGGAACTTGACTCAGAAGGTGCTACTATAGAGGCGATCGACCGTATGATGGACTCCCTCGGAGATGATAAGGATACCACCTTATTAAAATGGCTTGTAGATTACTCGCGTAGCGTTATTGATGAGGGCCGTTCCTGGGATGTGCGCAAGGAGCTCTATAAATTTTCGGACCTGTTCTACAAAGAGGATTTTCTTATCAAAAAAAGAGGTGAAGCGGGATATCTTTATAGAGTCGATGATGGTTCCGGAATTGATCCAAAAACGGAAATCAAAAAGTTCCTGCAGGAAATCAATAGAATTACAACAAAGTTTGAAAGTGAAGCAAAGGTACTGGCTGGGAATATAATAAAAGAGTATGACAGGGTTAATGGTATCAATAACAAAATGAAAGTTGACGACAGGTCACCAAGAAATGGAATCGACAAAATCGCCAAGGGTATAATTCCTGACTCCATTAGCAAGACATTACAAGATGCTGGTAAATGGTGCTATGCCGGCACAAATAAACAAGAAAAAGAGATTTATCAGTATTATAAAGACACTTATTTAGATGACCTCCAGAAGCTATCTGATAATTTAAAGTCCTACTTCGACAACCATTTTATCACATACAACACGGCAAAAACTATTCGCAAAAACATCTATCTTCTGGGACTTACAACCGATATTTTCAAAGAACTCGACAAATATCTCAAGGAAAATAATCTTGTCCTTCTCAGCAGCACAGCTGACATTCTCAACCGAATAATTGACAGGAGTGACACTCCTTTCATTTATGAGAGAATCGGGAATAGAATTGACCATATATTGCTGGACGAATTCCAGGATACATCAAGGCTACAATGGCAAAATTTCGAACCTCTGATCGACAACAACATCGCCAATAGCAATGACAACCTTATCGTAGGCGATGTTAAGCAGAGTATCTACAGATTCAGGGGCTCGGACTCCTCTCTTCTCAGGGATCTCCCTAAAAACAAAAATGTTACGCCTGAAATTAAATATGAAAACTGGCGTAGCGCCGATACAATAGTCCGATTTAATAGCGATTTCTTTGAAACTATCACAACAAATGATCCTATCGTAAAAGATATTTACACAGGCTGTAGTCAGGTAATGCCCAGCAAGTCAAAAAACCAAGGCAACCTCAACCGTTACGATGCCGGAGCTGTTAAAGTCAGAGTTTTTGAAATCGATGAAAAGGATAAGAAAGCCTGGATGCAAGATGCCCTGGATGCCCTTGCAGGCAAAGCGGATGACATAAAGGATCTTGGCGAGATAGGACGACTTACAGACGATGGATATGAGCTACGCGACATCACAATTCTTGTCCGCACCAACAATGAAGGAAAAATGGTGGTGGATAAACTTATTTCAAAAGGGATCAACGTCGTCACTGAAGAAGTCCTGGTGCTTGGGTATTCCAGGGCCGTCTTCCAGGTTGTGTCACTCCTTAAATACCGGGATAATCCGGATGACCAGGTTAACCAGCTGATGCTCAAAACTCTGTTTACAGAGAAGCAGGAGAGCAATATAGGAGATTTAACAGGTAAGGAATTAGCAGAAATGCCGCTTAAAGAGGGTTGTGAGGCTATATTTACTGCACTATTTAACGAGGATCAGAGAGATAATCTGAAAGCTCTCTCACTGTATGAAAGTTGTGAGGTAATGCTCAGAAGTATTTATGATGAGATTCCTGACTATGAGGTTGAGTTTGTACAAGCATTTCTGGATGAGGTTAATAGATTTATGACACGTAATGGATCTGACTTTCCGGCATTTCTAGAATGGTGGGAGGAAAGTGGTCAGAATGTAAAGATCAATTCCTCTTCCGACCAGAATGCTGTGCGTGTAATGACAATACACAAAGCAAAAGGACTCGGCTTCAAAGCAGTCATTATCCCATTTTTCAACGAAAAAACCTCAGTAAAAAGCGGCATATATGCTCCCTATCTCTGGTGCATACCGGATATTGATGAACTAAAAAACATAGGCCTGATTCCTGTTAAATACACTACCAAGGAGAACACAGGCTTCGAGAAGGATTTTGAAACGGAAAGAAAAGAGACCTATATTGACACTTTGAACATCGCTTATGTTGCGATGACGCGCGCCTATTTCGAAATGGTTATCTATGCGCCTGATGAATCAAAAGATGATAGCATGGCTTCAAAACTCAGCTCTTTTGTAAAGGCACGCGGGAAGGATGGCAAAATAGAAGAGTACGAAAATGGTTATTTGTTCGAAGCACGCGCTAATAATGGCCAATGGCGTTATAGGGATGCTAAGGATATGGCTAAGAAACAGCAACAGCGAGCCACCCAAAAGGTAGAAGTACTCGAAAATGGCATCGAGACCAAAACTGTTAAATCATTCCGCTCAATCCCTATTGGTGACAGACTCGAGCAATCATTCCGATCGCGCGACTTTTTTGAATTTGAAAAGGATCCTTTGGAGAGTCCCCGTATCAAAGGCCTGGTGCTCCACGATATCCTTTCAGAAATCAACACCATAGATGACCTGGATGATGCTGTCAACAGAGCTGTTATCCAGGGAGATCTAAAGGCATCCGAACAAGAGGAAGCGAAGAGATTTCTCGCAAAAAACATAGAATCGATAGCAGAAAGACACTGGTTTGATGGCACTTACGAGGTGCTGAACGAGCAGGAGATCCTTATTAAAAATGAGGAAACACAACGCCCGGACAGGATTCTCATAGGAGAGAATGAAACAATTGTGATAGATTATAAATTCGGCAAACACGATGACGCAAAATATCGTAAGCAGGTGCGCGACTATATGAAGAATCTCAGGCAAATCGGCCTTCCGGGCATTACCGGATATATCTGGTACTTCAAAGACAACGATATTGTACATGTAAATTTAAATAATGAAGAAAAAACGCTGTTTTAGCAAACAACAAAACTTATAGACTATGATACTTAACTCTTATCACGTCGATGCTTTTACTGACGAGATTTTCAAGGGCAATCCCGCCTGCGTAATACCGCTTGAGAATTGGCTCAAAGATGATTTGATGCTTAAAATAGCAGCTGAAAATGGGGTGGCTGAAACCGCATTTTTCATAAAAAACAGCTGCACGGAGGGGTATTCCATACGCTGGTTTACCCCCGACATCGAGATGGATCTTTGCGGTCACGCTACTCTTGCGACAGCTTTCATCATCGCCAGAGACTCAGACAAGCCCATAGATGAGATACTCTTTACCTCCGCCGGCGGAGAATTGAGGGTTGGTGTCGATGATGAACTCTTTACGCTCAACTTCCCTTCCCGGCCTGCAATGCCCGCAACACTCCCAAGAGAGACGTATGATTCTTTGAGTATCAAGCCATTGGAAGTGCTTAAAGAGCGCGACTACCTGCTCATATATCAATCACAACAACAGATCGAAGAGATAGAGATAGACCGCAACCTTTTTGATATGGTCAATATGAACCCCGGTGGAGTGATAATCACCGCTCCAGCTTCGGAGCCAGAAGTTGACTTCGTATCTCGCTTTTTCACACCGCAGAGCACCATTTTGGAGGATCCTGTAACCGGCTCGGCCCATTGTACGCTTATCCCCTACTGGAGTGCACGTCTCGGCAAACGCGTTATGACCGCCAAACAAATTTCGCCCCGCGGAGGCACTCTTTATTGCGAAGATTGCGGCGACCGCGTCCTCATTTCCGGCACCGCCCGCCTCTACTCCAAAGGTATGATATGTTTGTGAGAAATTAAAGATCCATACCCATAATATGGTCATTCATCCAGAAATTGTGACCGATATCAAAGTCCTTGCTGTAAAGAATTTGCATCCCTTGATGCAGGTAAAATTGCACCGCGGGGTTGTCCCTGTTGACATGTAACATCATTCTGCACTTCGGCAACCCCTTGTTGCGGATATGCTCGCAAACATGCTCGAACAGAAGTTTACCGAGCCCTGTCTTCTGATATTCCGGTAGAATATAAAGGCGCATCAGTTCAAATACCTTGGTGCCATCGGAGTCATCCTCTTGAGGCGCAATTCCCGCATAGCTCACCGCCTCCCCTGCTATTTCTCCAATAAAATATTCCTGCCCAGAATCCAATCCCGCAGCTAAATTATTCGGAGAGTACATCCACTCCATCATATAGTCGACCTGCTCGGGTGAGAGCATTTTCCCGTATGTATAAGGAAATATTATTTCTGCCAAATCGCGAATCAAAGCGATATCAGCTTTGGTTGCCTGCCGGATGATGATATCTGATTTCATTCGATTCTACTTAAGATAATCGATCAGAATTGACTCCATCATCCGATAACCCTCAAGATTGGGGTGAACACCGTCCGGCCCGAGATTTTCCTGAAGTCCATTGCGCTCATCCTTCATAGACGTATGATAGTCCACATAAGGAATACGAGCATTTTTTGCGTAGGCACTGATCATCG
Organism: Bacteroidales bacterium; assembly: GCA_033811195.1. Classification (GTDB taxonomy): domain Bacteria; phylum Bacteroidota; class Bacteroidia; order Bacteroidales; family UBA932; genus Cacconaster. The sequence continues at coordinate 106,181 of JAPXOZ010000004.1, read as the reverse complement.
CATTTAGCTCTATTATTTCCTCAGCAGGGGTCAGTTCCGTACGCCACCTGTATAGATAAGCCGGCAAGACCGAGCAAAGTATGGGTTTAATGCGATTGGCCTTGGCAATCTGACACATCGAGATTATATTGTCGAGGATATGTTCAAGGGAGATCGGCCCGTCATTCATCGCAATATCATTTGTTCCCGCAAGGATAACCACATATTTAGGCCTCAGAGCCACCACATCTTTCTGGAATCTAATCAGCATGTCACTCGTAGTCTCTCCGCTGATACCACGACCGATAAGATTGTTAAGTTTAAAAAACTCAGGGCTCATTATAGGCCAGGCATCGGTAATAGAATCTCCGAATAATACAGCTAAAGGTCTCACTTTCACTTCTTTATTTGCCTCCTCATAACGCCGGGGAGGAATTACTTTCTGATATCTTTCCTGCGCAGCAGCACCTACCGCAAACAGCAGCACCACCGCCATTAAAACAACTCTTTTCATACTGCAAAAATAGGAAAAAAGTTCCATGTTATTAGTTACCTACATTTTTGTATCTTTGAACCGTAGAAAAAATGAATTGGTTCTACCAAAACCAATAATCAAACAAATAAATAAAATGAAACCAAGACAACTGACATTAGTTCTCGTCCTGTTATTGGCGGTCGGGAATATTAGTGAAATCAGCGCTCAGGGCTGGCTGAAGCAATTGGGCAAAAAAGCGGAAGAGGCGGCGAAACAAAAAGTGGAAGAAAAAGTTCAAGAAAAAACTAAAGAAGCCGTAGGGAAAACCTTCGACAAAGCTGAGGAGCTTGCTAAACAAAAGAAAGAAAAAAAACCTGATGTTTCTATCGTTGAGCCGGCCGATACCGGCGTGCCTGCTGATGACACTTCAGATTGGGACAATAATGAGCCCTATTACGCCATTAAAAAAGGGACCGTAATTACCTATACCATGTACAATGGCAAAGGCAAGGTACAGGGATATAATAAATCAGAGGTCATAGAACTTAACCGAACAAAGAATAGCGTGAAAGCCACTGTATCAGGCCAGATAACAGATGCAAAAGGACGGGTTCAAAATGGCGGTACCTTTTCGATGCGTGCACAAAGCGGCAATTTCTATGTGAATATGCTTGACATCATACCTCCAAAAGGATTGGAAGGAGCCGATTTTGATGCAAGCATGACCGGAAACGATATGGTGATTCCCACAAAGCTTAAACCAGGACAATCCCTTCCTGACGCCAAGGCCAAGTTGAAAATGAAAATGGAGACCGGAACGGATGTAATGGATATACCACCACTGGAGTTCCAGATATTTAATCGTAAAGCAGTACGTGCAGAAATAGTTGATACTCCCGTGGGACAGTTCGTATGTTTTAAGATCATACAAACTGTTGAAGCAGAATATCCGATTATCGGAACACAACAAGGCACTACCATCACCTGGATAGGAAAAGGTCTCGGAGTAGTCAAAACTGAGCATTACGACGCCAAGGGCAAATTGACAAGCAGAATGCTATTGACTGGGATTGAGTAGATACATCTTTTATATCTTACATACCTCAAATAGCTGATTGCAAAATAGGGTTATTGAAAACCACATTGTTACTTGCCCACATTATAATACACATAATAATGTGGGCTATTATTTTCGGCCTCAAAACTTGCTGTATCAAACAATTATGTGTAAATTTGTAAATACAAGAAACTCCAAATGGTTTAGGAAGTTTCATCTAATTTAGATATGACATCACAGAAAAAACATACACGACTGACTTTCCTTGACGACTGGAAACAACATACAGACTGTCAATATCCCCGTTCGCTGCTTTGGGATTACAATATGGATAATCCGAATTGGGAAAAACTCTCCACAATAGCCGTTCTCCGCGTCCTTGAACTTGGAAGAAAAGAAGACTACTACGCCCTGTACAACATCTACGGAGGGCCCGAAAAAGTTGCAGAAATCGTCAAAAAAATCCCATCAATGAACCCTAAAGAGGCAAATTGGGCCTCCCTATTATTCGGCATAGATAAGGAAGAAATGTTATGTTACAAAAGGAAACAGTCGATAAAGGCACTTTAGAACTGCTAAAAAAGTTAATGGAAGACGAGAAACTCTCTAGTTTCAACCTGGTTGGTGGAACGGCACTCGCCCTTCAGATTGGACATAGGAAAAGTGTAGACCTTGACCTTTTCACCGAACAAGATTTCGACTTCCTCTCACTTATGCACTATCTCCAAGGTAATTATAGTTTCGTCACAAGGCAATACGCTAATAATACCCTAACTGGAACAATCAAAACACCGACAGGTGAAGTTAAGGTCGATTTTATTAAGACCAAAGGTCACCATACACTTCCTATAATCATCGAGGAGGGAATAAGGCTTCTGGACTTTAGGGATATAGCTGCAATGAAACTACTTGCTATATCCTCAGACGGTACCAGAATGAAGGACTTTATAGATATTGCATTCCTTTCAAAACACGAATCACTCAAGGAAATGCTTGACACATTCTCACAATTCTACGGAATAGACGATACCATACATGTCATAAAAAGCCTCACGTTCTTTGACGACATAACTAACCTCGAATCAATAGACCTTATCGGTTCTAAAATAAACTGGGAATTAATTAAAACCAGGTTAATACAAATGGCCCACATGCCAAATCGTCAATTCAAATCCTACCCGGTCTAATACTTGCCACTGTATCTTTGAAATATCGCAAACAGCGCAGCGTATCCTGTATGCGTATGATTACCAGTTGTGAATTGACTACATTTCGTATCTTTGATATATCGCAAACAGCTAAGAAGTATGATGCCGTGATTGTCTACATGTTGTGAAAACATTAGGTTCCCTCGTCCTTTAACGGGGGATTTTTTATTATACCGACAACACTCCCGTTCCGGCCTCTAACATCCCTAAATCCATAATTTCCTGATAATCCTCTCTTGCACCCCGGACGAACTACATACTCCCAACTCCACACCCTTAATCTACTCTCCTCCACCCCGCACCACGCAACTCGAAACTCGCACCCATACCAATCAATACTCCCAACTCCACACTCAAAACTAAAAATAACTATCTTTGCCGCCTGTTATGGGATACACAGGAGAACTCATATCATTGGCGGTAGCAGTTAGTTGGACAGCTACAGCGCTTTTTGCCGAAGTTGGCACAAAGCGTATCGGGTCGCTGCAGCTTAATATCATAAGGATGACACTGTCGCTACTGATGCTCGGTGCAACCCTTTGGATAGTGACCGGAGCACCCTGGCCGCGCTTTGCTGATGGCCAGACCTGGTTTTGGCTGCTTCTTTCGGGACTCATAGGGTATGTGTTTGGCGACTGGTGCCTCTTCAACTCCTACCTGGTAATTGGTGCGCGTTTCGGGCAGCTCTTTATGACTCTGGCTCCTCCGGTGGCGGCTATCACGAGCTGGGCGTTACTCGGAGAGACTATTTCCTGGAAGGGTTTGCTGGGTATGGTTGTAACTCTTTCGGGTATTGCCATGTCCATCCTCAGTAGGGGTCAGGGGCACAAAATGGCTGTCAAACTTCCTATAAAAGGAGTTTTGCTGGGAATAGGTGCAGGAGTTGGTCAAGGCGTGGGTCTGGTGCTGAGCAAAGTGGGCATGGGTCATTATCATGCTGCAATCCCCAAGGGTGCTACTACGGTAAGTACAATGGTTCCCTTCGCCTCAACCTTCATAAGAGCGGCAATAGGTGCTGTGGGGTTTATTTTGATCCTTCTGGTCAGAAAAGAGGTGCCAATAATGATTAATTCGCTCAAAGACCGCCGTGGGATGCTCTTTGCCACCCTCGTGACCATTACCGGACCTTTTATAGGCGTCTCGCTCTCGCTGATGGCGGTGCAATATACCAACGCCGGCATAGCTTCGACCATTATGGCACTGACACCGGTTCTCATTATTCTGCCATCTTACCTGATTTTTAAGCAAAAAGTGAAAGTTATAGAGGTTGTTGGCGCCTTTATAAGTATCGCGGGAGTATCACTGTTTTTTCTTTAGAGGATGAAAAGATATCTGTTATAGTTGCAGGTAGTATCAATTCTGAAATAGCCATCATCACCATCCACATCCTCCCCCACAAAACCCTCCACAAATCATAAGCTACTCCTAAAACTCGCACCTCGTAACCCGAACCACGCACCCCGAAACTCGCACCCTGCACCACGTAAAAAAAACGCAGAATCCCATGCCTTTCGGCGTAAAATTCTGCGTAAAAATATAACTCACCTAAAATTAACTTTGGTGGAGATGGGCGGAGTCGAACCGCCGTCCAAACATAGCGCCAGAGGGTTTTCTACATGCTTATCCTGCTGTTGATTGTCGGGAGGAGACTGCTTGCAGGCCTGCCACCGCCTCCTTATCCTCGATGTCTTGACGCGAAGTAGAGGAGTCGTCGCGTGCAGCGAACTTGGATGATACCCCGTTTACCGAACATAGTCCGCTTAAAGTCCGGCGGGATACTCGTCGATACCGGCCTGGCCAGCTCGATTAAGGAATCTGACTTAGTCTAGATTACGCAGCGAGTGCATAGTTGTTATTGCCAGTTAATGGCTTGAGATCTGAGATTAACGAGCCAGGTCACGAAGCTCGGCATGCTTGCCATCCGTCATCATATGCTGTCAAAACCAGACATCCCCATATGTGACATTACCAAATGTGAATGAACTATCTATATATTAGATGCAAAAATAACCAAAAGGTTGCATCACATGTATATTTATTTAGTTCTGAGTTCCGAGTAAGGAGTTCCGAGTAAGTTTTTTAGTAGATGGTTTTGAGTTGCTCAATACTTCTATGTTTTTCACCCCGTACCCCATAACCTGAACCCCGTAACCCGTAACTCGCAACTCAGACTACACACTACACACTCTCCTCTACTCCTCTTCATACTTAAATCTACGTATTTTCCTTGTCGCGGTCCTATCGAAAGGCTCTTTCATTACCTCGACATAGTTTATTTTGGAGTACTTACTGACCTTTTTGTTGACAATCTCCATCACCTTAACTTTTATAGCTTCGAGTTTCTCATAAAATTCGGCCTCACCTTCACAGCCCCAGTCAATAACATTCTCATTAAACTGAATAAGTGCCACCAATTTACCTTTACGCTCAACAATGATCGATTCGTTTACACCTTCAATATCATTGATTACACTCTCTATCTCTTCCGGATAGATATTTTCGCCCGTAGGGCCGACAATCATATTTCCGACACGGCCTTTGATATAGTACCTCCCTTTCTTATCCATGGAAGCAACATCATTGGTCCTAAACCAACCATCTTCAGTAAAGGCCTCCTTGGTGCGCTCGGGGTCTTTATAATAGCCGAGCATAACATTGTCTCCCTTAACCACAATTTCCCCTTCCCCCGTTTTAGGATTGACATTATCCAGACGCATTTCCACTCCGTATACGGGATATCCTATAGATCCGGGGTATCTATCCTTATACATAGCGTGGCAGATAAGAGGAGCAGTTTCAGTAAGTCCGTAGCCGATAGCATAGGGAAAGCGTGCCTTCCAGAGAAACTCCTCGACAGTAGTGTCGAGCTTGGCACCGCCCACACCAAAGAAATTGAGCTTGCCGCCGAAACTCTTTTTAAGCTTCCATCCTATAATACGGCACATCAGTCTGTTGTGATGCTCATTCAACCAAGAGAGGGTCTTGCTCTTTCTAATGGCAGGTAAAACGCTATTGCGGTAAATTTTTTCAATAATCAATGGTACGGTGAGGAGCGCTGTAGGACGAATTTTCTTCATAGCAGCCATCAGTAGTGCGGGTACAGGCGGTGTGGAGAGATAATAGACTGTTGCGCCGCAATAGATCGGATAGAGCACTCCGAGAGAAAGTTCGTATGTATGAGCCATCGGTAGGATTGATATGCAACTATCCTTATCCGTACACTTGTGAGAATAATAACAGGCCATTATATTGGATATGAAATTGCGGTGGCTCAGTAACACCCCCTTAGCACTGCCTGTAGTGCCTGAAGTGTAGATAATGGCAGCAATATCATTTGGCATCGGCACGGCCACCCTACCGTCACAGGTAAATGCCTCCTCATCCGCTTTAATAATCTCGAAGGTATCAATATCCACTACCAATCTCATTCTGGAAAGTGACTCCTGAGAAAGTTTGTAGAGAAGTTTTCTGGAAATGAAAATAACCTTGCTATCGGAATGGTGCAGAATATTGGTCACTTCATTTTCTGAAGATTCGGTAAGGATTGGTACCACAATGCGGCTAAAAGGCACGCAGGCAAAGAAAGCTACCGTCCAGTTGGGAGTGTTGTGGGCAAGAATTGCGACCTTGTCACTGGCTCCTATACCATACTGACTGAGTTTATTTGAGATTGACTCACACTTTTCTTTAAATGAAGCGTAAGTATAATAGAGTTCCCCGTCTATTACCTGAGACTGTTTGTTATTACTATATTTCGTGGTTGAATACTCGAAGAGTTTGCCGAGAGTGTCAATATTATTTTCGTGCCACCTCTTCAATGTTTTTGAAATTTTCCTCATACTTTGTAGAAACGGGGGTTCATTTAAATGGCAAAGATATAAATATTTGGATAATTGTTAGAGTTGGCATAGATTTGAACCCTAAAAAGACTTGCTACAGACTATGTCACTCTATATTCCCGCCGGTTACAGCAATATCCTCGGTACGGTCGTCAGGACCGAAAAAGCCATCAAAGTGGTTAAAGATATGTTTCAGCTCAACCTTTCCGCTCAACTCTCACTGCTGCGTGTTACAGCACCAATGGTGGTGATGAAGGGAACCGGAATCAACGATGACTTAAATGGAATAGAACGTCCGGTAAGTTTTCCCATAAAAGATATGCAGGATAACCTCGCCGAAGTGGTACATTCTCTTGCAAAATGGAAACGCCTAAAGCTGGCAACCCTTAAAACTCCCATTGGAAGCGGTATCTATACCGATATGAATGCAATCCGCCCCGACGAAGAACTGGACAACATCCACTCAATCTACGTGGATCAATGGGACTGGGAAAGAGTAATAGAAAGTTCCGAAAGAAATCTGGAATTCCTCAAAAAGATTGTTCGCCGTATTTATGAGGCGATAAAAGTGACCGAAAATAAGATCTATGTGGACTTTCCACAAATTCATCCAATACTACCGGAGGAAATCTTCTTTATTCATTCGGAAGAATTGCTGCAAAGGTATCCCTGGTTTTCTCCGAAAAAGAGGGAAGACGCGATCTGTAAGGAAAAAAAGGCAGTCTTTATCATTGGCATCGGAGGAAAACTATCAGATGGGAAACCACACGACACAAGGGCATCGGATTACGATGACTGGAGCACCCAAAATTCTGAAGGATATCAGGGACTCAACGGAGACCTGTTGCTATGGAATCCTGTGTTGGAGTGCGCCTTCGAGATATCATCTATGGGCATAAGGGTAGATGAGGAAGCGCTTCGTCACCAGCTATCTCTAAGTGAAGAAGAATGGAAGTCGGAACTTTACTTCCACCACAAGCTACTCTCAGGAGAACTGCCCCTCACCATAGGCGGTGGCATTGGACAATCGCGACTCTGCATGTTTCTGCTCAGAAAAGCCCATATAGGCGAAATCCAGAGCAGTGTCTGGCCGGAAGCAATGCGGATGGAGTGCTACAAACACGGTATAGACCTCGCCTGAATCAGGCAGAAAAGGTCTTTATCCTATCAATTTCTTATACTTGAAACGTTTGGGCTCTACATTGCCCAAACGGCGCTTTTTATTCTCCTCATACTCCGAATAGGTTCCCTCGAAGAAATAGACCTGCGAATCGCCCTCAAAAGCAAGAATATGAGTTGCAATACGGTCGAGGAACCATCTGTCGTGGGAGATTACCACAGCACAACCGGCAAAATTGTCAAGACCCTCCTCGAGAGCACGAATGGTATTGATATCCACATCGTTGGTAGGCTCGTCGAGCAACAATACGTTGGCATTCTCCTTTAGGGTCAGTGCAAGGTGCAGACGGTTGCGCTCACCTCCCGAAAGTACCCCGCATAGTTTCTCCTGGTCAGCTCCGCTAAAATTAAACCTTGATACATAGGCACGTGCATTGACATCACGATTGCCAAGTCTCACATACTCGGAATTCTGCGTAATGGTCTCATAGACGGTTAGGTTGGGATCTATCTGCTTGTGTTGCTGATCTACATAAGCTATCTTGACGCTCTCCCCTATCTCGAATGTGCCCGAATCCGGCTGCTCATAGCCCATTATCAGCCTGAAAAGTGTGGTTTTACCTGAGCCGTTGGGGCCAATAATTCCTACTATACCTGCCGGAGGTAGCTTAAAGCTTAGATCCTCAAATAGTATCTTGTCTCCGTATGCCTTACTTACCCCCTGAAATTCGATCACCTTATTACCCAGACGAGGACCATTGGGAATAAAGATCTCGAGCCTCTCTTCCTTCTGGCGTCCATCTTCACTTAGGAGCTTTTCGTATGCACCCAAACGTGCTTTAGACTTGGCGTGACGCGCTTTTGGGGCCATCCTGACCCATTCGAGCTCACGTTCGAGAGTCTTGCGACGTTTACTCTCCTGCTTCTCCTCCATCGCCAGGCGAATACTCTTCTGTTCGAGCCATGAGGAGTAATTACCCTTCCAGGGGATACCCTCTCCCCTGTCGAGTTCGAGTATCCATCCTGCTACATTATCCAGAAAATATCTGTCGTGCGTTACTGCGATAACAGTACCCTTATACTGTTTGAGGTGCGCTTCAAGCCACTGAATACTCTCGGTGTCGAGGTGGTTGGTCGGCTCGTCCAGAAGTAACACATCAGGTTCCTGAAGCAGCAGACGGCAAAGTGCCACTCTACGTCTCTCTCCACCACTGAGAGTGGCTATAGAAGCATCCGGCTCAGGGCATTGAAGTGCATCCATCGCTCTTTCCAATCTGGAGTCGATATCCCAGCCACTCACCTGTTCAATTCTATCGGTAAGCTCGCCCTGACGCTCAATTAGAGCGTTCATCTCATCATCATCCATCGGCTCCATAAATTTGAGATTAACCTCTTCGTACTCTTTAAGTAAATCCATTACCTCTTGGACACCCTCTCTCACCACGTCAATCACCGTTTTGGAGTCATCGAGCTGTGGCTCTTGCTCCAAATAGCCCACACTATACCCCGGAGCAAATACCACTTCGCCTTGGGTAGGGATCTCTACACCCGCAATGATTTTCAATACTGTGGATTTACCTGAGCCGTTAAGACCTATGATGCCGATTTTAGCGCCATAGAAAAATGAGAGATAAATGTCCTTGATGATTACTTTATTGTTGTGAGGGAGAATCTTGCTCACCCCGTTCATCGAAAAGATAATTTTTTCGTCAGCCATGATATATCAAAAATTTATTACTTCCATGTAATTGCGTATAACCTTCACCACATTTTCTATACTACCCAGTTTGGAGGAATTAAGGCAGAGGTGATAACTTGAGCAATCTCCCCATTGTTTAAAGGTGTAATAGTTGTAATAATCGGCGCGTTTACGATCTCCGTGTTCTATAATGCGGCGAGCTTCGGATTCGGATATACCCTGTCCTGCAACAATTCTGGCAACCCTATCCTCCATTGAGGCGCTGATAAATATACTAAGGCAACGTGGATGGTCTCGAAGGACATAGTCTGCGCATCTACCCACTATTATGCAGGATTCTTTTTCTACAATATTCCGCATCACCTCACTCTGGATATTAAAGAGTTGTTCATCTGAGATGGCATTGAACGCAGGAAATCCGTCATTGCCCTGCATTGTGGATCTAAGTCCAAAAAAACGACCCAACGGTCTTTTAGCCGCCTTTTCATCCCGTTTTTCAAAGAATTCGCAGGCAAGTCCGCTCTGTTTGGAAACCTCCATCAGGAGATTCTTGTCATACATCGGTACGCCGAGCTGTTCGGAAAGCATGGAGGCTGTGTCAAGTCCTCCGCTGCCAATCTGGCGTCCTATGGTTATTACAAAATGTTCCATTTTGAGTTATGAGTATGTAGTGTGTAGTATTGAGTTAAAAGTTACTAGTTTGGGGTTAGGGTGCTAGTTATGGGTTATGGATCTAAATGTTGATTTTACACCCAAATAATAATTCTTTTTGTCTATAATTATTTATTCATACATTTATCTTTGTCAATCAATTATCTTACCTGCTAATTGCTGCTTATTATTGATTGTTGGCTATTGGCGTTGTCTTCCAAGGTATTTTGCATGGTGGTTTCTGCCCTGAATTTGCGGATTAAAGAGCTCAGCATCAGAGCTGCTACGACTGTTGCTATTGCATCTGATACCGGCATGCTCATCCATACTCCGTCAACTCCGAAAAAGCTCGGGAGTATTGCAAGGCAGGGAATCAAAAAGAGCAGCTGACGTGAAAGGGAGAGGAAAATCGCCCTCTTGGCAAGTCCGAGACTCTGGAAAAAGTTGGAAGTCACCATTTGAAATCCAACGATCGGGAAAAGGCAGACATCAATTCTCAAACCACGCATAGCAATCGCCTTGAGTTCAGGATCTCTGGTAAAAAGCGATACCGCAACACCAGGAAAAAACATTCCCACCAAAAAACAGAGGGTAGTTATAAGTGTTGCCCAAAAGACCGTAAGACGAAAGACCTCAGTCACTCTTGAATAGAGTTTAGCTCCATAATTATATCCGGCTATGGGCTGCATACCCTGCGTAAATCCCATAACTATCATGATGAAAAGATATACAATTCTGTTGATTATTCCGTAAGCGCCAATTGCCATATCGCCACCATGTCTTCTAAGCTGATTATTTATCAATATCACCACTAGGGAAGAGGTAATATTCATTAGGAAAGGTGCCATGCCAATCGAAAGCGAACGGAGAGCAATCTTCCAGTCAAGAGAGAATTTATCCTTGGAAAAATGGAGCAGTTTCCTTCTATCGGAGAGCATTCGGAAAACCCATACCAGCGATACAGCCTGAGAAATGACCGTGGCAATTGCCGCACCCTGAATTCCCATATCAAAGAGGAAGATGAAAATCGGATCAAGTATGGTATTTAGCACAACGGTTAAAATGGTGGCCGTCATCGCTTTCTTGGGAAACCCCGACGCCCTGAGTATGGCATTTAGTCCGAAATAGAGATGGGTGATAATATTACCTGACAATATCACAGTCATATACTCCCTGGCATAAGGGAGGGTATCGTCGCTCGCACCGAAAAATCTAAGAATCGGGTCGAGGAATGAGAGCGAGAAGATGGTAAAGAGCACTCCGATGACAACATTGAGGATAAAGACATTTGCAAGCACCTTCTTCGCCATGTCATAGTTGCGCTGTCCCAGCAGCACCGATACGAGAGTAGCACCTCCGACACCTACCAGTGTTCCAAAGGCCGCTGATAGGTTCATAAGGGGAAACGTTACTGCCAGACCGGAAATGGCGAGAGGTCCCACTCCCTGGCCTATAAATATGCTATCCACCATATTGTAAAGCGAGGAAGCGGTCATCGCTATAATTGCCGGTACTGCATATTGCCTCAACAATGTGCCAATCTTTTCCGTTCCAAGCTCTACAGGTATCTTCTCTGCCATAAAAACATAAAAAATTGTTTTTTCCATGCAAAGATAAGCATTAAGATTTGAAAAATATTTTGTATATTTGAGAATCTAGAGTAGATCCCTAAGACGGCGAAACGGATAGTACTGATATTGTTCCTAACAATTGCTGGTGATAAATACTAACAACCAATACCACATATACAATGAAACGACTGATAATCCTAGTCAACACACTGTCGGCGCTGTTGATTTCAGGATCAGTTTTTGCCGGCAGGATGAATGTCCCCCAGATTGAGAATATCTGGCAGGAGAAAGTCATCACCCTTCCCGACCAGTCCATTCCGGATATTGAGTACTACTTTAACGTCATTTCCAAAGCATTTTCAAACGATGTATTGCAAGTGGCATATAATGTCTACCACGAAATAGATATCACCAGTGACCCTAATGGCTATGTTTTAATGGATAAACGCAATGGCTATATGCGTGCGGGCATTTCCGGTGAGCAGGAGGGTAATCTCCAGATGTGCTACTGGAAAGTGCCGGATGGCAGGCGGATAGTGGGCGTTGTCCTTAGAGAAAATGAGAAAGCACTAAAGATGTTTTACGAACACCGCATTGAAGAGCAGACTCTAAAACCGCTTCCTGCACTTGCAGCCTCCATACCGGATGCTACCCGCTACTATATAGAATTGCCCCAGAAAGGCAAAGACATCACTGTCTATGTAAGAGGCGAAGAGTATCAGAAAGTCGGCCATCTTGAATGGGACGGATTTGGTGGATTTGACCAACTTGACCTGGTTATGGACAGATGTTATTACAATGAACGTTTCGGGTTCACCATCAGGTATCCTTTCAATTTCACCGGACAAGGGGAGCCTGAAAATGGAGATGGACAGTTATTTATTTCGGACAATGGTCTTGCCAGATTCTATGCTTATGGCGGCTATAACAGCACTGTGATGTTCAATCAGACCATACAGGAGCATTTTGAGGAAAAATGTGAAGGATTCAAAGAGATAGGCTATATCCTTGACGATACGACCATCTCTGAAAATGAATTTTACATCATCGGCCACAAGGATGATAGCTATATCTACAAGAAAGCCATCATTGTTGACGACATCCAACTCAATGTTGTAATCACATTTGATTCCGCTATTGCCGATGACTTCCTTATGATGGCACATCAGATTGCAGCTACCTTGATTAAAAGATAGAAAAAATAGTTCTGAGTGTGGAGTTCTGAGTGTGGAGTTCTGAGTGCGGAGTTCTGAGTGTGGAGTTCTGAGTGTGGAGTTCTGAGTGCGGAGTTCTGAGTGTGGAGTTCTGAGTGTGGAGTTCTGAGTGCGGAGTTCTGAGTGCGGAGTTCTGAGTGTGGAGTTCTGAGTGTGGAGTTCTGAGTGTGGAGTTCTGAGTGTGGAGTTCTGAGTGTGGAGTTCTGAGTGTGGAGTTCTGAGTGTGGAGTTCTGAGTGTGGAGTTCTGAGTGTGGAGTGGGTAGGGTGCAATGAGGAATTTTGAGAGAAAAAGGAAGGGGGACGATTTTGAAATCATCCTCCTTTTTTCATTTAGAGAGCCAAAAATGGCCTACTTTTAACTTTAAGCCAGTTCTGAGCTTAACCCTAACTCAAGTTCACGACAAACACCACGTAACTCGAAACCAACCCGCACCTCGTAACCCGTAACTTGCACCACTCAGAACTCGAAACCAACCCTACCCCACACAACTCCAAACTCCAAAATTACTCTAAACTCAGAACTTTAAACTCCTAACTATAAACCTTCGCTTCTTCTCGACCTTCCAGAACGGCAAAGCCATTCATTGCCAGAGCGGCCATTTCATCCTCTCCGGGATATATTTTGACGGGAGCGATAAACTTTATATACTCTGTCAAATCCTTCATCATTCCCTTGCCTTTTGCCACACCTCCTGTAATCAAAATTGCATCCACTTTGCCTTTAAGGACAGCTGCCATTGCTCCTATCTCTTTGGCAACATTGTAAAGGAATGCATCGGCAATAAACTTGAAATGTGGATCATCTACCATCTTGAGTTCTACCTCATAAAAATCATTCGTACCAAGATAGGCAACTACTCCGCCTTGTCCGCAAATCATCTTATTGACCTCTTCAGGTGTATATTTACCGGAAAAGCAGAGATCTGCAAGCTGCTGTGCAGGAAGAGTACCGGAGCGCTCGGGTGAAAAAGGTCCTTCTCCGTTGAGAGCGTTATTGACATCAATTACCTTTCCTTGATAGTGTGCTCCTACTGAAACGCCTCCACCAAGATGTGCAACAATGAGATTGAGAGAGTCATAAGAAACTCCGATTTCGCTCGCATAATGTTTGGCAACAGCTTTCTGGTTGAGAGTGTGAAAAATGGAGATACGCTTGAACTTAGGGTGACCGGCTACCCTGGCCAGGTCACTAAGCTCGTCCACAACTACAGGGTCGGAAATGAATGCGCGACAGCCTGGGATCTCAGATGCAATCGAATCAGAAAGGATACCGCCAAGATTGGAAGCATGCTCACCGCCAACTGAGCCACGAAGATCGGCCAACAGTGCCTCATTCACTTCGTATGTGCCGGAAGGGATAGGTTTGAGAAGGCCTCCTCGACCCACAACGGCACTGAACTCCGATTTATCAAAGCCGTTGTCGGCAAGAGTCTTGAGAATAATCTCCTCTCTAAACTTATACTGGTCTATAACCGATTTGTACTTTGCAATCGCTTCCGCAGAGTGCTTGATATTGGTTATAAAGACTTGTTTTCCATCTTCAAAAACAGCAATCTTCGTAGAAGTAGATCCCGGATTGAGACAAAGAATCTTCATCTTGAGATCTATTTTGCCGTAAGAGCTGCAAGAGCGATAGAATTGAGCTTAGTGTAAATGCTGTCGGCACGACTTGAAAGTACGCATGGAGCCTTTGCACCGGCTACAATTGCAGCCTGTTTCACACCTACTGAAAGCTGTGAGTTAACCTTGTAGAAGACGTTGGCTGACTCAATATTGGGGAACAACAGACAGTCGGCGTCACCTGCTACATTGCTCTCAAGTTTCTTAATTTCTACAGCCTCTTTGGAGATAGCTACGTCGAGTGCGAGAGGACCGTCAATGTAACAACCTTTAATCTGGCCTCTATCTGCCATCTTTGCAAGCATGGCTCCTTCAACACAAGCGGGCATACCCTCAAGCATCTGCTCGGTGGCTGCGATAGCGGCTACTTTAGGTTTCTCTATACCGAGAGCATGTGCGGTCTGTACCAGATACCTGGTGATAGCAACTTTCTGCTTGAAGTCCGGGGCAGGGATTACTGCCATGTCACCAAGAATGATAAGTTTATGGTAGTTGGGATTCTCAAGCACTGAAACGTGACTTAAAACTGCCTTGGGGGGAAGGAGTCCGCGCTCTTTATTGAGAATGGCACGCATATATTTATCAGTGCTGCAAAGACCCTTCATCAAGATGTCAGCTTCACCTGCATTGATCATATCTACAGCCTGTGTAATCGATTGGAGTTCATCTTTGTTGTCAACAACGGTAAACATAGAAGGGTTTATGCCCTCCGCCTTGCAAACTGCATTGATCATATCAGCATCACCCACGAGAATGGCGTGAACGATGCCTTTGTCAACTGCCAAACGGGCAGCAGTAATAGTGTGATCGTCAACACCCCAAGCTGCAACAAGGCGCTTTCTGTTTTTTGAACGCAACTGCGTAAAAATCTGTTCGAAATTTGTAATCATTGTTCTTAGTGTTAAATTATTTGTTTTTTACAATATTCATTGTGTCTTGTGCAATTACCAGCTCCTCATTGGTGGTTACAGCTACAACTTTCACTTTGGATGAAGGGGTGGAAAGGACCACATCCTTTCCTCTGACAGCTCTATTGAGATCTTTGTCAAAATCCACACCTATAAATTCAAGGTTTTCGCACGCTTGTTCACGTGTGATGGAGGAGTTTTCTCCAATACCGCCTGTAAAGACAATCATGTCGAGTCCACCCATTGCTGCGGCGTAGGCGCCGATAAATTTGCGGATGCCGTAAAAAAGCATCTCTTGTGCTAGTGCAGCGTTGGCATTGCCACTTCCTGCACCGGACTCAATATCCCTCATATCTGAAGAGGCCTGTGATACACCGAGAAGTCCGCTTTTCTTATTCAGAATTGTATTAATCTCAGCTGCGCTGAGCTTTTCTTTCTCTTCGAGAAATGTTACCACTCCTGCATCAACAGTGCCGCTTCTGGTGCCCATAACAAGACCCTCCATAGGGGTGAATCCCATAGAGGTGTCAATGGAACGTCCATTCTTAATTGCTGTGATAGAGCTGCCGTTGCCGAGGTGGCAAGTGACAATTTTTGAATTTGAAATATCCAAGCCTACGAGGTTGCAGGCCTTCTTTGCCACAAATTTGTGACTGGTGCCATGAAATCCGTAGCGACGGATCTTGTATTTCTGATAGTACTCGTAAGGAATTGCGTACATATATGCATAATCGGGAATGGTCTGATGAAATGATGTATCAAACACAGCCACCTGGGGGATCTCCGGCATAAGGGACTGCACGGCACGAATACCGAGCAGATTGGCGGGATTGTGAAGAGGAGCGAGTTCGCCGCACTTCTCAATCTTGGCAATTGCATCATCATCAATCGCAGCACTGCCTGAAAAATACTCACCGCCGTGTGCAACCCTGTGGCCAACGGCCTCTATTTCCTCAAGTGAAGAGATAACTCCGAGAGATTTGTCAGTAAGCAGTTCGAGTACTTTGGAGATACCCACAGTGTGGTTGGGCACAGGTTTTTCTACAGTAATTTTCTCTTTGCCCGGTAACTGGTGGTTATAAATACCCATCTTTTCTCCGATACGTTCTACAAGGCCTTTAGCCAGAAGTGAATAGTCATTGTCGCTCCTCATATCAAGCACTTGATATTTTAAAGAGGAACTTCCGCAATTTAGTACAAGTATTATCATAATATATATCTGGTTATTGTTGTCAGATTTATCCTACAAAAGTAGTCATTATAGGCGACCTTTCAAAAAATAATTGTACATTGCAATTTGAAATATAGAGGGAAGGATTATGTGGAAAGGTAGGAGACTTTTTTTCTGTTCGCTCGCTTTCATTGCGGGCGATTTGTTTGGAGGATGGCTGACTCTACCACCTATCCTGTTCTTTGCAGCGGCAATCGTTTGCGCTATAACAGCAAGGATATTTAAAAAAGGGATACTACTGCTGACGACACTTTTTCTGTTGGGGGCTGCATCACTCCAAGTCTCCAGAATTCCCGTTGATATCAAGGTCTCTGCAATTGATCGTACAGCAGCTGCTCTCAAAGAGGATTTTTCAACATCGCTTGGAGAGATACTCAGCGAAGGTGACGAACTGGCCATAGTACGTGCATTGACAACAGGCGACAAGAGCGATATTAACCGAGAATTGAGGGAAAATTATAGAAAAAGCGGCGCAGCACACCTATTGGCTCTTTCGGGACTTCACGTAGGCATCATCTACAAACTTGTGGAGCTAATGCTCTTCTTTATTGGCGGATCAATTGCTGCAAAGCGGCTCAAAAGTCTCATAATAGTGTTTTCATTATGGGGCTTTGCCATTATTACCGGACTCAGCTCTTCTATATTTAGAGCGGTACTTATGATTACTATTCACGAATTGTCCGGATGGCGCTACTCCGACAGGGATGGACTCACTTCACTAGCTGCCAGCGCACTTATAATCACAATTTTTAACCCAGAAGCTCCAAGAGAGGTTGGATTTCAGCTCTCTTTCTTTGCCGTATTCTCCATTTTCACCATCTATCCTGTCCTGAAAGGATTGATGCATACCCGCATCCGACTTCTGGAGAAATTATGGAACAGCGTCTGTATAAGTATCAGCTGCCAGATGACCGCCGGAGTCATCGCCTTTCTATATTTCGGACATTTTTCGGCTTTTTTTCTCATTACCAACATTCTCGCAATACCCCTTACAGGAGCCTCACTCTATCTGACTGCCACTGCCATTATTACCAAGAGAATACCTATTGCAGGTACTTGCGCAGCTTCGATATTGCATTTTACGGTGGGATTATTGAATGAAATTATTTCCATTATCGCCAGTTTGGAGTAGTTTATATTTTTATTTATGCTACCTTTGTCGGTTGAATTACAAATCTGAAATTATGGGGGGTTTATTTGGAGTAATATCCAAACGCGAATGCGTAACCGAACTTTTTTACGGAACAGATTATCACTCACATCTCGGCACTAGACGTGCCGGAATGGCGGTTATTAACCGTGACGGATTCTTTGCGCGCTCCATCCATGACATACAGAGTTCCTATTTCAGAATTAAATTTGAACCCGACCTTGCCAAATTTGATGGCAATTCCGGTATCGGAGTGATAAGCGACACTGATGCGCAGCCGATACTGATAAACTCCCGCCTTGGCAGATTTGCTATCGCCACGGTCGGCAAAATCAACAACATCGAAGAGCTCGAAGAGGAATTTCTTGCCCAAAACAAAAATTTTGCAGAAATAAGCTCGGGAAAGACCAACCAAACTGAACTTGCCTCACACCTCGTCACTGAAAAGGACTCATTTTCCGAAGGTATAGCATATGCACACAGCCGTATCAGGGGCTCCCTAACGATGTTAATCCTCACATCTGACGGAATCATCGCAGCCAGGGATAAATACGGCCGCACTCCGCTAATCGTAGGTAGAGACAAAGAGGGCTTTGCAGTAGCCTCCGAGGACTGTTCCTTCCCCAATATTGGTTTTGAGAGCGAATATATACTTGGCCCCGGTGAAACGGTGTTACTCACTGCGGAGGGTATAACACAACTGATTGCACCACATAAGAAGCTCCAGATTTGTTCATTCCTTTGGATCTACTACGGCTTCCCCACCAGCAACTACGAAGGCATAAATGTAGATGATGTGCGCAACAGACTTGGCAGCATAATGGGTGCAAAAGATGACACTCCGCTGGATGTAGTCTCCTCAATTCCGGACTCGGGAACCTGTATGGCGGTGGGATACGCAAGAGGTAAAGGTATTCCTTTCAGGGCTGCCCTTGTCAAGTATAACACCACATGGCCCCGCAGTTTTACTCCTGTAAGCCAGCGTACCAGGGAACTGGTGGCAAAAATGAAACTAATCCCTAACTACTCCATAATAAAGAACAAGAGAGTTGCCTTTTGCGACGATTCCATAGTGCGCGGTACGCAGCTTAAAAACAACGTTAAAGCTCTTTACATTCATGGAGCTCAGGAGGTTCATATCAGGATAAGTTGTCCCCCGATCATCCACCCCTGTCCTTTTCTCAACTTTTCATCATCCAGATCGACGCTGGAGTTGATCACACGAAAATTTATCCACGAAGTTGAGAAAGCGGGATCTGCCGATTTGCACAAATATTCCTGCCATAGCTGCCCTGAGCATGCCCGTATGGTGGAATACATAAGGAACAGCCTCAATATGAGCACGCTCCGTTTTAACAGTGTTGAAGATATAGTGCAAGCAATAGGACTTCCCAAAGAGTCCCTGTGTACACATTGCTTTGACGGTACCGGAGAGGGAGAATGAAGTAACTGCCCCCTTAACCATGAAACAACCTTACCAAGATATAATTAACGATGATGATTTTTATCTATGGGCTCAGCTATAAAGCGAGGCGAGAAAACCTGATACAGTTGTTTGAACAGTATGGTACTGTGACATCCGCACGCATCATAGTTGACCCCGAAACAAAACGTTCCAGAGGCTACGGATTTGTGGAGATGAATGATGAAGAAGGTGCTGCAGCCATCGCTGCGCTTAATGGCACCCAACATATGAAGAGATTAATCCATGTAGAGGTAGCCCTTAATCCTCCTAAAAAGCGTTCAGAGAAAAAGAATAGCGAGTAAGATGCTTATAGATCTCTCCAGGTCTCAATACCGATGAGGGAAAATCAGGATGATTGGGAGCATCGGGATAATTCTGTGTTTCGAGGGCTATCCCTGTGCGGTATCCGTGTATGTCGCCGCCACGTCCGATATCTTTACCATCCATAAAATTTCCACTATAGAACTGCAAACCGGGTTGATCTGTCCACACTTGCATCACAATGCCTGTTGAGGGTTCGAAAACCTCAGCTGCAACAGAGAATTCCCTATCTTTATCAAGCACCCAATTATGGTCATAACCTCCTGCGAAAGCAATGGGCTCGAAAGAGGTCTCATCTATCCTCTCCCCAATAGCTGTCGGAATACGAAAATCGAGAGGTGTGCCCTCTACGGAAGCAATTTCACCGGTTGGAATCAAACCTTCATCAGTTGGCGTAAAATGGCCGGCATTTATTCTCAGGA
Source organism: Bacteroidales bacterium (assembly GCA_033811195.1). GTDB lineage: Bacteria > Bacteroidota > Bacteroidia > Bacteroidales > UBA932 > Cacconaster. The sequence continues at coordinate 86,251 of JAPXOZ010000004.1, read as the reverse complement.
TATGGCTGTTTATAGAGTGTTTTGATGTTCCATGGAGATTAAAATAGACGTGTGAAGTTAGATTAATTATTGTAGGAGCATCCGTAACTGCCTCATACCTAATGTCAAGGGAGTTGTCATAATTAATGGTATAGTAGACAGAGATCTCCACATTGCCGGGATAGCCCTCCTCCCCGTCAGGAGAGACTATACTCATCTTTACCTCGAGATCAGAGAGCTTCTCCATTCTCCATACTTTCGTACTCAAGCCACCTGTTCCACCGTGAAGATGATTTTCTCCATCATTAGTTGTAAGGAAATATTCCTTTCCATCGAGAAGAAACCTCCCCTTGCCTATCCTGTTGCCATATCTACCCACAATCGGGCCACAATAGAGATCATTTGAGGCATAATACTCCTCTATGGTATCATAACCCCATACCACATCCTTAAAAGTACCATCAGATGCCGGTACAATCAGAGAAGTAAGGCGTGCTCCGAAATTGGTAAAAGTAGCTGACATTCCATTGTGGTTGGATATTGTAATCATCTCGGCCTCGTGGGTACTGTGACAGGCAAATGTCATAACCACTGTTAGCGAAAGCATCCCGATTATTTTGAACAGCTTCATTTTCTTTATAATTTTGTAAGTATAACCTGTAATTTACGGACTATAAAGTTATGAAAAAATCTCTGATAACTGCACTTCTTCTGCTTGTAACAATTATAGCTAATGCCCAATGGCTGCCCGCAGGAGACAAAATAAAGACTCCTTGGGCTGAAAATGTCAACCCCCAAAATCCACTACCTGAATATCCCCGTCCTCTGGTTGTACGCGAGAGATGGATCAACCTCAACGGCTTATGGGAGTACTCTATCGTACCTTTCGGAGAGCAACCCGAAGAGTGGCAGGGTGAGATCCTCGTTCCATTTTGTGCTGAATCTTCACTCTCCGGAGTAGGCAGAAGTGTCGGCAAAGGGTATCACCTCTGGTACGGCAGAAGTTTTACTGTCCCTTCTTCCTGGAGTAAAGAGCGCATCATACTTAATTTCGGAGCGGTAGATTGGAAGTGTGACATCTGGGTCAATGATATAAAGGTCGGAAGTCATCAAGGCGGCTACACCCCATTTTCCATAGATATCACAGGTGCTCTTATCAAAGGAAATAACACCCTAAAAGTGAGAGTATGGGATCCTTCCGACGCCGGATGGCAGCCTAGGGGAAAGCAAGTGGCTGAACCAAAGGGTATCTGGTACACTTCAGTTACCGGTATCTGGCAAACTGTCTGGATAGAGCCTGTACCCACACACCATATCACCGACCTACGTACCACCCCCGACCTTGATAGGGGGATTTTTAGAGTGGAAGCTTCGCTTTCAGACTATAGTGAAGGAATAATAGAGGTATTCATTTATGACAAAGACGTTAAGGTGGCTTCAGGTAAAGCACTTGTAGGCAACGAAGTGGAAGTTGCTCTGTCCGAGCCCAAGCTCTGGAGTCCCGACTCTCCTTTTCTTTATGATATGGAGGTGGTATTATTGTCCGGAGACAAAAGAGTGGATGCTGTGCGCAGTTACGCGGCTATGCGAAAGATCTCATACAAAGCTGATGAGAACGGGATAATGAGAATGGAATTAAACAACAAACCTCTCTTCCATTTCGGTCTGCTTGACCAAGGATGGTGGCCTGATGGCCTATATACTGCACCCACCGATGAGGCTTTAGCCTTTGATATTATCAAGACAAAGGAATTGGGATTCAATATGATCCGAAAGCATGTCAAAGTGGAACCTGCAAGGTGGTATTACCATTGCGACCGTCTCGGTGTGTTGGTATGGCAGGATATGCCAAACGGCGACAAAACCCCAAAATGGGATATGACCCACTATTTCAACTATAACGAGCTGGTGAGAAGCCCCGAATCGGAAGCCGGTTACCGCAAGGAGTGGCGTGAAATAATGGATTATCTCCATTCATATCCCTGCATCGTGATGTGGGTTCCCTTCAATGAAGGGTGGGGACAGTTCAAGACCTGTGAGATAGCAGAATGGACTAAAAGCCACGATCCTTCCCGCCTTGTAAATGCCGCGAGCGGTGGCAACCACTTTATGACCGGTGACGTACTTGACCTGCATCACTATCCTACTCCTAAAATGTATCTATACGATGCATACAGGATAAATGTAATGGGAGAATATGGGGGCATCGGATGGCCTCTGGAAGGTCATCTTTGGGAACCCGACCGTAACTGGGGCTACATCCGTTTCAACAGCAGCACCGAAGTAACCGATGAATATGTAAAATATGCGGAAATGCTTTATGGTATGATTGCCCGTGGCTTTTCGGGTGCAATATACACACAAACTACCGATGTGGAAATAGAGGTAAACGGCCTTATGACCTACGACCGCAAAGTAATAAAGCCCGACGCTGACCAAGTCCGTGCCATCAACCTAAAAATTACCGGTTCTCTGAATAAATAGCGTCAGCGTTTAGCAAAAAATCAGTTTAGAGATACGAATATAATAGTTTTGATGAATCAATTCATAATATTACCTTTGTAAGATAAAGAAACAAATTTGCGAATAGAAACAACAATAATGATTTCCGTTATCATCTGTACATACAACAGGGAAAAGTATATTTACGATGTTCTCCAGAGCATTGCACTGAATGATTTTCCCAAATCGAAATATGAAATAGTATTGGTGGACAACAATTGCACTGATAACACCGGTAAGGAAGTTGCAAGATTCGCTTCCGATCATCCCGATGTGAAACTTCGCACTTTTGTCGAGACAAATCAGGGACTTTCCTACGCACGCAACCGTGGGATTAAAGAGGCTGAGGGAAACATTCTTATCTATGTGGATGACGATGCCACCATAAACAAAGAATATCTTGCTGGATATAATGCCTTCTTTGAAGCACATCCTGAGATTCACGCTGCGGGGGGCCCTATTATTCCCGACTATGAAGAGGGAGAAGAGCCGCAATGGATGACCTATTTCATCAAGAGACTCCTAACCGGGTATCTCTATTTCGGTGACAAAGAGCGAGATTTCCCTGGTGAAAACTATCCTGGCGGCGGTAACGCAGCATATCGCAAAGAGGTCTTTGAAAAAGTTGGACTCTACAATGTCGAACTTGGTCGCAGCGGAGGCAATCTCGGAGGCGGTGAAGAGAAAGATATCTTCAACAAGATGATTGCTGCCGGAATGAAGTTCAAGTATCTCCCGCAGTGTATCCTCTATCACAGAATACCCCGATACAAACTGGAAAAAGAGTATTTTAACCGACTCACACGTAGCATCGGAGAAAGTGAAAGAATACGCACTCTTAGGATCTCCAAAAGCTGCTACATTAAACGCCTTTTCACCGAAGCCGTTAAATGGTGCGGAACTCTAGCCCTTTGGTGCTGGTACGCCATCCAATTCAAACCCGGTCGCGGGAATATGCTTGTAAGGTTCAGATGGAATGTCACGCGGAATTTAGTGGTAGGTTAATTGTTGCCTAATTTTATGGAAAAATATATACTTAAAGAGGGGATTCCGGGCTCCGAACGCAACAAACTTGTTGATTTTATTGACAACCACTGGAAAAAGGGACATGCACTTGTCAAATCCACAATATTGCTTGATTTTCAGCATTATAACTCAAAAACCGACTCCTACTCCTTTATTGTAGCAGAAAATAGAGAAACCGGAGAATATGATGCAATTATAGGGTATATACCTACATCACAATTTGACCCTGCATTAGCAGAAAATGGAGATTACTGGGGTGCAATCTGGAAACGAAGGATAGATGTAAATAATGAGGAAATAAAAGACCTGGGACTTCGTATATGGGAAAGGATTTTTGAACTCCCTCATTTTACCTCGTTAGGAAATATAGGATTGAGTCGAGAAGCATTCAAGTTTTACAAAGCAGCACGTTTGAAAACCGGATATTTGCGTCATTATTATATTCTAAATGACAAAATAAATAGATTTGAAATAGCGGGAAATGTAGATAAAAAAGACATTTTATCTCCGGAAGTTCCGAATAAAACCGAATATTCAGTCAGATGGATTGATATCAACACACTTTATGACAAAGATATCAAACCAATCTACAGGCCATTAAAATCCATCACATATTTTAAGAACCGATACCTTAACCATCCTATCTACAAATATCGATTTCTGGGACTTTTCAATAATGAGACTCTTTCCGCAGTAATTGCGGTAAGGGCTATCAATGTTGGAGAAAGCCGTATTTTACGAATTATTGATGTTCTTGGGAGGATGGAAGGTTATATACTTCCCACAATTAGAGAAATACTGTACAATGAAAACTTCGAGTATATTGATTTTATGAATTTAGGACTTGATGTTGAAATAGTGAAGGAAATGGGTTTCAAAGAATTGGACTATGAAAATGATATCCTAATTCTGCCAAACTATTTTGAACCCTTCGAAAGAGCGAATTACCCTCTCTCCTATTCATACAGATCTAATTTTGACTATCACTTTTTCAAGGGAGATTCTGATCAGGACAGACCGAATATAATACTTTGATTTTATGGGACAAAGATTGACTGTGGTAATGTACCACTATGTAAGAGACTTGAAGAAGTCACGCTATCCCGGCATCAAAGGTCTTCAGACCGAACTATTTAAAGAACAACTGGGTTATCTTTTAAAACACTACACTTTTGTTAAGGTTGAAGATGTAATTGCAGCATTTCAAGGTGACTACGCTTTGCCTGACCATCCGGTTTTGTTGACTTTCGATGACGCATATTCAGACCATTTCAACAACGTATTTCCCATTTTAAATAGGATGGGAATTCAGGGGGCTTTCTACCCTCCCGTTAAGGCAGTAACTGAGCATATTGTTCTAGATGTCAACAAAATTCATTTCATACTCGCCTCAACTCCCGAAGAGAAAATGGAAATGCTCATTAAAGAAATTAAGATCTTGCTTGACAACTACCGTGAGGAATTTAATCTTGAGAGCTTTGATTACTATTTTGACAAACTTGCTGTAGGAAACAGATTTGACACCAAGGAGGTGATTTTTATAAAACGGCTTCTCCAAATGGAACTTGAAGAAGAGTTAAGAAAAAAGATAACGGACATACTTTTCAAAAAGTCAGTAGGCATTGATGAAAGCATATTCAGTCGTGAACTCTACATGTCAATCGACCAGATAAAATGCATGTCGGATTGCGGAATGCATATTGGTAGCCACGGATATAACCATTATTGGTTGGGATCTCTTTCCAAAGAAAAACAGGAATTTGAGATAAGAAAGTCTATTGAATTTATAGATTCCATCGGCGGAGATACTGAGAACTGGACTTTTTGCTACCCATATGGCAACTACAATGACCAGACCATCTCCATTTTGAAAGAGAAGGGATGCAAATTGGGATTAACCACGGTTCCCAACACAGCTAATTTAGCCACATGGGATAACGATGCTATCTATAAACTACCGCGTCTTGACACAAACGATCTTCCCAAAGATAGCAATGCCTTACCTAACAAATGGTACTAAGCGGTTTTACGCGCGTCGTCAATGATTTGCAAGAAATTATTACTACCTTTGAAAGTTAGGAACAAAATGCGATAATCCTTATGTTTGATATAAGCAAATTCATTTCCAAATATATCACAAAAAGGGATAAAAGTCTTTTTATAAAAGACATTGAAGCCAATCGACAGCGACTTGAAGAGGCCATTTGTGACAAAAGAGTATGTGTAATTGGAGGTGCCGGCAGCATTGGATCATCCTTCATAAAAGCCATCCTCCCCTTCAAGCCATCTTCACTTGTAGTCGTGGATTTGAGCGAGAATGGTCTTGTAGAACTTACCAGGGATCTCAGGTCTACTGAGGGAATGTTTGTACCCGATGATTACCGTACCTACACGCTCGATTTTACCAGCCCGATATTCGAACAATTATTCATTTGCGAAAAAGGTTTTGATATAGTAGCGAATTTTTCTGCTCACAAACATGTCCGCAGCGAACGTGATACTTTCTCCGTTCAGGCGCTCATTGTCAACAATGTGTTCAAGGCAAAGGGTCTGATGGAGCTCTTGTCAAAATACCCGCCCCGCCATTTCTTCTGTGTCTCCACAGACAAAGCGGCAAATCCTGTAAATATAATGGGAGCCAGCAAACTTCTGATGGAAAAATTAGTGATGTCATACCAAGAGCGCTTTCCGGTAACTACCGCCAGATTTGCAAATGTTGCATTTTCCAACGGTTCCCTCCTAGATAGCTGGCTAAACAGAATTATGAAAAAACAGCCTCTGGTAGCACCCTCCGATGTTAAAAGATACTTCGTTTCACCGCAGGAGAGCGGAGAGATATGTCTGCTTGCTTGCATTCTCGGCAATAGCGGAGAGATCTTTTTTCCAAAACTGGGACAAGAGCAAATGACTACTTTTTCTGCAATTTGCGATAAATTTGTGGATGAGTTCGGCTATACCAAAAAAGAGTGTACCAGCGATCGCGAAGCCCGTTTGTACGCTTCTCTGATGAAAGAGGATGATAAAGAATATCCGGTATTCTATTTTAAGAGCGACACCACCGGTGAAAAGGATATCGAGGAGTTCTTCGTACCGGGAGAAAAAATTGATATGGAGACCTTCTCTTCGCTCGGTGTAATCAAGGGTAAAACCCATTGTACGGTGGATGAGATCTCCGGATACATCTCCACACTTGAATCACTATTTAAGTGTCCGGCCTGCACAAAAGCCGGTATAGTTGAGACTTTATGCACTTTTCTTCCCAACTTCGAACATGTGGAAAAGGGTAAGAATCTTGATCAGAAAATGTAACGAGTGATGTATAGCAGGATTGCATCATATATCAGGGAACTCTATAATTCTCAGGATTTCATTCCTCTCAGTGTACCGGTCTTCACCGGTAATGAGAAGAAATATCTGGATGAGTGCATTGATTCCACTTTCGTCTCCAGTGTGGGAAAATTTGTGGATCAATTTGAAGAAATGGTGGCCAATTACACCGGCGCCGAAAAAGCTGTGGTATGTGTAAACGGCACCAATGCACTACATCTGGCCTTGATGCTAGCAGGCGTAAAGCGCGAGGATGAAGTGATCACTCAAGCTCTCACCTTTGTTGCAACCTGCAATGCTATCAGTTATATCGGCGCCCACCCGATCTTCATTGATGTTGACCGCGATACAATGGGGCTCTCCCCCACTGCGGCAGAATATTGGCTTGAGGAGAACGCCGAGCTACGCGGAAATGAGTGTTATAACAAGAGTACCGGTCGCCGGATCCGATGCTGTGTGCCGATGCACACATTCGGTCATCCCGTCCATCTCGATGAACTTATGGCGGTTTGCAGCAAATGGCATCTGGAACTGGTCGAAGATGCCGCCGAGAGCCTTGGCTCATTTTATAAAGGAAAACATACCGGTACTTTCGGCCTAATAGGCATACTCTCGTTCAACGGTAACAAGACCATTACTACCGGAGGCGGAGGAATGCTCCTTTTCAATGATGAAGTACTTGCCGCCAGGGCAAAACACCTCACTACGCAGGCAAAGAGGCCCCATAAATGGGAATTCTATCACGACGAAGTGGGCTATAATTACCGTATGCCAAATATCAATGCCGCCCTTGGATGTGCCCAGATGGAGAGGCTTGAAGAGTTTGTGCTCAACAAACGCGAAACAGCCTCCCATTATTCGGACTTTTTCAAAGAGATCGAAGGGTTTGAATTCTTTTCCGAACCTGCAAGCTGCCGATCAAACTATTGGCTCAATGCAGTCATTACGAAAGATCGGGATACCCGTGACGGTTTCCTCCAATATACCAACAACAATGGAATTATGACACGTCCCATTTGGGAGCTGATGAATCGGCTCCCAATGTTCCTCAATTGCCAGACAAACGGACTTAAAAACACCGAATGGTTTGCGGATAGGGTTGTAAATATTCCGAGTAGTATAAACTTTAATTCTTCCTATAAAAATAAAATCAAGTGAACAAAGTCATCATCATAGCTGAAGCAGGTGTTAATCACAATGGCAGTCTTGAAATGGCAAAACAACTTGCAGAGGCTGCGCAGGAAGCAGGTGCCGACTATGTGAAGTTTCAGACAGGCATTCCAAGATTACTGGTCTCCAAGTTTGCAGAAATGGCAGATTATCAAAAGAAGAATATCGGTAATCAGGAAAGTCAACTTGAAATGATTGAAAAGCTCTTGCTTACATTTGACGAGTTCACCGAATTGAAAAGTTATTGCGACAAAATAGGGATCAGTTTTTTATCGACACCTTTTGATTTACCATCCGTATATTTTCTTAGTGGATTGGATATGGACTACTTTAAAATTCCATCAGGAGAAATAACAAATCTACCCTATCTAAGAAAAATTGCGAAACTGGGCATACCTGTGATAATGTCTACCGGAATGTGTAGAACAGATGAGATCGAAGATGCATTGATAGTCTTGACAGACAATGGACTCTCTTTGAAAAGCATTTCACTTCTCCATTGCAATACCGAGTATCCCACTCCTATGCAGGATGTCAATCTCAGAGCAATGAATACCCTCAAAGAGAATTTTTGTGTGAGGGTTGGTTATTCTGATCATACTCTAGGAATTGAAGTTCCAATAGCAGCGGTAGCCATGGGGGCTGAAATTATTGAGAAGCACTTTACTCTTGACAAGACATTGCCCGGACCCGACCATGTTGCCTCACTCGAACCGCATGAGTTGAAAGCAATGGTAAATGCTATTAGAAATATCGAAATAGCCCTAGGTAGCGATAAAAAGATTGTAACCACAAGTGAACGAAAGAATATTGCCATTGCAAGAAAAAGCATTGTTGCAGCAAAAAACATTAAGGCAGGAGAGAAATTTACAGAAGAAAACCTCACTGTAAAACGACCTGGAAATGGTATCTCTCCAATGAGATGGGATGAAGTTATAGGACTAACCGCTAAACAGGATTTTTTAGAAGACCAATTGATTGAGATATGAGAAAAATCTGCTTTGTTACAGGATCCCGTGCCGAGTATGGCCTTTTAAGTCGCCTTATGCGCCTTGTGCAGGAGGATTCAACCTTGCAATTGCAGATTATTGCCACTAATATGCATCTATCCCCAAAGTTTGGTGAGACATATCGGGAAATCGAGAGTGATGGATTTAAAATTGACAAAAAGGTTCCGATTATTGACGAAGTTGCTGAAGACTTGCCTGTTTCCACATTAAAGGCAATGTCAAAGGGACTAGAAGGATTTGGAATAGCTTATTCGGAACTTACACCTGATATAGTCGTCATTCTCGGGGACAGATATGAGATGCTTTCAGCTGCCACCGGAGCATTGATTTCCAGGATTCCGATAGCCCACCTTTATGGAGGAGAGGTCACCGAAGGAGCTTATGACGATGCAATCCGTCACTCTATCACAAAAATGAGTTCACTTCATTTCACGTCATGTGAAGAGTATCGAAAACGTGTCATACAACTCGGTGAAAATCCGGAAAGAGTCTTTAATGTAGGCTCCTTAGGAGTGGAAAACATCAAGCAGATACCATTGATGAATAAAGAGGAACTTGAGAATTCTCTTGAGTTTAGATTTGACGACCGCACCATTCTTGTCACATATCATCCTGAAACTCTCGGAGGTGACCCTAAAAGAGATATTTATGAATTGTTTGCAGCAATCGCGCAATATCCGAACCTTAGAGTAATATTCACAATGCCCAATTCCGATACTGGGCATAAAGCAATTGTGCATGCAATCGAACAGTATACAAAACAACATCCGGATAACTCCAAAGCCTTCCCTTCTCTTGGAGTAAAACGCTATCTTTCAGCGCTGCAGTATGTCAAGGCGATTGTTGGCAATTCCTCAAGCGGAATTGTTGAAGTCCCCTCATTTGGCATACCCACTCTAAATATTGGCGAGAGACAGAAAGGTCGTATCGCTTCCCGGAGTGTGGTTCACTGCGCAAATGACAAAGAATCCATATCAAAAGGTATAGAGCATGTTTTATCCCCGGAACATCAGACACTTTCTGAGAAGAGTATCAACCCATACGAAAAGGAGAGGTGTGCAGAGACCATTTACGAAATCATTTCATCTTATGATCTTCAAAACTGCACTAAAAAGAGTTTTTATGATTTGAAATAATGAAAAATAACAGCAATATACTTATTACAATCTGCGCAAGAGGAGGTTCAAAAGGCATCCCAGGTAAGAATATCAAGGAAGTGGGTGGAAAACCCCTCATAGCATATACTATTGAGGCAGCCAAACGGGTAAAAGAGAAATTATCCGAATGCAGGGTTGATATTGAGCTCTCAACCGATTCGGAGCAAATCAGAACATGCGCCTCAGAATTCGGCTTGAAATCCGATTATCAACGTCCGGCTTATCTGGCCAACGACACCTGCGGGAAGATAGATGCTATTAGAGATCTTGTGTTCCACTCGGAAACGAAGAATGGCTGTAAATATGATTTCATAGTGGATCTGGATGTTACTTCACCGATAAGAACAACTGATGACATAATCAACTGTCTCACTATGTTTAATAAGGACAATGACCTGATGACGGTCTTTTCGGTTAATCACTGTGCTAGAAATCCTTATTTTAACCAGGTTGAGGAAAAACCGGACGGTTACTGTAAGCTCGTGATTGAGGGCAGATATCTCTCAAGGCAAGCTGCGCCTAAAGTTTACGATATAAATGCCTCTATTTATGTTTATCGTCGCTACTTCTTCGATACGGATACATCCACAGCTCTTACAAATAAAACAAAATGTTATTTGATGAACCATATCTGTTTTGATCTGGACGAACCTCACGACTTTGACTATCTCTCCTTTCTGCTCTCAACCAAACGAATTGAATTATAATGAAAATTCTGATTATCGGACTTGGCTCTATAGCAAAAAAACACATTGCAGCAATACGCTCTATTGACAGCAATGCCTCCATCTACGCATTGAGGTCACAACACAATGCGCAGACCTATGACCGAATCACAAATCTTTACTCATTTGATGAGGCATCAAATATCGGTTTTGATTTTGCCATAATATCCAATCCAACATCAGAGCACAAAAACACCATACAAAAACTTTTGGAATTCAAAATTCCACTCTTTATAGAAAAACCGGTAGCTTCCTCGCCCATCGACGGTCTCATAAATAGCATTAAAGAGAGTAGAATATTGTCATACGTGGCCTGTAACCTTCGATTCCTTGAAGTTATTCAATATTTAAAGGAATGCATCGAATCGGGAAATACACCCGGAAAAATCAATGAAGTGAATGTCTATTGTGGCTCCTATCTTCCTGAATGGCGTCCCGGAACCGATTTTAAGGACTCATATAGCGCTAAACCGGAAATGGGAGGAGGTGTTCATCTCGATCTGATTCACGAATTAGACTATATATGTTGGATATTTGGAGTGCCTGAGAGTCACAGGGCCTTTTGTCGTAGCAAATCATCTCTTAAGATTGACGCAATAGATTATGCAAAATATCTTCTATTTTATGAAGATTTTATCTGCGACATAACACTCAATTACTTTAGAAGGGATTATAAACGAGAGATAGAGATTCTCTTTGATTCCGTAACATGGAAGGTGGACTTGGCTAAAAACTCTATTACCGATTCTAATGGGTTTGTCATTTTCCAGTCAGAGCAGAGTGGTGCTGATACATATGCCGAGCAGATGAGGTACTTCTTCGATCTTGTCTCAAATAATGAGAAAGATTCTTTCAATGATATTATATTTGCAAATAAGATTTTGAAATTATGTCTGGATTATGAAAGACCTTGAGAATAAAATAGTAATTGTTGCCGGCGGCAAAGGATTGATCGGAAGAGAAATTGTAAAACAGTTCAAAGAGAGAAATTCTATTGTAATAGATGCGGATTTGGCCAATGAAACCTTCTCGGAAAATAATACTTTCAAGCTTGATCTTGCCAACAATTCATCAATTGATGCTCTGATAAGGTTTGTTGTGGAAAAATATGGGCGAATTGATGCACTTGTTAATGCTGCCTACCCTCGTACAAAAGATTGGGGAAAGTACTATTTCGAAGAATCTCCTTTTTCCCATTGGGAAAATAATATTAGTCTTCAGCTAAATTCGGTTTTTTACCTCAATCAGCAGGTCTTGAATGTTATGAAGGAGCAGAAATATGGCTCTATAGTAAACTTAGGCTCCATCTATGGAATTGTTGGAAATGATTTTACTATATATGAAGATTACAATGGCACTTCTCCGGGCGAATATTGCGCAATAAAAGGTGCAATAATCAACTTTACGCGTTATCTAGCCTCTTATTTTGGAAAGTATAATGTCAGAGTCAACTGTGTTTCTCCAGGAGGCATATTTGACAATCAGCGAGAGGAATTTGTTAAGAAATACACCTACAAATGTCCAATGAAACGGATGGGCAATCCCGATGATATCGCTCCAATCTGCCTCTTCCTTGTGTCAGACGGGGCTAAATATATTACCGGACAAAATATAGCCGTGGATGGCGGCTGGACAGCAATATAATACAATGATAAAGAATAATACCATAAGCAATTCAGCTACAATACTGGATGCGCTTAAGTTGCTTAACGATTTTACTGTTATCGGACTTACTTTGTTTGTGACTGACCCCTATAACAGGGTTGTCGGCACAATCACCGACGGAGATATCCGCAGAAGACTGGTTGAAGGAGGAGCTTTGACTGACTGCGTCACAACTGCTATGAACAACGACTTCTCATTCTATGCATCTAATGAAAGCGAGACAGTAGAATCATTTCATCAAATTAAAAAAAGGGGCATAAAGGTCATTCCAATACTTGATGAGGAGTTGAGGCTGGTTGGAATCATAGACACTGCGAAACAAAAATCTATGCTCCCTGTAGATGCTGTGTTGATGGCCGGTGGCAAAGGAGAACGTCTAAGACCTTTGACGGATGCTACACCCAAACCTCTTCTCAAAGTGGGAGATAAAACAATCATTGATCACAATATTGACCGTTTACTATCATACGGTATAAAACATATTTCCGTTACAGTAAATTATCTTAAAGAACACTTGGAAGAGCACTTCTCCAAGCCAAGAAACGGCGTAACAATCAATACCATTAGAGAGCCAAAATTTCTTGGAACCATAGGGTCAGTTAAGTTTGTGGAAACATTCCATAACGACACGATATTGGTAATGAATTCAGATCTTTTTACCAACATCAATTACGAGGATTTCTACCTCGACTTTGTTCGAAGTGAAGCAGATATGTCTGTCGCTGCTATCCCCTACTCCGTTTCCATTCCGTACGGAATCCTTGAGATTGAACAAGATTCCATTAAGGCTCTTGCTGAAAAGCCGACCTACAACTACTATGCAAATGCCGGTCTATATCTGATAAAGAAAGAAATGCTCTCACTAATACCAGATAATGAGTATTTTGACGCTACTGATCTTATTGAACTTTTGATTTCACGTGGCTCAAAAGTTGTCAGGTTTCCTATCACCGGTTACTGGATAGACATCGGTAAAAACGAGGACTATAAGAAAGCCAACGAACTTGTAAAGCATTTAGTGGAAAGATAGGGTGGACTAAATTGATAGCATTAATCACAGTTTAATAGTATATTTGTGGTTTGTTTGAACAAGTTTTTTATCATGAAGGATATTGCAATATATGGAGGAGGCGGATTTTCAAAAGAAGTAGCCTGTCTAATAAACCGCATCAATGAAAAGGAACCTATCTGGAATTTCATTGGCTTTTTCAATCGGGACAAGGAGATTGGAGAAGAGAGTAAATATGGCAGGATGCTTGGTGATATTCCTGAATTGAATGCATGGGAGGAGGAATTAAATGTTGTGATTGCCATTGGCAATCCCGAATCTGTTTTTAAGGTTGCAAGCGAAATCAAAAATAAGAACATCGTTTTCCCAAACCTATTTTCTCCGGACACGGTATTCCTTGATAAAGACAATATTTCATTTGGAAAAGGCAATATTATTTGCACCGGTTGCCTATTTTCATGCGATGTAAAAATAGGAGACTTCAACATTTTCAATGGAATGATAAATATTGGGCATGATGTAACAATAGGTGATTTCAATGCACTGATGCCTTCAGTCAGAATAGCCGGAAATGTATCAATCGGCAATCGTAATTTTTTCGGCGTTTCAAGTGTTGTACTTCAACAAATGAAAATTGGCAATCAAGTACGTCTTGGAGCATCAAGTGTATTGATGACTAAAGTAAAGGATGGTAATTCTTACGTCGGAAATCCTGCAACAATTTTAAAATTCTGATATAAGCAAAGTCGAATAAACAGACTGCAATTGCAGTTCAGTATAACAATATTTAATTATGGATATTCAAAAGTTTGTAGAAAATTTCGCTTTTCAGTTTGATGAAACTGATTCTTCTGAGTTCAAAGCTGAGACAGAGTTTAAGACACTGGATGAATGGTCTTCCTTCCTTGCTCTGACAATAATCGCTATGGTGGATGAACAATACGGTGTCCAAATAAAAGGTGATGATATCCGCAACTCCAAAACAATACGGGATCTTTTCGATCTTGTCGAAAGTAGAAAATAGGACTATTATTAATTAAAGTATGAACACCGAATCCTATAATCCATTTTCATTGACCGGAAAGAGAATTCTGGTTACCGGAGCCTCCTCAGGTATTGGAAGAGCTATTGCAGTAGAATGTTCCCGAATGGGCGCACAAGTGCTTATTACGGCAAGAAATGAGACTCGTCTGGCCGAAACCTTATCGATGATGGATGGCCTAGACAATGCAATGTATGCCGCAGACCTGACAGATGCTTCACAACTCGACTCCCTGACAAAGTTTTCCGGCAATATTGACGGTCTGGTAAACTGCGCCGGTATCATTAACCATGTACCGTTCCGTTTCAATAACAGGGAGTTCGTGGATTCTGTAATGGAAGTTAATTTCTTTGCACCCACTATGCTTACCCAGCATTTCATTAAAAGCAAACAGCTGAACAGAAATGCATCTGTGGTTTTCATATCCTCAATTTCAGGAGGAGTTGTATCAGCCATCGGTATTGCAAGTTACTCCGCATCCAAAGGTGCCATAGCGGCAATGTCCAAATCTCTTGCTCTGGAGTTGGCTCCTAAAGGAATCAGAGTTAACTGTATAAGTCCGGGTATGGTCGACACCGCCATTATGGCTGACGGAACTGTGTCGAAGGAGCAACTGGAAAAGGATCGGTTAAATTACCCTATAGGGAGATATGGCAAGCCGGAAGAAGTCGCCTGGACTGCAGTTTATCTGCTCTCTGATGCCACTGCCTGGATGACAGGCTCTAATATAATAATTGACGGAGGTTATACCTGCATGTAGTTATGGAAGCATATATCAAAGCAATATCATATTATCTACCAGAGACAATTTTAACCAACGAAGAACTGGTTAAGGAGTTTCCCGAATGGAGTGTTGAAAAGGTTTCTTCGAAAATAGGTATCTCTCAGCGACACATTGCTGCGGCAGACCAGACTGCCGGAGATATGGCATTTAAGGTGGCTGAAAAATTGTTTGCAGAAAACAATATCAATCCGACTGATATAGATTTTTTGATGCTTTGCACACAATCACCGGATTATTTTCTCCCCACTACCGCATGCATTCTTCAGGATAGGCTAAACTTGCCCACATCTGCAGGCGCATTAGACTTCAACCTTGGCTGTTCGGGATACATATACGGTCTTGCTCTAGCAAAAGGACTCATATTATCGGGAATTGCCAGCAATGTACTTCTTATTACATCAGAAACATATACTAAACATATACATTCTAAAGATAAGGGTAACCGAACAATTTTCGGTGATGCATCTGCAGCCACCCTTGTTTCTGCAGATGGTTTTGCGAAAATTAGAGAATTCATTCTTGGTACGGACGGTGCCGGAGCTTCAAATCTTATTATTAAAACAGGTGCCTTCAGGCAGAAAGAGTTATCCGGCAAATTCAGTTATGATGAAAATGGAAATCCCGTTTCCGATGACTTTCTCTATATGGATGGTAGTGCTATTTTCAATTTTACGCAGAGCGTAGTACCTACGATGGTGAATGATCTTCTGGTAAAAAATCAATTGGAGAAAGAAGAGATCGGGTTGTTTGTCTTTCATCAGGCCAACAAATTCATGCTTAACTTTCTCAGAAAGAAGATGGGGATCGATGAAAAACGCTTCTACTACTTTATGGAGAATGTAGGCAACACGGTCTCTGCCACAATACCTATAGCATTAACAGAAGCACGAAAATCCGGTGTTTTAAAAGGCAAAATTTTGCTTTCCGGATTCGGGGTAGGTTACTCATGGGGTGGTACAATCCTGGACATCATTTAAGTTGTTTGCGGCTGAAGTTATATGAAAATTCTCTTTTATTCAACCTGCATATTATACAATAAGATTGCTTATGGTGTTCTTAGCGATGAGGCCCAGAAGGTGGCTAATGAGGGTCATGAAGTTTATTTTTTGACTTGCGGCAAAAAATGTGGCAAACATATCATGAACTGTTGTTCAGGCAACCCACAAGCCAATAAGGGACTTTGTATAACTTGTGAATTATGGACATCCAAGGCCCTTTCCGTGCTTGACAAGAATATAAAGAGGATCAGTTTTGCCGACTATGCGGAGTCTAAAACCGGTGGAACCGGTTGGAGTTACACTTCATCAAGAGAATTTCGCAACATTGTCTACCGTAATGCAAATATCGGATTGGCAGCAATATCATTTTATATTGACAATACCAGAAATCTCCACCCAAAGATTACCCCGGAGAGTAAACCCTATTTTGACCACCTTCTTGATCAAGGCCGCACGTTGACAGATGCATCTTACAAACTTCTTTCAGAATTGAAGCCTGACAAGGTCGTACTCTTCAATGGACGATTACTTGAGACAAGGGTACTTTTCGATACTTGTAAGACTTTAAATGTTCCTGTAGATGTGATGGAAGTCCATCCCAGTCACAACCCCAACAAGTCGTTCAAAGTAGTGTTTGAGAATTATTTATCCCACAACATCAAAAATCGACACAAAGTTATTGCTGAGATGTGGAATAACTCCCCTCTGGAAGAAGAAGAGAAGATATCAATAGCAAACTCTTTCTTTATAAAAAGGAGGGAGAAAAAACGTGCAGGAGATATAATTTATACTACTCATCAGGAATTAGGGCTTCTTCCCGAGGACTGGGATGATTCCAAACACAACATTGCCATATTCAATTCATCGGAGGATGAATTTGCTGCAGTAGGCGGCGATTTTGACAAACTAGCTCTCTTTGACACACAATTAGAGGGTCTAAAATACATTCTGGACCACTTCAAGGGGATTAAGGATTATCACTTTTACCTCAGAGTGCATCCAAATCTTTCCAAGATTGGCTATAAATACCATACTGACTTATACAAGTTGAGTGAACGATATGCCAATATCACTGTTATCCATGCTACCGACAGAATTGACACTTACGCACTTATGGATGCTGCCGACAAGGTCGTGGTATTCGGTTCTACTATGGGAATAGAGGCTGCGTATTGGCATAAACCAGTTATTCTTCTTGGAGCATCACTCTACTATTACGCCGATATCTGTCATATTCCAAAAACAAAAGAGGAAATCATACCTATGATTAAGTCCCCTATTGAGCCAAAGAACAATCTTTTTATTCAGAAATTCGGATATTACATTATGGACTTCAAGAGAGCCACAGTTGAAGAACAGATGTATAACTATTTTGACTACACTACCTACTCAATTTCGATCTGCGGTTTCAAAGCTCACGGAGTTAATTACCAAAAAATTCTAGGCTCAAAAAAACTTCTGCTTTTCACAGTCTCCGCGATGAGATTGATATTGGGAAAAATATTCAGAAACAAGTACCGGTTGCCGGTAGAAGAGGAATAGTCTACTTTCGCCTAAAGACCTTCTCTATAATTCTATTTATATCAACGGAAACTTTGTTAAAGTATATTCCGGCTATTCCCAAAGAACAGATTACCAATGTTTTTACTAAGTAAAAGGTTATTTTTAGTCCCATTGAAGAAGGTATCTTAAACAACCTATTCCAAAATATCTCCATTAGCAGCATAATAATAAAAATTAAAAATACTATTATCTGTCCTTTAGAGAGAATTGAGACTTTTGTGGTAAAGTAAAGAAAAGGCAGAAGAAATAAATAAGCTACGAGATAAGATATTAGAGTAGCCCACGCAGCGCCATCAATTCCATAAATTGGAATCAACTTGTTGTTCAACACAATTGCCGTAAAAGTCAGAACAAAGGTGAAGATTAGAGAAAAATAGTAATGTTTCGAAAATCCCAATGCAGAAGTGGCTATACTTAGTGAAGAATGAAGGATTCTCGACAATCCGAGAATAGCAATAATCATTTTTGCGCCGGAATATTTGTCTCCATTGGGAAGCAACTCAAAGAAAAGGTCTATATTCATCCATATCACCATAAAAATGAACGAGGATATCAGTAACTGATGCAGGGAAACGCTCTTGCATAACTGATTTGTGCGCTGTAGATCCCCATCCTTCATAGCTTGAGATATCGAAGGAAGTGAAACCACACCCAAAGATCGATAGGGCATCTCGATAATCGCTACAATATATATCGCAATTGTTAGAACTCCCGTTGACTCCAGTCCCATCTTTGCTGTTACAAAAAAGGTATTAATGCTCGGCGTAATCAAACCTGCAATAGCAGCCGTTACCAAAAAGAGCGTATATAATGTAAAGTCTTTACGGATTTTTGGTGTCACATATTTGAAATTGGGTTTGAAGGAGACTCTCTTCAATGATATAAGATACCCGATATTCAATAATGTGCACAAAAAATAGGTAACGGCAAAGCCTTCCAGTACCCTTTCAAAACTGATTACTTTGAATCCATACAAAAGATAAAGGCCAAGCAAAAATATCCTGCAACCGACCTCTTTTATGAATCGCGGCACCGCGATTCTTTCCAACACACTGGCATTGCATTCAAATACCGTGTTATAAAGTATCCAGAATGCTATAGGAACAACCAAATGATAGTAATCTACAAACAAAGGTGATTTTTCCTGGAAGAAATCACACACCGGTCTCTTGAATATGAAGAACAAGAGAGTAAAGATGGCAAAACCGACCAGCGGAATAATCAAGGTCCAGAAAAAGAAACCGTTGTCCTTATTTTTTTCATCCTTAAAATAGGGGAAAAACCTCATCGTGGATGAACCGGTACCCAGTTGTGAAAGACCGGCAAGCAAAACCGCCGCATCCAACAACACTCTTGTCAAACCAATTTCTTCGGGAGTAAGATAACGTACAAGAACGAAAAAAGTAGTAAAGAAACCTATGGCAACACCAAGATAGTTTGCCAACGTTCCTTTAAAACTCTGTCTGATTATCACTCCCATTGGAACTACTCTTTTTCTTCTCTTTTTCTATAAATTCTCAAACAAGAAAGCACTATCGAAGCGACAATAATAGTCACCATCACAAAAGTAAACACTGCAGAGATCATATTGCCTTTTGTCACCGAATCAGGGCGGAATTCAAAACGAATATCATGTTTACCTGCGGGTATATTGAGAGCTCTGAGAAGGTAGTTGACACGGAAATGTTCCACCGGAGTGCCATCAATGTAGGCTTGCCAACCGTAGGGATAATAGATTTCCGAGAAGACTGCAATTTTATCGTATGCACATTTGGTTGTATAAGTCAGTACGTCAGGGGCATAGGATGTTAATTCTATGACAGCGGAAGGATCTGCAGGTGTCACAGGGTCAGTGACAAAGTCGGCAAATATCCTATCTGTTACAGCAACAGTAGCAGGGTCAATAACCCTCAGTGCATCGCTCTCCTGATTTGGGGTCTCGACCAAAATTATTTCATCCACAAACCAGGCATTACCCAAATGCTCTTCATTTAGCATCGGTACGTGAGCTCCATCCTGCTCAACAATTATGTATTTGGTGTTGAGCATATTGATCACCTTCATATTCATCTGTGTGAGGTGCTCGTCTATCAGATCTTGGTACCTGCGTAATTTAGCTGCATGATAGCCGCCTATGGACTTTAGATAATATGAAGTGCGGGACTCGTTGAAAGTGTTGGTGGTAAGATTCAATACTCTGAAGTGGGGATCAACATCTTTGAGTATTTCCTCTTCATAAGCATATTTTTGAAAATAAGAGTCTTGCTCCTTGTTAGTGACAAAATGATCTTCATTGAAGTATCTTCTATTAACCGGCCACATATCGGCAACAATCAGAACTCCAAGAATGAGGGTGAAAATCGCCGGTTTGATTTTTTGTTTTGCAAAGAGCAGAATAACGAGTGACGCAAGCAGGATGAATGCAAGGGATCTAAAGCAGTCACTACGAAACATCGCAGCCCTCTGGTCAATGAGTGCCTCCATAAACCAATCGGGGAATTGGGCTGCCATATAGGCATCTCCGGAAGAGGTAAAGCTAAAAATAAGTCCGCCGAAAAGTGCGAAAAAGAGAGAAATGCCACCGGTGACACCGGTTGCTATCAGAAGTGCCCTCTTGAGTTTCCGAGCATCGACTCTCTTCTCTAATATTTCTCTTAATGCGATAAATCCAAGCAACGGCATCGCTATCTGCGCTACCACGAGTATCGAGGATACCGCCCTGAACTTGCTGTAGAGAGGGAAATAATTAAAAAAGAGTTTTGAAAACCACTCGAAATTGTGTCCCCAGGAAAGAAGGACCGAAAATAGAGATGCAATCAACAATCCCCACTTGTAAGGACCCTTTACAATACAGAGCCCAAGCACGAATAGCATACAAACTATAGCTCCCACATAGACCGGTCCGGCTGTGAAAGGTTGCTCTCCCCAATATGTCGGGGCCACGGAGGTGTAATATTTTACCGCTTGCGGATCTACCCCCTTAGATCTAAGAGCCTTCGCTAAACGTGAGTCTGTACCAATATCCGAACCGGAGGATCCTCCCTTAAAGTTGGGTATCATCAGAGTGAAGGTTTCACCAATGCCGTAGCTCCACTGGGTGGCATAATCAAAGCTAAGTCCCGAGTCGTTGTTTGAAGTGACGCCTGCCTCCTCCCTCACAAGCTCCGAGTGCCCTCCACGCATAGTCTCCTTCATATATTCGGCATTGGACCTGTAGTTGCCATAACCTGTACCAGCACCTATGAGCACTGAAAGTACGAAGAGAGAGATGGCAACCACCATATCCCGGAAGCGTTTCTCTTTTATATGCCACCAGATCTCCGCTATGGCAAGTACGCCGATCATCATGAAGATATAGTATGACATCTGTGGATGCCTGTAGAGACCCAATGCAGTAAAAAGCATCGTTAAGCATATACCCCAGAGGTATTTCTTGCGAAATATAAGATAGAATCCAGCTATCACGGGGGCCATTAGTCCGAGGGTCAGTGCTTTTGTTTCATGGCCCGCCATTATGATGATGAAAAAATAGGATGAGAGTGCAATGGCTATCGATCCTACTATCGAGAGCCATTTATTGATATTGAAAGAACGTATAAGTATGTAAAATCCTACAAAATATCCAATAATTATTCCAAGTACCGAATTGAAGAATAGATGAGCAAGTTGATAGAAGAAAGTCCAAATCTTCTGCATAAATCCCGCAAAACCGCTCTGAGGAGGAATGTTTGTTATCTGATAAGCCGGCATACCCGAAAACATAGAGCCACTCCATTTTGAGATATTACCGGTATTTTCATAATATTCCTGCACCTCCTGTGCCATGCCCTTCCACTGATAAATATCGCCCTGACTAAGTACCTTACCTGAAAGTATGGGATGACAGTAGGCCACGGCAAGGATGATAAAAATAGCGGCTGCAGCAAGATAAGGCAGCACTTTTTTCAATATACCAACAAGATTCTTCATAATGATCAACTCTTACAGATTGGTGATGATTCTAATTGCAGCTGGAATTACCTCTACACGGATTGGACTCAAGCCGACGGCCTCGCCGTCTACCTCGACAAATGACTCCGGATCAGCCGAAATTTCAATAACGCGTGCCTGGGTATGAATGACCTCTTTTACATCATATATCTTACCCGTGAATAGAGTGGGAATCTTACGCAAAATCTTTGATTTAGGGATATCTTTGATGACTGTAAGATCAATCAAACCATCATCAAAAAGAGCATTTGGGGTCTGTATCATACCTCCACCGGAATACCTTCCTATACCCATTGCAACTGAAAAGACATCACCTTCATAGAAGAGATTACCGTCAGTCATTATACGGAACTTGCGCGCATCGTATCCCATAAACCCCTTGAGAAGGCATTTGAGATAAAGTGCATCACTTGTTGCCTTGCCCTCCTTTTTTTCCAGGTCGAAATTGTGACAAACCTGTGCGTCGAATCCCAAGCCCCCAATATTGACCATATAGGATATAAATGGAGCTCCGTCCATAACGGACTCAACTTTCGCAACATCTTGAACCACACTCTTTCCTCTGGCGATAACATCCGTGACATCATCAAAGCCCTTAGGAATCTCGTGAAGACGAGCCCAGTCATTACCCGAGCCAACAGGAATTATTGCCAAGGTTACTTGATTTGTAGGGACTTTACTCTGTGACATTACTCCGGAAAGCACTTCGTGTAAAGCCCCATCTCCGCCTACCACGATAATCTGCCTAAAGCCCTCTTTGAGAGCCTCTAATGCGATTTCTCTGGCGTGGAAACGGTGTTTTGTAAAAGAAACAGAGTGTGCGATACCTCTGGCTTCAAGGCGGGCTGCTATTTCAGGCCATTCGCTGCCGGCTTTGCCGCCACCCGACAGGCTACTTACTATTACTTTCCAGGAGTCTGCCATACTTGCTCAAGAATCATTTTCCGACAAAAATAACATAAATACCTTTCCTAAGAAAAAGAATTTGTAAATTTGCCTTTTATTTGGAACTAATTCAGAGCATATATGGGAAAAATTATTGCAATAGCTAATCAGAAAGGAGGAGTAGGGAAAACTACCACAGCTATAAACCTTGCAGCTTCAATGGCCGTACTGGAAAGGAAAACCCTGCTAATTGACGCAGATCCTCAGGCCAATACCACATCAGGACTCAATTTCAACCCCGATTCCGACTCAGCTAATACACTTTACGAAGTTCTTATCGGACAAAAAGATATCGAGCAGACCATTATGCCCACAGAGTTGGATTATCTCGACCTAATAACCTCCCATATCAACCTCGTAGGTGCCGAAATAGAGATGCTCAATGTTGACAATCGTGAATCTGTGCTTAAAAAGGCACTATCAAAGATACGTGACCGTTATGAATACATAATCCTGGATTGTGCTCCCTCACTGGGACTAATCACTGTAAATGCCCTTACAGCTGCTGATTCGGTCATCATCCCTGTCCAGCCTGAGTTTTTTGCTCTTGAAGGACTTGGCAAGCTGCTTAATACCATTAAGCTCGTCCAGAACCGCCTCAACCCGGCTCTTAATATAGAAGGATTCCTCTTTACTATGTTTGATAGCCGTCTCCGCCTGCACAACCAGGTGGTGGAAGAGGTCAAGACTCATTTCAAAGAAATGGTCTTCAGCACGATTATTGTTAGAAACATTCGTTTGAGTGAAGCTCCCTCCTTCGGCAAGCCTGCCATACTCTATGATGTCGGCTCGCCAGGAGCATCAAACTACCTGGAGCTCGCTAAGGAAATAATAAAAAAGAACCAGTCATGGCAAAAAGAGAAGCATTAGGAAGAGGACTCGGAGCGCTCCTGGGAGATGCCAGCGAGATCCGTCAACATAATGAGTACAGACCCACTCCTCCCCCCGAAAGGAGCAATCCTGCATCCATTTGCGAAGTACCTCTGAGCCAGATTGTACCTAACCCCGGGCAGCCACGCCTATCATTTGACGAAGAGGGTCTGTTGGAGCTTGCGGATTCAATTCGCACTCTTGGCATTATTCAACCCCTTACCTTACGTAAGATAGGGCCCTCACAATACCAGATCATCAGCGGAGAAAGACGTTTTAGGGCAGCAAAATTAGCCCGCCTTCAAACAATCCCCGCATATATACGTGAGGCTGACGATACCTTAATGCTCGAAATGGCCATTGTAGAGAACATCCAAAGAGAGGATCTCGACCCCATTGAGACAGCACTCGGATTTCAGCGTCTGATGGAGGAATGTAACCTCACTCAGGAGGAAATGGCATCCAGAATCGGTAAAAAGAGAGCAACTGTAGCCAATTATCTCCGTCTGCTCAAACTTCCGGTAGAGATCCAGAAGGCTGTAAAGACCGGCAAGATCAGCATGGGGCATGCCAAAGCACTACTCTCTCTTGATACACATGAACGCCAGATAGAACTATGTGAACTGACCATACGCAAGGACCTCAACGTACGTCAGCTTGAAGAGAAAGTCCGTCTGAGCAATACTCCCCCACCCGTACAGGTGAGCAACCAAGAGCAAGACAATTATCCCGAGAGCTACTACCGCCTCGCCGACATTGTTGGCAAGTATTTTGATAGAGGAGTCTCCTTTAAACGCACAAGCAGTGGAGGCGGCACAATGACAGTCCGTTTCAAGAATGATAACGAACTCGATGCTTTCCTCAAGGTTATCGAAGATAAACAGTTATAGATTGAGAGTGAAGAGACATCTTTCCATCATACTTTTGCTCATGGTTTTCTATTTCAGCGCTGAAGCACAGTTTCAGCGCTCGGGAAATGTTACTATGAGTAAAATGGGAGGACCTCCTGGTGCCAATATGCAGACCGGCACACAGGTTAATCCGGAAAGCGATGTCAAGGCTGATACTACCGCCGGATTCTCAATGAAGGCACTCATTCGCGGTTATATGGGCAGGGATACACTAAAGCCCGGTTATATGCTTCTAGGTACAGCTATTTTACCCGGAGCAGGCCAGATATACAATAAACAATGGTGGAAAGTTCCTATCATCTACGGAGGTATAGGAGCCGGGCTCTATACAGGAATATCCAACAATATCAAATTCCAACAGACCGGGGACGAAAAATATAAACTCTATCGTAATCTAGGGTATATAGGTACAGGACTTGTCTACTGGGGTTCACTTCTGGATGCTACAATTTCATACAAGACAGAGGTCAGAGTTCCTGTCGCAGCAAAGTCCACAATATACTCAGCCCTTCTTCCCGGCCTAGGACAAGCCTACAACGGCGACTATTGGAAGATTCCTATCTGGTGGACCGGCTTTGTAGCCTGCGGCTATTTTCTCCACCAGAACGACATAATGTACAAGCGTTTCAGGTATATCTGCAAGGTGGACAAAGATCCGAATAGTGGCTATATTGGCAATATAACGGCTAGCCAGGCAGAATGGTACAGAGATACCTACAGACGATTCAGAGACTATTCCGTAGTGGCATTCGTACTTGTATACGCACTAAATGTGATTGACGCCAACGTATTCGCACACATGGCAGATTTCGAAGTAAGCGACAATCTCGCCACACTCCAATTTGAGCCTGCCATAATAGAGCCGCTAACTCCATATTATTCTCCATCATATACTCCGATGCCCTCCTTCGGACTCCAGATGACACTCAACTTCTAATTACATGAAAGCAAGACCTTTATTTTCCACAGTTATTCTCCTAATTGCCCTATTCAATTTCCTGCCAGAGGCAGGGGCTCAGATCAGAACTAGAAAACAAATCATAGAGGATCTTACACGTAGACTGGATTCGCTCCAGAATGCCTACGACTCTCTCGCATACGAATACAATCTGCTCGCTGAACCGGTTTCGGGGGTTGTGGAAGAAGAGATTGCTCTGGAAGAGGTATTCAAACCAGAAACTTATACACCTGAAAGCATAGACTCTCTCCGCAATATTTGGTATTTACACAAGCAGGCTGAGGCATTCAACCCCGATTTCGAAATGCTTGAAAGAGATACTCTCAAGTCATCAATCCCCGATTCCGTCTATATTGAGAGACTCAACAGATTGAATTCTTTCATTCCGATACAGTTCAACCACTACGTGAGGAACAATATCATCCTATACACGGAAAAGATGCCAAAGGTAACCGCAAACATCATCTCTCTTTCAAACTATTATCTCCCAATAATAGAGGGAATATTTGATATGTACGACCTTCCAAAAGAGCTCAAGGCAATGGCAATGATAGAATCTGCTTTCAATCCAAAAGCCGTTTCGAGAGCAAGAGCAAGAGGAATGTGGCAGTTCATGCACTACACCGCAAGATTGTATGATCTGGATATGACATCATTTGTAGATGAAAGATATGATCCCTATAAATCCTGCCATGCAGCAGCGAGGTATCTCAAGGATTCGTACAATATTTTTGGAGACTGGTCTCTTGCAATCGCCTCCTATAACTGTGGAGCGGGTAATGTCCTGAAGGCAATACGACGCTCGGGCGGAAAAACTGACTTCTGGGAGATTTACAATTATCTGCCTAGAGAGACACGCGGCTATGTGCCCATTTTCTTTGCAGCACTCTATACTTTGAAATACTACCCGGAACACGGAATAGTTCCCCAGCAATCTTCACTTCCTGCCCATGTCGACACGATTCATGTCAACAGAATGCTTCATTTCCAGCAAATTTCCGAAGTTATCGGCATACCGATGGAGGAACTCCGCCAGATTAATCCCCAGTATTTACACGATATAATCCCAGGAACGGAGAAAACCTATATCCTCAGACTTCCACACAACTACACGATGCAATTTGTCAACAATGAAAAGTCAATATATTCTTACAAAGACACACTCTTCTTTAGCGATGTAGCCATCAAAAAAGTCAAGGAAAAGGGTGGTACCGAGGGTAGCATGATCACCCACACCGTAAGATCTGGCGAGACATTGGGCGGCATCGCCAGGAAATATCGTACCACAGTCTCCAACATTAAAAGATGGAACAACCTCAGGAGCGACATGATTCGTGTAGGCCAAAAACTCCGGATAGGGGGTAGTGCAGCATCCACCAGATCGAGTTCTTCAACGAAAAACTCCGGTAGCACTTCCGGAACAGCTACGAAAGATGGGTATATCACTTATACCGTCAAGAAAAATGATACTCTTTCCGGCATTGCGGGCAAATTTTCGGGTGTAACCCTCAGCTCACTGCTCAAGCTTAACGGGTTTACCCAATCCACAAAGATCTATCCCGGAATGGTAATCAAGATAAAGAAGGCGCAGTAGTTCTTCGAGTATTTGAACCACAAATCTGCTAACCTCGCAGGAGACCATTTCAAAAGGAAATACCAGCTCCAACCCTTTCCGTAGTAATTCTCCACAGAAAAAGATTGCGGTACTCCCCTCTCGTATATGTATACCCTCGACTTCCAATCTTCGGTATTGTAATAGGTGCCTCTTGCGCAGATATCCCATCTGCGGTCTGCAGTGCGAAATCCAAGTTCCCCATAGGTAGCAAAACCCTTCAAGCCACCCTCGATACGTGCAGATAAAGACCAGCACTGTGAAAGTACTACACGTGTGTGTAATCGTCCCTTGAGGGTAGATCCTGACTCACTCTTATGGCGCCAGTCGAACCGCATCTGGAGTTGCGATCCTTTCTGTGATTCTCTAAGGATATCCAATCGCGCCCTGGAGTCCCACGATGGCCCATCAATCCGATACCTCGACCAGGGATAGGCACTATACTCCGCTGAAAGATGCATAATCCAGCCTCTCAATGGAATATATTTGATACTGATAGTAGCTCCATATTGGTTGGAACAACTGGAGAGAGTGGAGTATGCGGCTGCGTGAGTAGCTGTATAGCCCTTACCGTAAGCGCGTAACATCAGAGCCATTTCCAGCGAATAATCCGGATTCCAGGAGAGTCCACAGAGCAGTGCTGCTGCCGGACGAAAATCAGTTGCAACTTCGGCAAAGAAGCGGAAACTGCGCCAAGAAGAGTAGAGATCCAACGCCAGATTGCCCCATATACCGTCATACATCTGATATCGATTGTATTCCTTAATACGACGTGCATTACACTTGTCGTAGCCATAACAAAGAGCGGTAACCCCCAACTGCAGACGACTGAAACCGTAAGAGAGATGTCCGCCAAAGAGATATTCATGCATACTGTTGCGTGTGGCACGTTCAGCATCAGTAGTGTGAAGTCCGCCGGTAATTATCGAGGTGTAACAACTGTCCCCCACTATCCGAGCATCGACCCCGTTGTATGAGGCAAAGAGCGAACATTCCATTTCCCGCGAACCAAAGGTCACTCCTGCTCCCCGCAAAAAATTTGACTCATCTGTAGAGGTATAGGG
Source organism: Bacteroidales bacterium (assembly GCA_033811195.1). Taxonomy (GTDB): domain Bacteria; phylum Bacteroidota; class Bacteroidia; order Bacteroidales; family UBA932; genus Cacconaster. The sequence goes on along the minus strand of JAPXOZ010000004.1, from coordinate 57,944 downwards.
AGTAATGGCACTCCCCCGTTTGCTGAGTGATGACGGAGTGCCGAAAAATGAGACCGGAAAGGCCTTCCACAATGCAAGTCCCTGCCCAAATCTGGCCACATAATCCCCAAGAACTACTTTACGGAATCTTATCTTTTTCTTATCATGGGGTATTTCAGGTGGGCTCCATGCAAGATGCAATGAGGTAAAATCGGGATGATAGTAACTGGTAAGTTTTTCTCCCGCATCGCCGTCGAGAGTCAAACCTGCACTGATACGCTTACCATATTCTATTTTATATTTTGAAGTAAGCGAAATGCCTTTCGACTTCATTTTTTTGTGGGCTTTAGCCGAAAAACGATGGCTGAAACTCTCCTCAACAAAAGGAGATGCAATAGCTTGAATCGAAGAAAACCTGAAGAAGGGTCTCACCAATTCTATTGCTTCCGGACCGAAACCATCCACAAGTGACAACTCCGAAAGTGAAAGAATGTCACCATACTCCTTCCGGTAGTCAAGAATACTCTCAATCTGGAACGGTGTAAGAAGGCTACACTCCTCCATCTGCCTTCTGGTAAGCAGATTGATCTCAAGCGGCGAGGAAAGCATTTCCTCAAACCTGATCTGGAGTTCAAGGGCAGCCTCCTCCCCACCTAAAGAGGCCATATCCTCGATTATCGAAATTAGTTGGTGCGGAAGCTGATGTTGTGCCGTACAATGTGATGATGAGCTAAAAAAAATTGCCACCGCAATGGCGATGGCAATAAGAGTTCTTTCCAACCCCACAATCTCTCGCCTCATATCCTGAAATAATAAATACTATGAAAATCAAAAGTGCATGTTGTCAATTGGTCTTATACTTGTATTTGATGTCAGCCAATTCATCATTGGCTTTGGCTACCTTAGAGGCAAGATCAGCCTTAAAAGCCTTTAATTTCTTCATAATTGCATCATCGGAGAGTGCCAACATCTGCACTGCAAGAATGGCTGCGTTCTTTGCTCCATTCAGGGCCACAGTTGCCACCGGAATACCTGAAGGCATTTGAAGAATAGAAAGTACTGAGTCCCACCCATCTATAGAATTTGAGGATTTGATGGGGACCCCGATGACCGGCAGAGGAGTATAGGCAGCAATGACTCCCGGCAAATGAGCCGCTCCACCTGCGCCTGCAATAATAACCTTGATTCCACTTCCGGCAGCTCCTTCTGCAAACTCCATAACCCTATGGGGCACTCTATGTGCCGAAAGAGCATTAATCTCAAAAGGTATCTCCATCATTTCAAGAAACTCCGCGGCCTGTTGCATCACAGGCATATCGGAGGTACTTCCCATTATAATACTAACAAGCGGTCTCATATTTCTCATTTTGTATAATGTCCCAAAAATAATGATTAAATTTGCCTCTACAAAAAAATAATCTCACAGATGGAAAGAATTAAGCTTCATGATAAATATTTTGTACCGTACATTCGCTACGAAGAGATTTCCAAGGCCATTGATATAGTAGCTGAAAAATTAAATAACGACTACCGCGGACGTAAAAGGCCCCCAATCCTTCTCTGTGTACTCAACGGGTCTATAATGTTTACAGGAGAGTTGATGAAAAGAATTACATTCCCTTGCGAGATCACCAGCATCCGATTGGCTTCCTACGAAGGAACACTCTCCTCGGGCAAAACAAAGACAATACTTGGACTTACCGCCGATATCAAAGGTAGAGACCTGATCATTGTAGAAGATATAGTCGATACCGGAACCACCATTTACGACATCCATAAAACACTCACTATAGCCGGAGCAAACGAAATCAAGATCTGCACGCTCCTACTCAAACCCGAGGTTTACGACAAATCTCTAGTTTTAGACTATGTGGCTATGGAAGTTGAAAATCGTTTTCTCGTGGGATTCGGTCTGGACTATAATCAGCTGGGGCGCAACTGCAAAGACATCTACATTCTTGACAAACAATCTTAACACTATATACGATACATATATCATGAAGCATTTTATCATATTTGGCCCGCCTGGCGCTGGTAAAGGCACTCAAGCCAAGCTAATGGTTGAAAAATATAATTTGAGGCACATTTCCACCGGAGATCTACTTCGTGCTGAAATAAAAGCCGGCACCAAACTCGGACGCATAGCCAAAGCCCTAATTGACGACGGCAATTTCGTGCCTGACGAAATGGTCCTCAAATTAGTCAAAAATGAGCTTGCCCAGAATCCGGATGTGTCAGGATTTATTTTTGACGGATTTCCCCGTACAACCACACAGGCATCGGCTTTTGACTCTCATCTCCACAATCTCAAAATGGATGTGAACGGCGTGATCTCCATTATCATAAGTGATGATACGGTCAAAGATAGGATCCACCATCGCGCTCTGATTGAAGATCGCAAGGATGACATGAATGATGAGATAATCCAAAATCGTATAACTACTTACCACGCCAAGACTGAGCCTTTAATCGATTACTATAAGAAACAGGGAAAATACCACGAAATTGACGGAGAGGGTACGATTGAAGAAATTTTTGCCAAAATATCTCTCCTGATAGAACGGCTTTCATAATTATTATGAAAAATCAGAATTCCAACTTTATAGACTATGTCCGTATCTTTTGCAAGTCGGGCCACGGAGGCAAGGGTTCCACACACCTTCGTAGGGAGAAATATGTAGAGAAGGGCGGTCCCGACGGAGGAGATGGAGGACGAGGTGGTCATATAATATTAAGAGGCGACAAGCAACTCTGGACTCTGATTCATCTCAAATACCGTAAGCATATAAAAGCCGAAAACGGAGGAGACGGTAGTGGACAACTACGCACGGGAGCTGATGGTAAAGACATTATCCTAAAAGTACCCCTGGGTACGGTGGCCAAAGATGGCGAGACAGGTGAAGTGCTTTTTGAAATAGTCGATGACGGTCAGGAGATGATTCTTGCCCAAGGAGGTCGTGGCGGACTTGGCAACGATCACTTCAAAAGCCCTACAAATCGTACACCTCGTTATGCCCAACCGGGTGAAGAGGGTATTGAAGGGTGGTTCGTTCTCGAACTGAAAATATTGGCCGATGTGGGACTGGTGGGATTTCCAAATGCAGGCAAATCCACTCTCCTCTCTGTAGTCTCAGCCGCAAAACCCAAGATAGCCGACTATGCTTTTACCACTCTCGAACCCAATCTCGGCATTGTCAATTATTACGATGACAAATCTTTTGTGATGGCCGATATTCCGGGCATCATAGAAGGAGCTCACGAGGGCAGGGGCCTTGGACTGAGATTTCTCAGGCATATAGAACGCAATTCTATGCTGCTCTTCATGATACCGGCTGACAGCAAGGATATAGCCCAAGAGTATAGGGTATTGCTAAATGAGCTGAAACAATACAATCCCGAATTGCTGGATAAGGAGCGGCTTTTGGCCATCACTAAATCCGATATGCTCGATGACGAACTCAAAAAGGAAATTAAAAAGCATCTACCCAAAAAGATTCCCTATATCTTCATCTCTTCGCTCACCGGCGAAGGCATAACTCAACTCAAAGATATGCTCTGGAAGACTCTGAACGCCGATGGAGAAATTGATCGAACTTGATATGCAATTTTTCACCCTACTCAACGGGTGGCATTCGGATTTCTTTGATCCGATAATGATTTTCCTCTCAAAAGTTTGGGTTTGGGTACCGCTCTACTTAGCGGTGCTGATATATCTTTTCTTAATCAAAAAATGGAGAATTGCACTGCTCGCAATAACCGTCATTATATTGGCATTTGTTGCAAGTGAATATATCTCAGTATTCATAAAAGAGAGTGTAGGCCGCTTAAGGCCGTGTGAAGAGCCTTTGCTGGCAGATAGTGTCAGGATGCTCGAACCTCACGGGTCCCTCTACGGGTTTGTTTCCGGACATGCCTCCAATACCTTTTGCTTTGCAGCTCTCTCATCTCTGATTATTCGCAAAAGAGTCTACTCAATTTTAATTTTCATATGGGCTACACTGATATCATACAGCAGGATTTATGTGGGGAAGCATTATCCGGCCGACATCATTGGCGGTGCACTGCTAGGCCTGCTGATTGCATATCTCTTCTGGTTCATCTACAAAACCATTTTACGAAAAGCATGCTCCTGATTCACGATATCACTACCGATCCTAACTGGAATCTCGCTGCTGAAGAGTATCTACTCGAAAAATTCAGTGAGAGCATTTTTCGCCTCTGGCGAAATGCAGACTCTATTATTGTTGGCCGCAACCAAAATGCTTATGCTGAAATTGATACGGAATGGGTCTCTTCCAATGGTATTCCCGTAGTTCGCAGATTGAGCGGAGGTGGTGCGGTTTTTCACGATCTCGGCAATGTCAATTTTTCCTTTTTCGAAAGCAAAATTTCCCGCAAAGAAAGCAATGAGATGTTCCGCAGGTATACCAAGCCTATTCTGGATGCGCTCCATTCGCTTGGAGTGGAGGCATACCTGGAAGGACGCAACGATTTGATGATTGATGGGAAAAAGTTTTCCGGTAATGCGATATGCTTTTCAAAAGACCGAATAATGCAACACGGAACACTGCTATTCAGTGCCTCGATGAATTCCCTGGCAAAGGCATTGAAAGAGCGTCCGGAGAAATTTGATGGCAAAGCAGTAAGGTCACACCGTTCGAGAGTCACCAACATTTCTGAGCATCTCCCCAATAAAATGGATGTACGCGAATTTATGGATTATCTGGCAGATTATGTTGGACGCGAGTACAAGCCCTACAGTTGGAGTGAAGAAGATTTGCGCTCAATTGATGCCCTTGCGGAGTCAAGATACCGCAGAGATTTCTGGAATTTTGGTGCTTCACCTAAATATAGTCTCAACAAGGTTAAAAAGTTTCCGGCAGGACTTGTGGAGATTTCATTTGATGTCTTTTCCAGAAAAATTTCCGCTCTGGAAATAAGAGGCGATTTCTTTTTCAATAAACCTATAGAGGAGTTCTGCAATCTCATGTGCGGTGTGGAACATACTCCTGAAAAAATTTCCGGCCGCCTCAATGAAGTGGCAGCCGGTGACTATTTTTGCGGAATCAGTCCCGAAGAACTGACCCAATTATTTTTCTAAAACTTATTTGAATCGTCTCTCCTTGGCCGATACAAGAGCTCCTTTGAGAACTCCTACACACTCCACGATAGCCTCCTCGAATGTGTCAGCATTTTTTGTAACGATAATTTCCGTGCCCGGAATGTAGACGATAATCTTTACATTTTTGTTTTGTGGGTCTGCAAGCAATGAGAGGTTGACTTCAGTACGCACGATATCTTCGTAGTACTTGGTGATTTTACCTACCTTGTTGTCGATGAAATCAAGCAGCTTCTGGTCTGCGTCGAATTTGATTGATTGAACTTTAATTTCCATTATTACCTCCGTTTTTTGCTCTTGGATGAGCTGTTAAGTATGCGTTCTTTAGCTGTTCGAACGAATTGTGTGTATAAATCTGTGTCGCAGCAAGGGATGTGTGGCCCAGGATCTCCTTGATACTATTGAGGTCGGCGCCACGGTTGAGCAGGTGTGTCGCGAGTGAATGCCTCAGTAGGTGTGGCGACTTTCGCCCTGTAAAACCTTCTACCTTCTCAAGTTCCTTTTTGACTACATTATTAACAAAAGCCGGATAGAGTGGCCGTCCGACATCGGTCAAAAAGAAGTATCCGTCGCTGTTGCCGGGAAACTCCCTGTTAATTCTTTTCAAATATAACAATAATTCCTGACATATCACATAAGGAATTGGAATTTCTCTTAATTTATCTCCCTTCCCCAAAACCCTTATTACCGATCTCTCAGGATCGAAGTCGGTGATTTTCAAGCCGCATAGTTCGGCACGCCTAATTCCGCTGGCATAAAGCAACAAAAGTATTGTTCTATTGCGCAAAATCGGAAAGGGTTCCTCCACTTCCTGCTCCTGTTTTTCCTCAGTCAAAGCTTCGAAATAATTACCCATAGCCTTCTCTGTATAAAACTCCGGAAGCTTTTTCTCCTCCTTGGGGCGAAATACCTTTTTGACAGGATTTGACTGGATCACTCCCTGTTTCATCAGATAGGAACAGTAGCTGCTCAGAGCCGCTAACTTAAGGTTCATTGTGCGAGCGGAAAGCCCGCTCTCAAGTCCTCTGGCAATAAAACCGCGAATATTGAGAGGAGTGAGCACAGATGTCTCCTCTCCTGCCTCTATTTTACCCTCGGGAAAGATATAGGCATAAAATTCATCCACTGCACTACGGTAAAGAACCAATGTACGCGGGGAATACCTTTTCTGTACTCCAAGCCAATCGATGAATGAATCAATTATCTTCATAAAGTGTATCAGAAACAGCTCTCCACAAGATCGTCATCCGCGATATTGGGCAGAGTCACCTTGAGCAATGGAGTGCGTTCCATTTCACGCTTAATGGCGAAAATGGCACCCTCGTTACGTGCCCAACTACGGCGTGCAATACCGTTATTGACATCCCAATGGAGCATAGCCCGGATTCGGCGGTCCGACTCTTCACTGCCATCTATCACCATTCCAAATCCGCCGTTAATCACCTCTCCCCAACCCACTCCGCCACCATTGTGGATCGATACCCAGGTAGCACCACGGAAAGAATCTCCTATGACATTGTGTATTGCCATGTCTGCAGTAAAGGAGGAACCGTCATAGATATTGGCAGTCTCACGGAAAGGAGAATCGGTACCCGACACATCGTGATGGTCGCGTCCCAGCACTATAGGGGCACTAACCCTTCCCTCACGAATTGCCTTGTTCATCGCCAGAGCTATCTTTATGCGTCCTTCAGCATCAGCATAGAGAATGCGAGCCTGTGAGCCCACTACTAAATTATTGGCTGCCGCCTCTCTGATCCAGTGTATATTGTCCTTGAGCTGAGGTTGTATCTCGACCGGAGCTGTAAGCAAGATTTCCTCCAATACCTCTATTGCGAGAGCATCCGTAACAGTCAAGTCCTCTGCACGGGAAGATGTGCAAACCCAGCGGTAGGGGCCGAAACCGTAGTCGAAGAAAAGCGGTCCCATGATGTCTTGAACATACGACGGGTAACGGAAATTGCCGTCAGCTGCCAAAATATCAGCACCTGCTCTGGATGCCTCCAGAAGGAAAGCGTTACCATAGTCAAAGAAATACATCCCTCGTGCAGTAAGTCTATTGATAGCAGCCACATGTCTGCGAAGGGTTTTGTATACCTCCTCCTTGAAGCGTTCCGGCTCCTGTGCCATCATTCTGTTGGACTCTTCAAAGGAGAGACCGACGGGATAATAGCCACCGGCAAAGGGATTGTGGAGCGAGGTCTGGTCACTGCCCAGATCCACCCTGACTTCTCTGTCGGCAAGACGCTCCCAAAGATCCACAATATTGCCCTTGTATGCAAGTGAGACCGCTTCTTTCGCAACACTCGCTTTTAGTGCTCTATCTATGAGCAGATCGCAATCGGTATATACCTCATCCACCCAACCTTGCTCATATCGTTTACTTACTGCCTTGGGATTGATTTCCGCCACAATCCCTACCACTCCTGCAATTACTGCTGCCTTGGGCTGGGCTCCCGACATTCCTCCAAGTCCCGAACTAACGAAAATCTTACCTCTGATATCATCACTTCCTTTATTATGCATTCTCGCTGCGTTTAGCACAGTGATAGTAGTACCATGCACAATACCCTGCGGACCTATATACATAAAGGATCCTGCCGTCATCTGACCATACTGCGACACTCCAATCGCATTGAATTTTTCCCAATGATCCTGCGAAGAGTAGTTGGGAATCACCATACCGTTGGTAATCACCAGACGGGGAGCCTCCTTGTGAGAAGGAAAGAGCCCCATCGGATGACCGCTATATAGCACAAGAGTCTGATCGTCGGTCATCTGGGAGAGATACTGCATCGTTAGCAGATACTGCGCCCAGTTTTGGAAAGCGGCTCCATTGCCGCCGTAAGTTATGAGTTCGTGCGGATGCTGGGCTACAGCATAATCGAGATTATTGCTGAGCATCAGCATAATTGCAGCTGCTTGGCGAGATTTATGGGGAAAATCGTCTATTGAACGCGCTGTTATAGGATACTCAGGGCGGAAACGATACATATAGATGCGTCCGTAGCTCTCAAGTTCTCGTGCAAATTCTGTCGAAAGCTCTTTGTGGTGCTCTTTCGGGAAATATCTGAGAGCATTTTTGATAGCGAGGACTTTCTCCTCTCTGGTAAGTATATCCTTACGTTTTGGTGCATGACTAATTTCGTTGTCGTATCTGGCAGGTGGAGGAAGCTGGGTAGGAATTCCCTGTACCACCAACTCCCTAAAGCGTTTCAATTCTTTATTGTCCATTTAATATCGTCGTTCTTTTAAATGTTTATTACAAAAATACATTTTTTTCTCCAATAATTTGTCAAACCAAAAAACCTGATTATATTTGTGCCCACAAAAAAGGAGGTGTTACTGAACAATGATTATCGTACCGGTTAAAGAAGGTGAAAATATTGAACGAGCATTAAAGAAATTCAAACGCAAATTTGAAAGGACGGGTACTTTGCGCGAACTCAGGAAACGTAAGACCTTTGAGAAACCTTCTGTAAAAAGGAGAGCCCAAAAGCAAAAGGCTATCTATGTTCAGAAGATGCAACAACTCGACGAATAACTTCGGATTTTTGCAAAAAAATCATATATAAACCGTTTTCATAGCTGGAAGCTCCCTTTTCGAAGGGAGCTTCTTTTTTATTCGGAACTCAATACTCAGAACTTAGAACTCAGAACTAAATATTAAAGGGTTCGAAATCCGAACCCTTTAATTTTTAAAACTTCTGATTAAGTATCTCCATCATCTTGATGGCCGCAGTAGCAATCGGAGTTCCGGGACCGAAAATGGCCATAGCACCGGCCTTGTATAGAGCATCATAATCCTGAGCAGGAATCACACCGCCTACGACAACGAGAATATCCTCACGACCTAATTTGGCAAGTTCGCTTACAATTTGTGGCACAAGGGTCTTGTGACCGGCAGCAAGTGATGATACGCCCACTACGTGAACGTCATTCTCTACTGCCTGTTTTGCCGCCTCTTCGGGAGTCTGGAATAGAGGTCCTACATCCACGTCGAAACCGCAGTCGGCATAACCTGTAGCAACCACTTTAGCACCACGGTCATGACCATCCTGTCCAAGTTTGGCCACCATGATACGGGGCTGACGACCTTCCTTCTTTGCAAACTCGGCAACCATTGCTTTTGCCTTTTCAAAATCAGAGTCATTCTTTACCTCTGAAGAGTAAACACCTGTATTCATACGGATAACTGCTTTATATCTACCTACTATTTTCTCACAAGCATCAGAAATCTCACCGAGAGTAGCACGTACCTTTGCTGCTTCGACAGCCAATGCGAGCAGGTTGCCGGACTTGGTCTTTACAGCATGGGTAATAGCGTCAAGAGCTGCCTTTACCTTTGCTTCATCTCTGTTAGCACGAAGCTCGTTTAGTCTCTTGATCTGTGACTCGCGAACCTTAGTATTGTCAACGTCGAGAATCTCGATAGGATCTTCCTTATCAAGTCTATATTGATTGACACCAATAATCTTCTCGAGGCCTGAGTCAATACGTGCCTGTTTACGGGCAGCTGCTTCTTCTATACGGAGTTTAGGAAGACCGGTCTCAATGGCTTTTGCCATACCGCCGAGTTTCTCTATCTCCTCAATAAGAGCCCAAGCCCTATGTGCAATCTCTTTGGTCAAACTCTCAACATAGTATGAACCTGCCCAAGGGTCAATAGAGCGGCATACATTGGTCTCTTCCTGGATATAGATCTGTGTGTTGCGTGCGATACGTGCAGAGAAATCTGTAGGAAGTGCTATCGCCTCGTCAAGAGCATTTGTGTGAAGTGACTGGGTGTGGCCCAAAACAGCACCCATAGCCTCTATACAGGTCCTGGCAACGTTGTTGAATGGATCCTGCTCTGTCAGGGACCAGCCTGAAGTCTGACAGTGAGTCCTCAGAGAGAGGGATTTGGGATTCTTTGGATTGAATTGGTTGACCAGTTTGGCCCAAATCATACGTGCTGCACGCATCTTGGCAATCTCCATGAAGTGATTCATGCCGATAGCCCAGAAGAATGAAAGACGAGGTGCGAAAGCATCTACGTCAATACCTGCCTTGATACCCGTACGGAGGTACTCAAGACCGTCAGCCAGAGTATAAGCCATCTCAATGTCACTCGTAGCACCTGCTTCCTGCATATGATAGCCGGAGATGGAGATGGTGTTGAACTTAGGCATAAACTGAGAGGTATAGGCGAAAATATCACCGATTATTCTCATGGAGAACTCGGGGGGATAGATATAGGTGTTACGAACCATGAACTCTTTGAGAATGTCGTTCTGAATGGTTCCGGCCATCTCATCTAGTTTCACACCCTGCTCAAGACCTGCTACTATGTAAAAGGCCATGATAGGGAGAACCGCACCGTTCATTGTCATTGATACTGACATCTTTCCGAGAGGAATCTGGTCGAAAAGAACCTTCATATCCTCTACGGAGCAGATACTTACACCTGCTTTACCCACATCACCGACCACTCTCGGGTGATCTGCATCATATCCTCGGTGTGTTGCAAGGTCAAATGCCACGGAAAGTCCTTTCTGACCTGCTGCAAGGTTACGGCGATAAAATGCGTTGGACTCTTCTGCTGTGGAGAAACCTGCATACTGGCGAACAGTCCAAGGTCTCATAACATACATTGTAGAATAAGGGCCACGAAGGTAAGGTGGTACACCTGCCGCATAATTAAGGTGCTCCATACCTTCAATATCCTTTTCCGTATAGATGGATTTCACTTCAATTTGTTCCGGAGTGTTCCAGGAAGGGATATTCTCTTTACCATTGCAACATGCTGCAGGAGTGCCAGTATATTTGATATCTTTAAAATTTGGTCTCATATCTTTCAGTTTTTAGAGTTCTGGAATACCAAGCATCTTCTGATACTCTTTCAAAGTCTCAAGAACATTGCTTCTTACATGGATAAAATTATTAATGCCCGCGGCAATAAGTTCCTCTCTGCAGGCGGGGTCACCGGCAACCACCAGGATAGCTTTGTCACCAAGTAGTTTTGCAATCTGAGGCACTGCCTCTGCATACTCATCATCGGATGAACAGGCAACCACTATCTCAGCGCCTGATTCGAGAGCAGCCTTAACACCCTCTTCGATGGTATCAAAACGGTTGTTATCAATAATCCTTATTCCTGCTACAGCAAAGAAGTTGGATGAGAATTGTGCTCTTGCACGGCACATTGCAAGATTACCGAATGTAAGCATAAATGCCTTAGGCTCTTTGCCGCTTCGGTCAGTAGCCAGACGAAGAGCCTCGAACGCCTGAGATCCGCGATAAGGTCTCAGAGGCTCAGCTATTTGTTTACTACAGCAGCAAGGTTCTTCTATCTTCATACCCATAAGAGTGGGAATCTCTCTGGAAACAATCTCCTTCGTAATGTACTCCTCGGCAACTTCGAGGAAGTTAGGGTACTGGTTGGTGCCAAGAAGGGTTTTTCTACGCATAGCTATGTTTTTGTCTTTCTTATCGGAGACAGCTTTGATCTCTGACTGGATGAAGCCCTCTTTAAACTGAGCGACATAGCCGCCAGCGCTCTCCACGTCGGTGAAGAGTTTCCAGGCAGCTTCTGCCAAAGAGTTGGTGAGGTTTTCAACATAGTAAGAACCCGCAGCAGGGTCAACAATCCTGTTGAAGTTGGACTCTTCCTTGAGAATGCTCTGTATATTACGTGCAATCCTGCTGGAGAACTCGCCGGGCACCTGATAAGCAAAGTCGAAGGGCACTACCTCAAGATAATCGACACCTGCGAGTGCAGCACTCATTGCCTCCGTAGTTGCTCTGAGCATATTTACATATGAATCATATACTGTCTGGTTCCACTCGCTGGTATATGCAAAAATCTTCATCTTCTTTGCACAATTGGAATCGACGCCATAAGCCTCAACCACATTTGCCCAAAGCATACGAGCTGCACGGAACTTTGCAATTTCCATGAAGTATGAACTGCCCACCGAGAAGACAAATAGCATCTTGCTGGCGACATCCTTTGCCGAGAGTCCCAGATCTGTCAAGCGTGAAATATATTCACTGCCTTCCGATAGTGCGAAAGCGAGTTCCTGTGTGGAAGAAGCACCTGCTCCGTTGAAAGTGGTAGCATCAACTGTAATTACACGGATATTTTTGTATGCCTCTACTGCCTTCACACACTTGGCAAGCTTCTCGAAAGAGGTCTCCTCACAGAAATTGCCCTTTGTGGTAAGAGTCATCAGGGGGTTGAAATCAAATATTGCATTGACTGCATCTCTGTCAACTTCGAGTGAGTCAACATAAGCAATAAAACCGTTGAGAGATTCAACATTTTGGAGAGAGCATCCGCAGAATAAAACGGGGACAACCGTCAAGTCTATGCCCTTAAGAAGGCGTGCGAAGTCCTCTTTGATTAGAACCTTTGTATTGTCAAGATAAAATCCGAGAGATTCGACACCTTTTGTCAAAAGCACCTTTGCTTCGGAATTAACCTTGGCAAAATCACCCTCACATGCGGATATACCCTGATGGATGTACCACTCGTTATCCTTTTTTGTCCCTCTGACAAAAGGAAAACAACCGGGTTTGCTACCCATATACCTCAGATTCTTCAGATCTTCAGCACGATAATAGGGACGCACATTGAACCCTTCGTGGGTCCTCCATACAAGTCTCTTGTCATAGTCGGCTCCCTTCAGATCTTTGATAATTACCTCTTCCCATTTCTCGGTAGAAACCGGAGGAAATTCAGAAAAAAGTTTGTTAGCCATAAAATTATAAAGTTTTTATTATATTGTTTTAGATATTACCTTTGAATATCTTGCAAAAATAAGATTTTCTTCTCAATAAAGGCACAAAAAGTGCTATATTTGCGCTCATATTGTAAATTTGAAAGAACAATAGATGGAACAAACAGAGAAATTGAATAACCATGTATACGACGATGAGAGCATCGTCACTCTGGAAGACCTCGAACATATAAGACTTAGGCCCGGAATGTACATCGGGCGTCTTGGGGATGGTACCGAGCCCAACGACGGAATGTATGTGCTGATGAAGGAGGTGATTGACAACTCCATTGATGAATTTGCCATGGGTTACGGTAAACAAATCAACATGGAGATCGAGGACAAGAAAATACATATAAGAGACTTCGGACGCGGCATCCCTTTTGGCTTCAGCGAAAAAGATAAGAGTGTCAACCAGCTTGACGCAGCTGTGACAAAACTGCACACCGGGGCAAAATTTGACGACAAGACCTTCCAGAAATCGGTAGGTATGAATGGTGTCGGCTTAAAGGCAGTTAACGCACTCTCCTCACATTTCACCGTACAGTCTTTCCGTTCGGGAGAGACCCTTGCACTTGAATACGAAAAGGGTATCCTCACCACTCCCAACTTTACGCCGGAACCAACCACGGAGAAAAACGGAACTCTGGTAACTTTTGTTCCTGATGATACACTCTTCGAACCCTACCAATACAATTTGGAGTACATCGACACGATGCTACGGAACTATTCCTATCTCAACGTAGGTTTAAAACTTAGTTTCAACGGCACCGACTACAAATCCGAGAACGGGCTGCTCGATCTACTCAACGACAATTTGGTCGAAGAACCGCTCTATCCCCCTATTCACCTAAAAAACGGGGATATCGAGATAGTCTTCACTCACGGCAATGATTACGGAGAGAATATACACTCCTTTGTAAACGGACAAAATACGACTCTCGGTGGCACACACCTCTCGGCATTTAGAGAAGCGCTGACTAAGACACTCAGAGACTATTACAAAAAAGATTTCAATCCGGTGGACATTCGCCAATCAATCATAGGTGCAGTCAGTGTACGCATTCAGGAGCCGGAATTTGAGGGACAGACAAAAGTGCAGTTGGGGTCCAAATATATGTGGCAGAACAAACAGGATGGCACTCACGGTCCAACCATAAGCAAGACTATGACTGATTTTCTGATGACTGAACTGGACAATTATCTCCACAAAAACCTAGATGTGGCGGACATTATCCTAAAAAAGATACAGGAATCGGAACAGGAGCGAACAGCTATCTCCAAAGTGAGCAGAAAGACCAGAGAACGTCTCAAAAAAGCCAACGTCTACAATAAAAAACTCAGAGACTGCCGAGTCCACTATAATGACAAGACTACCAGGGGTGAAATGCATCCTCAGGCAAAGGAGACAACAATATTCATCACCGAGGGAGATTCTGCATCAGGCTCTATCACATCCAGCAGGGACGCAAACATTCAAGCTGTATTCAGCCTAAAGGGAAAACCCTTCAATTGCGCCAAGGCCTCCAAAAAGGACCTATATGTAGATCGTAATGAAGAACTCTGCTTGCTTCAGTCCGCGCTCGGTATTGAAGAGGATATTGAAAACCTGCGCTACAACAATGTGGTAATCGCCACCGATGCTGACGTAGACGGAATGCACATTCGTCTGCTGCTACTTACCTTTTTCCTCAAGTTCCACCCTGATCTCGTGCGTATGGGTCATCTCTATATACTCAAGACACCGCTATTCAGGGTAACTGACAAAAAAACCAACATCTATTGCTACAATTCCGCAGAGAAAGACAAAGTTGTCAACAAACTAGGCAAAAAGGCTGAAGTGACCCGTTTTAAAGGCCTTGGAGAGATTTCTCCCGAAGAGTTCAAGGGCTTTATCGGGCCTGAAATGCGCCTTGATGCAGTACGCCTGACCAAAGAGGAGAATATCAACGATATAATAGAATTCTATATGGGCACCAACACGCCCGTGAGACAAAAATTCATTAGGAACAATCTCCGTTCCGATATCAACAATACCGAAGAAGTTCAATAATGTGGCGCAAATTCTGTAAATTTCTTTTGAAAAGCCTGGGCTGGAAAGTAACTCAGGACGTCCCCGTACCTGAAGACAAATGCATCATACTTGGGGTACCCCATACATCCATCTGGGATTTTGCGGTCTCCTACCTCTATTACATGGGAATTGGAGGAGAAGCAAAATGCATGATAAAAAAGGAGATGTTTTTCTGGCCTCTGGGTTGGTTGCTCAAAAAACTCCACGCCTTCCCAATTGACCGTAAAAGCGGGGCCTCAGTTATCAAACAGATGATTGATATTTTCAATTCCTGCGAAAAATTTCACCTGGCTCTGGCACCCGAAGGAACACGCAAGGCTGTAAAAAGGTGGAAATTAGGATTCCATACCATTGCCAAAGCGACCGGTGTCCCGGTCTATCTGGGTTATTTCGACTGGGGACGCAAAGTTATAGGATACGGCGAGCGATTCGAGCTGACGGATGACCCCATGGCAGACCAGCGTGAAATTCAAAAAATCTACAAGGCCATGGACCTAAAAGGCTTTCACGACGGATGCTTCGACTTTATGGATGGAATCTAACGAACGAAAACTATAATTCTTGAGATTATTGCAAGGCCGGATACTACTATACAAAATATAGTGGCCCCCTTGTTGTTTTTAGAGGAAGAGAGATACTCAAAAAGAATCAGCGAAACCGGCACATAAAGCATCACACCATACGGATCACGGATGTCCGTAATAAAAACCGCACAAATAAGTGAAATCAGTATCGCAAAAAAGATGATGCGGATAGAAGTATTTGAGTGAATAATCTTGTAACGATTGAGATTGCGCAGCACATAAAAGGTTGAAATCAAAGCAAAAATGATCATAAAAAGTGCAGCTGCAATTTCTACAGCAGAAAAATTAAAAGTATATCTGCCAAGAGTACTCATTGAAACCCAGAAAGAGGCTATTACTCCATTCAGAAACTGATTTCCACCAAATATATAGCATATTGCACCAGCCATTACAAGTGGAGTGAGTACCCCGAGGAATGAGGTAAAAATATACTTTAACTTCTCCTCGGAAGCCCTAAGATTGACAAGTATGATTAGAGGAAAAATCCAGACCAGCTGGGGGAAGAATAACGAGGCAGTGCCAAATAGGAAAAACGAAACAAAGTTATTGCTCAAATTTTGAACGGAGTTGCGGTATCGAGCGGAAAAGACGAGTGACCAAAGCAACAGAAGCGCTACGATATGAAGCGGTGAGAAAAAGATCACCCTTGGATTGTATACCACAAGAAATATATACAATACCGGTAGCAAATAGTTGATACCGGAGGTGAACATCAAATTGAAGTAATAGATACTGGCTGCGGTAACTATCATAAAAACTATCGACAGAATATAGGATAGAGTGGTCGCTCCGAATATCGTGTCAAGAAACCTCGGACTTCCAAAAGGCAGCACTGTATCATAATCCATAGGTTCCGGAGCAATAAAAAAAGCGCTCACATATAGCACCACCGCTAAAACAAGTAGTGCTATCGTCCTTCCGTTTATCTTTGATGTACTCACTCCACCCTATCCTTATCAGAAATTCAACAAGTCGCTACCTATATCGCTACGGTAAAATATACCTTCAAATGAAATGTCTGCAAGTCTTCTGTAGGAGGCTTCTCGCGCCTCAGCCAGGGATTTTGCCAGGGATGTTACTGCCAGCACTCTGCCACCTGATGTCACCACTTCAGCTCCTGAAACAGCAGTACCGGCATGAAACAGAACAATATCATCTTCTTTCGAGTCTACATCAAGTCCTGAAATCGGAAATCCTTTGCCGTAACTGCCCGGGTAACCTCCGGAAACTGCCATTACTGTAACCGAACTCATAGGCGAGACAATTATCTTCTCCGAAGAGAGATTACCCTTGGCGGCAGCTATAAGATGTCCCAGAAGGTCACTATCAATGCGCCTTACGACCGATTCACACTCAGGGTCTCCCATACGGACATTGTATTCTATTACATAAGGGTCACCGCCACAATTCATCAAACCTATAAATATGAAACCGCAGTAATTCATGCCCTCAGCTTCTATACCGCGTATAGTAGGTCTTACTATACGCTCTTCAACTTTTGACATAAAGAGATCATCCGCAAAAGGCACCGGAGAGACCGAACCCATACCACCGGTATTGGGACCGGTATCACCTTCGGCAATTCGTTTATAGTCTTTAGCGTTGGGAAGCATCAGATAATCTCTGCCGTCAGTCAGCACGAAAACCGAGAGTTCAATACCCGAAAGGAACTCTTCTATTACCACTTTAGCACCGGCTTCTCCGAAACGGCCTTCGAACATCGAGGCAAGTTCCTGACGGGCCTCTTCTATAGAATGACTGATGATCACTCCCTTGCCGGCGGCAAGACCATCTGCCTTGAGAACATAAGGAGGCTTGAGCTGCTCCAGGAAAGCATAAGCATCTTCAAACTGGGAACTCTCGAAAGTCCTGTATGCAGCAGTAGGAATGGAGTACCTTGTCATAAAAGCCTTAGCAAAATCCTTACTGCCTTCAAGCCTTGCTCCATCACGGCTGGGACCTATAACCATAAGTGAAGGCATTCTATCTTGAAGAAAATCGGTAATACCCTCAACAAGAGGATTTTCAGGACCTACGACGAGCATATCAACCGAAAGATCGGAAATATGTTGTGCAATAGATTCAAAATCGGAGAGACCGCAATTCACATTTGTCGCGAAAGTGGCGGTGCCAGGGTTGCCTGGCATACAGTAAAGATGCTCTGCAAGAGGACTGCCGGATAATTTCCAGGCTAAAGCACTTTCCCTTCCACCCGAACCCAATACAAGGACATTCATACCAGTTGAAACTAATTTTGACAAAGATAGGTATAAAAATTGCTATATTTGGAGTTTAAACGGCAAAACTTCTGTGATGAAACGTACAGGCATACTCATACTCTCACTACTGCTTACAGCTCTCTCCTGTGGCCCCAGAGCGGACATCCCCGAAAAGAAGATGATACAGATATATTATGAGATCTCTCTTCTCGACACCTATGTTGAACACAATCCCAAAATAAGAGCCCAAAGTGATTCAATGAAAGTTTATGCCCCGCTACTTGATAAATACGGATATACCGAAGAGGAATTTGTCAATTCAATCAATTTTTACCTCAGGGATCCTGAGAAATTCCTCAAGATGATTCAAGCAGTAGAAACAAAGCTAAAAGAGCGTGAACAATATCTTTATGATCTGCAGCAACATGGTGTGGATGAAGATAGAAGAATGATGGAAGAGTCTATAGATTTTGACGAGGGTGCACCCGTTGAAGAGCACATAGCCTTCCCCGAAGAAGATGCCTTTGGTCTGGACACTTCGGCTCAGAAGAGGTCAGTTGATGACACTTCTGTTCAAGATACTGTTGCTCGAGAACTGCCCGATACGAAAAATCGGCGCATCACCACACGTGAAAAGCGTCTTACCAAAGAAGAACTTCTTGAACTCAGCAAAAAATTCAAACAACAAAAAACCAAATGATATATAGTGCCGACTATATTTTCCCAATTGACAGAAGACCTATTAAAAACGGATATGTGGAGGTGGACGACGAGGGTACAATCCTCTATTGTGATTCCGGAGATAGACTTGACCTAAAAATTAGAGCTTCGGCAGAATACCTGAAGGGCATATTGATTCCAGGGTTTGCCAATGCCCATTGCCATGTCGAACTCTCTCATATGAAAGGTCTTTTCCGCGATGGAACAGGTATGGATGGCTTCATACGGCAGATAAATGCGTTGCGCCTGACAGTAGGTAAGGAAGAACGGATAGTCGCGCTTACAGAACAGATGGAGCAAATGTATGCAGCCGGTATCTCTGTAATGGGGGATATTAGCAACTGCGACGAGAGTTTTGAATGTAAGGTCTCCTCACCTATCTACACCCGCACCTATATTGAGGTGTTCGGTACGGAGCCGGAAGATGCGCTGCAAATACTTGCCGGAGCAGTAGAGTTGCAGGAGAAGGCTAAAAGGATGGGGCTGGACGCTGCACCTACCCCCCACTCTTCCTATACAATGAGTCCGCTGCTCAATCGTCTATCGGCAGCTGAGGGACTTAAGTCAGGATATATCTCCTACCACAACCAGGAGAGCGACCAAGAGGAGGATATGATCAGATACGGCACGGGAGAACTGGCAGAGGATTACAAAGCGCGTGGTTGCTCAATGCCTCCGGTAACCGGCGAATCGGCGCTCAAATACTTCCTTGACAACCTACGGAAGGAGGTGAAGGCTCCGATAGAGGGAAGGGTACTGCTGGTCCATAACACGGTTACCGACCAGGAGAGCATAGATGAGGCACTGAAAATCCTCAAAAGCCCGTATTGGGCAGTCTGTCCCCTCTCCAACATATTCATCCATAGGATGTTGCCCCCACTAAATCTATTGATGGCAAACAATCTTACAATATGTGTTGGTACCGATAGTCTCTCTAGTAACCATCAGCTCTCAATGGTGGAGGAGATCCGATGCATCCAGGAGCATTTCCCTCACATCCCGCTTGAAGAGATATTAAAATGGTGTTGCCTCAACGGTGCTTGTGCTGTCGGGGTGGAAGAGCGCTTCGGATCATTTACACCAGGCAAAAAACCAGGTATAGTTCTTATTGACAACATTAATTACGAAAGAATGGCTCTCACCAAAGAGAGCAGATCACGAAGAATAATATAGAAAAGGATTATGGCGATATATTTTGATAGTATAGTTTTTGGTCCGATCAGAAGCAGAAGACTTGGCAGTTCGCTGGGGATAAATCTTCTGCCCCTCAAGGGCAAGATTTGTTCCTTTGACTGTGTTTACTGCGAGTGCGGATGGAACTCAGAGGGACGCTCAGATAGCAAGATTCCTACGATGGAGCAGGTACTCGAGGCCCTAAGAAATAAATTGGACGAGTGCCAACGCGACAATATTCCTGTAGATTCCATCACATTTTCCGGCAACGGCGAGCCTACCCTACACCCCGATTTTGCGGAAATCATAGATTATACGGTGGCTCTTAGGGATGAGTTTTTTCCGAAAGCTGTTATCTCTGTGCTTTCAAACGCAACTATGCTAGGCAGACCCGGAATAAAGGAGGCACTGCGTAAGGTAGATAATCCGATTCTCAAGCTTGATGGTGTGAATAAGGATTATGTCACGCTTATTGACCGTCCCCAAAATCCCAATTACAGCATCAGCGAAGTGATTTCAAATCTGGAGTGGTTTGAGGGTGATTTCATATTGCAGACTATGTTTTTGCGTGGAGTTGTGAACGGTGTGGAGGTGGATTCGATGAGGAGCGACTTACTGGTGGGATGGCAGAAAATGGTCCTGTCACTACGTCCGCGCGAAGTTATGCTCTACACCCTTGACCGGAAACCTCCTCTTTCCACTTTGGAGAAAGTCTCAGTAAAAGAGATGGAACGGGCCGCTGAGCCTTTGAAGAAAGCGGGAATAAAGATCCGTATAAGCGGATAAGTGGTGCGGGTTGCGAGGTTTAGTGAGGAGTTCTGAGTGGGGAGTTTGGAGTGGGGAGTATGTAGTTTGGAGTGGGGAGTTGGGAGTGGGGAGTATGTAGTATGGAGTGGGGAGTTTGGAGTGGGGAGTTTGGAGTGTGGAGTATGTAGTATGGAGTGGTGAGTTTGGAGTGTGGAGTGTGGAGTATGGAGTATTGAGTATTGAGTATTGAGTATTGAGTGTGGAGTATGAGTTTGGAGTATGAGTGTGGAGTATATAGTATTGAGTATTGAGTATTGAGTATTGAGTATTGAGTGTGGAGTATGGAGTATGGAGTATGGAGTATTGAGTGTGGAGTATGAGTGTGGAGTATGAGTATTGAGTATTGAGTATTGAGTATTGAGTATGGAGTATGGAGTATGGAGTATGGAGTATGGAGTATGGAGTATGGAGTATGGAGTATGGAGTATGGAGTATTGAGTATTGAGTATTGAGTATGGAGTATGGAGTATGGAGTATGGAGTATTGAGTGTGGAGTATGAGTGTGGAGTATTGAGTGTGGAGTATGGAGTATGGAGTGCGGAGCACAACTCGAAACTCGGAACTCGAAACTCAGAACTAAAAACATTTTGTTACAAATTATAAATAAATACTATGAGAGTCGTAATACAAAGAGTGTCTTCTTCGAGTGTCAGCATAGGCGGTGAAGTGGTGGCTACCATAGGCTATGGCATGACGGTGCTTGTAGGGTTTGAAGAGGCGGACACACAGGAAGATATCGATTGGATGTGTCGCAAGATTGCTGCATTGCGAATTTTTGATGATGATAATGGAGTGATGAATCTCTCCGTGGTTGATACCGATGGCGAAGTGCTGGTGGTGAGCCAATTTACGCTTTTCGCCTCGACAAAGAAGGGAAACCGTCCCTCCTATATCTTTGCGGCAAAGCCTGAAACTGCAATTCCTCTTTATGAAAAATTTAAGAAAACCCTCTCCGACTGCATCGAAAAAGAAGTAAAATGTGGCGAATTCGGAGCCGAAATGGAGGTAGCACTGGTCAATGACGGCCCTGTGACTATTATTATTGATAGCAAAAACAAATATTAGAAGAATTATATGAAAGAGATTTACAAAAAAATTCTCGGGATGATCGACCTGACATCTCTCAATGCCACCGATACTCGTACATCGGTCAGAGCTATGGTAGAGAAGGTAAACAATTTTAATAATGTTTTTCCGGACTACCCCAAACCTGCTTCGATATGCATATTTCCAAATTTTGCCGGAGTTGTAGAAGCAACCCGCAAAAGCAAAGATATTCGTATCACAGTAGTTGGAGGCTGCTTTCCGGCATCCCAGAGTCCTTTGAAAGTCAAGGTACTCGAGTGCACCGAGGCGGTAACCGATGGAGCGGACGAGGTAGATATCGTCCTCGCACTCAACTCTTTTCTCGACGGACGTCCCGAAGAGGCCGCTAGAGAGATCTATGAAATAAATAAGGCTGTAAAAGCGATAAACTCCGATGTTCATCTCAAGGTAATCCTGGAAACGGGCGCACTAAAGGAGGCCTCCCAGATAGAGCAGGCATCCATGCTCGCAATGGAAGCTGGAGCGGACTTTATCAAGACATCTACCGGCAAAATCTCCCCCGCAGCTACTCCTGAAGCCGCTCAGATCATGTGTCAGGCTATTGCTAAGTATTATAAGAAGAGTGGGCGCAAAGTTGGATTTAAACCCGCCGGTGGAATCAGTATGCCTGAAGAGGCGCTGGTGTATTACAATATCGTGCGCGATACGCTTGGTAGTGAATGGCTCACTCCTGCGCTTTTCCGTTTCGGAGCAAGCCGAATGGCAAACAATATCCTTTCTGCACTCGAAGAGAAGGAAATAAAATATTTTTAAATAGACTTTATATTGTCAGCAATCATAGCCACGAGCAACTCTCTGGCCTCTTTACTGGCCCAACCGATATGAGGGGTAAGCAGGAGCTTATCCCTCTTTTTCATTGTAAGATAGGGATGATCTGAGGGTAGAGGTTCTTTTGTAAAGACATCCACTGCTGCACCCGCAATTACTCCTTCATCCAGGGCAACAGCCAGATCTGCTTCATTTATAATGCCTCCACGACCCATATTGATTATATATCCTCTCGGATTCATCGCCTTCAATTCCTTGTAGGTGATCAAGTCTTTTGTGCGTTCGTTGAGCGGTGCGTGGATCGTTATTATATCGCTCTGAGCCAACAGCTCGCCCAACTCTTTAGCAGGATATCTGTCGGAATGGGCCTTCCCCGAAGTAGGGAAATAAGAGACCTTCAAACCGAAGACTTCGGCAATCTGTGCAACTCTGGAGCCGATATTACCAAGACCGATAATACCCAGACGTTTACCTTTTAGTTCATAAAAAGGATTTGTGACATCGGTAAAAGATCCTGCCGCGCTGTATTGACCACTTTTTACGGCATTATCAAAATAGGGAGCCTTGCCTACAAGGTTGAGAATGTGCATAAAAGTTACCTGTGCTACACTTTCAGTGGAGTAGTTTACTGCATTGCGTACCGGAATATTTTTAGACGCAGCATAAGCCAAATCTACATTATTCATACCGGTAGCCGCCACACAGATGAGTTTAAGAGCCGGATTGGAATCGATCTCCCTCTCTCCTACCCAGACTTTGTTCGTTATGACCACATCATATCCTCTAATGCGTTCAACCACCTCATCCGAAGTCGTGGATAGATAGGTTGTCAATTCTCCCAAAGAAGAAATAGGCTGTAGGGAAACATCATCCCCTATGGTTGCCGAGTCGAGAAAAACAATCTTCAGTTTCTGCATATCCTCATGTTTTAATCCGGATACAAAAATAACAAATTATTATTGCTAACTTTGTATGTTTTGAAAAAACCTTAGAATGACGTGAGAACAAAGAAATTTTATACAGGTAAAACAGCGCTTGTGACAGGTGCCGGATCCGGCATCGGCGAGGCTATCTCTTGTAATATGGCTAAAAATGGCGCTAATGTAATTGTAACCGGCCTGGGTATGGAGCAGCTGGAGAGAGTATGCGGAATTTGCCGCAGTTATGGTGTGAAAGCGTGGCCTTTTGAGTTTAACCTTGAAAGGCGGGAAACCATTGATGACCTTATTTCATTTATGGAGAAGGAAAACTTAAAACCTGAAGTCATAATATTCAATGCTGGCATTTCCCAGAGAGCACTCGCTCTTGACACCGATTTTTCCGTAGACCTCAAACTGATGGACATTAATTATTTCGGCTCGGTCTATATGACGAAAAAACTGGCCCCGATGCTAAAGGCAGCCAAATGCACGCATATCGGTGTCAATACCTCCATTTCCGGACTCTTCGGATTTCCCCTCAGATCGGCATATTGTGCCTCCAAAAGGGCTCTGTTCGGCTTTTTCGAGTCGCTTGACTTAGAGAACGACAACATAAAAGTGACATTCATTATTCCAGGACGTGTCAATACACAGATCAGCAAAAGTGCGGTTTTGGCTGATGGCAAACCCTACGCAAAAATGGATCCCGGCCAGGCAAACGGCATGGACGTCGATCTTTGTGGTAAGGCCGCAATCAGGGCTGTCGCTAAAGGAAAACACAGAAAGCTCATCGGAAGGATTGAACTGTTAATGTGCTACATATATAAATATACACCATGGCTCTATTGGAAATTAGCTAAAAAGATTTCTGCCACCTGATCCCATTTACAGATATGAAAGAGAGAATCAAAGTTATAAGCGCCATCCAGCAGGTAGGCATCGGAGTGCCCGATGCGCAAGCTGCCTGGAAATGGTATATCCAACAATTTGGAATTGATATAAGAGTACTTGCCTCTGAAGGAGTGGCTGACAGGATGTTACCCTACACCGGTGGCAAACCCCAGCCCAGATTTGCCATTCTGGCTCTCAACCATCGCGGAGGCGGAGGATTTGAAATCTGGGAGCCTCGCGGCAGAGAACTCAACTGGCCTGCCTCTACCCCGCTTTTGGGTGATACAGGTATTTTCATCTGCAAAGTCAAATGTCCCGACGTACAACTGGCTTATGATACCTACAAGTCGAGAGGACTGGAGTTGCTCAACACCCCCTGTAAGTCATTTGCCGGACTGGATCACTTCTATATGAAAGATCCCTGGGGCAATATTTTTGAAATAGAGGAAGACTACTTTGAGTTCACAAAAGTCAAAGGCGCAATCACAGGAGGCTCAAACGGGGTAGTACTGGGAGTTTCCGATATGGAGAGATCTATTGATTTTTATGGCAAACTGCTCGGTTATGACCGTAAGACGGCTGATGCCGAAGGCGTTTTTGATGACCTCGATGGAGTCCCGGGTGCGGAACATAAGTTACGCCGCGTAATGCTGGAGCGTTCCCAGCCTCTTCAGGGTCCTTTCAGCGAAGTGCTGGGCACCACACATCTGGAATTAGTGCAGTCGCTCGACCGGACCCCGGTCAAATTATATCAAGACCGTTTTTGGGGTGACCCCGGATATATCCATCTCTGTTTTGATGTGCGCAATATGGAGGCCATCCGTAAAGATTGCGAAGCAGCAGGACATCCCTTTGTATGTGACAGCGGATCTGACTTCGGTATGGGCGAAGCCAACGGTCATTTCACATACATTGAGGATCCAGACGGCACACTGATCGAATTTGTAGAGACCTATAAGGTACCGATTCACAAGAAACTCGGAATCTATCTTAACCTTGCCGGAAAGGATGATCGCAAGCCCCTGCCCAGAATCATCACCAAAGCATTCCGGTTTCTCCGAGTAAAGCCCGAAAAATAATCTATTTTAATAATAGAAGGTCAGCTACCACAAATATCATAAAGAGTAATGATGCAATGCCGTTTGATGTAAAGAAAGCGGCATTCAATCTTTTAAGATTTGTGGGAGAGATTATTGCGTGCTGGTAAATGAGCAGCGCGAGAAAGATGCAAGCACCTATAATGAAGAGCCAATTGCCTGAAATGAGCCAGCCGAAAAGCGGTATCAAAAGAAATAAAATAAGATGTCCTATAAGAGATATGCGCATAGCTTTTATACGTCCGAACTTCTGTGGTAATGAGTGGAGACCCTGCTGACGATCTATCTCTTCATCCGAAAGAGAATAGAGGATATCAAAACTTGATGACCAGAGAAAAACAGAGAGTGAAAGTACCAGAATTGCCGGTGTTAAATAGCCTGTAACGGCCACAAAAGCGGCTGAAGGGGCAATTCCGAGCGCAACTCCAAGCACATAATGACTAAGCCAGGTGTAGCGTTTCGTATAACTATAGCCAAGCAGCACCGCCAGAGCAGGAAATCCCAGGATAAAACAGAGCAGATTGATACTTAAAGCGGTCAGAAGGAAGAGTATTATGTTGATTACCACAAATACGAGAGCTTGCCGTGGCATAATTTTCCCGGAAGGAATTTCCCTGAAAATGGTTCTCGGATTACGGGCATCGATCTCCCGATCGGCATAACGGTTAAATCCCATTGCGCTATTACGCGCAAAAAACATACAGCCTACTATCTTTAAAAGCAATATCCATCCGAAATCCACTTTCGGTTCCTGAAGGGCAAGTACGAAGCCTATCAGCGCAAAAGGAAGCGCAAACAGGGTATGTGAAAATTTTACCAGCGAGAAATAATGAACAACCTTCTTGTAAAAACCGCACATAACTATCTCAAAACAGCACCGAATTTTGTCTGGAAGGCCGTGAATAGTTTGTCCATAGCCTTTTCTACATCAGCATCGGTAAGAGTCTGATCGGGATGCTGAAGAGTGAAGCCCAATGCATACTGCTTCTTGTCAGAAGGAATCTTGTCCCCGCGATAAACATCAAAGAGAGTTACTTGGCGGAGTAGAGTCTTCTCTGTCTGGAAGGCACATTTGCGAAGTTCCGCAAAAGTCACACTTTCGTCAAGGAGCAGTGCAAGGTCTCTACGAACCTCGGGATATCTGGGAAGTTCCCTATATCTGACTTTATTGCGTTTAAGCAGTTCCATTATGCCATCCCATCTTAGTTCTGCTACAAATACAGGCTGTTTGATACCATACTGTCGGGACAAGGCCGGCTGTATTGGACCTAAAACCGCCACCTGCTTGCCCTGAAGCTTGTATTCAAGGCCCTCACTGAAAAGATCCGAAGGAGCAGCATCGGTCTCAAGATCATAGATATTGGAGCCTAGTCTATTGAGCAGCAATTCCAAATAGCCTTTGAGTGCAAAATAGTGACCGCGTCCTGTCTCGTTGCGCCACGATTTGGCCCCTTGACCGGTGATTGCCAATGAGATACGCATTTCCTCCCTGTAAGACTTCAGGTTGGAGGCAGGATCAATGTCACCCTCCTTCGGAACAAAGGAATAGACATTGCCCAACTCAAAAATTTTCAAATCGGTAGTCTGACGATTGATATTATATGCCACCACCTCAAGAGCATTGAGAATCAGAGTCTGGCGCATACAGTCAAGATCGTGGCTCAGAGGATTGAGTAGCCTCACAAGCTTTTCTGATGGAAATGTCTTTAGTTTTGAATAATAGTCACTCTTCGTAAGAGAATTATTCATTGTTTCCACAAAGCCATTGTTAGCCAGAAAATCCGATATGCGTGAACGTAACGCCTCAGGGTCGGGACTGGGAGTCCTGTTGATGCCCACCTTCATATTAATGGGAAGTTCTACATTATTGTAGCCGTAAATACGAAGTATCTCTTCAACCACATCACATTCGCGGGTGACATCGACCCTATATGAGGGTACATCCACCAGACAGCCGGTTTCGCTCTCGTTTCTGATATAAAAATCGAGTGATACCAGAATATCTTTTATGATCTGACTGTCGATTCTTTTTCCGATAAATGATTCTATACGTGCATAATCAAGTTCTACCTGCAATTCATGGAATTTTTTGGGATAGGATTCCTGGACTTCTCCGACAATACGCCCGCCTGCAACCTCTGTAATGAGCATTGCAGCACGTTTTGCAGCATACATCGTATTGAGAGGATCAACTCCTCGCTCATACCTGAATGAAGCATCAGTCTTTAGACCATGTCTCTTTGAGGTCTTGCGAATAGTCGTAGGATTGAAGTAAGCACTCTCAAGGAATATATCGGTAGTGGACTCCGTTACTCCCGAATCTTCTCCGCCGAATACTCCGGCGATGCACATCGGATTCTTTGCATTGCAGATAACAAGGTCTTCGGGAGAGAGGGTTCTTTCCACTCCGTCCAGCGTTACGAATTTGCAATTAGGAGTACTTCTGCGCACTACTACTTCTCGTCCCTCTATTTTTGCTGCATCAAATACATGCAATGGATGTCCATTCTCATTGAGGAGAAAATTGGTGATATCCACAATATTGTTGATAGGGCGCTGACCGATCATCATAAGACGCTCTTTGAGCCAATCGGGAGAGGGACCTACCTTTACACCGCTGATGGTGATACCGATATAACGGGGAGCCAGATCCGGCGCCTCAACCCTAATAGGAATAGCCTCTCCTTCACCTTTGCTGAAGCCTTCAACCGAAGGAAGTCCAAATTCGACAGGGATATTTCTCAGTTTGCAGTATGCGTAGAGATCACGTGCTACTCCAATATGGGATGCACCGTCAATACGATTGGGCGTAAGGCCGATTTCGAAGATGGTATCGGTCTTGAGCCGGAGATAATCCTTGGCAGCGGTACCCACGACCGCTTCAGGCTCAAGCACCATTATGCCCTCATGATCGGTACCGATACCGAGTTCATCTTCAGCGCAGATCATTCCATGGCTCTCCACGCCACGAATTTTCGATTTTTTAATCTTGAAGCCACTGCCATCTTCGTTAGGGAGCGTTGTACCAACGGTCGCAAGGAGAACTTTCTGTCCTGCTGCAACATTGGGAGCACCACAAACTACCTGCAGGAGATCTGGAGCACCTGTATTAAGTTTTGTAATATGGAGATGGTCAGAATCCGGATGGTCAAAACATTCAACAACCTCAGCGACTAAGACTCCGGCAAGTCCGCCGGGGATTTGCTCCACATGCTTCATCTGCTCAACTTCAAGACCGGTTGAAGTCAAGATCTTTTCAACTTCTGCCGGCTGAAGATCAAATTTGAGATAATCTTTAAGCCAATTGTAGGAAACTGTCATATATCGTATCTATTTATCTATCTAAAAAGGGATTCAACGAATTCTTTCTTGTCGAAGAGTTTGAGATCCTCAATCTTCTCTCCCACCCCGATAAATTTGATTGGGAGATGGAATTGATCGCTAATGCCGATCACCACACCGCCTTTAGCTGTACCGTCAAGTTTAGTGACTGCAAGTGCGGTCACCTCTGTCGCCTTTACGAATTCCCTTGCTTGTATAAATCCGTTCTGACCAGTAGATCCGTCAATTATCAATAACACCTCGTGAGGAGCGTCAGGTACAACCTTACTCATCACATTACGGATTTTGGTGAGTTCATTCATCAGGTTGATTTTATTATGCAGACGGCCAGCCGTATCTATAATGACCACGTCGGCCTCTTTGGCCACAGCAGATTTAACGGTATCAAAAGCTACAGAGGCGGGATCTGCACCCATTTCCTGCTTG
The DNA here is from genome assembly GCA_033811195.1 of Bacteroidales bacterium. GTDB lineage: Bacteria > Bacteroidota > Bacteroidia > Bacteroidales > UBA932 > Cacconaster. The sequence continues at coordinate 28,958 of JAPXOZ010000004.1, read as the reverse complement.
ACAATATCAACTCCTGCGCGCTCACTCCAGATTACGAGCTGATCCACTGCTGCTGCCCTGAAGGTATCTGCTGCACCGAGAATTACCTTTTTGCCTTCGTTTTTAAGTTGAGCGGCAAGCTTGCCTATAGTAGTGGTCTTACCAACTCCGTTAACTCCAACCACCATTATCACATAGGGTTTCTTGGAGAAGTCAAATGGCTCGATCCGTGATCCAGAGGCAACATCAAGCAGCGCCTCAATCTCCTCACATAATATCTGATTGAGTTCGGATGTGTTCAGGTATTTGTCCCTGGCCACTCTAGCCTCAAGACGCTCGATAATCTTCTGGGTAGTCTCCACTCCGACATCGGATGTGATAAGTGCCTCTTCTATAGAGTCAAGCACATCATCATCGACTATACTTTTGCCGGCTATGGCATAGGTGATTTTACTGAATATAGAGGTTTTGGTCTTCTTCAGACCCTCTTCAAGAGCTACATCTCTCTGTTCGGCCTCCTCCGCGGTAGCTTTTTTCTTGCCAAATATTCCAAAAATTGCCATTTTTTGTCTCTAATTGTGAACTTGTAAAGGTAAGAATTTATTCTACACTATTTCCTTTAGGGAGAAAAAAGATCATTCAGGCATTATAGCACTTACAATTTTTTCCAACTCCGAAACTGCCATCGAACAGCGTATACAAAGAAAACTCGCTTTTGGAAAGTAGGTAAGAATCGCTATACCACGCACTATCTCCTCCTCTACCAAGGCAAAAACATCTCCTTTGATCTCCTCAACTTCTGCGTCGGTAGCAGACTCCTGCTGTGGTTCCTTTAGATAACCGTCTGCCTCGAGAGCGGCGGTAATTTCACCAATCACTTTAGAAGCAATTTGCTCCGACTCATCCTTCAAATCGGTAATTATGATCTCCTCGATATTCATTGCCTTAAAAGCCTTCCTGGTCTTGCGGTCGATTCCCATCAGAGGCATCATCATTCTGAAAAGGCCACCATCCATTTTTGCCGACTCAATATTATACTCAGTCTTCACACGCACCAAAGTCGCATCAACATTCCCCTCATTGGCTCCAATGGCACTCAGGGAAAACATTGTCATCATCAGCAATAGCACTATCTTTTTCATAAGCCTGTGTATTTTCTTAAAAGACGAAACTTAAAAGCATTATGAGGCGGATATTTTAGCTTGAACTCCTTGCGAGGGTGTTTGATCAAGATACTCTTGTAGTGGGAAAAGCTCTCAAAACTTTTATCCCCATGATAGGATCCCATACCGCTCTGCCCCACTCCACCGAAAGGCATAGAAGGGTCGGTCAAATGCATAATAGTATCATTGATGCATCCTCCGCCAAAATGGCACTCTCTCATCATCATCTTTGCGTACTTCTTGCCAAAAAAATAAAATGCCAGGGGCTTCTCCAAACTCTTTATTTTGCGTATAAGGGCAAATATATCGTCGAAAGCTAATACAGGTAGCACGGGACCGAATATCTCCTCTTGCATCAGGCGACTCTCCTGAGTCACCATATCTACGATTGTAGGTTCCATCCTACGATCCTGCGCCTTGCCGCCCCAGAGAACTCTTGTATTCTCTAAAGATCTCATCAGACGCTCCACGGCCTTGGCATTTACAATATATGTGAAATCATTGCGCAGAGTATATTCCCCACCATTTTTGTTATAATAAAACTCCTTGATGTAGGCAATCATCTTCGACACAAGCACATCCTTGACACTCCTTTCCACATAAACGTGGTCAGGAGCCACACAGGTCTGTCCGGCATTCAGATATTTACCCCAGACTATTCTGCGTGCTGCTACATCGATATCGGCATCCTTGTCTACTATACAAGGGGACTTGCCTCCGAGCTCAAGAGTCATCGGAGTCAGATGGCCATCTTGCGCCTGGCGCCACTGCAATTCACGGGCGACCGCAGTTGATCCTGTATAAAAAATATAGTCAAATTTGCATCCGAATAGCGCCTCCCTCTCAGCAGGGGAATTCCAGGTGACATATATATACTCTCTCGGAAAGTTCTGCATCAATATATGATGAATGAGCTCCGAGAGGCAGGGAGTATTGGTAGAGAGTTTCAGCACAACCGTATTGCCTGCAGCTATGGCAGCCGCAAGAGGAACAAATGAGAGGTTGAATGGGTAATTCCATGGAGCTACCACCAAAGCGACACCATACGGCTCAGGCACTATATAACCTTTTGAGGGGCGGTTGATAATAGAAGTTTTGACCTTCTGCGGCTTCATCAGTTTTTTGAGTCGCCTGATAAGATGGTTCAGCTCGGTGAGGGCATAACCGACTTCCGTTGAGATTACGTCAAATGCGGATTTATTGTAATCCTTAAGAAATGCATCAAGAATCTCAGGCTCATATTTGCGAATGATGTTCCTGAGCCTTTTGAGCTGGTTGATACGGAAATCATAGCCCAAAGTAGCACCCGTATTGAAATAATTGCGTTGTAAATCTATAATCTTGTTCATTGTGCAAATTTAATCAATTTTGAAGAAAGAGTGGGCATTTAAGCAAAAGGGACATTTATAATTAAGCCGGATGACTTGACATTGTCAAATCATCCGGCCACAAATTAAGTATCAATCAGAGACGTACCTGACGTCCCGTCATCTATTTATACTCTGCAATAACATCCTTTACCATGGCAGGGGTGAGACGGCCATAAACCTTCTCGCCAACCATAACCACAGGTGCAAGGCCACAGGCTCCCACACAACGGAGACAGTCCAGTGAGAATTTCCCGTCAGGAGTAACTCCGCCAACCTCAATTCCCAACTGTTTCTTAAATTCATCCAGCACATCTTCAGCTCCGCGTACATAGCAGGCCGTTCCCAAACAGAGCGAAATAGGGTATTTGCCCTTTGGAGTCATTGTGAAGAATGAATAGAAGCTCACCACACCAAAAACTTTGGCTACTGAAATTCCGAGATTGTGGGCCACTGCCCTCTGAACCTCTTCAGGGAGGTATCCGAACGCATTCTGCGTCCTATGCAGAATAGTAATCAACTCACCCGGGTCATTGCCTAATGAGTCGCATATCTCTTTAATCTGCCTGAGGTGGCTATCCTTTAATTCGATTTTCATGTCCTAAATTTTATGGTGTTTGTCAAAATAGTGTGTATGGAGCAGATGATGGGCAAGTTCGCTCATCGGCTCGCCAAGGAACTCCTCGTAGAGCTTTGTGATATAAGGATTCTCGTGAGACTTACGCAAAGGTTTATCGGCATCCTCACGATAGAGGGATTGTGCTCTCGCCTTCAGTAAGGATGCATCACCCTTGTGATAGGGCTGACCGGCTCCACCGATACAGCCTCCGGGACAGGCCATCACCTCCACTGCGTGGAAATTGAGTTCGCCTTTGCGGATGCCGTCCATCACCTTGCGGGCATTACCCAACTGGTGTGCGATACAAACGTTGACCATAGTACCGTTGAAATCCACACTGGCCGTACGAATACCGTCAAAACCACGTACCTCCTTAAAATCGAGACGTTCTAGAGTTTTACCGGTAAACACTTCGTATGCAGTACGTAACGCAGCTTCCATTACACCTCCGGTGGTTCCAAAGATCACTGCGGCTCCTGTGGATTCGCCAAGAGGATGATCAAAGTCCTCATCAGGTAGCGAAACGAAATCGATATTTGCCATCTTTATCATAGCAGCAAGTTCTACTGTAGAGATGGAGATATCCACATCCGGATTGCCGTCCTTTGAGAATTCCTTCCTGGTACACTCATATTTCTTAGCAATACAAGGCATCACCGAAACTACAACAAGGTCCTCTCTCTTTACACCCATTTTTTTAGACAAATAATTCTTTGCTACCGCTCCAAACATCTGCTGAGGCGATTTGGCAGTAGAGGGCTGATCCAGCATATCGGGATAATTCTGTTCGAAGAAGTTGATCCATGCGGGACAGCAGGAGGTGAGTAGAGGCAGTTTCACCGAAGTGTCACCCTGAAGGAAGGCTCCAATACGACCAAGAAGCTCAGTTCCCTCCTCCATAATAGTGAGGTCGGCAGCGAAATCGGTATCGAATACCTTATCAAATCCAAGTCTGCGAAGGGCAGCTGCCATCTTTCCGGTAACACTTGTTCCGGGCTTAATTCCGAATTCCTCTCCCAATGCAGCGCGAACAGCAGGTGCCGTCTGTACCACAACGGTCTTTGTGGGATCCGCAAGTGCCTTGAACACTCTGCCGGTGTCATCTGTCCTGGTGAGAGCTCCTGTCGGGCAAACTGCAACACACTGACCGCAGAAGACACAGGGTGAGTCTGACAGATTCTGCTCAAAAGCAGTAGCTACAATCGATGTAAAGCCACGGTTAATTGCTCCAAGAGCACCTACGCTCTGTACATCATTACACATTGACTCGCAACGGCGACAGAGGATACACTTATCCATATCTCTCTGCAACGAATAGGAGTAATCCTTGCGGTAGGTAGAGACTTCAGCATTTTCAACTGTACGTATCTCTCTTATACCGAGGGTAGCTGCAAGGTCCTGTAGCTCGCATTTGCCGTTTGAAGGACATACGAGACAGTCCTGAGGGTGGTCTGAGAGAATTAGCTCCATCACGGTTCTGCGTGCATTCAGCACCCTGGGTGAGGTGGTCTTTACCACCATTCCTTCGGTACAGTCAGTGGAGCAGGAAGGGGCCAGGTTGCGGCGTCCTTCTACCTCTACGACGCAGATGCGACAAGCACCGGGGCGGTTTTCTACGCCCAAATTCTCCAGCTTCATGTAGCACAATGCGGGGATATTGATTCCCACTTGGCGTGCAGCCTGAAAAATGGTCGTTCCTTTGGCAACCTCAACAGGCTTATTATCAATAGTAAGTTTTATTTTATCCATAATTATCAGCGTATTTGAATTGCACCAAACTTGCATTTATCATAACAGGCACCACACTTGATGCATTTCGACTGGTCGATAACGTGAGGTACTTTCTTGTCGCCTGTGATGGCGTCAGTAGGACAGTTGCGAGCACAGATAGTACATCCGATGCACTTTGTCTCATCGATAACATAGCTCTTGAGGGCCTTACATTGACCTGCAGGACACTTTTTATCTATCACGTGAGCACGATATTCATCTCTGAAGTACTGTATTGTGGAAAGTACCGGGTTAGGTGATGTCTGGCCGAGACCGCAAAGAGCGGTATCTTTAATTACATTACCGAGATTCTCAAGGTACTCAATGTCATCTAAAGTGCCCTTGCCCTGGCATATCTTTTCCAGAGTCTCATGCATGCGCTTGTTGCCTACACGACAAGGAGCACATTTACCGCAGGACTCCTCAACCGTGAACTCAAGATAGAACTTAGCCACAGAGACCATACAGTCATCCTCATCCATCACAATCATACCTCCGGATCCCATCATTGAACCGGCTGCAGTAAGATGTTCGTAGTCAATAGGAGTATCGAGGTGCTGCTCAGTGAGACATCCACCGGAAGGACCTCCGGTCTGAACAGCCTTAAAGCGCTTGCCATCCTTAATGCCACCTCCGATCTCGAAGATTACCTCGCGAAGAGTCGTACCCATAGGAACCTCGATAAGACCCACGTTGTTAATCTTACCTGCAAGTGCAAACACCTTGGTACCTTTGGACTTCTCCGAACCGATAGATGAAAACCACTCCCATCCCTTTAGTATAATAGGGGGAATATTGGCAAAGGTTTCAACATTATTTACGTTGGTCGGTTTGCCCAGGTATCCGGATTGTGCAGGGAATGGAGGCTTGATGGTAGGTTCTCCACGAGATCCATGCATTGAACTGATCAATGCAGTCTCCTCACCGCAAACAAAAGCTCCGGCGCCGAGACGCAGTTCAATATCGAAATCAAATCCGCTACCCAGAATATCCTTGCCAAGAAGGCCATATTCGCGAGCCTGCTTAATAGCAATCTCCAGACGGCGGATTGCAAGAGGATACTCGGCCCTGATGTAAATCAAACCCTTGGAGGCTCCGATACAGTATCCGCAGATAGCCATCGCCTCAATTATAGAGTTAGGGTCACCCTCTAGGATTGAACGGTCCATAAATGCTCCCGGGTCACCCTCGTCAGCATTACAAACCACATACTTCTGGTCAGCCTGGTTGCCTGCCGTTATCTCCCATTTGAGACCGGTGGGAAAACCTGCGCCACCCCTGCCTCTAAGACCTGACTTCTTAATGATGTCGATGGTCTCCTTTGGGTCTGATGCAAGCACCTGACCGAGAGCAGCGTAACCATCTCTTACAATATATTCGTCAATATTTTCGGGATCGATGAATCCGCAGTTACGCAGTGCTATTCTCACCTGTTTCTGATAGAACTCCATGTGTTTGGAGTCACTGATATGTTCCAGCGTTTCCGGATCCTCGTAGAGGAGACGTCCCACTTTTCTACCTTTGAGAACGTGCTCTTTAACAATCTCCTCAGCGTCTTCAGGCATAACCTGGGTGTAGAAAGTATTGTCGGGAATCACTTTAACAATGGGTCCCTTCTCGCAGAAGCCGAAACAGCCGGTGGTAACCACCTTAACCTCCTCTGCAAGCCCGTTAAGCTGCAATTGATGGTTTAGCTGTTCAACCAAACGATCACTCTCGGATGCACGGCAACCTGTACCGCCGCATACCAGTAAATGCATTTTGATCTGTACCATACGACTAAAGCTTTTCCTGGATTGTCTGGTAATTAACCGGAATGATACCGTCTAAAAGTTCTCCTTTGACAATGTACTTGTCAACGATTTCCAGAGCCCTGGCTGAATCAACATGACTGAAAACTACGGGATCTTTACCCGGGACAGCAACTTCGATGGTAGGCTCGGCATAGCAGTAGCCCATACAGCCGCCTTGGGTAACAACCACGGGGAGAGAATCCTGCTCTACCTTACGTATAAGCGTATTCATCACCTCGCGCGCACCGGCGGCAATACCGCAAGTTGCCATTGCGACCCTCACTCTGACCATCTCCTCCGCTTTATCACTTTTCTCGCGGATTGAAATGTCCGACTTGAGGCTCTGCTTCATTTTGCGCAAATCATCAAGCGATTTAATTTTGTTCATAATATTTGAGAGTTTTTATTATATAAAGTGTTTATTGTTATGACAGAATAAACGGGGGTTTCCTAAAATAAAATTCAAAAATAGCCATATTATTTTTCATAAACAAAAAGAAATGTTTAGAGGTTGCTACTGACCATCTCATATATAAGTTTCATCACCTGCGGATCGTTTAGGGGCAGTCCTTCCAGAGCCTCGTCGAGTTCTCTTGTACTAATGCTGAAATCGTTCTCGTCAGTGATATAGTGCAAGACCAGGTTGATCTTAGGATTGGCTCCCAGCAGCAGTACGTAGGCATTTGCCAAGTCTCCCATAGGAGGACGGTCGATGTGACTCAGACAATATTCTGCTTTAACGGTAGTTCCTACTCCGACGGTGGAGTCAATGGAGAGAGAGCCTCCTGCCTGCTCGGCACCCTGCCTTAAGAGCGGGAGTCCAAGTCCCACTTTACGGGTAGTACGAGTAGTGCAGTAAGGGTCCGTCACCTTTGCAACCATTTCCGGGGTCATCCCCTTACCGTCATCCTTGACTGAAATAGAGAGCAGATCGCGTGCTATAGATACCAGCACCTCTATCCATATATTTTGGGCTCCCGCCGAAATCGAATTTTGGACAATGTCCAGAATATGCATTGCAAGATCATTCATACTATCAAGATTCAATCAAGTGAAACAAAGCGTCCCTCCTGCCCTCTGAGAGCCATCGCCACCTCCGCAAAGGTGAGCTCACGGATATGGAAAGTGCATCCCGAAGAGAGGAAATCCTCCTGGTAATGAGCATCAGAAGAGCGAATGAAACGATATTTGGAAAGGTATTTGTGAGTTTGGAGCAATTTTTTAAAATCACATCGGGCTGAAATCTCCAGTGAATCAGGTTTAAGGTCAAAGGGAATAAATCCAAGCTGGCTTATCACCGAATCACGGCTCTTATCAACGTGTGCCAACACAAAAATTCCATCCAGACTCCTGATAAAGGCCTCGACCTGCTCCAGAGATTGATCGATTGCAGAGATGAGAAGATACTCCTCTTCGCCGAGGATATTTTCATCACGGTCAACCCATAATTGATAACCGAATTTTTCGGGGACATTGGGAATTGGAGGAAGGTGTTTGCTAAGATATTCCTGCAGTATATCAAGCCGGTCCTGATCCTCTACAAAGGCGAGGCAATGAACCTCTTCACGTGTGGTAATTTCCGCTCCGCAGAGCACCAAAATGCCGTTCTCTTTGCCAAGGGCATGGATCTCCGGACATTGTCGGGTGGTATTGTGGTCGGTTATGCCCACAATGCTATAACCCTTCTCCCGGGCGCGGCTGACGATGAACCTTGGAGTCATCTCGATGTCACCGCAGGGGGAGAGAAACGTATGGTTATGCAAATCCCCTTTGTATGACCCAAGCTCCACGGTTGTTATTTTATGAGAGACCAGAGTTTGCCCGTAAATTCAAAACAGGATTTATCAGTACCCAGAATTGGGAGTCCCTCTTCATTTGAAACCTCCATCGCATCCTCATCGGGTTTGAGCCCTTTGACCAGAACAATAGCAGCCAGATCTTTGAGAGATGCCACTGCCATTATGTTTTTATGTGTCTGGAGAGTTACCCAAACTTCACCTTCCTGTGAAAAGCCCATAACATCAGAGAGCAGGTCTGACACATATCCGCCCTCAATCTCCCTGTCAAGGCCATTCTCACCTGAGAAGACCTGAAGGTCCATTTCCTGTACAAGTTGTCTAATAGTCATATCTTTTACCCCATATTTCTTCCATCAGAGTGATGGCTTCGTCCACCTTCAGCGTGCCTCTTCTTTCGTTGGCAATCTGCATGAAGACACAGTTGTTAATACTTTTCTCACCATTGACTATATCTCCGGCAAGAGCCTCACAGCCGGGAGAGCCGCAAGCACCGCAGTCTATGCCGGGTAGAGTCTGCTTTAGTGCACGCACCTCTTCCATCTTGCGGATTGCCTCCTTGATATCCCTACCATATTTCATAAAGGCACGTGGTTGAACCTTTTCAAACATCATATAGTCAGCGCAATATTTACGGAAATCCTTAATATAGGGGTTAACCCAGGGGGCGGTGGAAGCCCTTTTGTGGAGGCCGTCAGCCACCAAAAAACGATTACCCCTGACAAGTATACCGCCGGGACAGGACTCGTCACAACCTCGCAACTCCAGAAAGTCCACTCCCTCGATATCTCCATTCTCCACCTTTTCCAAAAATTCTATAACATTTCCCATACCATCGATAGAGAGAGCAACGCCACGGGTGGCATTTGCCTCTCCACGGGTAGTTGACCAACGGATAGCATTGGAGGTGATCTCCTCATTGATACGAATGTTATTATCAGTACAGTTGTGGTTGCGGTGCACCATCATCACTTTACTATAGATCAGATCCATATTGATGGCTCCGGTAATCGGAGAAACATATCCTCCGACAGGGTCTTTAACAGCTGCAATCTTGGCTACGCAGGGAGTGAGGTAAAAAATACCCAGCTCTTCCTCCGGAATTCCGGCTTCACGATATTTATTCTTATAGTAAAGGGCTGTGATCTCAAGAGGAGGCAAAAGCGTCATCAGATTGTCCACCAGCGAGGGAAAACGCACCTGAATCAGTCGTACAACAGCAGGACAATAGGAGGAGATTACGGGTCTTGATTCGCGAGGAGCTTCTTCGATGTAGCGGTTCATCTCCTCTATAAGATAATCTACACTCATCTCCACCGGACTAACCTCCGTAAATCCCAGCGACCCAATAATACGATTGATATCGTTCATCTCAATATCCTCAAACTGAGAATAAAAGAGACTCGGTACCAGCAGCAAACGGTGTTTGTAATCGAAAATATGCTCGAAATCATCATCTACCACCCTTATCGCACTGGTAGGGCATTCACGATAGCAGCGGCCGCAATCAATGCAGAGGTCTGTATGGATTGTAGCCTTTCCGCCTTTAACCCTCAACGCCTCAGTCGGGCACACCTTCATACAGTGTGAACAACCGATGCAAAGGTCAGGCATAATCTCCAATCCACGGTAGTATCTACAATGTGCACCGTCTGCCATAATTGTCAGAATCTAATAAAAAAATCTAAAACCGTACCCTTGTTAACCTCAGAGCTGATATTGAATTCATCTACATTGGCACGTATATTAGGAAGTCCCATACCGGCACCAAAGCCCATATCACGCACCTCCGGAGAAGCGGTGGAATAGCCCTTTTCCATAGCCTGCGCTATGTTTGGAATACCGGGCCCCTCATCATCGAGAACTACCCGTATACCGGACTCATTGACGCCGGCAGTGATTACTCCACGCCAGGCGTGGGCCACAATGTTGACTTCAGCTTCATATAGGGCAACCACCACACGCTTGATTATCGCAGGAGGCACTCCAAGTTGTTTGAGCACCCTCTTTATCTGTGACGAGGCGTGGCCGGCCTTGTTAAAGTCACCTCCTTCAACTTTATAAACAAGTTCCATAATCAATAAACAGGTTTAAGACCTGCGTTAAAGAGCAGACCGGAAGTCTTAAACATAGAGAACTCGGTGGTAATAATGGTCATATCATTGTCCTCAGCAAGTTCTATCATATCCTGGGTAACTTTCTTGTCACGCACGATAAGAATATATTTAAGGTCGGACATTTCGGCCGTCCTTATGGACTGAATGTTGCTAAGTCCTGTCACAAGCAGAAAATCGGTGATTCTCAGCGTTAGCACATCACTCATCAGATCGGAAGAAAAGGCATACTCGACAGTCTCGTCAAGATGATGTTCTCCGCACATTACCTTTCCTTCAACAAGGGCGACTATCTCTTTTAGTGTCATAAATGTTTATAAAAATTATATGATTGGGAATTGTAGTTTTTGTTTGTTAGAGGGCAAATATAGTATCATTAAATGAAAAATGCAACTGCTGTCTGAGCACAAGCAAGCCCGAAAGCTGCCGGAAGGTAAGAAATGGTGCCCACCTGTGATTTTTTATTGGTTTCCTCCACCGGCACAATGGCTTCTCGATCGGGGAGTTCCTCCGAAAAAACAACCTTGAAACCCTTTGTAATGCCCTCTTTACGGAGTTTTTTACGCAAAATGTAGGCAAGTGGACAGTTGAAGGATTTTGAAATATCAGCTATCTTCACTTTAGTAATATCAAATTTAGCTCCCGCCCCCATAGAAGAGACAAGAGGTATTTTTTGCGAAAAGCAATAACTGATGAGGGCTATCTTTGGGGAGAGGGTGTCGATGGCATCTACCAAAAAGTCAATTTGGTGCCCGTAAAGAAGTTGTTCCACATTCTCCGGAGTGAGATAATCATTGATGATGGTTAGGGAAATTTCGGGATTGATGTCCCGCAGACGTTGAGCCATCACTTCAGTCTTGGGTCTGCCTGTAGTTGACTCCAGCGCAAGTAACTGGCGGTTGCGATTGGAAAGCGATACTTTATCGGAATCAAGTATCAGCAGCGATCCCACGCCGGCACGTGCGAGCATTTCGGCAGCGTAGGCGCCTACACCTCCAAGGCCGATAACCGCTACACGGGCATCGCGTAGCCGCTGCATTTGCTCCTGATTCAGGAGCAGCTCTGTCCTCTCCTGCCACATATCAGAGTCCCTTACTCTTTGCCTCGTCCCAGATGGCATCCATCTCTTCGAGGGTCATATCCTTTAGATCAAGTCCGAGCTCTCTGCTCTTGAGCTCCAGATAGGTAAACCTCTCCTTAAACCTGCGGCAAGTCATCTCCAGAGCAGTGTCCGGATTGAGATCATATAGACGCGCCGCATTGACCACCGCAAAGAGCAGATCCCCCAGCTCGCTCTCAGCCCTTTCTACCGAGGCGGGATCGGAAGCATCCATAGAGTCGAGTTCAGCGCGGAACTCCCCTATCTCTTCGGCCACCTTGTCCCATACTTGGGATCTCTCCTCCCAATCAAATCCCACTGCCCGTGCCTTGTCCTGCATCCGGTAGGCTTTTAGCAGTGAAGGAAGAGATTCGGGTACTCCGGAGAGAACGGTCTTGTTGCCTCCCTTTTCCGTCTGTTTCAATGACTCCCAATTGCGTATCACCTGGTCGGAATCCTTCACGGTACCCGTAGAGAAGACATGCGGATGGCGGTAAACCAGTTTATCGTTGAGCATATTGATGACATCGGTGATGTCAAATGTACCCTCTTCGCTACCGATTTTGGCATAAAAGACTATATGGAGCAGAAGGTCACCCAGCTCCTTTGCTATGTTACGCGAGTCACCAGCTAGGATGGCTTCACTCAATTCATAAGTCTCTTCTATGGTAAGCGGTCTGATGGACTCCAGTGTCTGCTCCCTGTCCCAAGGACATTTGGCACGGAGCTCATCCATAATATCGAGAAGTCGTGCAAATGCCTCTAATCTTATATCTCTCTTCATTGGCTGTTAGTTAAACAGTGACAAAATTACCAAAAGTTTCCCAAATCGGATATTTTTTCATTATTTTGCCTTTCAAACAAAACAACTAAATAGATTTAAAACAACAACAATGCAAAATATTCAGTTTATAAGTGCCGACGAGGCAGTAAAAGTGGTAAAATCGGGTGATCACATCCATTTGAGCAGCGTAGCCAGTGCTCCCCAAATCCTAATAAGGGCTCTTTGTCGCCGTGGTGATGCGGGCGAGCTCAAAGATGTTCGCATACACCACCTCCATACCGAGGGTGAAGCCCCCTACGCCGATCCCAAATATGAAGGTATCTTTTTTCACCAGGCATTTTTCGTGGGAAGCAATGTTCGCAAAAGTGTTCAGGCCGGATATGCCGACTACATCCCCATCTTGCTTGGCGAGACTCAGAAACTCTACAGAGCCGGCTATCTCCCCTGCAACGTGGCGATGATACAGGTATCTCCAGTTGATGAGCACGGCTTTGTCTCCCTCGGCACCTCGGTTGACGCTACTCTGGCCGCAATTGAGTGCGCCGAGCATGTTATTGCAGTAGTCAACAAAAATGTGCCTCGCTCCTGGGGAGATGCGATGATCCCAGTATCGATGATCGATCTGTTTGTAGAAGACAATACTCCTCTTGAACCGGCTCACTTCTCAGAGCCTGACGAAATTGAGAAAGCAATCGGCATCCACTGCGCAAACCTCATAGAGGACGGTGCGACTCTCCAGATGGGAATCGGGGCTATTCCTAATGCAGTATTAGCGCAACTTGGTAATCATAAGAACCTCGGCATCCATACCGAAATGTTTGCAGACGGAGTACTCCCTCTTGTGGAAAAAGGGATAATAAATGGAGCAAATAAAGCGATAGACAAAGGTAAAATGGTAGCCACTTTTCTGATGGGTTCGCAGAATTGCTACGACTTTATAGATGACAACCCAATGGTACTCATGAAGGATGTTGCTTACACAAACGACCCTTTTATAATTGCACAAAACCCTAAGGTAACTGCCATCAATTCCGCACTACAGGTGGATATCACAGGTCAGGTGTGTGCCGATTCTCTCGGCACAAAATTCTACTCAGGTGTGGGTGGTCAGATGGACTTCACTTATGGTGCCTCCAGGTCTGAGGGTGGAAAGGCAATCATAGCGATGCCTTCAGCCACCAATAAGGGTATCAGTAAAATCTCTGCGATCCTGACTCCCGGAGCAGGAGTTGTCACTTCACGCAACCATATTCACTGGTTAGTAACGGAGTACGGTGCTATCAATCTCTACGGAAAATCTCTTCAGGAGCGTGCAAAACTGATCATCAGCATTGCTCATCCGGACGCAAGAGAGGAGCTCGACAGAGCGGCATTTGAGCGTTTCGGCCCACATTTTCACTTTGTGAAATAGTTTCGCGCACCTATACATATTATCCAAATAACACGTGCCCTGAAAACACAAAATTTTTCTAGGCACGTGTTATTTGAAGTGCACTAAGCTAAATTACCCCAGAAATAACTCAAAACTCTCAAATTCCACCAACTACACACTACACACTAAGAACTCCACACTTACCCCGCAACTCGCAACTCGCAACTATTATTGTATATTTGCAAACAGAACTATTTATATCCCGTGATGAAACGTTTATACATATTTATAATTGCGTCGCTGTTATGCATTAATGCAGCTGCTGGTGTTCCCTACTGGAATGATCTTCAGACCACCGGAGTCGGAAAGGAGTATCCGAGGACGGAGTTTACAGTTTTCAGCAGCCGTGAAGCGGCCTTGAAGGGCACTTATGAGACCTCACCATTCTATTTCTCCCTCAACGGTACCTGGAAATTCCTCTATACCGATGACTACAGGGATCTCCCCGCAGGTATCGATAAGCCAGGCTTTTCTACCGCAGAGTGGAGTAACATCAAGGTTCCGGGCAACTGGGAAAGACAGGGATTCGGAATTCCGATATATGTCAATCATCCCTACGAATTTCCCTATACCCGCAGCGTAAAGCCCACCCTACCGGAAGTAATACCTGCAGGAGTCTATCAGCGTAGCTTCACCATCCCTCAAGAGTGGAAGAGTAAAGAGATATACCTCAACCTTGATGGCGCCAAATCGGGCGTTTATGTCTATATCAACGGCATCGAAGTGGGCTATAGCGAAAACTCCAAAGACAGAGCGCAATGGCGAATCACCGACTTCCTCAAATCTGGCTCCAACCATCTTGTAATAAAGATAATGAGATGGAGTACCGGCACCTGGCTCGAGTGTCAGGATTTCTGGAGGATCAGTGGTATAGAGAGAGATGTCTATTTATCGGCTCAGGAGCGCACCTCGCTCAAAGACTTCACTGTTACTCCTATTCTCAGCGAATCCGGTAAGGGTAAACTGACTCTTCGTATGGAACTTACCAATCCTGAAGGCCGCGAAGTAGAAACAGGTTTCGAACTTCTTGACAAAAATGGGAAAAAAGTCGCCTCCGGAAGCAGCACCACAAGTGATATAAACGTGAGTTTCAGTGCACAAATAGAGAACGTTGAGCCTTGGTCGGCAGAGCATCCAAACCTCTATGATCTGGTTATGAAGGTAGAAAATGAATATATCCCTTTCAAAGTGGGATTCCGCAAATTTGAGATCAAGGATGGACTATTCTTCGTCAACGGACAGCCGATCAAATTTAAGGGAGTAAATATCCACGAGCACGACCAGATTACAGGTCACTATGTGAGCAGGGAACTTCTGCTAAAGGACCTGGAACTGATGCGTAAACACAATATCAATGCAATCCGCACTGCGCACTATCCCCAGCCGAGATTATTCTATGAATTATGCGATGAATTGGGCTTTTATGTCTATCACGAAGCCAACATCGAGTCGCACGGGATGGGGTACAATTTGCGCGAGGGAGGCACTCTGGGCAACAACCGCGACTTTTACGCACTGCACCTGGATCGTATTATAAATATGTACGAAAGATGTAAAAACTACGCCTGTGTGACAATTCTCTCCCTGGGAAATGAAGCAGGCAACGGATATAATATGTATAAGGCCTATGAGTGGATTGAGGAGCGCGAAAAGGCTAACCCCGGAATGAACCGTCCGATCGTCTATGAAAGGGCATTGCTAGAGTGGAATACCGATATGTATGTCCCCCAATATCCCTCCGCCGACTGGTTCGCGAAGATGGGACAAGATGGCTGCGACCGTCCGGTGATTCCGAGCGAATATTCTCATGCAATGGGCAATTCCAACGGAGGCTTGAGTGCACAATGGAAACAAATCCGCCTTTATCCACAGCTGCAAGGGGCTTTTATCTGGGATTGGGTGGATCAGGGATTTTTGGAAAAAGATGAAAATGGATATGAGTACTGGACCTATGGAGGTGATTATGGCGTGGATATGCCCAGCGACGGCAATTTCTGCTGCAATGGTATTATAGCCCCTGACCGTACCCCTCACCCCTCTATGGAAGAGGTGCGCCACGCATATACCAATATCCTGTTTGAGGCTGATGATCCCGCCTCCGGCAAAGGATTTAATATTACCAACCTCCACTATTTCACCTCTCTGGAGGGATATGACATTCACTGGTTCATTGAGGGCAACGGCAAGGTGGTGCGCAAAGGCAAGCTCAATTTCTCTACCGCACCCCAGCACGTGGAGTCATTTGATATTTCATACAAGAGATTGAAGTTCAAAGAGGATGTGGATTATTATATCCGCTTTTCGGCGGTTACAAGGGAGGCGGATCAACTTATTCCTGCCGGTCACGAGGTGGCTTCAGCTCAGTTTCCTATTTCGCTTCGCGAGAATGTTACTCTTCCGAGAATGAAAAAGGGCAATGAATTGGCGATTGATGAAAATTCGGAAATGATCACTATCGGCAATAAACGCCTGCAAATAGTCTACGACAAATCACTCTGTACCATAGCTTCTCTGAAAGTGGATGGTAAAGAACGCTTTGCTGATGGATGGGGCATCAGACCCAATTTCTGGCGAGCCCCTACCGACAATGATTATGGCAATGGAATGAACCGTAAAAATGCTATCTGGAAGGAAGCTTCGAGAGATTTTAAAGCATCCGCCAACGCAATTATGGATGGCGAGGATGCTATTCTCAAAATCACCTATTCTCTTCCTACCGGAAATAGTTTTGAAATAAAATACCGAATAAGTCGTAACACTGTCATACACGTTTCAACGCATTTCAACCCAGTTGAGTCGGAGAATAACGACGATGCTTCTCCCCTATTTGTACCTAGAATCGGGGTGCGTTTCAGACTTGACTCATCCAATGACAGTTTTAGCTATTTCGGTCGCGGACCGAAGGAAAACTATATCGACCGCAAAGATGGTTCCCTCATCGGATATTATACAAGCAGCGCAAAAGCTGAATATTTCCCCTATGTAAGGCCCCAGGAGTGCGGACACCACTGCGATGTACGCCGGATCGACTTTGCCGATATGACCATTTTGGCAGATGAATATATGGAATTCAACGCCCTTCGCAATGCAGTGGAGGATTTTGATCTGGGACGGCAGACGCACGTCAACGATATCACCTCCAATGTGAGGGATTTTGTGGAAGTTTGTCTCGATTGGCGTCAGATGGGCGTGGGAGGATATGACAGCTGGGGCTCATTGCCGGATGACTACGCTATGATCCCTGCCGGAGAAAATTACGAATGGGGATTCACCATCATATTCCCTTAAATCGGTTGCTGAGAAAATAACCTCAATGAGTTTTGCTTTATTTATTTGTTTGTTATGATTTACAGGAAGCTTTCAAAAAGTGAGTTTGAGGATATCTCTTCGAGGATTCTCTACGAAGACAATCATATATTGATATTCAACAAGCGTGGCGGTGAGATTGTACAGGGTGACAAAACCGGTGACGAGCCATTGAGCGAGACTTTGAAGGCCTTTGTAGCCCAACGCGATTCCAAGCCCGGGAATGTCTTTATGGGAGTACCGCACCGTCTCGACAGACCGGCAAGCGGGGTTGCCATTTTCGCCAAGAGATCCAAGTCCCTTGAAAGACTTAACACGATGTTTAGAGAAGGGAGTGTAGAGAGATTTTATTGGGCTCTGACAGCCAGAAGTCCAGAGCCCCTGGAGGGCGAACTGGTCCATTTCCTGAAAAAGAATGAAAATCAAAATCGCAGCTATGCCTATCCTGTGGGCGCAGGAGCCAGAGTCCCCGAAGGAGCAAAAGAGGCGCGGCTACGCTACAGAACCCTGGAGCAGACCGAGCGCTACTGGCTTATAGAGGTGGAACTGCTGACCGGACGCCATCATCAAATCCGCTGTCAGCTCTCCTCCATAGGTTGCCCCATCAAAGGTGATCTCAAATATGGAGCTCCCCGTTCCAACCCGAATGGTGGTATCTCGCTGCATGCACGACGCCTCTCCTTGATTCATCCTGTAACTAAAGAGCCTCTCACTGTCGAGGCACCGGTGGACTGGTCACCGATACTGAAAAGATAGAACATACTCATTTATCCTATTTTAACCATCTTTCCGGGAAAGCGGATTCGGTTGCGAATGTCATAATATCTGTCTCAGATTTATAGTAAAAAATGACATTCCTTTCACCTTCTTTCACCCATAATATAAGATCTGTCTGCCACATTGTCAGTCCATAAGCTAATTTATGGGATTGGCACAATCTTGGCGTTATTGAGTGTCGTAACGGAAAATCCGTTCAACAAATTGTAAACAATAATAAAGAATAATAGAATCAATTATGGGAAAAATTATCGGTATTGACCTTGGCACCACGAACTCGTGTGTAGCCGTTATGGAAGGCAAAGAACCTGCTGTTATCATAAACAGCGAAGGCAAAAGAACCACTCCGTCGATTGTCGCATTTGCCGACAACGGCGAAAGAAAAATAGGTGACCCTGCCAAAAGACAGGCGATCACCAATCCGGAAAGAACCATTTTCTCTATCAAGAGATTTATGGGTGAAACATACGACAGAGTTTCAAAAGAGAGTAAGAGAGTATCCTATAAGGTTGTAAAGGGCGACAACAATACTCCTCGCGTGGATATTGACGGACGCCTCTATTCTCCCCAGGAGATCTCTGCAATGGTACTTCAGAAGATGAAAAAGACAGCCGAAGATTATTTGGGACAGACAGTAACCGAAGCAGTCATCACGGTACCTGCATACTTTAGTGACTCTCAGCGCCAGGCTACAAAAGAGGCTGGTGAGATTGCCGGATTTAAAGTAAGAAGGATTATCAACGAGCCTACGGCTGCTGCACTCGCATACGGTCTTGACAAACAGCACAAGGATATGAAGGTTGCAGTATTCGACCTTGGTGGCGGTACTTTCGATATCTCCATCCTCGAACTGGGAGACGGCGTATTTGAAGTGAAGTCCACCAATGGTGATACACACCTTGGAGGTGACGACTTTGACTACCAGATCATCAACTGGCTCGCTGAGGAGTTTATGGCAGATAATTCAGGCATTGACCTCAGGAAGGACCCCATGGCTCTCCAGAGACTGAAAGAGGCTGCAGAGAAGGCTAAAATTGAGCTCTCCAGCCAGACCTCAACCGAGATCAACCTCCCCTACATCATGCCTGTGGACGGTATTCCCAAGCACCTTGTGAAAACCTTGACACGCGCTAAGTTTGAGCAGCTCTGTGACTCCCTTATCCAGGCCACTCTCGAGCCCTGCCGCAAGGCACTCTCAGACGCCGGACTCAAGGCATCGGACATTGACGAGGTACTCCTAGTGGGCGGATCCACCCGTATACCTGCAATCCAGGAGCTTGTAGAGAAATTCTTCGGCAGAACCCCTCATAAGGGCGTAAACCCTGACGAAGTAGTGGCAGTTGGAGCAGCTATCCAGGGCGGTGTACTCTCAGGTGATGTGACCGACGTACTCTTGCTCGACGTGACTCCCCTCTCCCTCGGTATCGAAACTCTCGGCGGTGTTATGACCAGACTCATTGACGCAAATACCACCATTCCTACCAGGAAATCGGAGACCTTCTCCACTGCAAGCGACAACCAGCCTTCAGTGCAGATCAATGTACTCCAGGGTGAGCGCTCAATGGCACGCGACAACAAGCAGATCGGAATGTTCCACCTCGACGGTATCACTCCTGCACCCCGTGGCGTTCCTCAGATCGAAGTTACATTTGACATAGATGCCAATGGTATCCTCAACGTAACTGCAAGGGATAAAGCCACCGGTAAGGAACAGAAGATCCGTATTGAGGCCTCTACGGGACTCACCGAGGAGGAGATCAAGAGGATGCGTGACGAGGCTAAGGCCCATGAGGCAGCTGACAAGGCAGAGAAGGAACGCATCGACAAGATCAACGCTGCAGACTCAATGATCTTCCAGAGCGAGAAGAACCTCAAGGAGTATGGTGACAAGATCCCTGCTGACAAGAAGGGCGCCATCGAGAATGCTCTCGGACAGCTCAAGGAGGCTCATAAGGCTCAGAACATCGACGACATAGACCGCGCAAGCGAGGCCCTTAACCAGGCATGGCACGCAGCCAGCGAAGACATGGCCAAAGCAGCTCAAGCTCAGGGCGGTGCATCTACCGACGCAGGTTCAAACGGCTCGGCCGGCTCGGGCAGCTCTCAGGACGGCGAAGTGACTGACGTGGATTTTGAGGAAGTGAAGTAGAGTTCTGAGTTCTGAGTATTGAGTTCTGAGTTCTTAGTATTGAGTTCTGAGTTCTGAGTTCTGAGTGGGAAGTTGGGAGTAAGGAGTGTGGAGTTCTGAGTTCTGAGTATTGAGTTCTGAGTTCTGAGTGAGAAGGGAAACTCGAGACAAACTACAATAATCTATATATCGACGACAGCGGCTTTAGGGCCGCTGTTGTTGTTTTATCATCGATTTTTGTGCTATATTTGTTGCTGTCAACAGCGGCCCCAAAGTGGCTTTTATGGCTCTTGAGCAACTGTTGGAAAGCGATACTTTTCAGAGACTTTAACTATTTTGCTAACTATTCTAATTTTATCGACAAATGTTTAAAGTATTGGCATTCATGATACTTGGGATTGGGGTAGGGTTTTTGTTTCGCAAACGAAATCTCTCCTTTATCTCCAAAGTAATTACCGTTCTTATTTGGATACTCTTATTTGTCCTTGGATTGGAAGTAGGCAGTAATCCGCAAATCGTTTCAAATTTGGGGAAATTGGGTCTTGATGCTCTCATTATTACTCTGGGAGCTCTGCTGGGAAGTATCATTTTGGCTGCACTGCTTTGGAAGTTTGTCAATAAAACAAAGGTAAAATGAGAAGCAGTCTTATCATAGTTGGGTTTTTCATTCTCGGCTCATTGCTGGGTTATTTTGGAGTGGTCCCGACCTCATTTATCGAAGGGGATATCAGTTTCTATGCTCTCGGTGCTTTAATGTTTTGCGTCGGCGTTAGCCTTGGAAGCGATCCTGAAACTCTTAAAAACTTTAAAAACATCAATCCGCGACTCCTACTTTTGCCTTTATTAACGATTGTAGGCACATTGGCAGGAGCGGCGATAGTTGGTATGTTATTACCGAATCGCTCCGTTATAGATAGCATGGCTGTCGGGAGCGGATTGGGCTATTACTCTTTATCGAGTATTTTTATCACGGAATTTAAAGGAGCGGAACTGGGCACTATAGCCCTACTTTCCAATATTTCCCGCGAAATTCTGGCTTTGCTGTTGGCTCCGGTTTTTGTAAAATTCTTTGGCAAGCTGGCTCCCATTTCTGCCGGTGGCGCCACTACAATGGATACCACATTACCCATTATTATGAAATTTTCAGGAAAAGAATTCATGATTTTGTCAATCTACCATGGATTTGTAACTGATCTCAGCGTACCTTTTTTAGTGACTCTCTTTTGTTCGATTTAATTGATTCTCAAAATGGACTACAAAAAAACATATATAGCGTGGTTGCTATGCCTATGTGCCACAACCTTATTGCAGGCACAAACAACGACAGTAAAACCATGGCAAACACCCTTGGTTAACTCTATAAATCGGGAACCCATGCAGGCCCATTTTATTCCTTTTATTTCGGAAAAGGCAGCAATAGAACAGAGCAATAAGCCTCTTTCGGAAGTTTTTGTCCTTAACGAAAAAAATGAAAGACGAATTACGCTGGATGGCGTATGGGACTTTAAATGGTTTAAAAATCCATCGGAATGCAAGGATGCTGAAATTTTAAACTCCCCTTCCTCTTCATCCGATTGGAAAAAGATAAACGTTCCCGGCAGTTGGGAACTTCAGGGCTTCGACGCTCCCATTTATACCGATGTCCGTTATCCTTTTCCGGCAAATCCCCCTTTCGTTCCGGAAGATTATAATCCGGTGGGGGTCTATCACAGGACCTTCACTATCCCCGCGGAGTGGCTCAAAATGGATGTTTTTATAGATTTTGAGGGAGTGGAATCTGCCTTTTATTGTTGGCTAAACGGGAAATTGGTGGGTTATAGTGAAGACAGCCGTTTGCCGGCTCATTTCAACATTTCGCACCTGCTGAAGAAGGGAGAAAACAGTCTGGTGGTAAAGGTTTTCAGGTACTGCGACGGCTCTTATCTTGAAGATCAGGATTATTGGAAATATAGCGGTATCGAACGCAGTGTCTACGTATATGCGCGCCCTAAGAGTCGCGTAAAGGATTTCACGCTGAGAAGTCCATTGTGCAATGGTTACAAAGATGGACAATTTGAGACCGATCTCTTTTTGCATCAACCTCAAAAAGGGCACTCCGTGGAGGTGACTTTGATGGATGATGATAGCATTATTAGAAAATTCCGGAAGAAAATCGAGTCCCCCGCAGATACGGTGGTTTCATTCTCCGAAGTTATTGCGGAGGTTAAGCCGTGGAGCGCAGAGAGCCCCTATCTCTATAAGATAGTGGTGACTTATCGCGATAAAAACAATCGTCAACTGGAATCCTTATGCCATCCTTTCGGCTTCCGCTCCATCGAGATCAGAAACGGTTTGTTCCTGTTAAACAACAAGGCCATCACTTTCAAAGGAGTAAATCGTCACGAACACGACCCTGAGCACGGAAGAACCATAACCATCGAAAGCATGATAGAGGACATTGGACTGATGAAGCAATTCAATATTAATGCGGTCAGATGCAGCCACTATCCCAACAATCCTCAATGGTACAGCCTATGCGACCGACTTGGCCTCTATGTGATTGACGAGGCTAACATTGAGAGTCACGGCATGGAATTTCACAAAGATCGTACTCTCGCCAATTATCCCGACTGGGAATTGCCCTTTATGGAACGAATGGCACGTATGGTAAAGCGGGACAGGAATTTTACCTCGATAGTTACCTGGTCAATGGGAAATGAATCGGGATATGGAAAGAACTTTGAAACATTGTACCACTGGACTAAAGGATACGACTCTTCACGCCCCGTTCAGTATGAAGGCTCCCGCCAGGAAGGGCTCTCCGATATCTATTGCCCGATGTACGCCCGTATTTGGCGTTTGAGGGAGCATGTCAATCAACGCCGTACTCGTCCGCTTATATTATGCGAATATGCCCACGCGATGGGAAATAGTGTCGGCAATCTGCAGGATTATTGGGATCTTATCTACAAGTTCGACCAATTGCAAGGTGCATTTATTTGGGATTGGGTGGACCAAACTATTAAGAGTAAAGATGAAAAGGGGCGCGATATATGGGCTTATGGCGGAGATTTGGGCTATGTGGGAGTCCCTAATGACTCTAATTTCTGTGCAAACGGATTAATTGCTGCCGACAGAACGCTTCATCCTCATATCTGGGAGGTAAAAAAGGTCTATCAGAATATTTTATTTGAGCCGGTCAATTTTTCTTCGAATAAAATAAGGGTGACGAACCGTTTCGACTTTAAGTCGCTCAATGATTGTTATTACAAATGGAGACTTGAGGCCAATGGCGAAGCGGTACAATCAGGTATTGCGGATTTCCCTGAAATCGGGGCGGGAGCAAGTGCAATAATACAATTGGCCATTGACGCTTTCGATCCCGACTATCGGGAGTATTTCCTGACAATAGAGGCATTTACAAAAGCAGAATCACCGCTGATACCTGCGAACCACAAAGTGGCAATAGAACAATGGGCGATAGATACACCAAAAATGGGGGTTAGGCCCGAGGCTGCGGACACAAAATTTGCCGATTTAATCGTAGAAAAATCGGCTGATGATATAACCATTAGATCGGAAAAGGCATTCAGCGCAAGCTTCTCTCCGGAAACGGGAAGGCTCAACAGCCTGAAACGGAAGGGCAAAGAATTGCTGATCAAAGGCTTTACACCCAACTTCTGGAGGGCACTCACCGACAACGATGTGGCCAACGGAAGCCTTGAGAGATGCGGCATCTGGCGTGACATAGAGGCACAGATGCTACTTGACAACTTTACAATCGATGAGACCGACAAACAAAACATCACAATAACCTCATCATATAAACTTCCAAGGCAGAGTTCCACTCTCAATATGCTATATGCCATTTCAGCCGCCGGCGAAATAAAGGTAACCATGCAGTTTATTCCCGGGTCGGAGCCGCTACCGGAGATGCCTCGTTTTGGAATGTACCTTATTCTGGCTCCTGAATATAATACCTTCTCCTGGTTTGGAAGGGGTCCTCATGAGAACTATTCCGATAGGAAAACTTCCGCACTCATAGGGAAATATAATGCCGACGTGAATGAACTCTTCCATCGTTATATCCGTCCGCAGGAGACGGGAAACAGATGCGACGTGCGATGGTTGGCTCTGCAAAATGAAAACGGAGAAGGGATCTTTGTTAAGGGCAATAAACCCTTGAGCGTAAGTGCCTGGAACTTTACCCAGGATGATATCGACTACGTTCCTTTCGATATTGAGCGGAAACATGGCGGTAGCATCGAACTGAAAGAGCTTGTGTGGCTGAACATCGACAATGCTCAGATGGGCGTAGGTGGAGATAACACCTGGGGCGCACAAGTCCATCCCGAATATACCATTACTCCGGAGGCGATCTCCTATTCCTTTACTATCTCTTTGCTTGAAAACGATCTCGATTTGAAACGCAAAACAGAGTAACGGTCATGCGAATTATCTTAATTTTAAACCCAAAACTCAATAACGATCATGCGAATTAAAAGATATAGCCTGTTTATAGTTTGTTTGTCCCTGCTTTTTGCTTTTGGATGCAGCTCTGAGAGACACAAGGTGGGAAATCCTCTATTTGACAATATTCTGGATATTGCCTACACGCCGGATTCACTCTATCGTTATACGCCCGGTTGTTTTACGGATATGGGCTCCTGGATGGGCTTCACTATCCCTCAAAAAGACAAATGGATCAATGGCTTTTGCGGACCCTTCAGTTTTTACCAATATGGCTGGAAGGCAGTTTCCATTGCCAAAGTCTCTTTTCAAGAAAACAGCTCCGAACTCTTTACTCCCGACTCCATTAATTATTATCCGGGCGGAATCTATATTTCCGCTTCGGCGGCGGACAAAAAGATAGAACAGAAACTCATTTTTATCGATGCTTCCATAGCACTGCTCCACATTCGTCCAAATAGCACTTCAAATCTCGTAATTGAGCAGGATTTTGGGCAGAAGCAACACTCCATTGAGCGCATTCAGGAGGAAAACAGACTCCATTTTCTCTCCTCAGAAAAAGAAGAATATATCCTCTGTTTCCCTGAAAACACGACATTTGAAGAGGGTAAAGCTCTTTGCAGCGACGTTTCGCCTGAGGGCCTTTATGTAGCTGTTTTGCAGGTTTTTAGAGAAGGCGGAGCGGCTGAAAAAACGGCTCTGATTGAGAGGACAAACTCTATTTTGGAGCAGCCTCAACATTATATTAAGGAGAATAAAGAGCGATGGGAAGGTTATCTTTCCTCTGCGCTGAGAAAAAATATGCCGCCCGAATTTGATAGGATTGCAGCCAAATCGGTCGTAACTCTTATTTCCAACTGGCGGTCGCCGAGGGAAGCTTTATATCACGAAGGCGTTGTACCGAGTCACGCAGCCTACTATTTTGTGGGTTTTTGGGCCTGGGATTCCTGGAAACATGCCGTTGCTCTTTCGCGCTTTGCACCGGAATTGGCTAAAAATCAGGTCAGAGCCATGTTTGATTATCAGCTGGAAGATGGAATGGTGATCGACTGTATATTTCCCGATAGCTCGGAAAATAATGCCCGCGACAGCAAACCTCCTTTGGCTGCCTGGGCGGTGGATGCGATCTACTCTCATACGGGGGATTTGGAATTCCTGCGCGAAATCTATCCCAAATTGTTGAAATATCACGAGTGGTGGTATTGGAAAAGGGATCACGACCAAAATGGTTACTGCGAGTTTGGCTCCACTGATGGGACAACTGTAGCAGCAGCATGGGAAAGCGGTATGGACAACGCCATCCGTTTTGACCGGGCGCAAATGTTACAAAATCATCCCGATGCCTGGAGCTTCGATCAGGAAAGCGTGGATTTGAATTGTTTCCTCGCTTTGGAAAATAGGCTGCTTAAGAAGTTTGCGGAAATATTGGGCGTGCCTTTCGAACATGAAGAAAAGGCCGGTAAGCCGGGAGATTATTTCTTCGATACCGAGGATGGATTCTTTTACGACAGACGCATTCAGGACGGCTCTTTCGTAAAAGTTAAAGGCAGCGAAGCCTATATCCCACTTTGGACTGAGGTGGCCACAAAGGAGCAATTTGACCAAATGTTCCCTATTTTAAAAGACGAAAACAAGTTTTCCACATATATCCCCTTCCCCACTGTCAGTGCTGACGAACCCGAATTTACACCTAACGGCTACTGGCGCGGCCCCATTTGGCTGGACCAAACCTATTTCGCCATCAGCGGCATCCGCAAATATGGAAAAATCCAGGAAGCCGACCAATACACCGGACAGGTCTTCGACAGATTGGAAAAACTCCGGAAAGGCGGCGCCATCCACGAAAACTATGACGCCCTCACCGGCCAACAACTCAAAGCACCCCACTTCAGCTGGAGCGCCGCACATTTGTTGATGCTGTATTGGGAATATGGGGAGTAGTTCTGAGTTCTGAGTGAAGAGTTCTGAGTGAAGAGTTCTGAGTGAGGAGTTCTGAGTGAAGAGTTCCAAGTGAAGAGTTCTGAGTGAAGAGTTCTGAGTGAGGAGTTCTGAGTGAGGAGTCTGTAGTGAGGAGTGAGGAGTAATAAGAAACCCTGCCGGGAGTGGGGTTTGGCAGGGTTTTGAGGTTAATGAAAAGATCTAAATGCAAATACTTGCCATTTCAAGATATGTTAGACAAGATTATTGTTTATCAAGTTCTTCGAGCATCCTTTTAATCATTTTAGAAGCAGCATCTTTAGCTTGATCCATTTGAGTTGGTTTGAAGTTTTGCACTTTATCGTATTCGAGTTTTTTAATTATTTGCTTTTCTTCGTTGCCCTTTGACCATATATACAAGCTTGTTAAACCTTGTGTTGGTGAAAATGCAAACTGTAAATTGAATGCATATTCTTTATATGTAAAATCATCACGATAGACGCCCCATCTAGTTCTCAAATCTCTTTTTGTTACTTTGAAACTGTATGACTTAGCAATTTTGGAATAATTACGAAATTTCTCAACTAAGAGGTCATTTAATTCGTTGTAGTTTGATACTAACTTATCTATTAGGTCAGAATTGTCTTCAAAAAATTGCACTAATGCTTCATTGTTGTCCATGTAATTTGGTTTTTCCAACGTTGTTATAAAATCGAATAAAAATGACAAGTATTTGTTGTCACTATCAAAAAAATAATCTGCAATATTATTCCTAATATGTTGAAATAGAGCCGAATAGGTTACATTAATGAAAGAATGACCGGGTTTTTCATCTTTGGCTGATAATACGATTTTAAAAATTTCACCTTTGTCTATTCCGTTATTTTCTGCAACTAGTTCAATCGTATTGGAATAATCTTTTAAATCATTATGTAAATCTGCATAAATTTTATTTTCAATTCCAATTACAAAATTTTCATTAAGTATCAGAATGTCTAATCTGCCACCTTTTTTTGTAGAATATTCTCTAAAAACCTTCGTGTTTCTAAGATTTCCTAACGTGATTTTTGCATCAATAGATTGAAACAACGATTTTATTAGCAAGTCGTCAAGCTTATGTTCCTTTGTTGGATTAAAGAAAAAAGCTAAAACATTACTCGAC
The DNA here is from genome assembly GCA_033811195.1 of Bacteroidales bacterium. Taxonomy (GTDB): domain Bacteria; phylum Bacteroidota; class Bacteroidia; order Bacteroidales; family UBA932; genus Cacconaster. Next base: position 1,303 of record JAPXOZ010000004.1, on the reverse strand, counting down.
ACATTTTCCCAATGAGGGAAACCTGAAATCTCAAAGATAGTTTGCTTATTAGATTTCTCTTTGTAGATTTTACTAAAATTTTCTAAAAGATTCTTATATTCATTTATCATTCATTATTATTTTATTGGACTTAACGTCTTATTAATGAAACAAATATACAACATTCTCATCTATATAAAACCCACGATTCTCCTCTAATTTTACCTACAATTAATCTACACTTCAGCACTTTATTGTGCAACTGGAGGTCTAAACCTATCCGCCCCATCTGTCAGCCAATCAAGGGAGAAGTTTAGGAAGTACATTTTGTAGGGGGCGGTTTCGTCTTCTTCTATGTAAACGCCGATTGTGCCGTCTGGTAAAATGGTGATGGAGGAGTAGGCGGATTCGTTGCGGGCGATGGTTTTCTTGACCGGCCATGTGGTGCCTTCGTCATAGCTAAGCCACATTGTTACGTTTCTGCGAGTGCTGTGGTTTGGTAAAGTATGCAAGATTCTATCTTTATCGTAACCGTCTTTGGTGGATGTGTAGCGGATAATATCGGCGTCACAGGCATTTCCCCATATTTCTTCCCAACTGTTTTTAGGACCCCAGGTTATACCACCGTCGGAGGATTTTGCCCAAAGTCGATTTCCTTTTGTACGGCTGCTCATGAGAATATCTCCATTATTCAACTCAACCACTTTCGCTTCATCACCATCCGGAATCGCTCTTTCTGAAACATGCCACGACTCCCCATCATCATCCGAATAAACCGCATAATTATGTAGTCGTCTATTCTCCAAAGTCTCGCGCACAGCCATTACGGCCATCAATCTGCCGGCGCGGGTGCACAAACCGTGACCTGATCCGAAGAATAAACTTTGCCACTGCGATCGAATGGGATCCGGACACTCCGCACCATAAATTTGAGCCGTAATATCTCTTGGCGGAGTCCAGGTCTGACCGTGGTCATCGCTTGCCGAAATATATGTACGCTGCGGATTTTCAGCAGTAGAACCCCAAAGTCCAGGGCCACCCACAAACAGCGCAACCAGCTTTCCGGTATTTGATCTAATAATAACTGCATCACCAAAACCATTACCATATCCCTGACCTTCAGCCACTAAAAAGGGCTCAGACCAGGTTTTTCCGCCATCTGTACTTCGATTTGCGACAATATCAATATCTTCCGGCAGGTCGATTGAATTATTTTTTCTCTTGTCTGTCAAAATCACCAGCGAACCATCGGCAGCAGTCGTTATAGCCGGAATACGGTAATTCGCCGAACCATAATCCCCCGGACCATAGACCAGCGTCCTCC
>JAPXOZ010000003.1:0-133885 GCA_033811195.1 Bacteroidales bacterium | reverse complement strand
AGTTATACTGATACCTTTATTCTTGTTCTCTTCCATAATGATTTATTTTGCAAATGCGACACTGCGTGTCTCGCGGATTACTGTAATCTTAATTTGACCGGGATAGACCATTTCTTCCTGGATTTTACGGGCGATATCAGCTGAAAGGGCCTCACACTGGTGATCAGACACCTCTTCGGCTCCTACTATCACACGCAGTTCCCTACCGGCCTGTATAGCATAGGTCTTGGTCACACCGGGGTGTGATAGCGCGATATCTTCCATATCCTTAAGACGTTTGATATAGGATTCAATAACCTCACGGCGAGCACCGGGACGGGCTCCCGATATTGCGTCGCCTACCATTACCAGCGGAGCTATCAGGGATTTCATCTCCATCTCTTCGTGGTGCGAACCAATAGCATTACAAACTTCGGGTTTCTCCTTATATCTCTCTGCAATGCGCATACCGAGAAGGGCGTGGGGCAATTCGGGATCCTCATCAGAGACCTTTCCAATATCGTGCAGAAGTCCGGCGCGTTTAGCAACCTTTGCGTTAAGACCGAGCTCGGCTGCCATTGTGGCACAAATATTGGCCACTTCTCTTGAGTGTTGGAGAAGGTTTTGTCCATAAGAGGAGCGGTATTTCATTCGTCCGATCAGGCGGATTAGCTCCACATGCAGTCCGTGGATACCTAGATCAATACAGGTGCGCTTTCCTGTCTCCATGATTTCATCTTCGAGCTGTTTCTGCACCTTAGCCACCACCTCTTCGATACGTGCCGGGTGGATACGGCCATCTGTTACCAGCTGGTGGAGTGCAAGTCTTGCCACTTCGCGGCGCACAGGGTCAAATGCAGATAGAAGGATTGCTTCCGGGGTATCGTCTACGACGATTTCTACACCGGTGGCGGCTTCGAGTGCACGAATGTTACGCCCTTCACGACCTATAATGCGACCTTTGATCTCGTCACTTTCAATATTGAAGACAGTCACTGCATTTTCTATGGCAGTCTCCGGTGCTGTGCGCTGAATAGTATTGATAACTATACGCTTGGCCTCTTTACTCGCTGTCATGCGTGCTTCGTCCATCACATCGCTTATGTAGGACATCGCCTCAGTCTTTGCCTCGGCTCTCATACTCTCTATGAGCTGGTTTTTGGCATCTGCGGCAGTCATTTCAGCCACTTCTTCTAATTTTGTTATGACCTCGTTCTTGTATTTGTCGTATTCTTCGCTCTTGCGATTAACGATTTCAAGTTGGGTTTTGAGGTTCTCGCGAATGCTATCGACCTCTTTCTGTTTGCGTCCAAGTTCGGAATTTTGTTGGTTGAGAACCAGTTCCTTCTGCTTTACTTTATTTTCATACTGCTGAACCTGGGCGTTGCGTTCGTTGATGAAAGTCTCATGTTCACTTTTGAGCTGGAGGAATTTTTCCTTGGCCTGGAAAATCTTTTCCTTTTTGATATCCTCCCCCTCTTTTTCAGCGTTGATGATTATTTGTGCTTTCTTCTTTTTTAATATGACGTTCCTTACGAGCAGATAGATTGCTAGAGTCACCGCTGCGGAAACTATCGCTGTAATAATAATTGTGGTAAACATAATTGTAAGTATATGGTAATAAATAGTGCAATAATTTCGTCTTTTTCGAAAAAAGCGAACAACAGAAATACTTACAATTTTATAGAAAAGCCGTTAGCCCCGGTCTGTTAGAAATCTTATAAAATAAGATTTGAGCTCCGATATCTGTCTCAAACTTCCTACGTCCTATAAATAGAATCCCCCTTTCTGGGTCACTAGAGGCCTGTTTTTAACAATCGAGTTGGCTCGTGATGATGTTTAGTGTTGATTTCAGCAATGAGCGGAACTAACGGCCGATTAAATACTCTCCCAATCTTTCATCTAAGGTATGCAATTGTTGCAATAATTTCTCTTTCTCCTTATCTCTAAGTGTTTCAAATTCTACCAACCGGACCTCTTCTTCCAATAGTATCATACTTAAAATCTCATCTCTTGCTACCATCGGATAGCTAGTTGATTTTTCAAAAATCCTCTGGTTTATCCTTTTGACTGCCGCACGTATCTTCTCTTCACTAGCCGCCTCGACATCCAACTCAAATTCCTTCCCTGCTATCCTTATGGTGATACGTTGTTTCATCTCTTCAGTCATTAAGCAGATCTATACATCTGTCAATCTCACGTATTAGGGCTGATACCCTCTTCTTCGCCTCTTTCCGGTCCGGCATGTTCCCAAATGCCTCTATCAATTGTTGTCTCTCTGTCTGTTTCTTTAATCGTTTTATTATATCAATTTGTTTTACGTTCGTTGCTTCAAGAGTGGAGATTTTTTCCGAAAAGCGTAAATTCTCCTTCTCGAGCTTTTCGCATCTTGCAATCAATTGCCCGATTTTACTTTTCAAACTATTGATCACCTCTCCATCCATAATAACGTAATATACAAAGATAAATAAAAATCCCCTATCCGCAATGATTTATTTTACAAAACTCCAGTTGGTTGGAGTTTCGGGCACTATAATACCCTCTTTTGAAATATACTCACCAATAAGTGTTCTGATGTCTCCATATCTGGAAACAACCTGTAGAGAGTCGGGATTGACACCGGCCCCATCTCTAAGAAGATTGCCGCCTCCGCTTGCTCTGTAAGAGGAAATTGCAACTTTGTAGATTCGCGCGGGATCAAAAGGTAAACCATCCCTCATTGAGATAATTTCCACCATCGAGCCTTTAGGCGCCGACTTTTTCACACGATAAATAATGCCGTCTGCAGAATCAAAATTGTAAGCCGGACCAATGTTATTCACCCAGTTGTAGTAAGAAAGTTCCAGATAATTCTTAAGCTGAGCACCTGTGAGTTCGACTACAAACAGGGAGTTTTCATATCTGTAAAGTAAAACCAAGTCCTGATATTTGATGACTCCGGCAGGAACCAAGCCGCTGCTCGAAAGGGGTGCGGTTATGGAAATATCGGCTCCCGAAACATCCAGCTGCACTTGATGAACGAGGTTAATATATGAGGAGGGCCCCACAAGTGCATCGGCAAAATAAATCTCTTCGGTAATCGTGCCGATTTCGCGATTTGCGAATTCATATACTACCTTGAAATCCTTTTTAAAACGGGAGGTATAGCGAGGATCGGGATTCACATCCGTCATAGGAATAAGTCTTGATACGAAATTCTTTGAAATTACCTCCCCATCCTTAAATTCCAGTTTAAATGTGGCTTCGCCAAGAAGAGAGGCTCGATCGCCTGCATTAATCAACAGTACCTTTCTGCCTGGATTATCTATTGTCTCTGCAACCGCACGATGATCATGGCCGGCAAGTACCATATCCACTCCTATAACACTGGATGCAAGATAACGAGCTTCATTTTCCATATCAGGGCCACCGTCTCCACTACCCGTATGGCAGGCAAGAATGACAAGATGAGGGCTCTCTTTCTCAATTACGATATTAACCCAATCCTGGGCAACATCTGAAATTTTTAGAAAATCTATTCCCTTCCAGAGTTCTTCAGAGAGCCAGCTTTTGATATTTGCATTTGTCATACCGATTACAGCTATTTTGATTCCTTTGCGGGTAACTATAGTATATGGCTCAAAATAGGGCACTCCCTCACTTCCCTCAATAATTGCATTGGCCGCTAGATAGGGTATTTTTCCCTCTTTGAATCTGTCGTATACCTGATGTCCGGCTTCGATGTCATGATTACCCACAACTATAGCATCATAACCGATATATTCGGCAGCCCTTGCAAAAATATGTACGCTTACCGTATCAATAAAATTGCAATAATAGGCTGCATTATCACCCTGAAGATTATCTCCGACATCAATCAGTACCGGCTTGATACCTTTTGTCCTAAGTTGTTTTATATATGTAGATACATTTGCCAGCGAAGAAAGACGCGCTTCTTTATTGTAATATGAATCAAAATAGGCACCATGCAAGTCTGTGGTGGAGCAAATAGTAACATTGTAAATTCCGTTTTTGGGAGTGCGGCTACAGCTTGTTAAAATAAGAATGGCAATGGCCGATATGGTCAGAAAGTTTAATAAACGTTTCATTGTACAGTTACCGTTTCCTGTGAGGATTTAGTTTTAATTGTATTGATGATGAGAGCAATGGCTCCGTCACCGGTCACATTGGCCGCAGTGCCAAAGCTGTCCATAGCAATATAGAGGGCTATCATTAGTCCCTGCATTGAGGGATCGAAGCCAAGCATCGTGGCGATCAGGCCAATGGCAGCCATAATTGCACCTCCGGGGACGCCGGGGGCGGCAACCATCATGACTCCGAGCATACAGATGAACCCTGCGTAGAGGTCAAGTCCCACATTCATTCCCATGCTCAGGGAGATTGCGTAAGCGCAGGCCACAATCTTGAGAATACTTCCGGCAAGGTGAATTGTGGCACACAAAGGGATAACAAAGCCCGCAATCTCCTCACGTACTCCATTTTTTATCGTTTGAGCGAGAGTTACGGGAATAGTGGCAGCTGAGGATTGAGTGCCAAGCGCGGTCATATATGCAGGAAGCATCGTATAAAGTGCTTTGAAAGGATTTTTGCGCGATATTGCTCCCGCTACTACGAACTGCATGACAAGCAGAACCACATGCATTATGAAAATAATCACGATGATTTTGAGAAACATTCCCATCACTGCACTCACTTTGCCTTCAGCTCCCATTTGGAGAAAAATGCCGAAGATAAATAGAGGAAGAAGGGGAATTATGACACCTTTGATGACTATGTAGATGATTTGCTTGAAGTCCAGCATAAAATTACGCATCGTATCCCCTTTTACAGAGGTCAGGCTAAGTCCTATGACAAAGGCAATAACTAATGCTGTCATAACACTCATCAAAGGGGCCATTTCAATCGTAAAATAGGGCTGGAGGCCGCCTGACATATCAATATTACCGAGTGAGGTAAGCGAATCGCCCAGAAAACGAGGATAACTCCATTTAGCAGTAAAATAGGAGAAGAAGCCGGATAATAATGTGGAAAAATAGGCTATTGCGGCAGTTATCAGCAACAGTTTGCCCGCACCCTTACCCAATTCGAAAATACCCGGAGCAATCAGTCCGATGATGAGCAATGGAATGATCAACCCGAGAAAGTTGCTAAATATGGAATTAAAGGTTATAAAAATCCTGACTGCCCATTCAGGAAAGAATAGTGAGAAGAGTATTCCGAGAGCGATAGCAATCAGCACTTTGGGAAGAAGTCCCATTTTGAATCTCTTTTTGGTCATATTCAAGGGTGTTTTGGTCTGTTTATTCCGCAAAAATAATCTTTTTTTCCAACTCACCCATTCCATACCACTTACTATATGCTTGCAGTAAAAACCAAAAAGGGCTGGGATAACTCCCAGCCCCTAATCTATTAAAGATAATTCTATTGAACAGGTTTTATTGTAAACAAGCGTACAGTATATTTATTACTCTCCTTGTCCACATAATTAGAATATGCACTATCCTGCCCAAAGCTCATCAGGGATACGAGGCCCTTGCCGCTCGGCGTAAAAGAAAGGAAGTATCCATTAGTACCCACTTCTTTAACTACATCATCATCATAGCCGCTGGCGGGGAAATAGCGAACCACATCATTAGTATTGTTGTTGCCCCAAAATGTCGCCTTTGAAACATCATCAATGTAGGGAAGTGTTTGTCCGTAAAGATTACGTGAGGTTATCTTCAAGTGGGTATTGTTTCCATTATTGATATATTCGTACTTCCAGGCAGAGACCATACTTGTGCCCTTATATCGGATCGCATAAGAGGCTCCGGAAGAATAAGTAACAAAGTCACTAATCATTGTAAGGCTTTTACCTTGTATCATCACGGTCTCGCTAACTCCGGGAGAGTTCATGAACTGTTTAAGGTTGATGTGATTGTTGTTATCCGGAACAATAGAACGCCACTCCTCTTCTTTAGGCAAATAGTATGGCGATATATAGGTATTCATCGGATCAATGAACTTGTAGGCATCGGCATAGGTAAAGAAAGGACTTCCTGTACAAGCAGTCGAGTCGGTTACGAAGATATAACCCATAAAAAATATATCCATAAAGTAATCGGCAGATAGCAGGTTGTACTTCGAGACAAAACTAAGCGGATTGGGAGTGGTGCCACGGGTATAATGTTGACGCATCTGTTTACCTTCGTGAACAAATTCCAGGATCAAACCGGTACTGTCTAAGTTGGCAATGGTAAAGTTATCAATCTTGTACATTGTCCAAGCTGCGTCAGTCCATGAAATTTGATTGTTAATCTTTAATTGATTTGGAGAAACAAAAGTATAGCTAAAGGGTTGATAAAATTCAAATGGAGCTGATCCGTTGGAATCATCCATAAAATGCATCCAATAGTTCTTCCAGATGGTTAGGTCTGTCCATCCGCCGGCACCGTCTGCTTCCTGAAGTTTATTCATATTCCATACACCGATCAGCTTCTCCATATCAAACAGAGGTTGCGGTACACCACCACCTCCTCCTTTAGGAATAACAAAGACTGATCCGTTAAATGTAATGGTAACAGCTGTTGGCGTCTCTGTTATTTGTAAATCGGGAGTTACTCCGGCAGGACCTGTTTCACCGATAGGGCCTTGCTCGCCCTGAGGACCCTGAGGGCCAGTATCGCCGATAGGTCCTTGTTCACCCCGAGGACCCTGAGGGCCGGTTGCGCCTTGTTCACCGGTAGGACCGGACTGACCAGTGGGTCCCTCAGGACCTTGAGCACCGGTATCACCTTTTTCTCCTTTTGGTCCAATAGCCTGAACAGGATTTCCGTTCTTATCCTTCACCTCTTGCCATGTGATTCCCTTGTCAAGGCTTATTTCCCAATTACCATAAGTATTTACACGCAAAATGGGAGCATATCCTGCGTCACCCTTTTCACCTTTATCTCCCTTTGCTCCGGTAGCAGGCACTTTATTGCCGGCTGCATCTAAAATGAATTCACCGTTAATTGTCCAGTAGAGGCGGTCGTCGGGACCAAAAGGTTTTGTTCCGATAACAACTTTCTCTGCCTCATCTCCCTTATCACCCTTTTCACCTTTGTCACCCTTCTCACCCTGCTCACCCTTCTCACCTTTCTCACCCTTCTCACCCTGCTCGCCCCTGTCTCCATGCTTTAGAGTAATCTTACTGCCATCACTCATCAATAGTTCGTAGCCACTCTTGTCTACAAGTTCTTTGTATGAAACTATGCTCACCTTTTTATTAAGGGCATCTATTAGCGCCCAAATAGCAGCTACGTCAGAGTTAGCAGTATTAGTCAACTGTTCCACCTTCTTCAACCATGCCTCAAACTCTGCGAGCTTCTTCTTTTGGTTTTCCAGCTCCTTTGTTTGCTCACTATTTTGCTTTTCCAGTTCAGCGTTTTTGTCTTTCAGAAAATCAATCTCGTTCCAGAGATCATCAAGGTCGATACAGCCTCCCAGGGTAATCATAGCCACGAGCATAATCGCTGTAAAAAAATTCTTCATTTCAATTAATATTTTGGTTGGTTGTTTTATTGTTGATTTATTTTTTTGCTAAATCAACCTATTCGATAACAGTTCTTCTGAATAGGCGTAAGGAATATTTATGTATGGCCTTGTCAACATAGTTTGTATATGCCGTACTTGGACCAAAGCTCATACCGGCAGCAAGGCCGTTACCATGCGGTGTATAAGACCAAAAGTAGCCATTGGTGCCCTGATTCTGTGTCGCACCACTCTCATTTTCATAACCGCTCGCAGGGAAATAGCGAACAATATCCTCCTCTGTATTCTGTGACCAAAATTCATCTCTTCTAGCAATGTCTGTCATGTCAATATCCGGTTTTCCAAAAAGGCTACGTGAAGTAATCTTCAAATAATAAACACCCTCTTCATACTTGAGATATTCATACCTCCAGGCCGAAACCATACTGGTCCCTACATAGCGGAGTGCAGAAGTGCAACCAGGATAGCTTTCAGGCGAGTGAGCATAGTCGCTGGTCATAGTGATGCTCTTATTTTGTACTGTCACAGTTTCAGTAACTCTAAGATCCGTCATTGCGGAGAGATTACCGAATGGTATCTGATGATTGTTATCCGGTATTATCGCTCTCCACTCATCGACGGTCGGGATAAAGTAACCTCCTAAAAAGAAAACGAACTCTTGCATAGGAACAATCTGTTCATATGTGAAGTAGCCACTCACATTGCAGGAGATAGAGTCCGTAACAAAGCCTAGTCCAAACATGTTAATGTTGTACTTCGCAACAAAACTCAGCGGATTAGGAACCTCACCTCGTATATAATGCTCACGTCTTGTACCGGCATTAGAAACCACTTCTAGGATTAAATTGTCGTTATCCAGATCAATGATGGTCATAGTATCAAAGCCTGAGAGTCGTACTAGCTCAAATTTGTTTTTGTCGATCAACGTGTAAGTGAAGGGAACATTAATCCATGGAAGACTTGAAATTGCCCCATTTGCAGAGTCCATAAAATGCATACTATAGCCTTCTTCAGGATCTTCATCTATCCATCCGTCACTGCCATCGGGGGTTTGGATCATATTCATATCCCACACACCGAGAAGTAATTTCAGGTCAAACTGAGATTGAGGTATCCCTTTTAGGATTGTATAGGAATATCCATTAAAGGTAATTATAACAGCAGTAGCAGTTTCAGTTATTTGCAAATTGTCAACACTTCCGGAAGGACCTTGAGGACCTACTTCTCCCTGAGGTCCCTGCTCACCAACTAGACCTTGAGAACCTTTGTCACCTTTATCACCTTTATCACCCTTATCCCCTTTAGGTCCAATAGCTGCCACAGACTTTCCTGTCTTATCCTTAACCTCTTGCCATGTGGTGCCATTATCAAGACTCATTTCCCAGTTACCTGCACTATTTACCCTCAAAATCGGAGTTAGGCCCATATCTCCCTTATCACCTTTAGAGCCCTCATCACCCTTTTCTCCGGTAGCCGGGACTTTGTTTCCACTCGCATCCAGCAGGAAATCACCATTAATAGTCCAGTAAAGACGATCGTAAGGGCCAAAAGGTTTTACGCCAATAATGACTCTATCCCCCTGTTCTCCCTTAGCGCCCTCTTCACCTTGCTCGCCCTTCTCCCCCTGGTCTCCTTTATCGCCTTTGTCGCCTTGGTCACCTTTGTCACCTTTATCACCTTTGTCTCCCTTGTCACCCTTTTCACCCTTTTCACCATTAGTTCCATGCTTCAGAGTGATAGTGCTACCGTCGCTCATTAGTAGCACGTAGCCACTTTTATCAAGCATTTCAGTGTAAGAAATAATGCCCAATTTTCTATTTTGGGCCTCTAGGAGTGCCTTGATGGCAGCGATGTCCAAGTTGACAGTATTCGTCAGATCCTCAATCGCTTTTAACCTCTCTTTGTACTCCTGAAGTTCGTCGGCTTGCTTGTTGATCTTATCAGCTTGCTCCTTGTTTTGCTTTTTCAAGAAATCAATCTCGCTCCACACTTCATCCAGATCCACACAGCCGACAACAATTATCATCGCTGCCAGCGTGATTGTTGCAAAAAATTTCTTCATATTGGTTAATATTAGTTGGTTAATTTTTTATGTATATTTTCTAGTCAGTATGTTCTCATAGACACAAATTTTAACAAAATTACAATGCTTAATAATAATAAAAAAGAGAGCCAGTGGTCTATTTCAGATGCTTACGCAAAATAGAGTACTCTATTTGTATGATAAACAAAATAGAGTGGCTAGAACATCATTTGGCACAACATTACTCTATATTTCTTTTAATAATGCGCACAAATTAGTTTAACAAAATTATTTTACTAATTTTGTCAATTAGTGATATAATAGTCAGTTCAGATCACACAGTATTGGTTGTTAGATCCTGTTTTAGTGTAGTTACCATATATGCTAAAAGATTTATATAGTTCAGTTACATTCGCACAAATTATTGTGCTATCCATATTGGGTATTGCTCTACTCGGCTTCCGAATCAGAGTTGAGAAAAAAACAGTCAATCTGCGTCTTGCAAGATTGTTTCTGGCAATTTCATATTTTATGCTGGCTGTACCGGCTTTCATAGAGTACTTTTTTGATGGAGGATTCAATATTATGTGGGTAGAAATATTTACGCCTCCCGGAGCTTCTATTCAATCAATGTTTTTCACCTTTACACTTATTACTATTCTTCAACCTATTTCTATTAGTCGTAAACAGATACTATTGCATGCAGTACTCATATTTGGCATTATCATACTCTATTTACTGGCAGCATTTAATTTACAGCCCTACAATTGGGTTATCTATGTTTTTCTGGCTGCATACTTCTGCCAATTATTATTGTACTTCTTATATTTCAATAAGAAGTACGCGATAAGTCTCAAGCAATTGGAGGATTATTATGACGAAGATGAGCAAGGACGTCTAAAATGGGTAAAAATAAGTTTCTACGCCGCACTTTCGCTGGGGATCATTGCTTCTGTATCAGCCTATTTCCCGTTTCAGTTCTACGTATTCTTTGTGATGATATACATCATGTTTTATGCGTGGTTTGCAATTCGTTTCATCAATTTCTTAGCCAATTTTGATTTTTATCTCTCTGCGACTGCTCGCGAACCGGGACAAATTCCATCAAAATTTGAAATATTGGAGGAAATGGATGCCGAGAATGAGTTGCAATTGAAAAAATCGCTTGAACAATGGGTTTTGGATGGAGGATACACGCAAGGAGATATCAGTACCGAAGAGATAGCCAAGGTATTAGGTACTGACCTGCCCTTTTTACGCAGCTATTTTCGCAACAATATGCCGTGTGATTTTCGTACCTGGCGCAATGAATTACGTATCCGTAAAGCCCAGGAACTCATTTCCGAGAATCCAGAAATTTCAATCAATCAAATAGCACAACAGGTGGGGTTTGTCACACAAAGTAACTTTTACCTCTACTTCAAGAAAATAGCGGGATGCTCTCCTACCGATTATCGTGACAAAAAAGCTGTCAAGAAATGATGCGCTATGCGCAATGAGTCACAACGCAACTCGCACCACGTACTCCGTACCGCGCAACTCGTAACTTGGATTTTTTTAGTAATTTTGTCGGTCATGGGCAACACTATTACATTTTTAGGTACAGGCACGTCACAGGGTGTGCCTATGATAGGATGCGGATGCGAGGTTTGCTCTTCCACTGATGCGAGAGACCAAAGACTCAGGACTTCGGCTCTAGTGACATATGAGGGAGTTTCAATTCTCATAGATGCAGGACCTGACTTTAGGCAACAGATGCTTCGGGAAAAGATTTCGCATCTGGATGCAATCCTCCTAACACATCAACACAAAGATCACACAGGTGGACTTGACGATGTGCGCGCTCTCAATTACCTTGAGAAATGCGCCGTACCTATTTATTGTGAAAAGCGAGTAGAGCAATCTCTCCGAATGGAGTATTCCTATGTTTTTGCTCAACATAAATACCCCGGAGTTCCCGAATTCAACATAAAAATTATTAATAATACCCCTTTCACAGTGACAGGGAGCAACGGAAAGAAGGTCACAATTACCCCTATCAGGGTAATGCATTACCGACTCCCTATATTGGGATTCCGCATAGGTAGTCTTGTATATATCACCGACGCCAATTTCATTGCAGATGAAGAGTATGACAAACTTACAGGTGCTTCGCTCTTTGTCATCAATACGGTTAAACACACGACACATATCTCCCATTACTCGTTGCCAGAAGCCATCGAAGTTGCTAAAAAAGTTGGAGCGAAACGTTCCTTCCTTACACACCTTTCACACCAGCTGCCTCTGCACGCGCAGCTTAAAAATGAACTATCCGCACAACCCTTCAGTATAGAGCCGGCGTATGACGGGCTCACAATTGAATTTTGATAATAGATTATGAAACGTACACTACTTACATTCGCGCTTCTACTCCTGACAATTACGGGATTTGCTTGTACAAACCTCATCATCACCAAAGGTGCCTCAACAGACGGCTCCGTGATGGTAACATACGCCGCTGACAGCCATACCAGATATGGTACGCTGGTCCACTACCCCGCAGCGAAACATAGGGCCGGCACAATGCTTCCGATATACGAATGGGGCAAAGACCGTTACCTTGGCACAATACCTCAGGTTGAAAAGACATACAATGTCATCGGTAATATGAACGAGCACCAGCTCATAATAGGTGAATCTACCTGGGGTGGCCTGGAAGAACTCGTGGACCCCGATGCCATACTCGATTATGGGTCACTAATATATATCACCCTTCAAAGAGCACGAACTGCACGCGAAGCAATTGCTCTGTACACCTCACTTGCCGATCAATATGGTTACGCCTCGGTTGGAGAATCTATCTCCATAGCTGATCCTAATGAGGCCTGGATATTGGAAATCATCGCACGCAAGCCAGAAGTCGTAAATGGCGTGAATATTCGTAAGGGTGCAGTATGGGTGGCCGTACGTATACCTGACGGCCATATCTCGGCTCATGCCAACTGCGCCCGTATCACTACATTCCCGCTTAACGATCCTGAAAACTGCCTCTATTCGCCGGATGTAATCTCACATGCCAGAGAACTGGGACTATATGAGGGTAAAGATGAGGATTTCAGCTTCGCGGACACCTATTGTCCGCTCGATTTTGGTGCAATGAGAGGTTGTGAAGCGAGAGTCTGGAGTTTTTTCCACAAACACGGTGCTGAGGATATGTCGAAATATATCGATCATGCTTCAGGTCACAATCCTAAAAACAGACTGCCCCTCTCTGTCAAGGCGAAACATAAACTATCCGTTAATATGGTAGCGGATATGATGAGGGACCATTTTGAAGATACACCCTTCGATATGCGCAACGACATAGGTGCAGGCGGAAACACACTTCCCTATCGTTGGAGACCAATGAGCTTTGAAATCGATGGTGAGGAGTATATCAATGAAAGGGCAATTGCCACTCAACAGACAGGATTTTGGTTTGTCGGACAAGCCCGAAACTGGCTTCCTGATGCAATAGGAGGCATATTTTGGTTTGCTGTGGATGATGCTGGTACTTCGCCTCTGACACCTGTTTACTCCTCTTCAACGGACATCTCGGAACATTATGCCCTCGGAAATGGCAGTATGATCGAATATTCCCCTACCTCAATGTTCTGGCTTACAAACCGAATTGCACAGTTTGCATATCTACGCTATGACGAAATCGGTGCTGAGGTTGTCTCCATTGTTCGAGCTCACGAAAAGGAAATGGTAGAAAAAATCTCCTCTGCAGATGAACAAGCACTTATTCTACACAAAAAATCTCCTAGAAGAGCCATCAAATACCTAACATCATTTTCTACAAAAGAAGCTGATGCGCTATTTGACAAGTGGAATAATCTTGACAAATATCTCCTCGTGAAATATATTGACGGCAATACCAAACGTCAGGATGAAAATGGAGCTTTCATCACCAATGGACACTCCGCTACAATCCCTCCAGGGCCCATTCAGAAGGGCTACAACGAGCGCTTTAAACGTGCGATAGTCAATGATATCGGGGAAAAGATAAAAGTGGTGAAATAATTATCGTAAGGTAGAGACTTAGAGCGTTACCTGCGAAATCTTGCCGATAAGCGCCGGATCGTATGGGCGCTCTATCTTTATATAATTGTCCGTATAACCCAACATCACGCCTCCCTTACGGGTACTCTCGAAAAGCACGGGCAACGTGCGACCTCTGTTGGCAGCACAAAATTCCGCATTCAACCTGTCGGAAAGCTCCTTTAAACGTGCCGCACGTACTCTTTTTACGCTCTCCTGCACCTGGTCCGGCATAAGGGCTGCCGGAGTTCCGGCTCTCCTCGAATAGGGAAATATATGCAGAAATGCCGGTTTTATTTTTTCGAGAAATCTATAGGTCTGCTCAAATTCTTCATCAGTTTCTCCAGGGAATCCCACTATTACATCTATACCGAAGAATACCCTGCTGAAGCGCTGCTCAGGTGATTCCATCTTATCTCTGATCATTTCAATACGGGATTCAAAAAGGGTAGTCGTATAGCGGCGGCGCATCCTTTTCAGCACTGTGTCACACCCTGACTGAATAGGAATATGAAAATGTGGAAGGAATTTTGAACCGGAAGCTATCCATTCCACTATCTCTTCCGTAAGAAGATTAGGCTCAATAGAGGAAATCCTGTATCGGGAGATAGCCTCCACCCTATCGAGTTGCTTAAGTAATTCAAGGAAGGACTCTCCATTACTTTTGCCGAAATCACCTGTATTCACCCCCGTCAGAACAATCTCAACTATGCCGGTAGAAGCGATCTCTTCAGCTTGTGAAACCAGATTAGAAATTGGAACGTTGCGGCTCTCACCCCGCGCCAAAGGCACTGTACAATAAGCACAATGGTAGTCGCAACCATCCTGTACCTTGAGAAAAGAACGCGTCCTATCCCCTGAAGAATATGCAGGAAAAATAGACTTTACCACCTCTATTGGAGAAGTCATAGTAATCTTCTCTCCTCTCCTGCGTTCATGTAGCATCCTGTGAAGTGTTTCAAAAACCTCACCTCTGTGTGAAGTTCCGAAGAGCGCTGTCACACCCTCAATTTGCAGCACCTCCTGAGGCTTTAGCTGCGCATAGCAACCTGTAACCCCAATCAAAGCATTAGGTGAAAGTTTGTGAAGTTTGCGTATGATATTCCGACACTTTTTATCGGAGTGTTCGGTAACTGAACAGGTATTGACTACATAGATATCAGCGGGACTATTGGCACTCACCTTACGATATCCTGCAGCTGCGAAGGACCTAGCGATAGTAGAGGTCTCTGCAAAATTCAATTTACACCCAAGAGTAGCAAATGCAACCGTATGTTTGGTCGTACTCTCCATCAGATATCAGTAGTTCAGAGTAATGGAAGAGGTATGAACTTGACCTCCCACCGGCGGATTGTATTTGTATACTGTTATACTGGCACTTGTGATTAGAGGAAACTCATTGCGCACTGAATTGAGGATGCGATATGCTACGTTTTCAAGAAGATTGGAGGGTTGTGCCATCTCACGGTCTATCAAGGCATAGATTTGCGAATAATCGGGAGCATAATCAAGATTGTCCGATTCAGCAGCTGCCATTACGGGATAAATGCACTCGAAGTCCACTCTAAAGCGGTTACCTACCTTACGCTCATGCTCAAGACAGCCGTGGTAAGAGTAGAACTCCATATTTTCAAGTTTCAATTTTGCTTCCATAATTCTTCGCTTTATGCCTGAAGTACAAATACACAGGGACGCTTGCCAATAGTCATCGGAAACTTTTTCCAACCAGCCACAGTTCGAGTTCGAATGTATTGCTCAGGTAGGGTTAAATCAGCTGCGATACAGATACTGGTTGTCTCTTGGCAGCAAGCGAGCAGATCTTCCATCAAAGAGTCGTTGCGATAGGGTGTTTCAATGATGATCTGAGTCTGCTGCAGCTGGCGTGAGATTTTTTCGAGTTGCTCAATTCTGGCTTTGCGTTCCTGCTTTTTAATCGGCAGATAACCGGTAAAGGCGAAGCATTGTCCGTTCATTCCGGAAGCCATCAAGGCCATCATCAACGAAGAGGGTCCCACATAAGGCACAACTTCGACATCATGCTTATGCGCAAGTTCAACCAGCAGTGCACCGGGATCGGCAACTGCAGGAAGTCCAGCCTCCGAGATCAGTCCTGCCTCCTGCTCTTTAAGGAACTCTAAATATCCCTCTATTTGTTCACGAGCAGTATGTTCATTGAGCTCATAGAAAGTAATATTATCAATTTGTCCCTTCAATCCCGCCTTTGAGAGAAATCTGCGGGCAGTACGAAGTTCCTCAACAAAAAAGAGCTTCAATGAGCCAATGACCTCGAAAAGTGGAGCGGGCAGCACATCCCGAGGGTCGTCTCCACCAAGAGGAGCGGGTATCAGATGGAGTCTGGATTTCATTGAAGCAAAGGTAGCAAAAAGAAAGGAATAAAGGTCTACAACACGAGTGTCGTAGACCTTCAAATAGTTGTGATATATAGAGAAATTATCAAAGAATTAACCCCCGAGGTTTTATCGAAACTCAGGGAAGTGTCAATATCATTTACTAATTCTCTGTCAGATGTCAGTTTACTCCTCTACCGGCTCCTCAGGCTGTTCCTCTGTCTGCTCCTCTACTACAACCTCTATTTCCTCTACTTCCTCTACTTTCTGAAGGGTAATGAGAACCTCATCTTCAGCAGACTTCAACTGCAGAAAACCTTCCTCTGTTACAGCACATAGAGCAACCTGCTCAATAAGATAGCAGAATAACTCTTCAGAGTTCATGTTATCACACGCCATCTCTGTGCGAGCAATATCGGTAAAAGTGATTGAGGGATCTTCAAATAGGTACTTACCTGCAATACTATTGCATCCGAGATAAGCGGAGAAAATCCCTTCTTCCGAATTAAACTGGAAGAAATTTCCCTCGAGAGAAACGGTCTCGTCAAGGCCATTCAGTTCCGTAATTGTCCAGTTCCCGTTAAGATCAACGGGAGCATCTTTTGGTGTACCGCATCCTACCAGTGAAATAGCTGCCAGGAGTACAACTGCATAATTAATTAATTTTTTCATTTTGGTTATAATTTGGTTGGTTAGTGGTTACGGTTTACAGCAGCACCGGATTCACCTGAAGCTTTAGCCCAAGCTCGGTACATGATATGTGTATTAAAATCCATTACAATATTTCCGAAGCGGTCTATGCAGATTACGCCACCTCCTGAGCCCTCCATCTTGTCTATTTTGTTCCAGATAACCTCGTGGACTGCATCTTTAAGAGGAAGCCCTTTATAATCCATAAGGGCATAGATGTCGTGTGCTACGGACCTGCGAATCCAGAGCTCACCATGACCCGTACTTGAAACGCCTACAAAGTTATTGTCAGCAATCGTAGAGGCACCGATGATGGGCACATCGCCTACCCTGCCCCATTTCTTACCGGTCATGCCTCCCGTGGAAGTAGCGGCGGCAATATTGCCTTCACTATCAAGAGCAACGCACCCCACGGTACCTATCGGAGCACCTGTTCTTTTCTCTTCGAGAGCTTTTTCGAGCTCGATTTTACTGCTCTCAGTCGTAAAATAGGAGTTTGGTACAATCTCAAGCTCCTGCTCCCGTGCAAAATAAGAAGCACCCTCTCCAATAAGAAGCACGTGGGGTGTCTTCTCCATCACCAAACGTGCGGCTTTTATAGGGTTCTTTATATCGGTAACACCAGCAACGGCACCAGCCGAGAGGTCACGACCATCCATTATTGAGGCATCAAGTTCATGACGCCCATCTGAAGTCATAACAGCACCTTTTCCAGCGTTGAAAAGAGGACAATCCTCGAGATAGAGAACAGTAGCTTCTACGGCGTCAAGCGCACTGCCGCCTGAAATAAGGATAGATTTGCCTTGTTCCAGGGCTTCATTGAGAAAAATGCAGTAAGCTGCCTCATCCTCTGCAGACATTGCCTGGGTGCCGCCTGCTCCCGCATGCAACACTATAGCCCACTCTTCAGGGTCTGTCTGTACCTTCAAGTTACAGGAAACCAGAATAGATACCGCTGTAAGCAGAATTAAAAAGAATTTTGTTTTCATAATTATAGAATGTGTGTCAAAGTCGTTTGCGGAGCTCTTCACCCTGCTGCTCATACCCCGGCTTGCCTAGAAGAGCAAACATATTTTTCTTGTAATCCTCAACTCCCGGCTGATCAAAAGGATTTACACCAAGCATGTAGGCACTTATGCCACAGGCTTTTTCAAAAAAGTAAAAAAGCTGGCCGAGACAGTATTCGTCAATCATTTCTATGGAGATTTCCATAGTGGGCACTCCACCGTCATTGTGGGCTAACATGGTACCCTGTTGAGCCATCTTATTACAAAATTCAACATTCTTACCTGCAAGATAATTGAGCCCGTCAAGGTTCTGCTTATCGTAACTGATTTCCACTTTCCGACGAATTGTGCGCACATCCACAAAGGTCTCAAAAAGGATGCGCTCTCCATCCTGTATATATTGTCCCAGAGAATGTAGATCAGTGGTAAAATTTACCGATGCCGGAAATATACCCTTGCCACCCTTACCTTCACTCTCACCAAAGAGCTGCTTCCACCATTCGCTAACATAGTGAAATTTTGGGTGAAATCCAACAAGAAGTTCGATTTTTTTTCCACTGTTATAAAGTGCATTACGCATGGCTGCATAACGGACAGCGGGGTTCTCCTTTATCGGCTTACTGCATATACTCTGCATATCGGCGGCTCCCCTTACCATTTCCGCGATATCAAATCCGGCAAGTGCTATAGGCAGCAATCCTACCGCTGTCAATACGGAAAAACGGCCCCCTACGCTCTCTTCGATAACAAAAGTCTTGTAACCCTCTTGATTGGAGAGTAACCTAAGTGCTCCACGTTCCTTATCTGTAATTGCAATAATCCTTTTGCGAGCCCCTTGAGGGCCATATGTTTCTTCAATATAATTCTTGATCAAACGGAAAACTACAGCCGGCTCCGTAGTTGTACCCGACTTGGAAATCACAACACAGGCAAGATTCTTGACTGAAACCACATCCATCAATTCAGCAATATACTCTTCAGAAAGATTGTGACCTGCAAAAACTATCTTGGGACCGCGGGATGGACCCATTTGGTGGAAAGAGTGTGAGAGTGCTTCGATAGCAGCTTTTGCTCCAAGATATGACCCACCTATACCTATGACAACTATCAGATTTATCTCCATTTCAATCCATTTGTCAACAACAGATAGATAATCCTCTATTATTTCCGGCGTAATTTCCGAAGGAAGTCGGTTCCACCCGAGAAATTCATTTCCAGCACCGGTGCCGGTATCGAGTATGGATAAAGCTTCAAGCGCTCTGGCAGTAAAATTATCAAACTGCTCTTCATTCACAAAGCTTGAACACCCTTTCAAATCTACATTTATCATGATATTGTCTATTTTGTACTGTTGGTTTACTGGAGAATTGAGGCTAGATGATTCACCACATAATGGGGACTTTTCTCTTCATAGAGAATCTGGTACATCGCGCTTACGATAGGAAGCTCAACACTGAGCCTATTTGAAATCTCATACATACATCTGGTAGCATAATAGCCCTCCGCCACCATGTTCATCTCAGTATGGGCCGAGACCACAGAGTAACCTTTGCCAATCATCCCTCCGAAGGTGCGGTTGCGACTGAATTGTGAATAACAGGTCACAAGCAGATCGCCAAGATAGGCGGAACGTGAAGGAATACGACTGGAATCAGGATGGGTTGAGTTGAGAAAACGCACCATCTCATTATAGGCTCCGGTCACTAGGACAGAAATGAAGTTATCACCGTAGCCTAGGGAGTGGCAAAGACCAACAGCAACGGCATAGACATTCTTCATTGCAGCAGAATATTCCACACCATATATATCAGTACTGCAAACAATCTTCACATAGTGTGATGAGAAAGATTCGCCCACCTTGCTCGAAACTTCGATATGCTTGCTTGCAAATGTAAGGTAGGACAACTTTTCCATAGCCACCTCTTCGGCATGCGTAGGGCCACTCAAGACTACAATCCTGTCGAAAGGTATGCCTATTACTCTGTGAAAATACTCCGCTACCGTAAAATGATCGTTTGATACAAATCCTTTGGTGGCTGATATGATGATCTTATCACTAAGAAGTTCCTTGTCAAGTGGCTTTATCTGGACTAGAAAATATGCTGAGGGGATACAGAAAATCACAGCATCTGAATTGATAACAACCTCGTTGATGTCATCGCTCATCTCCAGCATATCCTTTTTTAATGCTGCAGAACGTAGATAGGAACGGTTGCGGCCAAATTCCTTTATGAAATCGATATTATCTGAATTTCGAATGTACCAGTTGACTCTATTGCCCGTGTCTGACAATACTTTGACAAGTGCAGTTGCCCAACTGCCACTACCGATGAGACCATACCTCAGATCTTTTCCTATCAAATCCGTATGCATTGCAAATCACATTTAATAGTCACGTAATCTACAAAATTAAAGATATTATTTCAGAATATCAATTTCAACAGGAACCAAAAATAGTGCTGCCTATTCGTACAATTGTAGCACCCTCTTCAACTGCAATTGGCCAATCCTGTGACATACCCATAGATAGAATATCAAAGTGTGGAAATTCCGGTTTCAGCTTGTCAAAAGCCGATTTTAAAGTGCGGAATTCCCCCCTCACCTGCTCCATATCATCTACGAAAGAGGCCATTCCCATCAAACCGCGAATACGCACATTCGGATACTTTTCACGGAAGAGAGGCACCTGTTCCAAAGCTTCCTGCACAGGAAAACCCTGTTTAGTCTCCTCCATGGCAATATGGAACTGTATCAGACAATCTACTATCCTACCAGAATGGGCAGCCTGACGATCTATCCTCGCCAGAAGACGTTCAGAATCCACCGAATGGATAAGTGATACATGGGGCAAGATCATTTTAATCTTATTACTCTGCAAAGGGCCGATAAAATGCCATTCTATGTCGTCGGGCAGCAAGGGCACCTTGGCAGCCATTTCCTGGGGACGGCTTTCACCAAATGCACGCTGACCTGCAGCATATGCCTCAAGAATATCCGGAACAGAGTGGAGTTTGGAGACTGCCACCAACTTTACAGAAGATGGCAATTGGCTCAAAATAGTCTCTATTCTCTCACTGATAGTCATCATTTGCGTTTTTGCTGTTGTCTCATTTGCTCCTGCTGGATCTTGTATGCTTCATCAAGACGCTGCCTGAACTTGGATTTCTTCGGTGGCTCTTTACTGCTGGCTCTCTGCTGAATCTGAGCACGGAGCTTTTTCTCGTTGACAAACCATTTCCTTATAACTAAAGTCTGAATGATAGTTATAAGGTTAGATAGCATGTAATAGTAACTCAATCCTGCAGAGAAGTTGTTACAAATCATGACCATAAAGATAGGCATAAACCAAGTCTGCATAAACTTCATTCCCGGCATCTGCTGGTTATCCGCCATCTGTGTCATCGTCAACTTTGAATAGAAAAACATTGATACACCCATGAGGAGTGCAAAAAGAGAGATATGGTCACCGTAGAGGGGAATATTGAATCCGAAATCAAGTATTGAGTCATATCCACTTAGGTCATCTGCCCATAAGAATTTTTGTTGTCTCAACTCGAAAGAAGCTGGGAAGAAACGGAACATCGCAAAGAGAATCGGGAACTGCAACAACATCGGAAGACATCCTCCGAACATGTTGACACCAGCCCTTTTGTAGAGGTCCATGGTGGCCTGCTGCTTCTTCATCGCATCTTCTTGCTTTGGATATCTCTCATTGATCTTCTGTATTTCGGGCTGGAGAACCTTCATCTTCGCTGAAGATTTGTATGACTTCAGTGTCAAAGGAGAGATCACCAGCTTGATTAAAATGGTAAGAATAAGAATAATAAGACCATAACTAGCGATATATTTGCTCAGCCAGTTGAATACCGGAATGATAATGTAGCGATTGATAGGTCCAATAATCTTACCTCCGAGAGGAATCACCTTTTCGAAACCTTCGTCATAGCTCTTGAGTGTCGGATAGTGGTTGGGGCCAAAATAGAACTTGAATGGAATGGAAAAATCTTTGCTTTGGGTATCTAAATCAAGCACCATTTCAGCTGAAGAGCGCATCAAGTCGCCTGAAGAGATCGCTATATCTTCTGCATAAAACTTATTTTCAAGAGTGCCTCCTACAAAATTATTCTCAGCAACGAGTATAGCAGAGAAAAACTGCTGCCGAAAACCAAACCAGCGGAGACTGGCCGGAAATGACTCTTTGGCTGAGTCTTTTCTCATACCAAGATTCTTGACATCATTGGTCCCTGCAAAACGGTAAGCAATAGCAGAATAGTTTTTCTCATTTTTGTAGCCCTTCTCAAGATGTGGAATATCGGCGTTCCAGTTAAGACGCACTTGATTGGTACGTCTATCGAGTATGCCATCCATATTTACAAATCGGAGATTGTAATCCACCAAGTAGCTCTCATCTGCAAGGGAATAAACCGCTTCGATGTAGGATTGTGCTGCGAAATAGAGACGGAGGATTACGTTGCTCTCACTCTGCGAAATCAAAGTAAAAGTCAGATCACCTGTGTTAATCCATTGATTGGTATTAATCTCATACTCGAATGAACTCTTTCCATCCCTAATCAGAATCAAAGCAGAGCTATCGTATGTGTAATAATTCTTGATCTCCACCTCCGCTGGTTGTGCCCCTCTGGATGAAATGATGAGCCTTATTTTGTCATTCTCAAGGGTGTAATACTCAGCATCCGCCAGACTGGCGAAATGTAATGTGGAATCCATATACATCGGCAGTTCCTGACCGGGCATCTGCACTTCCTCATCTGCTGCATGATATGTGGTATCCATGCGAGCACTTTCGAGAGCGCGAGCTGCTGCAGTCGAATCTGCTATGTATCTCTCTTGTTGCTGTTTCTCAAACTGCTTGTTGTTGTACCAACTGAAGAGTAGTAATATTATGCCGATAAGGGCAAATCCAATGATAGTACTTCTGTTTTCTCCCTTACTCATCTCTTTGCTCGAATTGTGAATCAATTGCTTTGATCTTCTCCTCAAGCTCCGCTAGCTCTTCACGGGCAACTTCGATCTCTTTCCTCATCTTAGCGAGGTAGGTCTCAGCATTTTTAGTCTTGGAGAAAAAGCCCATATTGTTTTCCCATGTGGCAATATCCTGTTCCTTCTTGACATATTTCTGTATAAGACGGTCCCTTTCTGTGCGGAGACCTCTCTCAGCCCTGCTTAGATTGGCATCGGAAGAATATTTTCCATATCTAGGACGATAGTCATCATTCTGAGCCCTAACCTCATCAAACTTTGAATCTAGAGCTCTCTTGAATGCTTCTTGGAGTTTATTCTTCTCCTTTAAAGGAACAAAACCTATCTCGTTCCATCTACTTTGGAATGCTTTCAGAGCCTCAAAATTATCTACTTTGTTATCGGATAGTTCAAATACCTTGATTTCCTCGATAAGTGCAAGTTTGAGTTGGCGGTTAGCTTCGTACTGTGCTTCTTGTTTACCAAAATGTTTCTCCTTGTTGTTGAAGAATATATCACAAGCAGCGCGGAAACGTTTCCACACCTGATCAGTGCGCTTGCGGGAGACGGGACCGATCTCTTTCCACTGTTTCTGAAGATCAATCAAATAATCTGTAGTCTTCCTCCACTCTTCACTGTGCTGAACAGCCTCAGCCTTTTCGCAAAGATCTATTTTAAGCCTAAGATTCTCCTGCATCTGCTCTTTAAGCTGGGAGTAATATGCTTTCTTTGCCTCAAAGAACTGGTCACAGGCAGCGCGGAAACGCTCATATACCCTAACGTTGTCCTTCTTGGAGGCGAAACCTATGGCCTTCCATTTTGCCTGAATTGCTTCAACGTTTTTAGTCATCTTGTTCCAGGTTCTTGAATCTGAGATTTCCATGGCAACAATCTTTTCTACCTCCTCACAAAGGGCACTTTTGGCCTCAAAATTCTCCCTTTGGCTTTGTTTCAAAGAGTCGAAATATGCTTGATGTTTCTTATTGATTATAGCAGTTGCTTCCTTAAACCTCTCCCAGATACTTTCCCTATACTCTTTTCCAACAGGACCTATTTCCTTCCACTCCTCATGGAGTTTCTGCAGGGCCCTGAATGCTGCAACAATATTGTCATACTCAGTCTCGGCAAGAGCCTCTGCCTTGACACAGAGTTCCTCTTTTGCAGCAAGATTGCGTTTGAAATCGAGGTCCCTGAGCTCCTTGTGGATTTTAACATTATCGTAAAAGACCTCCACATTGTGGCTGTAAGACTCGTAAAGGTCTCTCATACGTGCCTGTGGTACCTGACCTGTTACACGCCATTGTGCCTGAAGATCTCCAAATTCAGCAAAAAGTTGGCCCATTTCCTCCTGGCTCTGTCTATCGACGAGGGCCTTTATCTGCTCTATGATCTCTAGTTTTTTCTGAAGATTCTGTTCCTTACTCTGCTCTTGCTCGCGTGCATAGGCGTTTCGCATAGTACGGTAATTGTTGTAAAGTTCCTTAAATCCACGTTCAACCTCAGCAAAAGGATTAATGGAAACAACCTCACCACCCTCTGTTTCATCGCTTATTACATCCTCGGAAGGAGCGATAAAGCCACTTGCTATCTTCTCCTTGCGGAGAGTCTTGTAAAATGTGGCCTTGATGGAGTCTGCGTGTTTGTAAAGCAGCTGCATATCTCCTCTGTTAAGAAGCGCCTGGAATACATCCAAAATCTCTTTTAGCCCCATTTCTGAATAATCGGGTACCTCAGGAGCCTCTTGAGCTACTTCTGCTTTGGGAGTTTCTTCAGTAACCTCCGATTTGGGAGCCTCTTCGAGGGCCTCAGACTTTGGAGCCTCTTCCGCAGCTTTTGACTTAGGAGCCTTTTTTGTGGTTTTCGCTTTGGGAGTTTCTTCAGTCACCTCCGATTTGGGAGCCTCTTCGAGGGCCTCAGACTTAGGAGCCTCTTCCGCAACTTTTGACTTAGGAGCCTTTTTTGTGGTTTTCGCTTTGGGAGTTTCTTCAGTTACCTCCGATTTGGGAGCCTCTTCGAGGGTCTCAGACTTAGGAGCCTTTTTAGTAGCTTTCGCCTTGGGAGTATCCTCTTTGGCTTTTACTTCTGGAGCCTCTTTAACTGCTTTTTCCGGTTGTACAATTTCTTCCTTTAATATGTCGCCGGTATCTTCGGCGACCTGTTCAGCGTTTACAACAGATTGTTCTAGAGCTTTTTCTACTTGTTGCTCAGGAACAATTGGTTTCAGATCTTCACTCATGTAATTGAAATATATAATTATTATATCTTGCAAATATAACGGAATTTGTGGAATAAATGCTACTTTTGCACTACAAGAGTACAAAAAAATGAGAATAGATATCCTTTCAGTCGTACCGGAACTCCTTGAAAGCCCGCTTAACCACTCTATCGTCAAAAGAGCGAGGGAAAAAGGGCTTGTAGAAATCCATCTCCACAACATACGAGATTATGGCAAGGGACATTACCGCCAGACCGATGATTATGGCTTCGGAGGTGATGCCGGAATGATAATGATGATTGAGCCGGTATTCAATCTTATCGAAAAACTAAAAGGAGAAAGAGATTACGACGAAATAATTTATACCGCACCTGACGGAGAAATTCTTGACCAGAAAATCGCTAATTCCCTCTCTATCAAAGAAAATATAATCATTCTATGCGGCCACTATAAAGGCATCGACCATCGCATTAGGGAACATCTGATAACCCGCGAAATCTCTGTGGGAGACTATGTTCTCAGTGGTGGTGAACTCCCAGCTGCCATCATCATAGATGCTGTTGTGAGATTGCTGCCCGGCGCGATAACTGATGAAACCTCAGCCCTCTCCGATTCTTTCCAGGATGGGCTCCTAGCACCGCCTATTTATACAAGACCGGCTGAATTCAATGGATGGAAAGTGCCAGAAGTACTGCTAAGCGGAAATCCCAAACTAATTAAAGCATGGCAGGAGGAGCAGGCACTAGAGCGCACCCGCCGTCTGCGTCCTCATCTTCTTAAAGAGAATCAGAAATAGAAACCCTATTTATTGGTATCTGCCGCTCTATAGCATGAACCTCCATTGCTAGAGGCTCTGCAGGACATACGCTGGTGCATCCCCCACAACCTATGCATAAATCACTCTTGACAACTGGGTAGAAGAGTCCCGGTTTCCTCTTGTGCTCCTGAAGCTTGATGGCACCTGTGGGACAAACCTCACCACACTTACCACAAGCCTGATCATTGCGGAATACCAGACAATTTTTGGCAACGAACTTGACCATTCCTATTCTCACCGAACGTTTTTCATTGAGTGTGAGAGGCATCAATGCACCATTTGGACAGACATTAGAGCACTTGTTGCAGTCGAAGTGGCAATAATCCTCATCAAAGGATAGAAACGGCATCAGGAAGCCATCAATACCATGTTGAGTAATAGCAGGCCTAATAATCTTCGAAGGGCAGGCGGCTACACAGGCATGACATGCCGTGCAATGCTCCTTTAGATGCTCCAGAGTAAAAGCTCCGGGAGGAAGAAAGTGCACTGTGGGCTCACCTGAAGCATCCAAGACTGAAGAAGAGTGAAACTTTAAACCCCACTTTCTGGATAGAGCTACCAAACCGAGGGTACCGAGTGCTATCAAGGCATTTCTGCGACCATTGTTTTCCGGGCTATACTTACTTTCTGATGTTTTCTTATCAGCTTTAATATCGTATTTAGTTTGACCCCAGGCATATTTGAGTGTTATTGCATTCCTTTTGCAGGAGATTGTGCAATCGAAACACATCACACATCGTGAGTAATCAATAGTTTTAGTAACACAATCCAATGCCTCGGCTTTACATTTCTTACCACAAAGAGAGCATTCCACACACTGTTTATCAGCAATAGTGAGTCGAAACATAGAGTGGCTGCTTACCAAACCAAGGAAAGAGCCCACAGGACAAATGGTGTTGCAGTAGAGACGACCTCTAAAGGTGCTTAGAAGAGTCACCAGGCAAAAGAATGCCAGCGCTACCACAGATGACCAAATGGTAAATGAAGTATAAGGGTTAAATGAAGTAACAATTCTGCCGAATATCGAATAGGGATCCAGAAAAGCGAATGGATATGAAATACCGGCTATTAAAGCGGATGCTACCACTCCAAGGATGATATACCTCAGTGTATTGTGTGCGGGACGATAGTTATGTCGGCGCTTCTTTTTGCTCTTAAAGCGGTCAGCAATCCAGATAACGATATCCTGCCAGATGCCCAAAGGGCAAAGAAAAGAGCAATAAACCCTTCCAAGTAGCAGCGTCAGTATCAACAGCAATATCAGGGGAAGTGTGCTTCCCGCAAAAAGTGCCATCAGAGCGGGACCAAACTGAAATTTCTCCACCGTTGGTGAAAAAGGCAACTTTCCGGCTGAAAAAGAGATGAATGAAAGAGTTATGACAATAAAAAAAAGGGCTGAAATGACTATTCTTGCCGTTCTTGCTGTTTTCATCTTCTAAAATTCCTAATTTTCGTCAAAAGTAATTTATTATTTCCATATGTTAAAAATAAAGACTATTTTTGCGGCTGTCCAGAATTCTGGATCAATATTTGCAGGGAACTAATTAACATACTTAAATAAGAATTATCACAATGAAGAAGTTACTACTTTTGTTTGCAGTAGGAACACTTTTCCTCTGCGCCGGTTGTTCGAAGAAGTGCCACTGCGTAGCTAAGGTCAATGGTGAGGTGGTGTATGAAAGATCTGACATCGTTCTTGGTGATGGTGAAAGATGCTCTGATTACAATACTATGGTTAGCGTACCACTAGTTGCGACGAAGGTTGAGTCAAAGTGCCTTCCGCAGCTCTTCTAACAAACTGAAAAAGATTGATCAGGGGGTGACCGGGAGGTCACCCTCTTTTTGTGGCAATTCGTAATTATAAAAGACTATGAAACCGGGACTTAAATATGCACTAAGGGTATTGCTAGGCATCTCTTTCCTCATTTCAGCAATAGCTAAACTCATATCAATTGACCAATTTGAAATCTATATCTTCGGATTCCGAATATTCGGACTAAGCCTATCCTACTTCATTGCCAGAATAATTATTGCTGTAGAACTTGCCCTTGGCATATTGCTCATCTTCAACCTTCATTCGAAGGCAATTTATTTCGCCTCATTTCTGATACTAGCTCTCTTCAGTCTATTTTTAATCGGACTTGTCATTGTCGACAATAAGGAGAGTTGCCACTGTTTTGGCGAATTGGTGGATATGAATCCTTGGCAATCCCTTCTTAAAAATATAGTACTGCTTATAATACTGCGCCTGAGTGCAGGCCTGAAATCTTTTCGTATCCCCTGGAAACCGCTTTGGTACACTATCGTCATTGCCGGGTCTATTGCGACGGTATTCATCCTCTCTCCTCCCGACAACTGGAGGTACGACCAGTATAGTCGTAGCACCACAGTGAGTGAGAAAGCACTAGAAGATGCTTTCTCACAGGGTTTGCTGCCATCGGATCTTCTCGAAGGAGAGAAAGTGGTATGTTTTTTAAGCACATCTTGCGAATATTGCTCGATGGCGGCACAGAAAATTGCCATCCTACGTAGCAAGAGCAATTTCAGCAATGGGGAATTGACTGTCGTATTTGTACAAGGCCATATAGAACAAGACCCAATAGTTTTTCTCGATAATTCAGGTCTGGACTATCAGCGATATTTATTTCTGGATGCTAACCCGTTTATAAGGATTACAGGAGGCACTATGCCGCTGACGATTGTACTGGACGAAGGAGAGATCAAAGAAAAGTATAGTTACCGCGACATCAGGTAAGACTGCAGTGTGTTGCGTAAGAGCGAGATGATGGTCATAGGACCAACACCTCCCGGTACAGGAGTGATGTAGGAGCATTTCGATGCCACTTCGTCAAAAGCAACGTCTCCAACAATTCTGTATCCTTTTTCATTATCCGCCGGAATGCGGGTAATACCTACATCCACTACCACGACCCCTTCTTTGACCATATTTCCTTTCAGAAACTCCGGCACACCGAGTGCTGCAATGATAATATCGGCACGGCGTGTGTGCTCGGCAAGATCCTTTGTACGGCTATGGCAGAGGGTTACCGTACAGTCTCCGAGCCCTCCTTTTTGCGAAAGCAAATTAGCTATAGGACGGCCTACAATATTGCTGCGTCCCAATACCACACAGTGTTTTCCGCGTGTCTCGATCTTGTAGTGTTCCAATAGAGCCATTATACCATAGGGGGTGGCTGAGACAAAAGTCGGTAGTCCCAGAGAGAGTCTGCCCACATTGACAGGATGGAATCCGTCAACATCCTTGCGAGGATCCACTGCTGCTATTACTTTTTGCTCGTCAATACCTTCGGGAAGAGGCATTTGGATGATAAACCCATCCACCGATTTATCTGAATTGAGCTCAGTAATCAGATTGAGAAGTTCCTCCTCTGAAGTCTGAGCCGATAGGCGATAAACTGTGGAATCAAATCCCACTTGCGCACAGGCATGCTCTTTTGAAGCTACGTATGTTTTGCTGGCACCGTCCTCTCCAACAATAATTGCTGCCAGATGAGGTCTTTTTCCTCCCGAAGCTACAATATGCTCCACCTGTAAAGCGATTTCTTTTTTTATGGCCTCTGCTGTGGCCTTTCCGTCAAGTAGTATCATTGCTTTGAAGTCTTATCTGCGTTTTTTCCTCATCATTCTCGGAGAGATTGAATTGGATGAAAAATTCTTCATCATCTTGCGTGTACCCTCAAATTGCTTGAGCAGACGGTTAACCTCTACCAATGAGGTACCGCTGCCTGCTGCAATCCTCTTGCGGCGACTGCCGTTAAGTACGGAGGGATTCTCCCTTTCGTAAGGGGTCATCGAGAGTATTATAGCCTCCACTCCCTTAAAAGAACTGTTATCAATATCCACATCCTTAATGGCCTTGCCGACACCGGGAAGCATCGAAGCCAGATCCTTAATATTGCCCATCTTTTTAATCTGCTGGATCTGCTGGTAAAAATCATCAAGATTAAACTGATTTCTAGCCATCTTCTTATGAAGTCTACGGGCCTCCTCCTCGTCATATTGCTCCTGGGCCTTCTCCACTAGAGAAACCACGTCGCCCATACCCAGAATACGGTCAGCTATGCGCTTGGGGTAGAAGACGTCCAGAGCCTCCATCTTTTCACCAGCACTGATAAACTTGATGGGCTTTTGCACCACGGCCTTTATAGAAAGGGCAGCACCACCACGAGTGTCACCATCCATCTTAGTAAGTACCACTCCGTCGAAATCGAGTACTTCATTAAATGCCCTAGCCGTCTCCACAGCATCCTGACCGGTCATCGCATCCACTACAAAAAGAATTTCCGTGGGTTTGACCGCACTTTTAATGGAAGATATCTCATCCATCATCTGCTCATCAATTGCAAGACGGCCGGCTGTATCTATGATTACGAGCGAATAACCATCACTACGCGCCTTCTTCACAGCATTCTTTGCAATAGAAACGGGATCCTTGACTCCCTCCTCGGTATATACATCTACTCCCACCTGCTCTCCAAGTACCTTTAACTGATCGATGGCTGCTGGCCGATAGACGTCACCTGCTACTAGCAACGTACGCATACCCCTCTTTGACTTACAGTTCAGTGCCAATTTGGCTGAGAATGTGGTCTTACCGGAACCCTGAAGACCTGCCACCAACACAATGCCCGGACTACCCTTAACATTGATATCGGAAGCCTCGCTACCCATTAGAAGAGAGAGTTCGTCGTGCACGATTTTGATCATCATCTGCTCGGGGCGAACCGCCTTTAGGACATCCTGCCCAAGTGCCTTCTGCTTTACTTCATCGCAGAATGTCTTTGCTATCTTATAACTTACGTCGGCGTCAAGAAGCGCCTTGCGGATATCCTTAAGTGTTTCGGAGATATTTACCTCAGTAATTCTTCCCTGTCCCTTAATAAGTTTAAACGAACTCTCAAGCCTTTCTATCAAATTTTCAAACATATCATTAATATTAGCTTTTGGCCGTTGGCCGTCAGCTTTTGGCTGTTAGCATTGGCCTATATAATCATTTACTTAAATAATAGAGTACTCTATATATTTTCCACAATCTTTCCGTAACTATAACAAACTCTACTCCGCACTCCGCACTCCGCACCCCACACCCCGCACATCGCATCCCGTAACTCGCAACTCACTACTCGCAACTCACAACTCGCAACTCACAACTCGCAACTCACAACCCGTAACTCGCAACCCGTAACCCGCAAATCGCAACCCGCAACTCACACTACACACTACACACTACACACTACACACTACACACTACACACTACACACTACACACTACACACTACATACTACATACTACATACTACATACTACATACTACACCCCCAACTCATCACTATAATATGCTTTAGCCAAATCCCTCTGGTTGTACTTCATCGCCATTACCTGTCCATAGGCACCCGCCGAATGGAGTGCTACAATATCACCGCGCTGCGTATTATTGAGGAGGATATTTTTGCCCCAACTGTCACTGGACTCACAAACAGGTCCTACAACGTCATATCTTAGGGGACGACCTGTGGATGTAAGATTTTCAATTGCGTGGTGTGCTTGATAAAGAGCGGGGCGAATAAGGTCATTCATGCCAGCATCAAGAATGGCGAATTTTTTCCGCTGGCCTACCTTTACATAGAGAACCCTCGAGATAAGATGGCCGCACTGTCCCACAATAGCCCTGCCTGGTTCAAAATGGACATCCTGTCCCGGACGAACAATAAGGTTCTCATTTATAATCTTAAAATACTCCTCTAAAGGAGCAATTGGATTATCATTAGGGTTGTCATAGTTGATTCCCAGACCACCGCCGAGGTTAATGTTTTTTATGAAAAGACCCTTATCGATAAACCATTTCTGCAATTCCTCTACCCTCTTACAGGTATATTTGAAAACAGACAAGTCAGTTATCTGAGAACCCACATGAAAATGAAGGCCTATGAAGTCAATATGCTTGCACTGTGACATCGTATCAACAACATCCTGAAACATCCAGGGACTGATACCGAATTTGTCCTCTTTACGACCCGTGCTAATATACTTGTGGGTATGTGCGTCGATATCAGGATTGATACGGAGAGAGATCCTCGCCTTTTTTCCCATCTTTCCGGCAAGTTCGTTGATTACACTAATTTCGGGAATTGACTCGCAATTGAATCCGAAAATGCCGGCATCAAGCGCAGCCTTGATCTCCTTATCCGATTTGCCCACACCAGCAAATACAATTTTATCAGCGGAGAAACCTGCCTTCACTGCAAGTTTAACTTCATTGCCACTCACACAGTCGGCACCAAGACCGTACCCTTTGATGATATCAAGGATTCGATCATTAGCATTGGCCTTCAGCGCATAGTGGGCATGATAACCATATTTTTCAATCTGGGATTTGTAGATATCGAGAGTCTTATTTAGAAGCTCGACATCATAGTAATAGAAGGGAGTTTCAATCTTTTTAAAAACCTCAATTGCCTGTTTAGTAATCATCGTTGAATACTTTATTATTAATCTTGCAAAAGTACGAAAAAATGATATATTATCAAGAAATGATCTTTTTTGGATGTGATTTGTACAATCTGGCGATTTTTCTTATATTTGTATCTTGGTTTTGCGGAATTAGCTCAGTTGGCAGAGCGTTGGCTTCCCAAGCCGAAGGTCGCGAGTTCGAACCTCGTATTCCGCTCAGAACATCAACGAGAGCGTTTCCGGTAACCTAAGAAAACTCCTTTCGAATAATCTAATAACGATTTGTATTATTCAAAAATTCACGCGAATTTTGTCAGATTATAATTACACCCGGAAAAGAACAACCAGTTTTAAAACCATTTTAACATTAGATAGTAAATTATGATTTATTCACACGAAGTAGAACATATGTGTGTTGTAAAGAAGGGACCTAACCACGGGCCCTCACCTATTCCCGGAGAGGGTAAGTGGGTGAAAGTAAAAGAGGTAAAGGACATATCAGGCTTTACGCACGGTATTGGCTGGTGCGCACCTCAACAAGGTGCCTGTAAGCTCACCCTCAACGTCAAGAAGGGCATTATAGAAGAGGCTCTTGTAGAGACGATAGGTTGCTCAGGGATGACTCATTCCGCTGCAATGGCCGGTGAGATTCTCCCAGGCAAAACCCTTCTTGAAGCTCTCAACACCGACTTAGTGTGCGACGCAATAAACACAGCGATGCGCGAACTCTTTCTTCAGATTGTCTATGGACGCACCCAGTCCGCTTTCTCAGAGGGTGGCCTCATAGTCGGTGCATGTCTGGAAGACCTCGGTAAGGGACTCCGCTCCACGGTTGGCACTATGTTCTCAACCAAGGCAAAGGGAGTCCGCTACCTTGAAACTGCTGAGGGTTATGTTAGCAAGATTGCTCTTGATGAAGATGACGAGGTATGCGGTTATGAGTTTGTCCGTCTCGGTGAGATGATGGACCTTATTAAGAAAGGAATGGATGCCAATGAGGCACTCAAAAAGGCTACCGCACACTATGGCAGATTTACCGCTGAGCAAGGAGCGATAAAGTTTATTGATCCCAGAATTGACTAATAAGAGGAGGTATATTTATAAATGATACGTAAAGTAAAATTCGAAAGCCAAAACCGTCGTATTGACAATATCAACAAAGTGTTGAAATCTTATGGCATCGCCTCCATTGAAGAGGCAAACAAGATTTGCGAAGAGTATGGAATTGACCCCTACCTCGAGTGTGAGCAGACACAGAAGATCTGCTTTGAAAATGCAAAATGGGCCTATGTTGTAGGCGCAGCTATAGCAATTAAGAAAGGCTGTAAGAATGCAGCTGATGCCGCCGAGGCTATCGGTGAAGGTCTGCAGGCATTCTGCATAGCAGGATCAGTAGCAGACGACCGTAAGGTTGGTCTGGGCCACGGTAATCTCGCTGCCCGTCTCCTTCGCGATGAGACAAAGTGTTTCGCATTTTTGGCTGGGCACGAGTCATTTGCTGCTGCAGAGGGGGCTATCAAGATTGCCGAAATGGCAAACAAAGTGCGTAAGCAGCCTCTGCGTGTGATTCTCAACGGACTTGGTAAGGATGCCGCTATGATTATTTCAAGAATCAACGGCTTTACTTATGTGCAGACCAAATTCGATTATTACACAGGCAAACTCGAAGTTATAAAGAGCAAGGCTTACTCCAACGGACCCAGAGCTAAGGTCAACTGTTATGGTGCAGATGATGTTCGCGAGGGTGTTGCTATCATGCACAAAGAGGGTGTGGACGTGTCAATTACCGGTAACTCCACCAACCCCACGCGCTTTCAACATCCTGTTGCCGGCACTTACAAAAAAGAGTGCGTCCAGCAAGGCAAAAACTATTTTTCAGTGGCTTCCGGCGGCGGTACAGGACGAACACTCCATCCTGACAACATGGCGGCAGGTCCCGCTTCCTACGGTATGACCGATACTATGGGCCGTATGCACTCCGATGCACAGTTCGCGGGGTCATCCAGTGTTCCTGCACATGTGGAGATGATGGGATTCCTCGGAATGGGTAACAATCCAATGGTAGGAGCCACTGTGGCAGTTGCCGTATCTATAGAGCAAGCAATAAAATAAGTAATAGTGGAATAATCTACAACACCAGTTGGATGCTTATTTAACTTAAAATACAAATTTATTAATCAAAAATTCTATTTATGTTCGTTTCCAGAAAACTACGCCATCTGATGATGGCAATGTTCGCATTGATTCTCTCAGCTGGAACAATGTGGGCTCAGAACATCAATGTCACCGGTAAGGTGACTGACAAGAGTGGTGAACCACTCGTCGGTGTCTATGTCGTAGTACGGGGTACTCAAACCGGTACGGCCACTGATATTGATGGTTTCTACACAATCTTGGTTCCTGCCAATGGCACCTTGGAATTCACATCAATGGGCTACAAAACCGCTACTGTAGCAGTGGCCGGAAGAGCAAAGATTGATGTGGTACTCGAAGACGACGCATTATTGCTCGAAGATGCTGTTGTCACAGCATTAGGTATCAAGAAGGAGAGAAAATCTCTCGGATACGCCGTGGAGGACCTAAAGTCTGAAGAACTGATGAAGATTAAGACCGCTAACCCTATCTCTTCCCTATCCGGAAAGATCGCCGGTGTTAACATCACCCAGTCTTCAGGTGCTGCCGGTTCAGGCGCACAAATTATTCTACGTGGTGGTACTTCTGCATCAGAAGGCAAGGACAACCAGCCTCTCTTCGTTGTGGACGGTATCATCTATGACAACTCATCTACAGTTGTCGGTAACTCAGCATTCGACGGTTCCTACAGAAGTGCCACCACAACTTCTAACCGTGTGATGGACATCAATCCTGAGGATATCGAGTCGATGTCAGTCCTCAAAGGCCCTGCCGCTTCCGCACTTTACGGTTCGCGTGCTGCTAACGGTGTCGTGCTTATCACCACCAAACGCGGTCAGGAGGGTGTCGTTGAGGTTAACTTCAGTTCAAAGCTCTCTACTTCATGGGCAAAGGCACTTCCAAAGTTCCAGAACCAATATATTATGGGATTTATGGAGGACCAGTACGATTCTTCAAAGAAATATATCGGTACTGTTTTCAACGACTACTCCTATAACTCATGGGGTAAAGAAGGAGGTGTCTTCTATGACAACATGGGTACATTCTTTGACAATGGTCTGATCCTCGACGAGAGCATTAGCGTTTCCGGAGGTACCAAACAGGGCAGTTACTATCTCTCCGGTTCTTTATTTGACCAGAATGGTATCGTGCCTACAACAGGTTACAAAAAGTACACCTTCCGTTTCAATGGCGACCAGAAGATCGGTATCTTCACATTCAGCGCAAGTGCAGCTTACTCAAAGGCTCATACGGACAAAACTCTTACCGGTGCAGGCCTCTATGGCTCGGCAGGTACAGGTGCCCTCTATTCGGTTTACACTTGGGCTCCCTCCGACAATATGAGCAGATATCTCAATGAAGATGGCACTCGTTTCCGTCACTTCGCTGATCGTCAGGATCCTTGGGATGACCGTGATAACCCCTACTGGATTATCAACAAGTTCAATATTTTTGACGATACCGACCGTTTCACAGGTAACCTCAATGTGAGAGCTGATATCACTGACTGGTGGAACATCTCTTACAAGATCGGTATTGACCGTTATACTCAAGTCGATTCCAAACGAATTGCTGCCGGCTCAGCTATTAAGCAGGTCTTCCAGAAAGGTATGATGTCCGACAATACTAGGCAGTACGAGTATATGACAAACAGTATTATCTCCGACATGAACAAGAAATTTGGGGATTTCGAAGTAGGTCTAATGCTCGGTGCAGCCACCGACCAGTACAAGACAAATTCAGACTATCTAATGGCTTATAACTTCTCGGTTCCCGATTTCTTCTCATACGCAAATACTACCACCGACAACAAAGCCTTCTCACATGGCTCATCTCTCAAGAGACTTATAGGTGTGTTCGGTGAGGCTCGCGCGTCTTGGAGAAATATGGTTTATTTGACCGTTACCGGACGTAACGACTGGACTTCCACTCTTCCTTTAGATAGCCGTTCTTACTTTTATCCCTCAGTGAGCGGATCATTCGTCTTTACACAACTTCTCCAAGATTTGAATGTGATGGACGACAGCATCTTATCATTCGGAAAAGTACGCGTTTCTTGGGCAAAAGTAGGTAAGGATACAGGCGTTTACGAGACAGCTACCGCTTTGTGGCCTGTAGGCACTTATCTTGGCGAACTCGTGGGTGTGGGTAACTCCTGGACTCGTGGTAACCCTTATTTGAAACCTGAGATGACAAAGTCAACCGAGATCGGTATTGAATTGAGTTTCTTCAAGAACAGACTCCACATTGACTACGCATACTACACCAACGACTCATTCAACCAGATTCTCAGCCCTCGCGGACCTCAGTCTACGGGTTATATCTTCTGCTCTATCAACGCTGGTAACGTATACAATAAGGGTATGGAGCTCTCAATCTCCGGTACTCCGATAGAGACCAGAAACTTCAGATGGGATGTGGCATTGAATATGGCCGGCAACCGCGGCACAATGGATGGCCTACCCTCAGGTACTGATGTAATGTATGTAACCGACGTGCAGTATGGTCCCGCGAAGGCAGCCTCATACAACGGCGGTGACTTCATGGCTATTGCCGGTTACAAATGGTCACGCAATAAGGCAGGCAATGTAATTGTTGACAAGAACGGATTCCCTACCTATGCAGCAAACACTTATTATGCAGTTGGTAACCGTGAGGCAACCTTCGCCGGAGGTTTTAACAACACCATCCACTGGAAGGGCTTCACATTCAACATGCTTTGGGAATTCCGCGTAGGCGGTGATGTATTTAACGGAACACAATACGCAATGGATGTGGCCGGTACCAGCCAATTCTCAGCTGATATCAGGAACAAACCTCTAACTATTAATGGCGACTTCCAGGTTGGAACTGTCAAGAATGCAGATGGAGAAGATGAACCTGTGTATGAGGCCAGAAGCAACACATGGGATCCGAATCAAGTTTATGATTTCAATGGTGTTCCAACGAGCGGTCAGAACATCATCAGGAACTACTATACCAATTACTATACTCAAGAGGCTGCAAATTATATTACTAAAGTCAACCTCTTAAGACTCCGTGCACTCTCCGTAGCATACGAGTTCCCTAAGAAGTGGATGGAAAAAACAGGCTTTATCAAACGTGCTTCCTTATCACTCTCTGCAAACAACCTTCTTCTCTTTACCAACTACAAGGGAGATCCTGAGGTTGCTGTTGCAGGTGCAGGTGTCGGTGGGTCTTCGTCAGTGGGTTTTGCTTACTGTGATGTTCCTGCCACATCAGGTATGACATTCGGTCTAAACTTGACATTCTAACAAATAGACAATGATAAATAACAGTAAGATTATGAAATATTTGAAATCAATAATAATGTCACTCCTCTTAGTGATGCTCCTCGCATCCTGCAATGAGTGGCTTAATGTGAACACCGACCCTGATAATCCTTCATCAGAGAGTGCTTTGTTCCAGAATCGTCTTGCGCATATTGAGTTCTATACTAATCATGCTCAGCAGTTTGCTGCATGGCGTACAAGTATGTCAATGGGTGACTGGACAAGACACAATGGCGGTGGTACCTACTTCAACATGTCAATCTGGTATCCAGTAGGAGGTGTTTCAACTACTCCCTACCAGTGGTGGTTTGTGGGTGCAGCCTGCAACCTCAACGACCTCTACAAAAGAGCCGAAGAGGCTGAAGCATGGCACTACATGGGTGCTTTCAAGATTATTCGTGCATACGGTTTCATGATGATGACCGACCTATATGGTGAAATGCCCTATACGGATGCGTTAGGCGAGAATGCCACCCCCGAATATGATGACGGCAAAACCATTTATCTCGGATGTCTCCAGGAACTCGATGAGGGTCTGGAGCTTATGGCCAAATCTCAAGCCCCAACTACCCCTGCTCTCGCGCTTGGCGACTACTGGGGCAACGGTGATCCTCAGAAATGGATCAAATGGGGCAACTTGCTTAAAGCACGCTTCATTAACAAACTCATAAAGAAGGGTGCAGGAAGCTACAAAGAGGGCAAATTTGACTCTCAAGCTATCCTAGACGCACTTGCTAAGGGTCCCCAGAGCATAAATGACGACATGGTGATTTTCCATACCGACAACAACAGCACAACACACGACGTACTCGGATGGAATGAGCCGGTGGATTACTCACCTCTCTACTCTGTAAGTGGTATGAATAGTGGTTATATGCCTACCAAGATGTTGTTTGACAATCTCACCAATTTTGCCGGCTACGGCGTTGAAGACCCCCGCGCTGACAGGATTCTCCCTTGGGCTTATGACGCAAATCCCAAACCGAATCCTCCTGCTGATGTGAAATGGTCAGGGAACTGGCGCCGCTCACGTGGTGTTGATATGACGACAGGGAACTGTCCTATCTTCCAGGGTGGTCCTCTCCGTGCCAATTACAGTACTACCAGCGGATGGTATATCCAAAGTGACAACCCCGCACGTGCTAATGACATCTATTATGTAGAGGCTACTTCTTCATCAAAGGGCTATGCAGCCAACCCTGACCTTCTATATAGAAGAGCTGGAAAGACTGTTGACGGCTCTCGCGAATCAGGTACATTCTACACAAGAGTTTCGTCTCCGACCTATATGGGATCCTATGCAGAAGCCTGCTTTATCAAAGCTGAAGTACTATTCAATAAGGGAGACAAGAGTGGAGCATTCGCAGCTTACAAAGAGGGTGTGAAGGCATCTTTTGATCAGATGAACATCAAACTCAATCAGTGGGTTGCAGAAGATCCGGGTCTGCTCGATTGTCCCTCATTCGTACCTATGACTGCAGCTGAAATTAATAATTTCCTCAATAAAGGTATCGGCACAGCAGGAGATCTTACACTCGGTAAGATTCTGACCCAGAAACGTCTTGCATTGCATTTCT
This sequence comes from Bacteroidales bacterium, assembly GCA_033811195.1. Taxonomy (GTDB): domain Bacteria; phylum Bacteroidota; class Bacteroidia; order Bacteroidales; family UBA932; genus Cacconaster. Next base: position 94,778 of record JAPXOZ010000003.1, on the reverse strand, counting down.
CGGTTGAAATCTGGAACGATATGCGTCGTTATGACTTTGACACCAAACTCTTCCTCAACTGGGGTATTCCTGCTTACCATGACGTTAGCGCAGGTGCTCTCAAGGCTATTCCTATGGGCAAGCATCTTCGTCGCTGGATGCACTCTTCACATGAGTACAACTACAATAAGACCAACCTCCAGGCAATTGGAGAAAAGGTTCCGGGAGCAGATATGACTAAACCCATGTGGAACACGGTAGACGATGTATGGACTATTCCAGTATGGTGGGACTCCAATCAACAGTAATTTAAAAAATCACCCTCACGGGTGATTTTTTTTGGTGCGAGATGCGCGTTGCGGGTTGCGGGTTTAAGATGAATAAATCAATATAACAGATCAAGCTTTGGAGGCATCCTGCTTGATAGACACAATAATGGACAGGGCCTAAATAGCTTCTGTCCATTATTATTTTATTCACATATTTCTCACACAATAACCCCGCACCTCGTAACACGTACTCCGCAACACGTACCTTGCGATACTAAAAACTCAAAACTCGAAACTCAGAACTATTAAGTGAACTTGGCTAAGACTGAGGTCTGACCGGAAACTTTGTCCCCTTTTTTAACAAGGATCTTAGTACCTAGAGGGAGGAAGACATCAAGCCTGGAACCGAATTTGATAAAACCGGCCTCTGAAGTTTGGCCAAAATGCTCATTCTCTTTTGCATAGCAGACAACTCGTCTGGCTACAATACCTGCAATCTGACGAAACATCACTTCATTGCCTGAATATGTACGAATGGCAATGGTTGTACGTTCATTTTTTTCAGAAGCCTTGGAATGGAAAGCGAAGATATATTTGCCGGGATGATATTTGTAATACTTCACAACACCCCCTACAGGAAACCATGTGATATGAACATTGAAAAAGGTAAGGAAAATTGAGATACAGAGGCATTTTTCACCAAAATACTCATTCTCTTCAACCTCTTTAACATTGACCACTTTACCATCTCCCGGAGAAATAACCAGCGAATCATCGATAATCGCCTCTCGAAGGGGAACCCTGAAAAACCACATCATGAAGAGCGACATAAAGAGTGCTACACCCACCACAGTCCAATTTACTACCGCATTTTTACAAAAAACGAAACAGAGTACGACAATAACTGCCCAGATTAGGAAATTGACGAATATGATAGTATGGCCTTCTTTGTGTATTCTCATTTATGGATTAATTTGAACCCAAAGATATTAAATCCGCTCAAATAACACAAACGAGTTTGAGATAGAGCACAATAACAGGTATGACAAATAAAGTTGCATCAAAACGGTCCAAAAGACCTCCGTGACCCGGCATTATATTGCCTGAATCCTTGACATTGCAAGCCCTCTTTAGCAAAGACTCAAACAGGTCTCCAAAGAGACCGAAAACCAGGACAATAGCCGCCATCACCAGCCAATGCCACCAGGAAATATGCAAAAGCGACAAGTTGCGGGTTACAAGATAGAGCAGGATTGCAACTGCAAAGGTTATAAGCGTACCTCCTAAAAATCCGGCCCAGGACTTCTTTGGCGAAACACTCGGAAAGAGCTTACAACTGCTTTTACGCTGACCTAGCAGCATTCCGAACATATATGCTCCGACATCATTGAGCCAGATCAGTATCAAAACGCTCAGGAATAACCATGGCGTGTAAAGACCACCCTCACCAAACACAAGGAACTGTGCAAGTAGCAATGGAGAGACAATATAGAGTGCCGGCATCATCAGATGCGCTATACTACTAACCGTGTCATGAGATACTCCTCCATCAGTCTCACATCTGCGTAAATCTCTCGTCGAAGTATAAATGAAAGAGATGCAGGTTGCGATCAAAGGTATCAATACCAATAGCAAGTATTTGGAGTTAAGGTCTATTTTAAATGTAAGGAAGGAGAGCACAAATGCCAAAGTCGCAGCGATCATCATAAATACCTGCTCTATGAAAAAGCGCTTACCGAGAGTCATAGAGTAGTATTCACCCATCATCAACACTCCTATGGCCACCATTAGGGGGAGAAAAGTACAACTGCAGATCAGTGCTCCTGCGACTACTATAAAAAAGATGATGCCGCTTACGATGCGCTTTGACAGGGAACTCATAGACTAATCAAACAGTTTATTGGGATCCTTCCCTCCTTTACGGGGACCAAATATCTTTTCAAGATCCTCGGAGAAGATAACTTCTTTCTCCAGAAGAAGTTGTGCGAGTTGCTCAAAGCCTTCACGATTTTCAGTGAGTATGCGGGTTGCTGTCTTGTGAGCTTCATCAATAAGTTTCTTAACCTCAGAGTCGATGAGTTCCGCAGTCTTTTCACTATATGGCTTGGAAAGAGCTATTTCAGCTCTTCCGCTGGAGTCGTAGAAGGAGACATTACCCACTTTATCACTCATACCAAAGTAGGTTACCATTGCGTAAGCCTGTTTGCTTAGCTTCTCCAGATCCGAGAGCGCACCGGTAGAGATTTTTCCATTTACGATCTCTTCAGCTACACGACCTCCGATGGTGCTGGCCATTTCATCCTTCAGTTGTTCTTTAGTTGTGAGATGACGCTCGTCAGGTAGATACCAAGCTGCTCCAAGTGATTGTCCGCGAGGGATAATGGTCACTTTAAGCAGAGGATTGGCATTGGGTAATAGCCAACTTACGGTGGCGTGTCCAGCCTCATGGTATGCAATGGTACGTTTTTCCTCGGGAGAAATGATTTTACTCTTGCGCTCCAAACCACCGACTATCCTGTCAATTGCGTCAAGGAAATCCTCTCTTTCGATAAAATCCTTGTTTTTTCTAGCAGCAATCAGAGCTGCTTCGTTACAAACGTTAGCAATGTCGGCACCGGAAAAACCGGGAGTTTGCTTTGCAAGAAAGTCTATATCAAAACCACTGACCAGCTTAAGATTGCGTAAATGCACTTTGAAAATCTCAAGACGTTCCTTGAGTTCCGGAAGATCCAAGTGTATCTGACGGTCAAAACGACCTGCCCTCATCAAAGCATTGTCGAGAATATCCGGCCTGTTAGTGGCAGCGAGGATTATGACTCCGGAATTGGAACCGAAGCCATCCATTTCGGTAAGAAGCTGGTTGAGAGTGTTCTCGCGTTCGTCATTTGATGAGTAACCTATATTTTTGCTCCTGGCACGACCCACAGCATCGATTTCATCTATAAATACAATACATGGTGCCTTTTCCTTTGCCTGTTTAAAGAGGTCACGTACTCTTGATGCTCCTACACCGACAAACATTTCGACGAAGTCAGAGCCTGAAAGTGAGAAGAAAGGAACATTTGCTTCACCTGCCACAGCTTTGGCAAGAAGGGTCTTTCCGGTGCCCGGAGGACCTACAAGAAGCACTCCTTTGGGAATCTTTCCACCCAAGGCCGTATATTTCTTGGGATTTTTGAGGAAATCCACAATCTCCATTATTTCAACTTTTGCCTCTTGCAGACCTGCGACATCTTTAAAGGTAATCTTAATATTATTTTCCTTTTCGTAGAGTTTGGCTTGTGATTTTCCAACATTAAAGATGCCGCCACCCGCTCCACCTCCCATGTTGCTGCGCATCGGACGGAAAATCAAGAACCACATTAGAATGAAAAGCAAGGGAAACATCAGCCATTCCAGAGCTCTGCTCCAGTAGTTGTGTTTCTCATCCACCACCACATCAAACTTACGTCCCTCTGAGAGTGACTCTCTTGCTGCCTCAAGTTCCACCTCAGCATCAAATTTATCGGAAACGAGGAAATAGAAATGGGGACCAGACTTTGGCTCCTTGCCTCCAAAAATATTTTTGTACTGGGAAATACTATCCTTGGATATATAGATATCACCTCTGCGCTCATTGCGAATATATACTACCTTATCTATATCTCCGCTGGGAAGAATATTTTCCTTTACTTCAATCCATTCCTTCTTGATGGGTTCAACTCCGCTGCTTGTGAGAAACATATAACCCAATCCCACAAAAAGCAGAATATAAAACCAGAAAAGCCAGTTGGGTGCTTTTCTCTTTCCGGGTTTACCGCTACCTATATTGCGCGTATTACGTGTTTTATTAGCCATATCAAACCTCCTCCTCATAAACAGTTTTCACAGCATCAGCCCAAAGATCCTCCAGTCGGTAAAACAATCTCTGCTCTGTCTTGAAAATGTGGACAACAATATCTGTATAATCGAGAATAATCCAAAAGCCATTTTCCCTACCCTGCTTCCTGACTGCAGGTCTGTCCGATTTTTTCTCCAACATCTCCTCAATATGGTCGCTTATAGCAACAACCTGGATGGGAGAATCGGCATTACAAATTACAAAATGGTCGGTAAATGCAGTGTTGATACGCCTCAGGTCGAGGGAAATTACATCTTTACCCTTCTTCTCCATCATAGCATCGGCTATGACATTTATATCATTGAGATTGGTCTCAATCTCGCTTTTATTAACTTCTTTGGTTTTCTTCATTTGAAAATTACTAACTTGGTGCGACAAATATACTGCAAATTTTTAGCCAACCTATAATAATAAAGAGATTTATGATCGGCACACTCAACATTAAATGGTTTGAAGAGACAGATTCCACCAATACACAATTGCAAAATGATCGCCACAACCTTGAGAACCTCACTGTCTATGCAGCCTATTTTCAGACAGCCGGAAGAGGTCAAAGAGGAAACCGATGGGAAAGTAAAAGAGGCGAAAACCTCACATTCTCAATACTTTTCAAACCTGAGGACATTGCAGCGAAAGATCAATTTGTCATATCGGAAGCTGTAGCTCTGGGTATTGTTGACTACTTGGCTGAAAAGGGTGTGGAGTGCCGTATCAAATGGCCTAATGATATCTATTATAAGGATCTGAAGATAAGTGGCATCCTCATTGAAAATGGTATTTCATGTGACAAATTGGCATACAGTATCGCCGGCATCGGCATCAACATCAATCAAGAAAAATTTGACTCAAGTGCGCCAAATCCTACCTCCCTAAAACTTCTAACCGGCAAAGAATATGATATACGGCGGGAGCTCCCCAATATTGTCTCATCTATTGCCGAACGCTACGTCAAAGCTATTTCAGGAAAGGCACAAGAACTCGAAAATGATTATCTTACGTTTCTTTATCGCAGAGGGGAATACCACAACTATATTGATTGCGCCACCGGAGATAGTTTTGAAGCAAGTATTATCGGCCTGGATAGCCAAGCACGTCTAAAGGTAGAAACATCTGACGGAGAGATCAGGTCCTATGCCTTTAAAGAGATTGGTTACGTAATTTAGTAATCATAGCGGAAGGGTCTTTTGCCGAGAAAACAGAATGACCCGCTACAAAGGCTTTCGCTCCAGCGACAGCCAGAGAGGCTATATTGGCATCATTGACCCCACCATCCACCTCTATAATACAATCAGGGTTTAACTTGGCAGTCATGGCATAGAGTTTTGTCACCTTGTTCACCGTAGTCGGTATAAATGACTGGCCTCCGAACCCGGGATTGACAGCCATCACCAATATATAATCGCAATATGGGATAATCTCCTCAAGACAAGATACCGGAGTATGGGGATTGATGGCAACACCTGCCTTCATACCGGCATTTTTTATATGCTGAACCGTTCTGTGGAGATGCGTACAGGCCTCATAATGAACAGTGAGCCAACTCACTCCCGCTTCCGCAAAACGGTCTATATATCTGTCAGGATTAATAATCATCAGGTGGGCATCAAGAGGCTTTTCAGCAAGCGCAGCAATTGCCTTTACAACAGGAAAACCATAGGAGATATTAGGCACGAAGAGGCCATCCATTATATCCAGATGGAACCAGTCAGCTTCGCTCTCGTTAACCATCCGGATATCATCCGCCAGATGTGCAAAATCTGCAGAAAGCATCGAAGGGGCGATAATCAGTGACATAACTCTTTATTTACTTTATGGATCTGAGTACCTCGAGGAGCAGCAGCCAAAATTTGTCAAGTGAAGCAAGTTCCAGACGTTCTCCGGGTGCATGAACTCCCCTTAAAGTGGGGCCAAAGGAGATCATATCCAGATTTGGAAAGGTATCCAGGAAAAGACCGCATTCAAGACCGGCATGGATAGCTCTGACTACAGGTTGTTGTCCGAAAAGACGCACATAAGCATCCACACAAACATCCTTGAGAAGCGAATTCATATTGGGCTTCCACCCGGGATATTCAGATTCATGTGCAACCTGGGCACCGGCTAGCCGGAAAACAGAGGCAAAGCGTTCACCCGCAAATCTTCGGGCAGAATTGATGGAGCTGCGTTGGCTAGACCCAATACGGATAGTATTTCCTTTACCCATCTTGACAGATGCAAGGTTAGAGGAAGTTTCCACCAGACCCTTAAGCTCCGCACTCATTGCAAGCACTCCGTGGGGAGCTGCCACAAGTGCAGCCACCAGTCTTTTGGCAACTCCGGTAGGAATGGCATTCTTCTCCTGAGCTACCGGCTCCGCTACTGCATTGACAGCTGGATCGGTTACTGCATACTCACTCCTGATTTCAGCTGCAAATGTGTTGAAAATTGAAATAACTTTATCTTCACTCTTTACAGGGATAGCAACAACTGCAGTAGCCTCTCTGGCGATAGCGTTGCGCTTGTTACCGCCATCAATGGAACAAAGATCAATCTTGGACTCTGCAAAACAGTGATTCAAGAAACGACCTAAGAGCTGCACTGCATTAGCTCGCCCCTTATCAATATCGTCACCACTGTGACCTCCCATACCTCCGAGTACAGTAAAGCGAGTAAAGACTTTGGAAGGATCGGCCTTTTTTGGCTTGTATTTGAAGAGAGCTGTAGTATCTATGCCACCGGCGCAGCCGACAAAGAGCTCACCCTCATCCTCTGAGTCAAGATTAATTAGAATATTACCGGTGAGGAATCCAGGTTTCAATGCCTTTGCTCCATCCAAACCGGTCTCTTCTTCAACTGTAAAAAGAGCCTCAATCTTACCATGCTCCAACGATTTATCCTCAAGAATTGCGAGCTGTGCTGCTATACCTATACCACAATCGGCACCCAAAGTAGTCTCCTTGGCAATCATCCATCCATCCTCAATGACATATTTAATAGGGTCTTTTTTAAAATCATGTGTCGAGCCTGCATTTTTCTCGCAAACCATATCGGAATGGCTCTGAAGAATAACAGTAGGGCTATTTTCATACCCTTTTGAAGCCTGTTTGGTAATTAGCACATTACCCACTTTGTCAGTTTTGCATTCAAGGCTGTGTGACGCAGCAAACTCCTGTAAATATGCTATAATATGCTCTTCGTGACCTGATTCACGCGGAATACGGGTTATCTCTTTGAAGTAAGATAAGACTTTTTCACTCTTCATAGTAAATGCAAGTTTATATTAATGTATGTACTTTCGTACTAGTCAACCATCGTGAGTTGCTTCTCGATATCGACCACATACTGGCGAAAATTGCGGTCAGTATCCATTAGATCGCAAACGGTATTGCAGGCATGATGTACAGTAGCGTGGTCCTTGCCTCCAAGCTGAGAGCCTATGGAAGCGAGGGATGTTTTGGTGAGGTTGCGACTGAGATACATTGCTATCTGCCTTGCCTGCACGATTTCTCTCTTTCTCGTCTTGGATAAGAACTGGTCTGTGGAAATATTGAAATAATTGCAGACCGTATTCTGAATTCGGTTTATGGTGATCTCGACCTTATGATCGGTAACAATCTTATCGACAAGGTTGCGTGCAAGATCAAGAGTAATCTCTTTACGACCAAATGTAGCACTTGCAATAAGCGAGAAGAGTGTGCCTTCAAGCTCACGAATATTGGTTTTGACCTTTTTTGCAATGAAAGAAAGCACCTCATCCGGAATGTCAACTCCCTCCCTCTCGCTTTTAGATTTAAGAATTTCTAGACGAGTGTTGTATGTGGGCATCTGAAGCTCCGCAGAAAGACCCCATTTGAAACGAGACAGCAGACGCTGCTCAAGCCCCTGTAGATCTACGGGCGGTTTATCCGATGTGAGAATAAGCTGTTTTCCACTTTGGTGAAGGTAGTTGAATATGTGGAAAAATGCATTCTGAGTACCTTTCTTGTCTGCAAATTCGTGTACATCATCAATAATCAACACATCGATAAGCTGATAGAACCTTAGGAAATCAGCAACTCGCGTATTATTGTTGTTGCTCTTTGCTGAACAGGCTGCCGATGTATATTGGTTCTGGAAGATGTTTGCTGAAACATAGAGTACTACCTTTTCAGGATACTTCTCCTTAATAGCGATGCCTATGGCCTGTGCAAGATGCGTCTTGCCCAGTCCTGGTCCTCCGTAGATAAAGAGAGGGTTGAATGTGCTCCTACCCGGATTGATGGAGATATTCAAACCCGCAGCACGACCAAGACGGTTGCATTCACCTTCAACGAAATTGGAGAATGAGTACTGGGGGTTGAGCTGAGGATCAATATTAAGCTTTTTAAGACCGGGAATGATATAGGGATTGCCACTATAATTCTCCCCCACTTCGGGAATTGGAACCTCGTGATTGTAGTAAGGCTTGCGATTTTGCTCGGGAAGACGTACCTGTCCTCCCTCAACTATGCTGACTTGATACATCAATCTGGCCTGTGGTCCGATCTCACGTCGAAGCGCAAGCTTGAGTACATCGATAAAATGTTCCTCAAGGTATTCCCTGAAAAAATCAGAGGGCACAGCCAGTGTCAATGTAGAATTCTCAAGAGATACCGACCTCACAGAATGAAACCAGGTGTCATAATTCGGTTTCGAGACAATGTCCCGTATAATCGACAGACACCTGTTCCATACATCTATGTGGTTGGAATAACTCATTAATTAATATAGTTGGGTAAATTCTGCTCTTCTTTAGTCGTTGGGCCTACAAAATTGGTGAAAAAAAAAGTAATAAAAAAAACTTTTGTCTATTGTTTTTTTGAAAACTTTCACAACCTATTCATTATCAACGATAAAAAATTTAAAAAAGGATAAAACACTGTCAAACAGGCGTTTGACCTGCTTTATCACTCTATCGTATTGAGAATGATATGATTATAATTTAGAATTATTATAAAATGTGATTATTCTTATCAACATGGACAATGAATGCCCCATTAAACTTTTTCCGTAGCTCCGGAAGTGCCTTTACTGCTTCCTCTCTTGTGGCATATCTGCCTGTGCAATACTTGTAGTAGCCATTTTGAAATATTTCAACACAATTTTTAAGACCCTTGAAGTCGGGTGCTCCCGGCTTAACCGGTTTTTTTGACGCAAAAATCTGGATCATCCACCAATCTGTAGAAGTAGATTCGGATGATATGGGTTTTTCTTTTTCTTCGGATGAAATATCAGGAGCTGTTGAAGGAGTCTCAATTTCCATCCCGGAATGGGAGTCATACTGTTTCTTGAATTCGGAGAAGGCTGTGAAGAGTCTCCCGGCAATCTCTTTGCGTCCAGCATCAGAAGCAAGTTGTTTGCGATCTGCAGCATTTGAGAGGAAGCCTATTTCAACCAGAACTGAGGGCATCGTGGTCCTCCAGAGCACCAGCAAAAGAGCCTGTTTTACTCCTCTATCCACTGTAATAGGACCTTTTCGAAGTTGTTCCTGTATTTTTGATGCCATTATTACACTTTGTTCGAAGTGCGCATTTTGCATAAGATTGAAGAATATGAAAGACTCGGGCTCATTGGGGTCATAACCCTGGTAAGTAGTAGTATAGTCATCTTCAAGTAGAATCACGGAGTTTTCTTTCTTACAGACCTCCATATTGGCATGACTTTGATCCGTACCCATTATATAGGTTTCACTTCCGCGGGGTTTTGAACTTGGAACCGAATTGACATGTATAGAGATGAATAAGTCGGCATGATTGCGGTTAGCGATATTGGTCCTTTGCGCAAGAGTAAGGTAGGTATCTTTAGAGCGGGTGTATATCACCTTAACATCGGGATAAGCATCCTTAATGCGTTGACCGAGTTTGAGCGCGACATCCAAAGTGATTGTTTTCTCCCGGAGCTTGTTATCCGATGAGATGGCTCCCGGATCTTTTCCTCCATGTCCGGCGTCAATTACTACTGTACGGAGTTTCATATCCGAGTTCTGTCCGGTACAGAGCGGCTGATTTAGGAGTGTAAGCATCGCTAAAAAAAGGGAAAACAGTGCTCTATTTGGTCTGAATGGCATACTACTTGTTAAAATTTTACTAATTTTGTCCTTTCGCAAATATAGACATAAAATGCATTTTTAGTGCCAATGTCACTGAACAAACAAATAACATACTTACTGTCTACCATATTGTTCATGATGTGCGGGTGTGTGACTCTGTATGGGCAATCCCCTGATTCGCTTATGCAAAGAGAGAAGACATTGTCCAGAGACTCTGTAGCGGCACTTAGGATCGTTCAATCTCCTGACTCGCTAGTACAAAGGCAAATGACATTGATAAGAGACTCCGTTGTAACACTTAGGAATGCATTGAAAGATACTCTGATTAATACTCCGCTGGATTCTCTCACATTTATAGATATTGAGCGTGATACCACTCTTGTTACCTTACTTGATTCTCTCGCAGTCGTCACTCCAGAAACCGATACTATTGGTATCAGCCAACTTGAAAGTGAGATCAAGGGTATGCTCGAAAGACCTGCTTTTTCCAATGCCAGGGATTCCGTGATAGAAGATTTCACAAATGGACGCAAACTGGTCTACTATTTCGGTGAAGTGACTATGACATATGGGGATCTGTCACTCAAGGCGGACTATATATCCTATGATATGGACAAAAATGTTGTCTATGCCAGGGGTACAAGAGACACCATTACAGGAGAAATCGTTGGAATGCCCGAAATGAGTGACCGAGGCAACACTTACATGATGGAGGAGGTTTATTACAATTTCACGACAAGGAAGGCCAAAATCAAAAATATGACCACCGAGCAACAGGATGCTAAACTTTTGGGTGAAAATCTTAAGATGATGCCCGACCAGTCGGTCAATATATCCAGCGGGAAATATACAGTATGTGATCATGAACACCCCCACTATTACTTAAAACTCACCGCTGCCAAGTTGATTACCCAGCCGAGTCAGAAAACCGTATTCGGGCCTGCCTATGTGGTTGTAGCTGATGTACCGCTACCTATTGTGCTTCCTTTCGGATTTGTGCCGGAAATGCCGGACAGGGCCAGCGGAATCCTTGTCCCCACATATGGGGAGGAGAATGCCCGCGGACTCTATCTCAAGGATTTCGGTTATTCGTTTGTGATAGGGGACTATTTCGACCTGGCTCTGACCGGAGACATATATTCATACGGATCCTGGGCGGTTAGGGCAACTTCCAGATACAAGAAGAGGTACGCTTTCGATGGTTCGCTCTCCCTCACCTACTCAAATGATATTACAGGAGAGCGAGGAGAGGACAATTTCTTCCAGTCGAAGAACTTCGGAGTCATGTGGAGTCATTCTCAGGATTCCAAAGCAAGACCGGGAACCTCTTTTAGGGCTTCGGTCAACTTTTCCAGCCCCTCCAACAGCAGATACAACTCCAGGGATATATCTCAGAGTTTACAGAACCAGATATCTTCCTCAGTATCCTACTCTAAACAGTGGAGCGGCCTAAGTCTCTCAATTAATGCTCTTCACAGCCAGAACTCACGAGACAGTTCCTATTCCATAACCTTACCGAATTTAACATTCGCCGTCAACCGATTTTTTCCTTTCAAAAGAAAAAACAGAGTAGGCAAAGAGCGGTTTTATGAACAGATTTCATTTAGTTACAACACTACGTTACAGAACAAAGTCAACTTCAAAGCTAAGGAGGTCACCGAACCCGGATTTATAAATAAGATGCAAAACGGTATGGCTCATAACTTTCAGATAGGCCTTCCCCCTTTTACATTGCTAAAATATTTACAGTTCTCTCCCAGCGTCTCTTATGGTATGAACTGGGTGTTCAGAGAAAATCAGGTGGAATATGATCCAGAAAAAGACAAGGTTGTAACCACGCTCTCCGATCAGTTCAGCACCTTCGGCGTTATGCAGAATTTCTCTGCAGGACTCTCAATGAGCACACGTCTCTACGGAATGTTCAATTTTGGAAAGAGGAGCAAGTTAGAAGCTATCAGACATATGATAACGCCAACATTCGGATTCAGCTACAAACCTGAACTTGGCACACCGATGAATGGCTATATGACGTACGAGTACACCGACATCAACGGAGTTGACAAAGTTTATGAATACAACAAATATTCGGGGCTGATGTATTCGCCTCCGGCAAAAGGAAAAACCGCTGCCCTCAACTTTGGATTCGCTAACAATTTAGAGGCAAAAATAAAGGATGCTGCAGACTCTACAGGTAGAGCTACTAAAAAAATCAAACTGATAGACAACCTTAACCTCAACGGATCTTACAACTTCCTTGCGGACTCTATGGGAATGTCTAATATCAGCATCAGTGCAAGTACCACCATATTTCAGAAACTCGGTATAAACGGAAATATAACCCTCGATCCCTATGCAATAGACCCTACAGGAAGACGTATCAACAAATTCCATGTTTTGCAGACCGGAAAACTTGCCCGTTTGGTCAACGCAAGTGCTTCTTTAAGTTTCTCCATAAATGGAGAAGGTCGAGGCAAAGGCAATGACGGCATCAAAGATGCCGGAGCAAGCAAAAAGGATGTAAACTCTTACGGATATGTCTTTTACCATCCGGTAACTGGGGAATATATTCCGGGGGGCTGGCTCTACTATATGAATCCCAACTCCCCCTGGTCAGTCAGTTTCAACTACACCTACTCATATGGCAGAAGTTATACCTATGCCAATGAACAACTCCAGACTAAACATGATCATACCCAAACACTTGGTATCAACGGACAGATAAAAATTACACAAGCACTCAACATAAACCTCAACACCGGCATAGACCTTACAAAAATGAAACTCACGACCACCCAGTTGAGCGCTACCTATGATCTGCACTGTTTTGCTATTTCCGTATCATGGGTACCTACCGGTCAGTGGCAAAGCTGGAGCTTTAGGATAGCGGCAAAGGCATCCGCACTCGCTGATCTACTACAGTTCAAGAAAGCCTCAAGCTTCTGGGACAATTAACAGAAAATATCTTAAATTAATAACTAACTCATTATTAACAACTCAAATAATAACACCATGAAGAAGACAATAGCATCTCCCCTTGCTCCCGCCGCAGTGGGGCCTTACAGCCAGGCAATAGTTGCAGGCAACACCATTTATGTATCCGGACAACTCCCCATTGATGCCACTACCGGCGAATTTGTTCCTGGAGGAGTAAGAGAACAGGTTCACCAAATTTTTAAAAACATTGGGTATATCCTAGAAGAAGCCGGCTATAACTTATCTGATGTAGTGAAAACAACGGTTTATCTCACCGACATGAAAGATTTCGCTGCAATGAACGAGGTCTATGCCGAGTATTATAGTAAACCTTATCCCGCACGTGTGGCATTTGAGGTGGTAGCACTCCCTAAAGGCGCACTTGTAGAAGCTGATGTGATTGCTGTAAAATAATTTCTGCATTTTTGGTAAAGAAGATAAAAACCATTAACTTTGCGCAGATTTCATTTTGGGGGATAAATCTTACGGTCTTCACGTCGACCGGATCTTACCATCTCCCATCCCAAAACCATTATAATGTACGACATACTACAATTACAGAGCAAAAGTCTAGAAGAACTGATTGACATTGCAGGGAAGCTCAACATCAAAAAGCCTGAATCGAAACATGAAGACCTCATCTATCAAATACTCGATGAGCAGGCCATTCAGGGAACAGGCAGGCCTGGTCCTAAACCGGTAAAGAAAAAAGTTGTAAAAGAGATAAAGGAAGTTACCGGCAGTAAAGTTGAAACAGCTGAATTACAACCCAAGAAACGGGGAAAAAAGGCAAGCAGTGAGGAGGATGCCGTAATCAAGACTGAGCCTAAATCTAAGTCTAATGCAGCTTCTCCTGCAGTCGCAGCACAACTCGCTGATGAAGAGAAGAAGGAAGAAAAACCTACTTCTGAAACTAAAAAACCGGGAAGAAAACCGAAAAAACAAAGCGAAGAGACCCATAAAGAGCCTAAAGCTGCCTCAGCTGACACTAAGGCTAAGACACAATCCGGGAAAGAGGAACAGCCTGACGATAAATCAGAGAAAAAAAGTGCAAAGGCTAAGGAAGAGGCCGAAGTAAAAAGCGAGAGTGAAGAGAAGCCGAAAAGAGGCACAAGGCCAAGGCAGGTTATTAAGAAGGAACCTGTACGCATAGATGTTGAAAGTATCACAGAACAGGAACAAACCGAAACAGATGAGCCAAAATCTGTAGAAACGGTAAAAGAACCAATAAAGGAGAAGTCTCAAAAAAAAGAATCACCTCAGCGCGAACAACGCAGCAGAATCCAGAAAGGAGAACAGAATCACCAACATCACGACCAACATAACCAACAGAACGCAAAGCCTAAAATCGAGTTTGAAGGCATTGTCGAGGCTACCGGAGTTCTGGAAATCATGCCTGACGGATATGGTTTCTTACGCTCATCCGACTACAACTACCTTAACTCTCCCGATGACATCTATGTTTCCCAGGCACAGATCAAGATGTTTGCCCTCAAAACGGGAGACACAATTTTCGGAGAGATCAAACCTCCGAGAGAGGGCGATAAATATTTCCCCTTGGTAAAGGTAAATAAGATCAACGGCCGTTCACCCGAATTCATTCGTGACAGAGTACCTTTTGACTTTCTCACCCCTCTTTTCCCCGATGAGAAATTCAACCTAACCGGAAAGGGACATAACGACAATTTCTCCATCAGAATCGTGGATCTTTTCACTCCTATCGGAAAGGGACAGAGAGGCCTGATTGTGGCACAGCCCAAAACAGGTAAAACAGTGCTTCTGAAGGACATTGCCAATGCGATTGCAGACAATCATCCGGAAGTCTATATGATAGTGCTTCTGATTGACGAACGTCCTGAAGAAGTGACTGATATGCAGCGCAATGTGAAAGCCGAGGTGGTAGCCTCTACATTTGATGAACCTGCAGAAAGACATGTCAAAGTGGCCAATATGGTGCTTGAAAAGGCAAAACGTCTGGTTGAGTGCGGTCACGATGTGGTTATCCTCCTGGATTCAATCACCCGCCTTGCAAGAGCCTTCAATACGGTACAACCTGCATCCGGCAAAGTGCTTTCCGGAGGTGTTGACGCTAATGCACTTCACAGGCCTAAACGTTTCTTTGGCGCTGCACGTAATATTGAGAATGGAGGATCACTCACCATCCTTGCCACCGCTCTGACAGAGACCGGTTCAAAGATGGACGAGGTTATTTTCGAAGAATTCAAGGGCACGGGTAATCTCGAGCTCCAGCTTGACAGGAAACTTTCCAACAAACGTATCTTCCCTGCAGTGGATGTTACTCTTTCCTCTACCCGTAGAGATGATCTGCTATACAACCCCGATTATCTCAACCGCATCTGGATTCTCCGTAACCATCTGGCAGACATGAACTCCGTTGAGGCGATGGAGTTTATGAAAGTAAGACTGCAAAGATGTGCCAATAACGAAGAATTTCTGGTTACAATGGCAAATGGAGAATAATTATATACATTTAATATGAGTGCAGTCTCACTTCTAATACTCTACTTGCTTCTGGCACTTTGCGTGTCGTTCCTCTGTTCGATAGTTGAAGCTGTCCTGCTATCCACTCCGATCTCTTTCATAACGATGAAGGAAGATGAGGGAGCGAGAGGTGCCGCCCTATTCAAGAAGTATAAGACAGATATGGACAGGCCAATAGCTGCCATCCTCTCCCTCAACACCATCGCACATACCGTAGGTGCAGCCGGAGTCGGAGCACAGGCAGCCGTCATCTTCAACAATGCCTATTTTGGACTGGTTTCTGCCATCACGACATTTCTGATATTGGTCTTCTCCGAAATTATACCAAAGACCCTTGGTACCTCTTACTGGAAGCGCATGACTACTTTCACAGCATACATGATACGCGTGATGATTTTTATCACCTATCCGCTGGTAATTCTCTTCGAAAGCCTGACCAAACTCTTCTCCCCCAAGGAGCAGGAGGTAACCATCAGTCGCGAGGAGGTCTCCGCAATGGTGAATGTCGGTGAGGAGGAGGGTGTTTTCGAGCAAAGCGAGAATAAAATTATCCAGAACCTCATCAAGCTAGATAGCATTAAGGCCTACGACGCTATGACCCCGAGAGTTGTTTCTGCCATTGCCTCTGAGAACATGACGCTGAAGGAGTTTTACAAAGACTCCACCTACCTCCACCACTCGAGGATACCGGTATATGCCGACTCTCCGGAATTTATCACCGGCTACATCCTCAGAAGGGAGGCTCTTGAGTATCTTGCAGATGACAAGTTTGACGTGAAACTGGGAGACATCCGCAGGGATATTCCCTATTTTAATGAAGAAGCCTCAATCAGCGACATATGGGAGGCACTTCTCGAACACAAAGAGCAGATAGCCCTTATAATTGACGAGTATGGCTGTTTCCAGGGAATCCTGACTCTCGAAGATATAATCGAGACAATTCTCGGTCTTGAGATTATAGACGAAATGGACGAGGTCGGAGATATGCAGCAATATGCCCGTGAACGCTGGGAACAGAGACAGAAAAAGTACAAAGAAATAACTTTACCGGAATAGTTCTGAGTTTCGAGTGATCGCAACCACTACATACTCAAAACTATCCTTTACTGGCCTATCATCTTGCCGGCATATTTTTCCACTTTTTCCTTGGCATATTTGAGCGAAATGGTCATTGACTTGCGTGAACTTGTCGGCGCATCAAACATGGCATCCAGCATAATGGTTTCACAGATGGAACGAAGTCCTCTTGCACCGAGTTTGAACTCAATGGCCGTATCCACTATATAATCCAGTACTTCAGGCTTGAATGAAAGTTTGATGCCGTCCATCGCAAAAAGATTGACGTACTGCTTTATCAGTGCATTTTTAGGCTCTGTAAGGATAGCACGTAATGTCTCTCTGTCAAGGGGATTCAGATGAGTAAGTACAGGCAGACGTCCTATGATTTCCGGAATAAGCCCATAGGACCGAAGATCCTGCGGAGCAATATATTGTATAAGGTTGTCCTTGTCAATTTTCGCACGTTGCTCCTGAGCTCCAAAGCCTATTACCTGAGTATTGAGACGTTGGGCAATGTGTCTTTCTATACCCTCAAAAGCTCCTCCGCAAATAAAGAGAATATTCTCAGTATTTACAGCTACCATTCTTTGCTCGGGATGTTTGCGACCGCCCTGAGGAGGAACATTGACAATGCCTCCTTCAATTATTTTAAGAAGCGCCTGCTGGACTCCCTCTCCCGACACATCACGGGTGATTGTAGGATTATCACTCTTACGGGCGATTTTATCTATCTCGTCTATAAAGACAATACCCATTTCAGCTTTGGCAACATCATAGTCCGCATCCTGGAGAAGACGAACGAGTATAGATTCAACATCCTCTCCTACATATCCGGCTTCAGTGAGCACTGTGGCGTCGACTATGGCAAAGGGAACATTGAGCATCTTGGCAATAGTGCGTGCCATAAGAGTTTTACCTGTACCGGTGGGACCTACAAGGAGGATGTTAGACTTTTCGATGGTATCATACTTCTTGTTGCTAATCCTCTTGTAATGATTGTAAACAGCCACTGCAAGCGTCTTCTTGGCCTCATCCTGCCCTATGACATACTGACTCAGAAAGTCGGTTATCTCCTTTGGTTTTAACAGTATAGGGTCACCTACAACCTTTCCGTTTGTTTTTATAGGGAGAGGCCTGGGATTTAAAACTTCCTTGGCATATTCGTATGCCGTAAGGGCACAATCCGAGCAGATGGAGGCGTTTTCAGTAGAAATCAGCAAATCCACTTGATCCTGACTCCTGCCACAGAAAACACAATGTTCGTGTCGTGGTGTGCCATCTTTTGTGTTTGACATATAATAATATAGTTCTGAGTTCTGAGTATGTAGTTATGAGTTATGAGTGTTGAGTGTTGAGTAAGTAGTTCTGAGTTCTGAGTATGTAGTTATGAGTTATGAGTGTTGAGTGTTGAGTAAGTAGTTCTGAGTTTTGAGTATGTAGTTCTGAGTTGGTGCGTGGTTCGGGTTACGAGTTCTGAGTTCTGAGTTTTGAGTATGTAGTTTTGAGTTTTGAGTTTTGAGTTTTGAGTTTTGAGTTTTGAGTTTTGAGTTTTGAGTTTTGAGTTTTGAGTATGTAGTTTTGAGTTTTGAGTTATTCTCTAGTTTCTAGCTTGTAGTTATCAGTAGGTAATATGCCTCAAATTTCAAACACTTTACCTTACACACTCCACACTACACACTATTTCTTCTTATTCCGTGATACGATCTCGTCCACCATTCCATAGTCGAGAGCCTCTTGGGAAGTCATCCAAAAATCCCTGTCGGCATCCTTTGCAATCTGGTCAATAGGTTTGCCGGTGTGATATGCAAGAATGTCATAGAGTTCGCCTTTAAGTTTTAAAATCTCGCGTGCAGTGATTTCAATGTCGGAGGCCGCACCTTCCGCGCCACCTAGCGGCTGGTGAATCATAACCCTGGAATGCTGTAATATGGAACGTTTGCCTTTAGTTCCGCTCGCGAGTAATATGGCCGACATTGAAGCAGACATACCGGTGCAGATAGTAGCCACATCCGAGTCTATTGTCTGAATTGTATCGTAGATACCCAAACCGGCATAGACTCCTCCTCCGGGAGAATTGATATAGAGCATTATATCAGAATCCGATCCGGTGGAGTCAAGAAAGAGTAGCTGGGCCTGGATGATATTTGCCACATCAGCGTCTATAGCGCAGCCAAGGAAAATAATTCTGTCCATCATTAGACGGGAGAACACATCCATCTGAGCCACATTGAGTTGACGCTCTTCTATAATCATTGGATTGACATATCCGCCATAAATGGAGTTAATCCGATGATAGGTCATTGAGTTGATGCCGCAGTGTTTGACTGCAAATTTTTCAAATTCTGATGCCATATTAGTTCTCTTACGGGTTATTTTGTAAGCTCGTGAAGCTTTTCTATTGTAATTTTCTTCTTATCAAGTGAAACGACACCTCTAATCCAGTTGAGCGTCAGGTCATCCTCTACCCTTTCAAAGATGCGGCTGGCCTGTTGCTGATCAGAAAGCATCCTGTCAGCAAACGACTCGAGATGTTCCTCGGGAACTTCGTTCATGCCGTACATGGCAAACTGGTATGCAGCCATTGCTTTTGCCTCTTTCATGATATCCTCTCGTGTAACCTTTATGCCTTGATCTCTCATAATTGTGCCACGGATAAGATTCCAACGAAAATCCTTCGCAAAGAGGTCATACTCGGCCTCGATCTGTTCCATTGTAAACTTGCCTTCATTCGAAGCGTGAAGATATCTTTTCATAAATGAGTCGGGAAGAGAGATGTTTGCCTTGGAAATAAGATACTCCTTACAGTCTATCATAAAGCGGTAATCTGCCTCTCGTGTATATTCCATAACGAGTTGCTCTTTTATCTTTGCATCAAACTCCTCTTCACTTGTCACATTACCTTCACCGAAGATTTTGTCAAATGTCTGCTGGCAAACAGTAGCGTCAACAAAGCTTTTTACCTCCTTTACGGTCATTTTCCATACAGGCTCCATTTCCGCCAGTTCCGATTTATTCATCTTAAGCATAGCTGCCCTGTCAGTTTCGTTTTCGAAAACCTCGTTGACATTTATATCCATAACGGAACCCACCTTCACACCTACGAGAGCGGCTTTCTGTTTATCATCCTGGATACTTCTCAAGGCAACATATGCACCTTCAACTCTGGTTTCACCTTGCTCGAAGTCAGCTATTATAAAATCATCTTTCTTAGCAGCCTCTACTGTACAAAGTTCGCCATACTGTTTGAGTATTTGACTCTTACGCTCCTTCACGGCTTTTGCTGTTGCAGTAACGGTATAATAAGGGATCTTGTCTTCAGCGTTAATCTCCATTTTTACTTCTGGAGCAATGGCCATATCGAAATTAAACTTATAGGATCCATCCTCAAGTGGCGTACTCTCCACATTCTCCGAAGGCAGGGGCTCACCAAGGATATTAAGCTTATTATCCTCAATATATTTGTTGAGCTGCTCGCTAACAATGGTATTGAGTGTTTCAGCAAGCGCACTCTCTCCATAGTACTTTTCCACGAGAGCCATAGGGGCCATACCTTTGCGGAATCCTTTAAAATCTGCCTGGCGGCGATAATTATTGAGCTTTTTCTTTAATGCTTCTGCGTAATCCTCTTTTACAAGTTCGATGCTGAGGCTGAGATTGAGATCGTCAATTCTTTTTTCTGAAATGTTCATATTTAATTAATTATATTCACAATTGAACGTGTAAAGTTAGTAATTTTTAACTATTTTTGTGATTTACGAGCAAAATTATAACTGATTATGGATAAATATATTGAACAACACAAAGAACGCTTCTTCAAAGAACTATTTGAATTATTGAGAATTCCCTCTATTAGTTCTTCGCAATCTCACGGACCTGATATGCAGAAATGTGCAGAAAAACTTGTTTCCCTACTTCTTGAAGCAGGTGCTGACAAGGCAAAGGTCTATCAAACGGAGGGTCATCCCGTGGTGTACGCAGAGAAAATTATCGACCCGGCTAAACCTACGGTACTCATCTATGGTCACTATGATGTGCAGCCGGTGGATCCGCTGGAGCTCTGGCACACACCGCCCTTTGAGCCGGAAATTCGCGACGGAGCCATTTACGCACGTGGTGCAAATGATGACAAAGGACAGTCCTTCATGCATATTAAGGCATTCGAATATCTGGTTAGAGAGGGTAAACTCCGCCATAATATCAAATTTCTACTCGAAGGAGAAGAGGAAATCGGTTCGCCTTCTCTCGGCAAATGGGTTCGTGATCACAAGAAGATGCTTACATGCGATATAATCCTTGTTTCTGACACCACAATGATTTCGGAAAAGGTACCTTCTATCAACTGTGGAATGAGAGGCCTCGCCTACTTACAGGTGGAAGTAAAGGGACCCGACAAGGATCTTCACTCAGGACACTATGGCGGTGCTGTGGTTAACCCAATCAATGCACTCTGTTCTATGATAGATTCGCTCATCGATGAAAATGGACGTATAACTGTTAAGGGATTCTATGATGATGTAGTAAACCTCAGCCGTAAGGATCGTCAACTGCTCGGCAAGGCTCCTTTCGACAAAAAAGAATATATGGATTCAATAGGCGTTAAAGCACTTACGGGCGAGAAGGGATATACTACTCTCGAACGAACCGGTATCAGGCCTTGTCTCGATGTTAATGGTATCTGGGGCGGATTCATAGGTGAAGGTGCAAAAACCGTGATACCTTCCGTAGCTTACGCAAAAATATCTATGAGGCTCGTGCCAAATCAGAAGTCCGATAACATATCAAAACTCTTTGCCAAGCACTTCAAGTCAATTGCTCCCAAGGGAGTGACCGTAAAGGTTGAAGAGCATCACGGAGGTAACGGATTCCTTATTCCTATCTCCTCCGATGCTTATGCTGCAGCATCCAAAGCTATAGCTGAAGTTTACGGGATCGAACCCGTGCCCAGCCGCGGCGGTGGCAGCATTGCCATCTTGGCCGAGATGCAGCAGGCTCTCAAGGCTGATCCCCTGCTGATGGGATTCGGACTCGAACGCGACACCATCCACTCACCTAACGAGAGCTTTCTCCTTTCTCAATTATTCAAAGGAATGCGTTCGATTGCTCTTTTCTACGAATACTTCAGATAATTTATGACATATTTACAACTAAGTAACGAGATTCGACGCAAAGGCAGCTTCCTTTGCGTCGGCCTCGATACCGATATCAGACTCATCCCTAAGCACTTGCAACAGTGCGAATATCCCCTTTTTGAATTCAACCAGGCAATCATTGAAGCCACAGCTTCTTATGCGGTTGCATTCAAACCTAATACAGCCTTTTATGAGGCATTGGGAGTCAACGGATGGAAACAACTGGAGATGACTGTCACTTTTATCAAGGAGCATTATCCGGAGGTTCTGGTAATTGCTGATGCCAAGAGAGGCGATATTGGCAATACTGCCGATATGTATGCCCGTTGCTTTTTTGAAAATATGAATTGTGATGCGGTGACTCTAGCTCCCTATATGGGAGAGGATTCCGTGCGGCCATTCCTTGACTATAAAGGTAAATGGTCGGTGATCCTTGCCCTGACATCCAACCGTTCGGCAGAGGATTTTGAAACTCTAGCCCTGGCCGGGGAAAAACCGGAAAAACTCTTTGAAAAAGTGCTTCGTACCGCCTCTACTTGGGGTTCAAAGGAAAACACCATGTTTGTAGTAGGCGCCACGCGTCCCGAGAAACTAACCGAAATACGTGCTATTTGTCCCGATCATTTCCTGCTTGTGCCTGGAGTAGGAGCACAAGGAGGCAGTGTAGAAGAGGTAGCCCGTTATGGTCTCAATGAGCACTGCGGATTACTGATCAACTCCTCAAGAAACATCATTTATGCCTCAAATGGAAAAGATTTTGCTAAAAGTGCCGCCGAAGAAGCTGCAAAACTGGCCTCTAAAATGGCCTTACTGCTTTGATTTGCGACGGCGAATCTGAACTATGAGAACTCCTGCCGTAAAGGGCAGAAAAAGATAGGCGGCAACCAGACCGATAATATCCCCGTAACGGGTAAACGGTGTCAGGTTGTCGTTTGTGTGTATGATTCCACGGAAAGAGGTCTCCACCCACCACCCGGTACGAACCATCACATCTCCCCTACGGTTGATGATACCTGAAATACCGGTATTTGCCGCATGTACCACGTCGCGGCGCAGCTCAATGGCTCTAAGAGCGGCATATCTGAAGTGCTGCCGATAACCTGGGGTGTCTCCCCACCAACCGTCATTGGTCATCACTGCCATAAATGTAGCCCCTTTTACCGCAGCCATGCGGGAAAAATTTCCATATACGGATTCATAGCATATCATAGGACCCACCTTATTGCCGTCATTCCCCTGAAGAGCATCCATCTCATCCTGGGTACCATAACTGCCGCTCGAGCCCCCAAACACAGAGATCATATTAGTAAGAAATGGAAAATATCGTTCATAGGGAATAATCTCAACACCGGGCACAAGTTTAGACTTATGATAATAGGAGTACACATCACCGGCATCCATCAAGACAGCAGAGTTGTAAACATCATACCATACGCTACCGCTCTTGCGAGCACTATATGACGGACGTGAGAGCGTAGCATAGAGTTGGTGTGAAAAGATGCCCACCAACAAGTTGGTATTAGGATAATCCTGCATAAATTCTTGGTACCTTACAAAAGAATGGTGGGCCGTAGGCCGATCAAGATCCATATCGTATGTAAAGGTCTCCGGAGTTACAATATATCTGGTCTGAGGGGTAATAACCTGACGTACAAGTGAGAGCATCGCCTCATCCATCTTATCCTGAGGGAGTATTCCATACTTCTTGAAAGGGTCTATGTTGGGCTGCACCACTACAACCTCTATCTTCTCCCCTCCACTCTCACAGTCGATGCTATAATACCTCACGAGAGATACGACTATCGGTAGGACCACAAGGACACAGGCAGCAATAGTGAGCCTCCGAATATGAATCCTATCACGAGCAGTCATAAGAGAGAATATGAGAATATTTGTGAGAAGTATCCACAGCGAACCTCCCAGAGAGCCGGTTATATCATACCATTGCACAAGAGAGGGAGAAGTGGCAAAGGAGTTGCCGAGCACCAGCCAGGGCCAGGATAGCTCTATCTCAAAATATACATGCTCCCACGCAATCCAGGTAACAATCAGAAAAAGAAACGACAGCCAGCGATAAGTAAATACCTTACGACTCCATCGATAAAGAGCAAATACTATGGACATCTGAAGCGTATTGAGTGCAATAGCAGCAATCGAACCCACTTCGGACACAAACCAGATCCAGAAAGTAGAAAAGATATTGAAGAGCAAAAAAGCCAGGTAGTGATACCACCAAATGCGACGTATTCCCTCGTCAGAGGCAATCTTATCCATGTAAAGGAGCGGAATAAAAGCCACTAGCGACACCGGGCCACAGTGTGGCACGAGATATGGAGCTGACATCAGCAACCCGAAAAGGAGTGCTAAAAACGACAATTTTAACCTTGTTTTCTTTTCCACTTTCATGAATGCAAAGATAGTTTTTTTGAACAAATAGAGCAAGTTGATTATATTTGCGTTTGCAAAAATCTAATGATGTTAGAGAACTTCATCAAAGCAATCATAGTGGGACTCGGAGCTTCTATTCCTCTGGGTCCTCTAGGTATCATGTGTATCCAGAAAACCATCAGTAAGGGACGCTACTCTGGCTTCTCCATCGGACTTGGCTCTTCGCTGGCAGATGTTTTCTATGCTACCATTGCTCTCTTCTCGCTCTCTTTCATCAACGATTTTATTGACGAAAATCGCCAATGGGTAATGCTCATAGGTGGAGTAGTCATTTTCTTCATAGGCCTGAACATTGCTGTGAGCAATCCGGTTAAGCAACTCAGACAGCCCAAGAAGAGCAATGGCTCCAAGCATGCACAGGAGGTTCTACAGGGATTTGTAGTGACCATTTCCAATCCTGGTGCGCTTGTGCTTCTGCTTGGTTTTTTTGCCTTAGTTGGAATTGATATCGGAGGGCACTATACCAGATACAGTGTAGTTGTGATACTTGCGGGTGTCTTCCTAGGAACGGCCTTATGGTGGTTTACTCTAAGTACCGGCATAAATATTTTCAGAAGAAGGTTCCGACTTCGACAGCTGTTGTGGATCAACCGAGTATCAGGGACCTTGATAGCTCTCCTGGGGCTAATTTCAGCTGCAGAAGGTCTGTTTCGGCTTGTCGGCTGACAGTGTTGGAATGTAACCAAATTGTCACTTTTCTTTGCTTCTCCAAAAAAAAACAATACATTTGCACCCTCAAATGAGAAAAGGATCGGTCCGGTAGCTCAGCTGGATAGAGCAACAGCCTTCTAAGCTGTGGGTCGTGGGTTCGAATCCCGCCCGGATCACTAAGAGAAGCGACCCTAGGTTCGCTTCTCTAGTTTTTAGCTCGGAGTCAAGAGTTATGAGTAAGAGTTATAGTAGCTAGTTTTAAGTAAATTCAATACTACACACTACACACTCAAAACTAAATTTTACTCCTCCTTTCAATGGTTCCCTTAGGAAAGCAAAGCAGCGCAGAAGCACTGCAGTTGGTTTAGCTTAATTATTATGCTTACCTTTGGTCGCTTTTTTAGTGATTAATCGTAATGAAAGAAAGACTTTGGAACAGCAATTATATTAAAGTGTGGAGTGCGAATTTTTTGCTCTACTTCTCCTTTATGTTGCTGACCCCACTCTTTCCCATTTATCTGAGTGATACTTTTGCTGCCGACAAACAGGTGATAGGCCTAGTGCTCTCGGGATATACCATCACCGCTCTGCTTGTAAGACCTTTCAGCGGCTACATAGTAGATAGTTTTCCCAGAAAATTGATACTGGTAATCTGCTTCGCGCTGGTTTTCGTCATTTTTATAGGATACCCGCTGAGCGGCTCACTGCTCCTCTTTGCAATAGTGAGAACCCTACACGGAGCCCCATTTGGTGCTGCTACTGTATCTAACAGCACCGTGGCTATAGATGTGTTACCCTCCTCTAGAAGAGCCGAAGGCATAGGATACTACGGGTTGAGCAATAATCTGGCTAGTGCCATAAGCCCCACAGTAGCCGTGCTCATTTACGGAGCAACACGGAACTACAATACTCTCTTCGCCTGTGCAATCGGGATCTCGGCTCTTGCGCTGTTCTGCACCATGTCGGTACGTCTCAAAGAACGCGAGAAAATAGTAAGGCCGCCTATTTCATTCGACCGCTTCCTACTCATCAAAGGTTGGAAACTTGGTCTTTGTATGGCCTGCTATAGCTTTGCATACGGTGTGCTCTCCACCTATATTGCCATTTACGGCAAGGAAGAGCTCGGCATTACGAGCGGTACAGGCCTCTTCTTTATGTTACTTTCTTTAGGACTTATCATATCGCGAATTGCCGGAGGGCGTGCTCTCAGAGATGGGAAAATAATGCAAAACGCCTCCACAGGTGTGTTGATTTCACTCACCGGATATCTGCTCTTCACTCTCGTACAAAAAGAATGGAGTTACTACGGTGCGGCACTGATAATAGGCTTGGGTAACGGAAGAATGTTCCCGGCCTTTCAGACCATGTTTCTCAATCTTACCACCAATGACCGAAGAGGCACGGCCAACTCTACCCTTTATGTCTCCTGGGACCTCGGCATTGGAATAGGAATACTTATAGGAGGGGTTGTCGCAGAACACCTAGGATACAATGCTGCATTTGTGGTGATGAGCGCAGTCAACGCTCTGGGGGTTTTATTCTATTTCATCAGCGCAAAGAAACATTTTATAAAATGGAGGCTGAGATAGATCGAGATCGGATAGTTTTTAGCGGTAATACACACTACACACTCACCCCGTACCGCGCAACCCGCAACTCGTATCTCGCACCACTTAAAGCAGCGGTGCTACAGCTCTGTCAAGTATGCCACTTAGATAGGCAATCGCCATACCATAATTTGTCACCGGTATCTCATCCCGCATTACTCTGGCCAGACGACGGCGCAGTTGTGTTGTAGTAACCATACAGCCTCCACATTGGATGGCAAGACGGTACTTCCTCTCCTCTCCCGTTACAATCGGATCCAATCCCGAAATGAAATCGAAATCAATCTTTTTTCCGCTCACTTTACGTATCAGAGCCGGAATCTTCACTCTTCCGATATCATCACAGGAAGCATGGTGGGTGCAGGACTCCAACATAAGTATCCTATCACCGTCCTTAAGGTCTCCAAGTACCTGAACACCATCTAAAAGTGCTTGGAAGGGACCTTTACTGCGGGAGAGCAACACACTGAATGAGGTTAGAGGTACCTCCTTCGGCACAATAGCCGCTACATGAGCAAAATACTGACTATCGGTAACTACCAAATCCGGCAACAATCCGGTAGCCAAATGATTTTCAAGAGCAGGTGGCTGAAGCACAGTTGCTACAGCACCGGCATCAAGCACCTCCCTTATGGCCGTCACCTGGGGGAGAATCAGGCGTCCATGAGGTGCTCCCTCATCTATTGGACATACTAGCATTATATTGTCCGAAACCGATACAAGGCCATCGAGCATAGGCCTCTCTACATCATCCAAAGTTGCAAGTACCTGCACTATCTCCGCAACAAGTTCCGAACGGTACTCCTCTGCAACTTCCGGGTCACTCTGCATACAGGAGTATTCAACTACATAACCGTACTCAGCCGATAGATCTACCAAAAGTTCGGGGTCCAGCGGTGAGATATCGCTTTTATTATGCACAAGAATAAAGGGTATTTCCAATTCCTTAAGAGTCTCTGCCAACTCACGCTCCAAGGAGGTGAAAGAGTTGTTTGTGAAGAGTATTAGCGCCAAGTCAGCCATATCCATTGCTTCGAGGCTCTTTGCCACTCTCCTTTCTCCTAGGGCACCTGTATCGTCAAGTCCCGCCGTGTCGATAATATTGGAAATGCCTATGCCGGGGAGTTCCACCCTTTTGCGAACCGGATCGGTGGTTGTGCCGGGAATATCGGAAACAATGGCGGTTTGCTGACCTGTAAGAGAGTTTATAAGCGAGCTCTTGCCGGTATTCCTCCTTCCGAAGATGACTATTGTACGGATACTCATTTGTTCTATTTTTTGTTTGAATTACAAATTTAATAATAAAATGAGTATTTTTGCGAACTCAATAGCCAAACGTAACTATTATGGTATTTACCTCGGAAAATATTCTCCTCATCGGCTCCATCATTCTGTTTGTAAGCATTTTTATCAGCAGTCGTGTCAGTGCCAGGATAGGAATTCCAATGCTGTTACTCTTTCTTATTTTAGGAATGGTTTTCGGCAGTGACGGTGTAGGCATACATTTTTCCAATGTCAAAAATGCTCAGTTCATAGGAATGTTTGCGTTAA
This sequence comes from Bacteroidales bacterium, assembly GCA_033811195.1. Taxonomy (GTDB): domain Bacteria; phylum Bacteroidota; class Bacteroidia; order Bacteroidales; family UBA932; genus Cacconaster. Next base: position 66,684 of record JAPXOZ010000003.1, on the reverse strand, counting down.
GCGTAATTCTCTTTTCCGGTGGTCTGGATACGCGGTTTACAGAGATAAGGCCTGTCATGTGGCAAGGTATTACGCTGTCTACAGTCGGCGTGATGTTAATGGCATTGATTACAGGGGTATTCATTTGGCTGCTTACCCGCAATGGTGCATTCTCCTTCACCGGATCGTTAGCACTCTGTCTATTGCTTGCCTCCACCATGTCCTCTACCGACTCTGCCTCTGTGTTCAATCTCCTGAGAACCCAGAAAGTAGGGCTCAAACACAATTTAAAGCCTTTACTCGAATTTGAAAGCGGAAGCAATGACCCTATGGCCTATATGCTCACAGTCGCGCTTATACAGTACTGCAAATTTGGCGAACTCAGCACATGGACTATAGTGCTTAACTTCATCCTCCAGTTTGTTTTAGGTCTGCTACTGGGTGTGCTGATAGGTAAGGGCGCAATTTGGGTTATAAACAGGATTAGGCTCAACAATGTCGCCCTCTATCCTGTCATAATGCTCAGTATAGTCTTCTTTACCTTCTCTATCACAGAGTTAGTCAAGGGAAACGGCTATCTTGCTGTCTATGTCGCCGGTATTATAATGGGTAACGCACCGTTTGTGAGAAAGAGAGAGTGTATGAAATTTATGGACGGTATTACCTGGCTATGTCAGGCTGTGGTCTTTCTCACCTTAGGGCTGCTGGTGGAGCCTCACCAATTGCTTAAAGTGGCTCTTCCTGCTACTTTGATAGCTCTCTTTATGATATTCTTTGCCCGACCATTAATGGTTATGATAACGCTTCTGCCTTTCAAAAAACCCACTTTAAAACCCAAGATTTTTGCATCCTGGGTGGGGCTTAGAGGTGCTGTCCCCATCATCTTCGCAACCTATCCCGTGGTAGCCGGAGTAGAAGGATCAGATGTTATATTCAATATAGCCTTTTTCATCACCATTCTTTCATTGTTGATTCAAGGCACTACCATTACATGGGTTGCTAAATTGCTTAAAGTGGCAACTGAACTACCGAAGGAAGGTAATCTTTTCGGAGTCGAACTACCCGAAGAGATCGATTCCAAATTATGGGATATAACTGTTTCGGAGGAGCACCTTGCGGGTGGTAACCAGCTTAAGGATATGAACATTCCAAAGGGAGTGCTGGTAATAATGATCAAGCGTGATGATGCTTATCTGGTACCTAACGGCACTCTGGAACTATTTCCCGGAGACCATCTTCTGCTCATTTCGCAGAGCGATGCCGAACAGGAGCACGCCTTACAACCTTAATACTCATTGTTATTGAAAACCAACGATCTATTTATACTATGAAAAAAATGTCACTTATTTTTGTTATCGCCATATTGATTATGGCGACATCTTGCAAATCAGCTAGTGAACCTGAGGTAATAACAGTTAATAATGCTACAGAACTGCTTAAAGCGCTCGGCGATGATCGCACTATAATCCTCAACAATGCTGAAGGTATTTATTGGCTTACAGAAGCCATTGACGCTGCAATTGACGAAAACTTTTTTGATGACAAGTGGGAAGTACCTGAAGAGGTCGGTTATGTTATGGCACAAGATGCGTATGACGGTAACGAACTCAATCTTATAAATATTAAAAACTTGACAATCAAGGGGGCGGATGAAGATAATTATACAAAGATATATGTTTCACCCCAATATGCAGATGTTTTAGCATTTGAAAGCTGTACCGGTATAACACTCGAGAATCTTCAACTTGGACACTACCCTGAAGAGGGATCATGTACTGGTGCTGTATTAGGTTTTAATGATTGCGATGGAATCACCATCAACAATTGCGACCTTTTCGGATGTGGCATGACTGGTATCGAAGCTATAATGTCTAGAAATTTTAAGATAACTAATTCAACTATCCGTGACTGTTCATTTAGTAACATATGGCTGAATGAGTGCAGAAACTTCCATTTCTATAACTGCAACATCATATCAGAAAACGATATTGTGTGCTTTGACAGCAGAGAGGTCTCATTTGAAAAGTGTACAGTTCCGACCACATTTAATGAGAGCCTCTATTTTATCGATTGTGAATTCTTTGAGTGGCCAGGATTAATTTATCCTGACTCCAATTAAAGTCAATGATTAGCCGACAAGACATAGTAGACCTCCTCCTTTGCAAGGAGCCTGAAACTATCAGCAACCTTTACAAAAGGGCTGCCGATCTCAAATTGCGGACTATAGGCCCCAAAGTCCATCTCAGGGGTCTGATAGAGATATCCAATATATGCAGCAAAAACTGCCTCTATTGTGGTATCCGCAAAGGCAACACTCTCTGCGAAAGATACACCCTTACTGATGATGAGATTTTGTTGTGTGCCGAACATGCATACGCTGCCGAATTCGGGTCAGTTGTGATACAGGGTGGCGAGCGTACGGGAAAGAAATTTACCGAGAGAATCACATCCCTGCTTCAACGCATCAAACTCATTGGAAATGGAGCTCTGGGTATCACCCTCTCCCTTGGAGAGCAGAGCGAGGAAGTCTATAAGGAGTGGTTTGAGGCAGGTGCCCACAGATATCTGCTCCGTATAGAGACTTCGGACCCCGACCTCTTCCGCAAAATCCATCCTATTGATAGAAACCACTCCTACGATAGGCGCATCAGAGCCCTCATGGACCTCAAATCTATCGGTTATCAAGCCGGAAGCGGCGTAATGATTGGACTCCCCTGGCAAAATGCCGAACATCTGGCTTCCGACCTGCTCTTTTTAAAAGAAATGGACTTTCCGATGATTGGAATGGGACCCTATGTGCCGCACGATGACACTCCACTTACTCAGATGGCTGCTACTGATCCTACGGCATCATTCCCTTCCGTAGCCGATCGTCTGGAACTCTCACTAAAAATGATATCTCTGCTTAGAATTCTGGTACCGGATATAAATATCGCCGCCTCAACCGCCCTGGAAGCTCTCCATCCGAAAGGACGCATTATGGCTATCCATGCAGGAGCAAATATCGTGATGCCCAACATCACACCTTCAGACTACCGAAAATACTACAATCTCTACGACCGCAAGGCCCTCCTGCTGGAAGATCTGGACCTTGGGGAGGTAGAGATTGGATTTGGTGAGTGGGGAGATTCCCTACACTTTAATAAAGTTTGAGTTTACCGTCAACAAATGTTGCTGATATTTCGGAATCTTTACTTAGGGTTCCGTCCAGCAGAAGTGTTGCCAGATAGTCTATCAACTCTCTTTGGAGCACTCTCTTTACAGGCCTTGCCCCATAAGCCGGGTCATAGCCCTTCACACTCATATAGTCGTAAAACTCTTCGGTGAAGGAGATTTTAATATCCATCAATGCAAGACGTTTCTGCAACATTTCAGCCTGCAGTTTGACAATGCTGCGAATATGCTGAGGTGAAAGCTCGTGGAATACGATAATCTCATCTATCCTGTTTATGAATTCCGGTCTGAAAGTCTCCTTAACTAAGTCAGGATCGATATTGGAAGTCATTATCAAAATAGTATTTTTGAAATCAACGGTGTGGCCTTTGTTATCTGTAAGACGACCGTCATCCATCAACTGCAACAGCAGATTGAAAACATCCGGATGAGCTTTCTCAATCTCGTCCAATAATATCACCGAGTAGGGTTTGCGACGCACCGCTTCGGTCAGCTGACCACCCTCCTCATATCCCACATAACCCGGAGGTGCACCTATCAGACGTGACACGGTGTGACGCTCCTGGTATTCACTCATATCTATCCTGGTGATCATATTCTCATCATCGAAGAGATATTCTGCCAGAGCTTTGGCCAATTCCGTCTTTCCTACTCCAGTACTTCCGAGGAACATAAATGAACCTATCGGCCTTTTTTCATTCTGAAGTCCGGCTCTGCTACGGCGCACGGCATTGGAAACTGCAGCAATGGCTTCGTCCTGCCCTATTACACGCTGGTGCAGTACTTCCTCCATATTCAAGAGTTTATCCCTTTCACTTTGAAGCATCTTTTGTACGGGAATGCCTGTCCATTTGGCCACTACTTCGGCAATATTTTCGCTTGTCACCGCCTCATTAAGGATGGGATCGGCATTATTCGCCTTTTCAGCCATTAGCTTTTCAATTTGTGCCTTAGCTTCGGCAATCTTGCCATATCGAAGCTCGGCCACTTTACCGTAGTCACCGCGACGTTCAGCATCATCTGCCTGTATACGGTACTCTTCAATAGCCTGACGGTTGCTCTGGATGGCTGTAAGGAGCTTTTTCTCTCCTTCCCACTGCTTCATCAGAACATCCCTTTCGCCGGAAAAGCGGGTAATATCCTCCTGAATGGCAGTGAGTTTGGGGCTTTCGCCCTCCCTTTTTATCGCTTCTCGCTCAATTTCGAGCTGCATTATTTTTCTATTCAGTTCATCGATTGGCTCCGGTACTGAGTTCATCTCAAGGCGAAGTTTGGAGGCTGCCTCATCAATCAGGTCTATGGCCTTATCGGGCAAAAACCTGTTAGTAATGTAGCGGCGCGATAGTTCTACCGCCGCAATGATTGCATCATCCTCGATGCGCACCTTATGGTGGTTTTCATATCTCTCTTTAAGTCCGCGTAGAATGGAGATGGATTCGGCCGGAGTAGGCTCGTCCACCATAACCATCTGGAATCTGCGCTCCAGTGCCTTATCCTGTTCAAAGTATTTACGATACTCGTCTAAAGTTGTGGATCCGATAGCCCTTAGTTCGCCCCTGGCAAGTGCCGGTTTGAGAATATTGGCCGCATCCATAGCTCCGGAAGTACGTCCTGCACCTACCAAAGTGTGAATTTCATCAATAAAGAGGATAATTTCTCCTTCACTTTCAGTCACTGCTTTGACCACACCCTTGAGTCTCTCCTCAAATTCGCCCTGATACTTCGCCCCTGCAATCAGGGCGCCCATATCGAGCGAGTAGAGATCTTTATTCTTGAGGTTTTCCGGCACGTCGCCATTGACAATTCTCTGGGCGATGCCTTCAGAAATAGCTGTTTTACCAACGCCCGGCTCGCCTACAAGTATAGGATTGTTTTTAGTTCTTCTGCTGAGGATTTGCAGTACTCTGCGCACCTCATCGTCACGCCCTATGACAGGGTCAAGTTTACCCTCTCTAGCCTTCTCATTGAGGTTTATGGCGTATCTGTTCAAAATTTCGAGATTCTGCTTGTCCATAATTATTCTAATTATTCCGTTTTCGTTTTTAAATTTGATTTGTAACTAAAGTGTTTCAATTTGTTTGCCACCGGCTGCGAACTGACTTTTTGTCAAGCTGAAAGCTGCAAATAACAGCAAAATTATTTTGGATAAAATAGACATTTTCATTATTTTTGTTGGATACGACTAATTTTAATCCAATTTATAATGAAAAAAATCCTAACTTTCTCACTAGCAGCTCTTATCTGCTTCTCAGCCACAGCACAGCTTAAAGATGAAGCAAAACCTGAAGGCTTCCAGTTTACCACAGTTAAAGAGCTTCCTATTACCTCAGTGAAAAACCAGGCCAGTACCGGTACCTGTTGGTGTTTTGCTGCACTCTCATTCTTTGAATCCGAAGCTATCCGTCAGGGATACAAAGGCGACCTTGATCTAGCAGAGATGTTTGTCGTTTCAAATGCATACGTTGACAAAGCCATCAAGTACATCCGTGTTGACGGTCACCTCAACTATGCACAGGGCAGTTCTTTCGGAGATGTACTATGTGTTCTCAAAGAGCACGGCATCGTTCCCAATTCCGTAATGCCCGGCCTTAATTATGGTACTGACCGCCATATGCACGGTGAACTCGCTGCAGGCCTGAAAGGTTATGTAGACGGTATCCGCAAAAACCCCAACCGAAAACTCTCCACTGCCTGGATTCCTGGTCTAAAAGGCATTCTGGCTGCATATCTTGGCCCTGTACCTGAGACATTCGAGTATGAAGGAAAGCAATATACCCCCAAGTCATACATGGAATCACTCGGTATCGATCTTAATGATTATGTAGATCTCGTATCCTGGACACATCTACCCTACTATGAGGAGCACCCAGTAGAAGTGGGAGACAACTGGCGCTGGGAGACTGCATATAACCTCCCTCTTGATGAGCTTATGGCGGTAATGTTCAATGCCATAGAAAATGGTTACACTTTTGCCTGGGCATCGGATGTGAGTGAAACCGGCTTTACCCGTAACGGCATCGGCATAGTTCCAGACATGGATGCAATTCGCCAAAAAACCGAAGAGGTTGGTTCTGATCAGGCTCATTGGGTGGGATCAGACCCCGCTACCGGCAGACCTACATTCAATGCACCCGTTCCTGAGCTCGAAATTACAGCAGAACTTCGCCAGCAGGGATACGAAGAGAAAACCACTACCGATGACCACGGAATGCACATTTTTGGCCTTGCCAAGGACCAGAACGGAACAAACTACTTTATGGTGAAAAACTCCTGGGGTGAAAACAGCAAATACAAAGGCATCTGGTATGTATCCGAAACTTACGCGAAGTATAAAACTATGGACATAATGGTCCACAAAGATGCCATTCCCAAGGATATCCGAAAGAAAATGGGCATTAAATAACAAACCAGACACAACATCTACACTATGAAACGATTTTTACTGATAACCATAGCCGTGTTGATTGCAACGGCGGCCTTCTCACAGACACAGAACATATATAAGTTTACTCCGGTTAAAGACATAGAAGTAACTTCCGTAAAGGACCAGGCACGTACAGGCACTTGCTGGTGCTTCGCCACATTATCACTTTTAGAAGCAGAACTTATACGCCAGGGCAAGGGTGTTTACGATCTTTCCGAAATGTTTGTAGTACGCCACAATTACAACAAGAGGATAAATGACAACTACCTTCGTCTTGGCAGGGGTAATGTGGGCCCGGGCTCACTCTCGCATATGACCATCAATGCCGTTGCTGAGCACGGTATTGTACCTGAAAGTGCATATAGTGGCATCGCATATAACTCAGACAAACATAACCACAGTGAGTTGAGCGCCTTTGTAAAGGCAATATCCGAGGTCATTGTGCAGAGAAAAGAGCGCTCACCCGAGTACTGGAAAATTCACGAGCATCTTTTTGACACCTACCTTGGCAAACTTCCCGAAGAATTTGAGTACAACGGCAAAAAGTATACTCCGAAGAGTTTTGCCGCAATGCTCGGCTTTGATGATCTGAGCGACTATATCGAGATCACCAGTCTTACGCACCATCCTTTTTATCAGCAGATTCCTCTTGAAATTCCTGATAACTGGGACCATCAGCGTTTTTACAACGTTCCTCTGGATGAGTTTATGGCGATAATCGACAATGCCCTGCTCAATGGATATACCTTTACCTGGGACGGCGACTTGATTCCCCAGTCATTTAGCCACAACCGTGGAATTGCCATTGATCCTAAACCCGAATTTTTTGAAGAAGCTGTCAAATTTGAGAAAATCTACCCTGAGCTGGATGCTACTCAAGAACTCCGCCAGAACTATTTCGAGACATTCAAAACCGTGGATGACCATTTGATGCATGTTACCGGCCTTTTTAAAGATCAGAATGGCACTAAATTCTACAAGACCAAGAATTCCTGGGGTAGCAGCCGTAATGAAGAGATGGGTGGCTACCTCTATATGTCCGAAACTTATGTAAAGATGAGGACATTAGCTATTCTTGTACATAAGAATGCCATTCCCAAGGAGATTCGCAAAAAAATGGGCATAGAGTAACAAAATATGAGGAAGCACATCCCCAATATCATAACACTTCTTAACCTAACCTGCGGCTACTGTGCCGTAATAATGGCCTTATGGGGTCTCTATCTTGGAGCATTTCTCTTTATTGTAGGCTCTGTTGTATTTGATTTTTTGGATGGCTTCAGTGCAAGATTGCTCAAAGCATATTCTGATATAGGCAAGGAGCTGGACTCTCTTGCAGACCTTGTAAGTTTCGGTCTGGCTCCTTCCCTTATGCTTTTCAACTGGTATTACCAGTCAGGACACCAATATACTTTTCTAGCATTCGTGCCGCTGGTAATCACCGCCTTTTCGGCTCTGAGACTGGCAAAATTCAATCTTGATACTCGTCAGAAGAGTGACTTTATCGGCCTTGCCACACCGGCAAATGCGATGATTATTGCACCACTGGTAGCTTATGCCGACATCCGTTGTATACACGGCACTTCATCATTTGTCAACGCACTGCTTAACAGCGTATGGTTTATCCCTACCATCTCAATTATTCTCGCCCTTTTGCTCATAAGTAACATACCAATGTTTTCACTTAAAAAGAAAAGAGTGAGCTTCAGTAAAACCCCACTCTTTTCCTCATTTATTATAATAGCGATTTTAATCCTTATTTTTGGGATGATCTTTATCCCCCACACAGGTAACGTACTAGAGACGTTACCTCTTATCATTTCAGCTATTTTCTCGCTTTACACTCTGATCAATATTTTTGTGCAAATTTTTCGAATTGTGCGAAAACCTTGCTGATCTTCTGATTGGCATCAGTACCCTTTACACCAAAATAAAATTTAATTTTCGGCTCAGTACCCGAAGGTCTTGCTGATACCAGGCTTCCATCTTTGCTAAAAAATTGCAGTACATTTGATTTGGGCAGATTTGTCTCCTCCGGGTTATTATAATCTATGATTTTTATAACCGGTGATCCGGCAAGCTCTTTCGGAGGGGTGATCCTCAAATCCTTCATCATTTGCTGAATCTGCTCCAGACCCTCTTTGCCCCTCATTGTCACAGAGAGAAGATCCTCCTTGTAATAGCCATATTCGGCATAAATTCCCAAGAGATAATCATAGATGCTTTTTCCGCTGTCAGCAAGCCATGCCGCACACTCTGCAAAGAGCGCGCAGGAGACAATAGAATCTTTGTCCCTTACAAATTCACCCGCATTAAAGCCGTGACTCTCCTCCCCTCCGCAGATAAAGACCTTTTTGCCTTCATTCTTACGTACAATTTCAGCAATATACTTAAAACCGGTGAGCACATTGTAGAGCTCAACTCCATATTTTTCACAAATGTCGCGGATTAGCTCGGTAGTCACTATAGTCTTAACCACATATTCGCGTCCCTGGAGTTTACCCAGTTCAGACCAGCGGGTTAGCATATAACTGGTAAGGATAGAAAATATCTGGTTGCCGTTGAGCAGCACCAATTCTCCTTTATCATCACGTATTGCAAATCCTACACGGTCAGCATCGGGATCAGTTGCCATTACTATATCCGCATCAACTTCTTGAGCCTTCTCAATCGCAAGTTTGAGGGCGGCCGGATCTTCAGGATTGGGGGATACAACTGTAGGAAAATTACCGTCACTCACATCTTGTGCATCAACATTATAGATGTGTGTAAACCCGAGAAGTCTCAGCCCCTGAGGAACAAGACGCACTCCGGTGCCATGCAGAGGAGTATAAACAATTTTAAGATCCGAATGACGCTTTACGGAATCGGGAGATAGAGTGAGAGAAAGTACTGCATCGAGAAATGCCTTGTCCACCTCTTCACCTACAGGTGTAGGGAAAAGTGAAAGATCATCACCGAAATTAACTTGTGCAACCGATGTTATACCTGCCACCTCAGCTATGATATTCTTGTCATGTGGGGTTATGATTTGAGCGCCATCCTCCCAAAAGACCTTGTAGCCGTTATACTCCTTAGGGTTGTGAGAAGCGGTAATCATTATGCCCGCCTGGCATTTGAGGTACCGGATGGCAAAACTCAACTCAGGCGTAGGCCTTATGTTGTCAAAAAGGAAAACTTTGATACCATTTGCCATAAGAACTCTGGAGGCAATCATGGAAAACTCGCGACTATTGTTGCGGCTGTCATAAGCAATTACAACGCTGATATTATCGGAATCCTTAAAATAGGATTTGAGGTAATTTGCCAAACCCTGTGTAGACATACCCACTGTATATTTATTCATACGGTTGGTGCCAACGCCCATAATGCCTCTCAACCCACCGGTACCGAATTCCAGCAGGCGGTAAAAAGAGTCCTCAAGCTCTTTTGGATCCTCCCTCATAAGACGTGCAACTTCCTTTTTTGTCTCATCGTCAAAGCCAACACCTAGCCAGCTCTTTGCAACTTCCAAATAATTTGTTTCCATATTAATCTGATAGCGTTATAATTTTCAGGTCATAAAAAAACAAATTTACACAAAAAAGTTGATTATTGCGCTATCTTTGCCGCAAAACAGAGGCAAACCTTGAAAGAAGATAAAACCATATCATTCATATTGGAACATGCAGAAAAGGATAGCGCACAACTCCTGCTAAGCGCATCTCGCTACCCCGGAGTGGATATGATAAGGGCTGCATCTGCCATAGAGGCACGCAAAAAAATTACCTACAAGATACCCCTCTGGCACACCCATCCTGAACTTATTTACCCCACCGCTCTCAGCGTGGAACAGTGCAGTTCCCAAACTACGGCAGAATACAAAAGGCGTTTTGTGCCTGAAGGTGGCGCTATGGCCGACCTCACCGGAGGGCTCGGGGTAGATTGTAGTTTTATGGCGCGGAGAGCAGCGAAATGCCTATACATGGAGCGCGATCCACAGTTGTGCGAGACAACAGCGCACAACTTTAAAGTGCTGGGACTAGAGAATATCAGCATAAAACAGGGAGATTGCAGAGAATATCTTGAAACACTTTTGGGGAGAGACGAGGGAGCCAGAACACACTTCGACCTGATTTACCTCGACCCTGCCAGACGCTCCAAAGATTCAGGTAGACTCTTCTCCATTAGAAAGTGCGAACCTGATCTTCTTCAACTCAGCGAAGCACTGTTAAAGGCTGCAGATAGGGTCCTTGTCAAGCTCTCTTCTATGGTCGATATTACCGCCACCCTGCGAGAGGTTCCCTGTATCAGGGAAGTACATATCCTATCAACTGACAACGAGTGCAAGGAACTCCTGTTGCTGATGAGTAAACAAGGGACACCTATACCTCAGGAGGAAATACCCATATATGCAGTTGATCTCACCCACGGTCGAGAGAATAATTTTGCTTTCACTATCGGTGAAGAAAGAACGGCTTTCTGCCCTATTAGCACTCCGGAAACCTATCTATATCAACCAGGAAAAGCCATTCTTAAAGCTGGGGCATTTAAACTTCCCTGCACACGCTTTGGAATTTCCAAAATTGCAGCGAGTACCCATCTCTACACGTCTGATACACCGATTGAGGACTTTCCGGGAAAATCTTTTCTTATTAAACGAATAATACCCTTCAACAAAGAGGGCATCCGCACCATATTGCGCGAACACCCTACTATAAATTGCGTGGCACTCAATTTCCCTATTGACACCAACGCTCTGAAGCAGCGCCTCAAGGTACGTGACGGTGGTAATTTACATCTCTTTGCCACCACCCTCGTCTCCGGCGAGAAAGTAATGATTATCTCGGAGCCACTGCCTGTTACTTTTTGAAATATTCCAGTAGGTCGGAAGGAAGTTCCGAATCCAAAAGATAGCGGTACCAGAAGATATAATCCTGCATTGCAGAGTGACGACCCTGTGCACCACGATAACCATGCATCCCCTCCGGATAGATCATCAGCTCGAAATCCTTATTCTGTTTCTGAAATTCATCTATCAACTGGAGCGTATTTTGAAAATGGACATTGTCATCACCGGTGCCGTGAGTAAGGCGGATCATGTTGGTTTTGTCTCCCTTATAATTAGAAATTCGACTTAACACATTTGTTGCTTTGTAGCCCTCCGGATTGTCCTGAGGTGTATCCATGTATCTTTCCGTGTAATGCGTATCATAAAGATGCCAGTCATACACTCCTGCTCCCGCAATGCCATATTTAAAATACTCGTTGCCTTCGGTAACACAAAGAACTGTCATCATACCACCATATGAGAAGCCTTCTATACCTATTTTATCACTATCGACGAAAGGCATTGCAAGAAAATGTTTTATACCGTCAACAAAATCCCATAGTTCCGGAATACTGAGCTTCCTGTAAACCTGCTCGAGTCCCTTTTTGCCGAAATGACCACTGGCACGGTTGTCGAGAGTCAACTGGATCACTCCATTGTTGGCCCACCATTGGTTACGAAATGTAACTCCGCCCCAGCTGTCGCGCACCTGAGGAGAGTCGGGACCTCCGTAGATATAGACCTTCACAGGATATTTTTTGCTTTTATCCAGATTTACCGGCCAGATCACTGAGGCGGGGATCTCAAGTCCGTCACGGGTTTTAATGGTAATAATCTCCGGTAGAGCTATAGCATATTTATCAAAATCAGGACCTTTGGAGTCAGAGATTACTGTCACCTTCTTTCTATCCAGATTGCCGGCTGGAAGCGAAATGTTAACAAGAAAGAAAGGGGTACGGGCATTTGAGACTATCGCAGCCACATTACGACTATCGGGTGATATGACCACATTGGCAAAAGTATAGTCGCCATATGAGACTCTTTCTGTTTTTTTACTCCTCAGAGTAACTCTGTAAATATCTACTCTCGTAGTAGCCTCTCTCTTTGCCGTGAAGAAGAGATATTTCGAATCCACCTTAAGCAGGCGAATGCTCCAATTGCGACCTCCGGTAAGCTTTTCAAAACGGTTACCGTCATAAGAAAGGAAGTATATCTGTTCCCATCCCTCGAAATCCCTTACGATATAGATGCCTTCAGGGGTAAAGAGCATCTCCTCCATCCAATCGATCCAACTATCCTGATGCTCCGTATAAACGCAAGAGAAGTTACCCAGTATTGGATCAACTGCAAAGAGTTCAAGGTTGTCCTGTGCACGATCCATCCTGGAAACCATAAAGCGCTTGCCATCGCCGCTCCAGAAGGGTATGCCAAAGTACTGGTCAAGCTCCGGATCGAAGTCCGACCAAACAGTATGTCCTCCGTTTGCCGAAACGAAGCCTATCTTAACCTTAGGGTTGGGATCTCCTGCCTTGGGGTAACGTGTCTGGTTGATCGAGCCATGCTGACCTTGTGAATTATATATAGGAAACATCGGTACCTGAGAGTTGTCGAAGTTGTAATATGCTATTATCTTACTATCAGGCGACCACCAGAATGCTCTATAGTTGGATCCCCTGCCGAATATCTCCTCATAATAGACCCAGGAAGCATATCCGTTGAGATTGAGTTCCGACCCGTCAAAAGTATGCCTTATGATCTTTTTGGTCTTCACATCTATGCTGTAGAGGTCGTTGTCCAACGTATATGCGATTTTCGTCGAATCCGGAGAGAATGTGGGATTTTTCCAGCCCGGGACCAATTCATCGAAACGTGAAGGTCTTTGAGGTGGAGTAAATGAGAATGGCTCGGAAGTGCCTTTTCGTAGGTCATACCTGAAGAATTCCTGCCCTTCTCTGTAAATGAGTGTTCTATTGTCATCAAAAACTATCGGTGCGACGGCTTGTCCCACGATACCTTGTGGTATCTTGCCGAGAATCTCTGCATTTGTGAGTCTCTTTTTTTCTTGTGCTATTGCAGAGGGAATGAGGGTTACGATAATAAGGATGACCGCTAATATTGATTTGAAACGTTGCATATTATTAATTCTTTTTGTTCTGATAATAGGATAATAACTGACTATCTTCTGTTTGAAAGCATGATATAATAAACCAGGGTCGCCAATGAAGCGAGGGCTGCTACCACATAGGTATATGCAGCGGCGCGGAGTGCTTTTTCCGCATGCTCATGATTGGAAACATCTGTAATTCCAGTAGTATTTAGCCACACAAGAGCTCTCTTACTGGCATTGATTTCCACCGGAAGTGTAATAAAACTGAAAAGTGTCGTAAGTGCAAATAGAGCTATGCCGGCCATCAGCACCTGTGGAAAAACATTAATGAGAAACATACCCAGCAAAAGCACCCAGGACATTATTTTGGATGCAAAATTAACTGCCGGTACCAGTGCAGATCGCAATTTGAGTGGAAGATAACCATGAGCATGTTGCAAGGCGTGACCACATTCGTGGGCGGCCACAGCCGCTGCTGCAACCGAGTTGGAATGATAAACTCCCTCGCTAAGATTGACACTCTTGGTAAGAGGGTTGAAATGGTCAGTCAGTTGCCCTCTAACAGCTGTCACTTTGACATCATTTATGCCATTCTGGCTGAGCATTCTCTCTGCAACCTCTGCTCCGGTCATACCTGAACCAAGAGGTATTTCTGAATATTTCTCAAATTTTCTCCTAAGGTTAAGCTGAACGATATAACTAACTACCGCAACAGCAATAAACAAAAACCAATACATATTCATTTTAATCTATAAAAAAATCATCTTTAAAATTTACAAAATAAACTCTTTCCACTCCTCGGGTCATAGCAGTATATAACCATTTTAGGTCCTCCTCGACGGGTTCATTCCAGAAAGGATTGTCTATGAAAACGCATTTCCATTGCCCTCCCTGGGATTTATGGCCGGTAATAGCTGTCGCATACTTGATCTGAAGAGCATTGAAATATTTATCTTCACGCACTGAGCTATATCTCTTCCTCTTGCCTTTTACATGGGCATAATCCTCATTCACACCTTCATATAGAACTCTCTGCTGTTCTTCGCTCAAGGCTGCAGATTCGGAGTCAAGTGTATCGAGAATTATTTTGGCCGTAATCTCTACATCATTGTAGTCGGGGAATGACAATACTGCTTCTGCAAAATTCAATCCATACCTCTCTTCATACCCATATATTCTGACCAGTTCTGCTACATCACCGTTTGCTATGAAATCCAGTTCCGGCACATCCTCCAAAAACTGGTAGCAGTTCTTCACCACCATTAACTTGTCACCTCGTGTGAGACGCTCCTCAAGAAAAAGAACACTAGAACGTATACCCAAATTGTAGCGATTGGCCCTTTTATTTGACCTACAGAGCACCACCACTTCATCTGTACCATATTTGTCAAACATATCGGAGAGCGACTCTATTAGTTCACCGCCGTGGATTCTGATCACATCTTCAAAGCCCTTAGTACGCAATTGAGGCATCATTGACCCATCACCGCCCAATAGCATTCTGATTGCAGTAGCGTTGCTCAAAATCCCTGAATCCTCAACCTGACGCACCACAGTTGTTAATTCAACTGTCATCAAGTTGCCGTAACGACCCATATAAGACTCATCCAACGCCGGGCTATAGGTAAGTCCTATAGGTGGTAACTGTCCCTTGTCTCCAATGAGAATGAGCTTGTTATCGACTCCTGAACGCATATAGGTTATAAGATCGGAGAGTAGGTCACCACTTCCGAATATGTTCTGTTGTCCACTGGAAGTGGATATCAGAGAGGCCTCATCCACTATAAATACCGTCTCCTTATGCTTATTGATATCGAGTTCAAACTCTCCGAACCCATGGTTGATGGATTTCTGGCGATAGATATGCTTATGTATGGTGAATGCCTGTTCCTGGGTAAAGCCGGCCAATACCTTTGCAGCTCGGCCCGTAGGCGCCAAAAGCACAAAATGATACTGGTGTTCCTTAAGGGTCTTTACATAGGCAGCGATTGCGGAAGTTTTGCCGGTACCGGCATATCCGCTAACCAGCAGCAAGTCACAAGTTCCAGATTCAATGGTGAAGTGTGCCAAAGAGCTTATGAGTTCCTGCTGACAGCTAGTGGGTTCATATCCCAATTTCTCAGTTATTTTCTCTATGAGATACTGCTCCGCCGCCATTAAAACTTTTTTCTGAAGAGTGTGAATAGAAGCAATACAGGATATATACTAAGACGACCTACAATCATCTGGATTCCCATAGCAAATTTTGCAACCTGCGAAGCATCGGCAAAATTGGACATTGAGCCAAATTTACCAAAAGCCGGACCGATGTTACTCATCATTGATATTGAAGAACTCACTGACTCCATAATATCCATACCTGTCATCACATAGATTACCGAGCCGACGAGTACAACAAATAGATATAAGAAAAGAAAAGTAAAAACACTTGGAATCAAATCCTTGTCAACTACCTGTCCGCCTGACTTGACCTGTACTACTGCATTTGGATGAGCCATCCTGGCAAGTTGTACTCTTACCCCCTTAAATATAAGCAACATTCTATCTGAACGAACACCACCACACGTAGATCCGGAACAACCGCACTGTACAGATATGTATAACATAACCAGTATGGAAAGTATCGGCCATACTGAGGTGTCACTAATCGCAAATCCAGTGGTACTCATTGTGGATACTACGGCAAAAGTACCGTTACGAATTGCTTGGAAGAGGCTCGTTTCGCCCCCACTCAGCATTAGACTGAAGGCAACAAGTACTGAGGAGATAATTATGGTCATCAAGTAAAACCTTGTTGCAGGATCCTTGAAAATCTTTGGTGACCTGGAAGCAAAAGAGGCATATATCAAGCCGAAATGTATGGATGATACCACCATAAAGAGTATCAAGACAAACTCTATTAAAGGAGAATCATAAGCCGCGATGGAAAGATTGCGCGTACTGAATCCCCCGGTTGAAACCACACTGAAGGCGTGATTTATGGCATCAAACAGTGACATCCCCGATAGTAACAGTGCCACAAAAGAGATAACCGTAATAGCAAGGTAGACTGTTACAAAAACACGGATAAGCTTTTTGAACCTATATCTAAAATTGCTCCTAGAGACATCCATTATCTCCATTTTAGACATCCTAAAACCTACTGTTCCTACAGTTCCTACAGAAGGAAGAAACATAATTATGAAAACTACTACTCCCAAACCGCCTATAAAATGCGTAGAGGATCTCCAAAATAGCAAACCGTGGGGCAGTGATTCGATTTCAGTAAGAATGGTTGCACCTGTCGTAGTGTAGCCTGAAGAACTCTCAAACCAAGCATTTATTAGGGTAAAGTCTCCTCCCCAAAGCACGTAAGGTAACATTCCGAAAAGACAAGAGAGAAACCATGCCAACAACACGATAGCTAATCCTTCACGGGTATTGATGTCATGCTCGCCTTTTACAAATATCAATGGAAAGACTCCGAAAAGAAAAGTCAAAAAGCAACTCACAAGAAGTGGGCTGAATGAGGAATCAAAGCCATACATGGCCGATACCGCGGCAGAAAGTAACATAAAGAAGGCATTACATATCAGCGCGATTCCAACATATCTGGATATGACACCGGCATTCATCCACTCGTTTTTTTTGTGGATTTGTTAATATCGATTATGTCTTTGACAGACTCATTGAGTTCGGCAAGTTCATCCTGAGTCTCTATTTTGACATCATAATTCTTATTAAAGCTGAGATAGCCTTTAATACCGCGAGAAATCTTCAGGAGCGGATTGATCAAATAGTGATTAAGGTAATAATTGAAGAGCAATACCATCATAAAGCCGAGCAGAGCAGAGATTAGGCCCGGCATAAGGCTGCGATAAAAATTATCCTGGAGCGACTGTGAATTGTGAATCAATGCATCCTGACTGTCATTGGTAAGCCTTTCAATATAGGCTTTGAGCTTGACGTAAACCGGCTGCAGGCGGTTAAAATACCACTCCTTGCGAATATCATCCCTACTGATAAGCCATATATCGGAGGCCTCGCGCACAACATACATATATGCCGCAAAGGCATACATTACCGAGTCGGCATTTGTCTTGTCCTGCTTAGTAACAAAAGTCTCCCTAATACCGCTGAAAAAAGAGATAAATTTGTCATCATTGATTACCTCGATACCCTCCCCACCAACTTCACCGACAACTAGATGCATCAGACGAAGATTATATTCCTCCGCCTTTGCAAGAAGTTCCCTCGAAACTTCAATACTGCGGGCATTATCGGAAATGAGCTCGTTGACATGATTGTTCATCCTTGTGAATTCAAACATAGAGATAGAGCTCGATATCAGAAGAATCAAAGCAAGAACGATACATCCCAAAAAGACCTTTCTCTTTATGCCCATATAACGGAAATCTGCCATAAACCTAGAGTTAACCTTACAAAGATAGAAAATAAACCCTAGAGTTCAACTTCGGTTTCAAACACAAATGTGGCCGGACCGGTTAGCCAAATATCCTCAAATGCCATTTCTTCTTCACGAGGTATAAAATCAACAGCCAGATAGTCTCCCAGTGCTTGAATTTCAAACCTAATCCTTCTTCCTGAAATTGTATAACCTTCAGCTCCATGGACAAAAGATGCAATAGAAGAGGCTGTTACGCCTGTACCGCAGGCAAAGGTTTCCGCCTCAACTCCCCTTTCATAAGTCCTGACCTTAATCTTATCAGGCGCCATTTCTACGAAATTGACATTTGTTCCTTTGGGGAAACGTTCGGCCCATCTCCACTTTTTCCCCTCACTATCAACATCATAGGTCATGACATCATCGACAAATATCACGAAATGGTCTGATCCGGTATCGAGAAAAAAACCCTCGGGATAAATTGTAATAGGAGAATTGCCATCACTATCCGGAAGGAGATCCCTCATCTTGAGACGGACTATACAACGATAGTTGCTGTATTCGAGCATCTCGGCACGGTGATAGCCATCGATAGCTGTAAATTCAAATCGTTTGATGCCCCTATGGGCAGCAAATGCCACAAGACACCTGCCACCATTACCG
The DNA here is from genome assembly GCA_033811195.1 of Bacteroidales bacterium. GTDB lineage: Bacteria > Bacteroidota > Bacteroidia > Bacteroidales > UBA932 > Cacconaster. The sequence goes on along the minus strand of JAPXOZ010000003.1, from coordinate 48,143 downwards.
CACATCGTGCCTTCAAACCCGTCTGAATTGAAATAACGCATAGTGAAGTCATATTCACCACCGGCTCCTAGAAGCATCATTCCATCTGCCCCTACTCCAAATCTTCGGTCACAGAGCCATCTGATCTGTGAATCATCCAGTTTAATTGAACCATCACGATTGTCAATTATGAGGAAATCGTTGCCGGCTCCCTGATATTTGTAGACTTTGATTCTTTGTGCCATATCACAAATATTAGTTATTCTTAATTAATATTGTAGCAAATTGATCATTTGACGTGCAATTTTGCGCGAAGCGCCTGAACCTCCAAGCACCTCACGCAAGGCTACATAATCTCTTTTCATCGTACTTCTATATTCTTTGTCGGTAAGCAGGCGTGAAACCTCGGTAAATATATTCTCCGGTGAGGCATCATCTTGAACAAGTTCCTTGAAAATGAGTTTATCAAGGATGAGGTTTGCAAGACTGATGTATTTTACCTTTACCAAAAGTCGAGCAACAAGATAGGTAATGCGATTGAAACCGTAGCACACCACTTGAGGAGTTCCTACAATAGCCGCCTCCAGACTTGCCGTACCGGAACTTATGACAGCAGCATCAGAGTGGCTTAACACCCCATAAGTATCATCTGATACTATCCGGATGGAGCTGTCAACGGGTATCAATGAGCGGTAGAGTTGCAGGTCAACCGAAGGTGCAGTTGCCAACAGCAACTGGTAATCCTTAAGGAGCTGATCCTGTCTCAGAAGCCTTTCAATAGCCATCATACGAGGTAGCAAGAAGCCTATCTCAGCCTTCCTGCTACCGGCAAGCAATGCTATCGAAGGGGAGTAATCAAGAGAGTGACGGCTTATAAACTCTTGCCGATCCGAGTGAACTCCCTGATAGGCATCTATGCTGTCAATCAGAGGATTACCTGCGTAGTGAGCCTCAATTCCAAGCTTGCGAAAATACTCCTTCTCGAAAGGAAAGATGATGAATAGTTCATCGACATATCTTCGGATCTTGCGGATGCGTCTTTCTCCGCGAGCCCAAACCTTGGGAGCGATGTAATAGAAGACGGGAATGCCGTTTTTATGGGCAAAACGCGCCATCCTAAGGTTAAATCCGGGAAAATCTATGAGAATAAGTACATCGGGAGCATACTCAAGCAGATCCCTCCGGCATTCTTTCATATTGCGCCAAATAGCTCCTAGGCGAGAGATTACCTCCACAATTCCCATCACTGCAGTTGATTTGTAATGGCGAACCAAAGTACCCCCAACAGCAGCCATCATATCTCCGCCAAGGAAGCGGAACTCCGCAGCGGGGTCCTCCGCAATCAATCCTTTCATCAGGTTGGAGCCATGCAGATCTCCGGAAGCCTCACCGGCAATGAGATAGTAGCGCATTTTAAAAGGGTATTATATCATAGGGACCAAAGGTCGTGCAGACGTTCGAGCTCTTGATAGTCGGTATTATCGACGCGATGAGGGACAACAGATACATATCCGCTATCAATCAGCGCATGATCAGCATCTGCAGAGTCGTCAAGATTGAGGAATCTCCCTATTATCCAGTAGTATTCCCTGCCCCGGGGATCAGTCCTTTTATCAAACTCTCTTATCCATCTGCCATGCCCTTGGTGAGCAATCTTGATTCCTTTTATCTCTTCAAGAGGAAGGTTTGGGAAGTTGACATTCAGATAAACGCCCCTGCTTATACCAGTCTCTAAAAGCTTATCCATTATAATGCGTGCATAATGGAGCACTCCTTCAAAATCCGGATCGGGTTTATGGGAACATAGAGAGAGGCCTATAGATGGTATATCGTATATGGCACCCTCAGCAGCTGCCCCCAGAGTACCGGAATATACCGATGCCACAGAGGCATTTGAACCATGGTTTATGCCGGAAACCAGCAGGTCAGGCATCCCCCCCTCTCCTATGAAGAGATTGACACCCATCTTGACACAATCCACCGGAGTACCGGTAAAACTGTAAATGCGGAGCGAACCAAGCTTATCCTTAGCGGATAGGCTTTCTACAAGATTCAATCTGAGTGTATTCTCCAGGGAAATAGCAGCAGACTTACCGGACTGGGGCTCGGAGGGAGCCACAACAGTCACATTGCCGTATGTACGCATAAGCGCGGCCGCCTCCTTAACGCCTCTTGCTTCGAGTCCGTCATCGTTGGTGACCAAAATCTCAATAAGTTTCATTTCGCAAAGGTAATATTTTCATTGTTATTTGGATAATTGTTTCTAAATTTGCATGATTTTTAAGTTTTAAAATTTTTCTAACATAATATATAAAGATGAAAAAAGTAAAAGTTGGTATTAACGGTTTCGGCCGTATCGGACGTCTGGTTTTCAGAGCAGCCCAGAAGAGAAATGACATTGAGATAGTAGGTATTAATGACCTGCTCGACGTAGACTACATAGCTTATATGTTGAAATACGACACAGTGCACGGCAAATTTGACGGCAAAGTGGAGGTAGCTGACGATAAACTCGTTGTTAACGGCAAATCTATCAGAGTAACCAGTGAGAAAGATCCTACAAATCTGAAATGGAATGAAGTAGGTGCTGAGTATATAGTGGAGTCCACAGGTCTTTTCCTCACAAAAGAGAAAGCACATGCCCACATTGACGCAGGTGCAAAGAAAGTAATCATGTCAGCTCCCTCAAAAGACGACACTCCCATGTTTGTTTACGGTGTTAACCACACCAAATACAATGGTGAGAATATCATTTCCAACGCATCCTGTACCACAAACTGTCTTGCACCCATAGTGAAAGTGCTCAATGACAATTTTGGCATCATAGAGGGATTGATGACCACAGTTCACGCTATAACGGCCACCCAAAAGACCGTTGACGGTCCTTCCTCAAAAGACTGGAGAGGCGGACGCGCTGCAAGTGCCAATATCATTCCTTCCAGCACAGGTGCTGCCAAGGCTGTTGGCAAAGTTATCCCCGAGATGAACGGCAAACTCACCGGTATGTCTTTCCGCGTACCTACAGTTAATGTTTCAGCTGTTGATCTGACTTGTCGTCTTGAAAAGGCCTGCACATACGATGAGATTAAGAGTGCCATGAAGAAAGCTTCAGAAGGCGAACTCAAGAACATTCTCGGTTATACTGAGGACAAAGTAGTTTCAAGCGACTTTATTACTGACCCCCGCACCTCGATCTTTGATGCCGATGCAGGCATCCAACTCAACTCCAACTTTGTGAAGGTTGTGGCATGGTATGATAACGAGTGGGGTTACTCCAACAAGATCCTTGATATGATTGCCTACACTTCAGGTAAGTAATAAAAAAGAGTCCTCACGGACTCTTTTTTTAGTTCTGAGTTCCGAGTAAGGAGTTCAGAGTAAGTTATTAGTTCCAAATATTGCGAGTTGCATGTCAGTTATTGGAGTAAATTAAAGATTTAAGAGTTGAGACTTGTAAGTATAAATCGAAACTAATTCAAACTATATCTGACAGTCGGGTATTTTGCATAAGCACTTTTTTAATTACAACCCACATTCTTCATTCCCTATTCTCGATTCTCGATTCTCGATACTCAATACTCAATACTATCTATATACTCTTTCATCTCCTCTTCGTGAGCGTCAAGAGACTCCAGGAGGCGTTTTTGTGCCATCGTACGATCATAGTTGTGCTCCGGATAATTAATCTTGTAGTAAGTATCACCATTGAGATAGTCAGTCAGGAAACGCACTGTCTGCATATAAGTTAGTAGCCTGGCACCAAAAGGCAACAATTCCTTTTCAATATCGGTAATAAAAGGCTTAGCCCCTTCTAGATAACCTCTGGTAAATGCCTTGAATATTTCCATATCAAGGCCCACATTATCCAGGTCCGTATCATCCTCTGCACCCGTATTGCCGGCCGTACGGATAAAATCCCCATAGTCTGAGAGGACATAACCGGGCATCGTGGTATCAAGGTCTATTACACATAGGACATTGTCATATTCATCAAAGAGAATATTGTTGACCTTCGTGTCACAATGAGTTATGCGTTTGGTAAGTTTACCTTCACGTCCAAGACGCTCGGCAAGCGCCATTTCTTCCGCTCTTTCGAGCAATTCATCAACAACAGGTTGCATGCGTTCGAGACGTCCCGCCTTATCTTCAGCCACAGCTTCACGGAGTTGGCTGATACGAAACTCCACATTATGGAAATTGGGGATTGTCTCGTCGAGAGGCTCGCCGCCCAGGTCCGAAAGCATATATTGAAAATCACCAAATGACTTGCCCGTGATATATGCCAACTCAGGTGTTACATCATCGCGGCTTTTAGAACGGTCAATATACTTGGAAACCCTCCAGAACTCCCCATCCATTTCGTGATAGGATTTACCGGAACGACTTTTTACAAAGGTGAGCAATCTGTCAGGACCTCCGGGGAGTCCACGATCGAACATCTTTTCACGAATATGAGCCGTTACCCTGTCGATGTTACGCTGCATCTTATCAATATCTTTAAAAACATCGCTGTTGATGCGTTGCACTACATAGTCGGGAAGATCAGGTTCAACAGTCCTGAGCTTGTACGTGTCGTTTATAAGGCCCTTGCCCAGACGCGATATCTCTATCGGCGTACCTTCTATTTCAAAATTCGAAAGTATTTTCCTCCACCTGTTGTTCATAACCTTGATTATTTCTATTGTAAAGGTAGTTATTAATTGTTATTTTCGCAAAAAATAAGCCATAGTACAATGAGACATTTCATCCTTGTAACACTAATTCTGACCGCATCCTTAACGGCAGCCTCACAAGTCAAATTTGATGCCGATTTCGAGAGTGGAAACCTTGGAAAAGTAGAGCTTCTCGACTCTATGAAGGTGGTAGTCTCCCCTGGTGATACGGTTGAGCATCTTTCATACTTGATCCACGGCAGATATGACCCTATCAACCCTATTGACGTCTCCCTTGCCGCGAGTGCCAACTGGTACTACTTCAGGATTAGTGGTATCAGAGGCAAACAGATATACCTCACTCTTAAAGATAATGGAGTTCATGGGCTCTCATATTCGTATGATGGTGACAACTGGAATCATTTCCCCCTAAATGAATCACCACGCAGACGATTGGACAAACGTTTCGACAAGGATACTGTATTTATTGCACTTTATCGTCCATACACATACTCCTATCTCCAGGAACGCTTTGCTGAATGGGGCAGCAGAGAAGGCACTCAGATTGACACTATTGGCTGGAGCTTCGAAAACAGGCCTCTACAGCTGTTGCACATCACCGATCCAAATGTTCCCCTATCAGCAAAAAAACGCCTATGGTTCCACGGCCGCCAGCATCCAAGCGAAACTCCGGGATCCTGGCTCCTTGACGCTTTTATAGAAAAACTCACCTCCGATACGCCGGAGTCGAGATCACTAAGAGCACAAATTGATGCATACATACTCCCATTCGCCAATCCTGACGGGGTTTACAATGGCCTCTCCAGGTCTAACATTACCGGAGTTAACCAGGAAATCAACTTTGGAAGGAGCGACGACAGCACAGTAGTGGAAGTGCAGGCGATGAAAACTATGTTCCGCGAACTACATGATGAGCAACCGATAGACCTTGTGCTCAACAATCACTCTCAGCACGCTGATTGCGCCATTTACTGGATGCACACCAGCAGCAGCACATCCATTGAATACTCGCGCAAGCAATGGGTGTTTGCGGGACTCTCGTGCTCATTCAATCCATATATGTATCCCAAGGAGATGTTATTCTCAGATGTAGCTCCAAGATACTGCGAGGGATGGTTTTGGGATAATGCAGGTGAGCGTACTATTGCATTGACCTTGGAGACTCCCTACACCTTTTACTCTTTCAACAAAGAGGGCGAATGGGTGAATGACTCCAACCTTAAGTACTTTGGTGAGCGTCTTCTGGATGCTGTCGCCGAGTATTTTGGAATCTCCACCCCCGGACGTATCCTTATAGAAAACCCCGATAATCCAAAAGGTTGGTCACCTCTTTCCAATCAAACTACCGCTTTTATGGGCGAAAGCGGATGGAGTGCATCAGCTGCGGGATCCAGGATGATATATAGGGCTAATATGGTAGAAGCCGGAGAGTATGAGCTATATCGCTATATTCCGGGTGACAATATAGAGCCCCGGAAAGGCCGTAACGATTTCGGCGAGATTGATCCGGGTAAACACGAATGGGTATTTGAATGCGATTTTATCCAAAAAAGAGATGGGCGTTTCAAATATGTTTATAGGGCTAAAGATGCAGATGACGTGGCCGATGCCATTCTGCTGGTAAAGAAAAAATAGATTACTTCTTCTTTAGTCTAAAATTTATATTGTCAACTTCTGCGTGGCCCGAATACCATAAACCTTCACCCTTATACTTGAAATCCTTGACCATTAAAGTATCGCTCTCAAAGTCGCCTCCACCCTGCTCACCATCAACATCTTCTGCCACGACTAACATTTCCGTTAAAGGAAAAGCATGGATATCAACGCGATATTCTCCTTGTGTGTTCGTAAGAGCAGATCCCTCGAAACGGATTTGATTTTGGCCCAAGGAGTCTTTATAGGGATGTCCTCCTACAGATACCTTAATACCTTGAAGCGGTACCCCCTCCTCACTTCTCACATGCCCGCTGGTGGTATAAGATGCACTGGGAGAACCATACATGCCAGGACATCCGGTAAGAATGATCGAAGGAAAGATTAAAGCAAAAATCCTCTTGATCCAATTACTTTTTCTTAAAACAAATTTTCGCTTCATAATCCGTATACTATTCAGCCAAGATGCTCTTTGCGGAGCAGGTCAGCAACTGTTTTAACAGGGTTGAATGTTATAAGAGGAACTTCCACAAAAAGGGTATTCCAATTGCTCATTGCACCGTTCCAAAGACCGGGAAGTTCAAGTGCCTTGAGTTTGCGTCCCTCATAGCTCTTGGATGAGATGAAACCGGCATCGTCATTAACAAATCTTGAAAGGTTATATTTGCTACCGTCTGCACCGGTAATCGAGCATACAAGGTCTACAGGATTGAAGTGGGTGCCTGAAGCAAAGAGTCCGGCAGTTCGGGAATCCGAAGGATTAAGCTCTACGCTTTCAAGTATCTGGAGCGAAGTACACCCATCTGCATCCTTCACAATGAAAGGGCCACCTCCGGGCTCACCCAGATTTCGTACCATTCCGCAAACTCTGACAGGACGGTCGAGCTTTGCACGAAGCAGTGCAGGAAGCACCTCGTAAGGGATTGTTTTCGGAAATGTAATACAAAATTGCTCATCCAGAAAACCGGAAATCTCTTTGCACAAAGCCACTATATCATCCTTACAGCCTAATTTTAGCACCTTATCAAGACGTGCAATATAGTCGAAGCAGCGTTCGCGGAGTAAAATAAGTTTACCGATAAGAAGCTTTTTCCATATTACTGTCTGTTCGATAAAGTCCTCTTTTACAACGTTGTCAATATTTTTTATGACAACAATGTCCGAGTCAATCTCATTGACATTCTGTATCAAAGCACCATGTCCTCCCGGACGAAAGAGCAGAGAACCGTCTCCTTTGCGGAATGGTTTATTGTCCTCAGTCGCCGCAATGGTGTCTGTGGATGGTGACTGTAGCGTAAAATTTATGGAATACTTTACTCCGTAGCGTTTTTCATACCTCTCCTTGACTAAGTCAGACAATTCCTTGAACCCTTCGAGATGCTCAGGTGAGACAGAAACCACAATTGAGATGGTACCATCCTTCATTTTCGCATAAAGGGCACCCTCTACCAGATGTTCTTCGAAAGCTGTACGTACATCATCGGAATACCTGTGGAAAAGGAGTTGCCCCTTGGGTTTGGAGCCATAGCCGAGACCGCTATCATTGAGCACCTTGTCAATAATCTCCATCGGAGTGCAACCGTCAAACATTTCCGGAGTATAAAATGCGAAATCCTTGATGCGTGATGTAAAATTGCGTCCATATTCCGATATTTGGCCACTCTCAAGTACGTTGAAAAGGTCTCTAAACATCCTTGAAGCCGCCCCTGAGGCGGGTACAAACTTGGTAACCTTAAGGGAATTGGAAACAAAGGCATTGAAAGCCTCTTTTTTGTCATTTTCTGAGAAGACCTTAATGCCTCTGGCTGGCGTTGCGGCACTCAAGACATCAAGCCAGTCAAAACCTGTCCCGTAACGAGACATTTGTCTGGTAGCTTGCTCTACTGTAATGCCTCTTTCGGCAAAAACCTTCAAATCTTCACTATTAAACATAACTCAAAATTCTATTCTGTAATTATAATGTGAGCGTATCTGTTCAAATTTTCCAGGGTCTGAACGAAGCATCATATCATCCTCCCATATATCGTAAATTGTGCACAATCTATCACAAATCTCATCCTGAGACAAATCTTCCGGATCAAACCGAACTACCGCCTGGTCATCCCTTACTGAAAATGCTTTTAGGGCATCTATACCGAAATGTTCCCCTGCAGCTCTTACGACAGCCGTGCTTCCATTTATCTTGCCTTGTCTGGAATAGCCCGCAATATGCGGTGTGGCAATATCGACATGCTGAAGCAATTCCCTGTTGATATTCGGTTCACTTCTCCACACATCAATAACAACACCCGACAACTTTGTCATACAACGCAAAAGGGCCGTTTCACAGACAACTTCTCCACGAGAAGTGTTAACAAAAATAGCATTTTCTCTCATATCCTCAAAGAAAATGCCATCTGCAAAGTCACGATTCTTTTCCCAAAAAGGAATATGGAGAGTCACTATATCGGACTGTGAAAGCAATTGATCCAAAGGGGTGAAAAGATGTGCATTGTGAGACTCCCGGTTCTCTCTCGGAGGATCATTACATAATACTTTAAATCCTAACCTCCGACCAAAATCCGCAACTTTAGAACCCACATTGCCCACTCCGATGACACCGAGAGTTAGTCCTCGCACAGAGATACCCTTACGACGCGCCAATGCATAGAGAGCCGTAAACAGATACTGCCGAACGGCAGAGGAGTTGCACCCTGGAGCACTTACCACTCGTATACCATGGTCGGAACACCATTCTGTATCGATATGGTCAGTACCAATAGTAGCACTAGCCACTAGTGAAACACTTGAACCTCTCAGCAAAGCTGCATTACAGAGAGTACGGGTTCGCACAAAGAGGGCATCCGCATTACGCACCACCCCAGGAGTGATATCCGAAGCCTTACAGAAAATGCAATCTGCATGATCACGTAAAATATCCAAATAAGGTATGGCACTGTCCGCCACAAATCTCAATTTCTTCTCCATATCAGTATATGGTTATTTTGAGAACGTGCTCCTCCTGGAGCATTGTGTTGATCCTGTTCCTAATGCTCTCAAGCTGAAAAAAGAGTTGACTGCGAAGCACGGAAGAAGAAATTTTGCAGGAAAGTACACCATCCTTGAAATATTTGTTCAAAGTGAGGCCCGGTATCTCTTCAGCCTTGTAGTAGGCGGCGGTCATATCTAGCAGCACAAGATCCCACGCTTCAAAGATTCGAGCGCAGAGAAGTCCCGACTCCAGATTGTCCTCTTTAATATACTCCCGCAATACATCGGCTACGATGCGACTTTTCTCTCTTCTCATAACTCAGGTTTAAAGTGACTGAAATACTCCATTATCAACTACGAAGGAGCGTGACTCCCCCTGTAAACTCTCCATTAATCTCTCGATGCGCACTTTGTTGCTATCGGAGATGAATATTTGGCCGAAATCATCTTTAAGAACAATCTTGAGGAGAGACTCCACCCTCTCCATATCCAACTTGTCGAAGAGATCGTCGAGCAGAAGTATGGGAGGCTTTGAGTAAATCCCCTTCATGAAGGAGAACTGCGCCAGTTTCATCGCCAGCAGAAAACTCTTCTGCTGGCCTTGTGAGCCGCAGTTACGGATTGGATGATCTTCAATAAGGAAGGTCATATCATCCCTCTGGGGACCTATAGTTGTATACTTAAGGATACGCTCCTTTTCTTGATCCTGTAGTATCAGTTCTGAGAAATCCCCATTATCGAGGTCTGTGCGGTAGCGTATTTGCACCCGTTCCCTGCCGTCGGAGAGTCTGGAGTAGTACTCTCTCACAAGCGGATCGAGATTGTTGCAGAGTTCTCGCCGCGCATCGCTAACATAGTGTGCATGCGGAGCCATTTGCTCTGCAAGTGTATCCAACAACACATCCGGTAGCAGATCCTCTTTTAGCAGCCGATTGCGTCTAATCAGAAGATGGGTATAGGCCTGGATATGACGCAGGTAAGCGCGGTCAGTCTGTGAGAGTATAAAGTTGAGATATTTACGACGCTCATCGCCTGAATCATGTATTAGAGAACTATCCGCAGGAGAAACCATCACTATGGGCAGCAACCCAATATGCTCGGAAAAGCGTTCATAATTGCGTCCATTGCGTCGCACAATCTTGGCTCCGTTCCTACGAATCGAAACCCCGATACGCTCCTCTACACCATCAACGTCATATACTCCCCCTATCTGTGCCTCATCCGTGTCAAATTTACATACATATCTATCTGAGGAGGAGAAGAAACTCTTAGTCATCGAGAGATAATACACGGCGTCGAGCAGATTTGTCTTACCCGCTCCGTTATTACCCGATATATAGTTGATTTTGGGAGAAAAATTCAGTGAAGCGGCGGCTATGTTTTTGAAATTATGAAGTATGATGCTTTTTAGGTACATATAAGTCACGTCAGAGTTTACAAAAGTATAAAATATTGTTTGTGTTTCCCATTTTTGTTGTAAATTTGCAATTCGCGAATTTTGATAATTAGTACGAATGACGCGAATTAATGCGAATAACGCTAATAACACGAATGTGATTACAAATAATACGGATGAAGATACAATAAGATACAATAAGATATAATAATACAATAACAATGGCTACCAAAAAGAAACAATCCGCTAAAAAACAAAACACTCAAGAAGAAGTTAAATTAGGAACAGCTATTTCTTCGATAGAACTCTTCTTTCAGGACAAGAAAAATCAGAACAGGATCTTTATAGCTACAATTGCAATTCTTGTCATCGTATTCTGCATTGTCGCCTTCAACAGATGGTATCTCCAACCTCTTAAGGCAGAAGCTAAAGCACAGATGTTTCCCGCAGAACAATTGTTCATGGAAGGAGACTATGTCACAGCTCTCAATGGTGATGGCAATGTAATGGGTTTTGCGGAAGTTGCACACCAATACGGTAACAAGGCCGGTAAAATAGTTTACTTCTACAAAGGTATATGTCAGCTTAAGACCGGTGACAATGAAGGTGCTATCAAATCCCTAAAAAAATACAGTGGAAAGGAGAAGATCGCAAAAGCCAGGGCTTACTGCTGTATTGCTGATGCCTATGTAAACCTTGACGACAACGCCGAAGCTCTTAAATGGTATAAAAAGGCTATCGCAGTTGACTCAAACACCTACACTGCAGGCTACCTTCTAAAGGCCGCTATTATTTGCGAAGAGCTGGGAGACAATGAGCAGGCACTCAAATTCTATGAGGAAATTTCCGTAAAATATCCCAATACACTCGAGGCTTACGAAGTAGGCAAATATATCTCACGCCTGAAAAACAATTAGTGCTATGGGTAGAGCATTTGAGTTCAGAAAAGAGAGAAAATTCAAGCGCTGGGGAAATATGGCCCGCGTCTTTACACGCCTTGGTAAAGAGATCACCATAGCAGCCAAGCAGGGAGGTACTGATCCTGCCGGCAACCCACATCTTAGAACACTGATTCAAACTGCCAAGTCTGAGAACATGCCTAAAGAAAATATCGAAAGGGCTATCAATAGGGCTATCGAAAAAGATCAGAGCGATTACAAGGAGGTGGTTTACGAAGGTTACGGCCCCCATGGAGTGGCCTTTCTAGTGGAGACGGCTACAGACAACACCAACCGGACGGTGGCCAATATCCGCAGTTATTTTTCAAAATATGGAGGTAGCCTGGGTACTTCAGGCAGTGTGTCATTCATGTTTGACCACAAGTGCTCTTTCAAGGTGAAGAGTGAGGAGCCCGTTGATCTCGAAGAGCTAGAATTTGAGCTTATTGATTATGGCGCCGATGAGGTGTTTAAAAATGATGATGACGATATTATTAACATCTATGGCGAGTTCACTGCATTCAACACCATTCAGAAGTTTATAGAAGAGAAAGGATTCGAAATCGTCTCCGGCGGATTCGAGAGATTTCCTAATGGAGAACTCAAGAAAGTGAGTGCAGAGGAAAGGGTGGAACTGGACAAGCTTATCGAAAAACTCGAGGAAGATGAAGATGTCCAAAATGTTTATCATACCCTCGATATAGAGGAATAATTTTCAATCTCCAACAAATTTTAAGTCGTCTCCGGTGGGGACGATTTTTTTTATTAAAATAAATGGTTTATATCACAATAATTATTAAGTTTGCCGAATTGTTAAAAATCTAAATAATCTTACAAATTAATTCCTATAAATATGGACTTAACTCACATTGAACACATCGGTATAGCCGTCAAGTCTTTGGAGGCGGCTATTCCCTATTATGAAAATGTATTGGGACTGAAGTGCTACAAAATTGAAGATGTTGCTGATCAGAAGGTCAAAACCGCATTCTTCCATATCGGAGAAACCAAGATCGAACTTCTCGAGAGTACTTCACCCGAAGGACCCGTTGCACAATTTATTGAGAAGAGAGGCGAAGGCGTTCACCACATTGCATTTGCCACAAGCAGTGTGAAGGATTGTCTAGCTAAAGCCGAGGCCGAAGGCCTAAGACTCATCGACAAAGCTCCCAGAAAGGGTGCAGAGGGTCTTAACATTGCTTTCCTCCATCCAAAGTCCACAATGGGTGTTCTCACAGAATTTTGCGAAAAAGGCGAATAATTAATCATTAATATTTTAAATAAAGTTTAAAAGAATGAGTCATCAACTCGAACAAGTAAAAGAGCTTATCGAACTTAGGGAGAAAGCTCGTTTGGGCGGTGGCCAGAAGGCCATTGAGTCCCAACATGCAAAAGGCAAATATACTGCTCGCGAGAGGATTAATATGCTTCTCGATGATGGTAGTTTTGAAGAATTTGACATGTTCATGACCCACCGTTGTACTAACTTCGAAATGGAAAAAAAGACATTCCTCGGAGACGGTGTCGTTACAGGTTACGGAACTATCGAAGGCAGACTTGTTTATGTATTTGCACAGGACTTTACCGTTATCGGGGGTTCACTTTCAGAGACTGTTGCTCAAAAGATCTGCAAGGTTATGGACCAAGCAATGAAGGTGGGTGCTCCGGTTATAGGTCTAAATGACTCCGGTGGAGCCCGTATCCAGGAGGGTGTAAATGCCCTTGCCGGCTATGCTGAGATTTTCCAGAGGAACATCCTCGCATCCGGTGTTGTGCCTCAGATTTCGGCTATCCTCGGTCCCTGTGCCGGAGGTGCGGTTTACTCTCCGGCACTTACCGACTTCAACATTATGGTTGAAGGTACAAGTTACATGTTCCTTACCGGCCCTGCAGTAGTAAAATCTGTTACAGGTGAGGTCGTTACTCAGGAAGAACTTGGTGGTGCCAGCGTACACGCTTCAAAGAGCGGTGTAGCACACTTTGCCGCTGCCTCTGAAGATGAGGCTCTCTCAACCATCCGTGAACTGGTTAGCTACATTCCACAGAATAACATGGAAGAGCCCCCTTACGTGCATACTGAGGATCCTATACACCGTCTCGAAGATTCTCTAAACGACATTATTCCGGATAGTCCCAACGCTCCTTACGATATGTATCATGTTATCGGTGCCATAGTTGATGACCATAAGTTCCTTGAAATCCACAAGAACTTTGCGAGGAACATCATCGTCGGTTTTGCTCGCTTAGGCGGAACCTCTGTGGGCATCGTTGCCAACCAGCCCAAAAATTTAGCCGGAGTACTTGACATCAATGCTTCCAAAAAGGCCGCACGTTTCGTACGTTTCTGCGATGCATTCAACATCCCTATTATAACTCTCGTGGATGTTCCGGGCTTCCTTCCAGGCACACAGCAAGAATATGGCGGAATTATTCTCAACGGCGCCAAACTCCTCTATGCATACGGTGAAGCCACTGTTCCCAAAGTTACAGTTACACTTAGAAAATCTTATGGCGGAGCGCACATAGTTATGAGCTGCAAACAGCTCCGTGGTGACATCAACTATGCATGGCCCACAGCCAGCATCGCTGTAATGGGTGCTGATGGTGCCGTAGAGGTGCTCTATTCCAGAGAAATCAGGGCCGAAGAGGATCCCGAGAAACGAGCTGAGTTTATAGAAGCAAAGAAAAAAGAGTACGAAGATCTCTTCAGCAACCCCTACAATGCTGCCAAGTATGGCTACATTGACGATATTATTGAACCCAGGAATACCCGTTTCCGTGTTATCCGCGCTCTGGAGCAACTCTCAACCAAGAAGCTCACAAACCCTGCAAAGAAACACGACAACCTTCCACTCTAATCCAGGACAATGCTAATGAAACGAATAATCAAAATAGCTCTTGTAGTTGTCGGACTGGGTATTGCATTGAATTCAACCGGCCAGAACCAGGGATCAATGCGAATAAACGAGTACCTTGTCATCAACACCGACGACTTTCAGGATGACTTTGGACAGCAGAACTCGTGGATAGAGTTATTCAACTCTTCCTACGGCACTGTAGATATTGGAGGATGTTACCTCACAGATGATCCGAACAATCTTAAAAAGTATCCTATCCCCGGCGGTGACGTATTGACGGCTATTAAACCACGCCAGCATATACTTTTCTGGGCTGACAATCAGCCTTACCGCGGAACATTTCATATCTCCTTTGATCTTATAAATGCTGACGAGATTATCCTTGTCAAGAGTGATGGTACCACCATTATAGATAGGATTCCAGTCCGCAAAGATCTTGGACCAAATGTCTCATTTGGCCGTGCAGAAGATGGTATAGGTTCCACAAATGGAGATGGTGAGGGTTGGCAGATCATGGAGAGAACCACCCCTAGCACCAATAATCTCACTATCGACAAAACCCTTCAATCCAACAGGATGAAAGCGCTGGATCCATGGGGTTGGATTATGGCTGTCTTGGCCATGACGGTTGTTTTTGTTGCTCTTATCATTCTCTATGTGATTTTCAAGTACATCGGAAAATTCAACATCAGGCAGGGAAAGAAGAGGGTTGCGGCCCAATCAGGCAAAGATCTATCTGAGGTCCAGTATGGCGAGTTACCGGGAGAAGCCTATGCTGCCATTGCTATGGCTCTCCATCTCTATAGACTTGAGAGTGAGTCACACGATGAAGAAAGCTTTGTAATGACTCTTCAGCATACTGACAGATCTTATTCTCCTTGGAGTTCTAAGATATATGGCCTGCGCCAAATTCCTCAACTCAAACGTAAATAATATTTAACTTGAATCGAAATGAAAGAATACAAACTCAAAATAAACGGTAACAACTATTTTGTTGTAATTGATGATGTGGAGGATACTTCCGCTAATGTTGAGGTCAACGGCACAAAATACAGTGTTGAGTTCGAAAAACCTGTGGCCAAATCCTCCGCTCCCGTAAAAATCATCAGAACATCCACCCCTGCAGCCGTATCTGCGGCTAAACCCGTTATACAACCCGTTACGCCCGCTGCCGGAAGCACACCGGTGAAATCACCTCTCCCGGGGGTAATCCTGGAACTCAAATGCGCTGTTGGCGACACTGTGAAGAAAGGTGATGCCCTCCTCGTGCTTGAGGCAATGAAGATGGAAAACGTGATCGAAGCTACTGCAAACGGAAAAGTTGAAAGCATTAAAGTCGACAAGGGCGATTCAGTACTTGAAGGCGACACACTTGTAGTAATAGGCTAGTCTAGTATGGAAAATATCTTATTTAACCTCAAAACATTCTGGCAGTTTACCGGATTTGCCAACTTACAGTGGGGCCATCTGATAATGATTATCATTGGCTGCTTCTTCATTTATCTTGCTATTAAAAAAGATTGGGAACCGATGTTGCTTGTTCCCATAGGATTTGGCATTCTTATAGGAAACATTCCTCTGTTTGCCGGTTTGAGTGTAGGAGTTTATGAAGAGGGATCCGTATTGAACATTCTCTACCAGGGAGTCCAGCAAGGTTTTTACCCACCCTTGATTTTCATGGGTATCGGGGCAATGACCGACTTTTCTGCATTGATTTCCAATCCTAAACTGCTTCTTATCGGTGCGGCGGCACAATTTGGTATCTTTGGAGCATACGCTATCTCTCTTGCTGTCGGGTTCGAGCCCTCACAGGCCGGTGCCATAGGTATCATAGGAGGCGCTGATGGCCCTACCGCGATTTTTCTGACATCAAGACTTGCTCCTGACCTTTTGGGTGCAGTTGCCGTTTCGGCATATTCATATATGGCTCTGGTGCCTGTTATACAGCCGCCTATTATGAGACTTCTCACTACTAAAAAGGAACGTGTGATCCGAATGAAGCCCCCTAGACCGGTAGCCCCCACTGAGAAAATACTCTTCCCTATCATCGGTTTTCTGTTGACGGCATTTATTGTGCCTTCAGGTATTCCGTTACTCGGCATGCTCTTCTTTGGTAATCTTATCAAAGAAAGCGGTGTGACCAGACGTCTTGCCAATACGGCAAGCGGTCCGCTCATCGACGTGGTAACTATTCTCATCGGTCTTACAGTGGGTGCCTCTACCCAAGCTGATCACTTCCTTCGTCCGGATTCAGTAAAGATTTTTATTATCGGTGCGCTCTCATTTATGATTGCAACATTTGCAGGTGTACTCTTTGTAAAAATCTTTAACATTTTCCTCAAAGAAGGCAATAAGATCAACCCTCTTATTGGAAACTCCGGTGTATCGGCGGTACCTGATTCAGCCAGGGTTTCTCACATGATAGGGTTAGAATACGACAAAACAAATTACTTGTTGATGCATGCGATGGGACCCAATGTGGCCGGCGTTATCGGTAGTGCAGTTGCGGCAGGTATTCTTCTGGGATTCCTGGCCTAATTTAAGAGATTTTTTAGACAAAAAAGACGGTAAACTAAGAATTTACCGTCTTTTTTGTTGCGATTACTTTTCAATTTATTTATATTTGTCGTTTGAAACATTAAGTATTTATAAATCTTACGATATGCAAAACAAGTTGCAGGAACTTACAGACAAGCTCTACAACGAAGGGCTGTCCAAAGGAAAACAGGAAGCCGAAGAGCTAAAAGCCAAGGCACTCCAAGATGCGGACAAGATAGTATCAAAAGCCAGAGACGAAGCTGCCGCTATTGTTGCAAAAGCCGAAAAAGATGCAGCGGAAATTATTACCCGAGCTGACAATGATGTGAAAATGGCCTCTACACAGGCCATTAATGCATTAAGACAGCAAGTTGAGAAGATGATTATCACAAATACCATCACTCCTGCTGTCAAAGGAGCGATGTCCGACACTCAACTGATCAAGTCCGTTATTACCACTATTGCAGGCGCATTTAATGCTGCAAATCCCGACTCTGTTGCTCTCGAGATAATACTTCCCCAGAACATGAAGTCGGAGCTTGAGGATTTTCTCAAAAATGAAATCAACGGTAAGCTCTGTAAGGGGCTCGAAGTGGAATATGTTAAAGGCCTTTCCAGCGGATTCAAAATCGGTCCTAAGGATGGTGGCTATATGATCAGCTTTACCGATGAAGATTTTGAGGCCATGATTGGCGGATACCTCAGACCTGCAACCAGACGCATTTTATTCGGTGAATAATGGGCAATTATCACTATATCATTGCCGGACTGCCCGATCTGCTTCTTGACTATAGTCCACAAGCACTTGATGCCACTTCTCTGCAAAAGAGCGTTACCGAAATGCTCTCGGAAGAGGATCGCAGGCTCATGGACTGGCTTGACTTCGGTCTGGACAAAGAATCAATCTCCCGTCATTTTTATCGTGCAGCTGCACGCCATCCCAACCTCTTTATAAGGGAATACTTTTCCTTTGACAAATGTGTAAGGGATGCTCGCATCTGTTGGCTTGATAGATCAACCTATGAGGGCGATTTTGAGGAGTACCCACGTTTGAAACAAATCTTTGCGATAGACAACCTCCTAGAAAGAGAACGCCAATTGGACCGTTTGATGTGGGACAAGATAAATGAAATAACCTCCAAAGAACTCTTTAATGTCAATGTCCTGCTCGGATTCTTCACGAAAGCAAGGGTTGTAGAGAGATGGACACGACTCGATCCCGAGAGCGGTAAAGAACTCTTTGCGCGCCTTGTAAACGAGGTCAGAGGCACTTTCAAGGGTGTCAATTACGAATCTTAAACAAGTAAAACATACAAACAAGCATGAAAAGTACAGGTATTGTAACAGGCATCATTTCCAATCTGGTGACGGTCGAAGTTAACGGACATGTCGCCCAGAATGAGATTTGCTACATTGATCTCGGAGGCACCAAACTTATGGCCGAGGTTATCAAAATCTCCGGAAAGAATGCCTTTGTACAGGTATATGAGAGCACACGTGGCCTCAAACAGGGCGATACAGTCGAGTTTGCCGGCCACATGCTGGAAGCCACCCTGGGTCCCGGACTTCTCTCCAGCAGTTTTGACGGGCTTCAGAACAACCTCGAAACAATGGAGGATATATTTCTCAAAAGGGGAGAATACACAAAACCGCTGGATCACGACAGGCAATGGCACTTCACACCTTCCGCTAAACCGGGTGACAAGGTTTTTGCCGCCGACTGGCTAGGAGAGGTAATGGAGGGCTGGCTAAATCATAAGATTATGGTCCCCTTCTCCTTCAACGGAGAATTCACTATCAAGAGTATTGCTCCGGAGGGGGATTATAAGATAGATGATACTATAGCGGTACTTACTGATGCTGATGGCGAAGAGCACAAAGTGACTATGGTCCAGAAGTGGCCGGTTAAAGTGGCTATCGGCGGGTACATTGATAAGCCGCGTCCCTATCGCATAATGGAAACAGGCGTGCGCTGTATGGATACCCTTAACCCTATTGCTGAAGGAGGTACCGGCTTTATCCCCGGCCCCTTTGGGTGCGGAAAGACAGTACTCCAGCACGCAATCGCCCGTCAGGGAGATGCAGAAGTTATAGTTATGGCTGCCTGCGGAGAGCGAGCCAACGAGGTAGTAGAGATCTTCACCGATTTCCCTAAACTGATTGACCCACATACCGGACGTAAGCTAATGGAGAGAACTACAATCGTTTGTAACACATCCAATATGCCGGTAGCAGCACGTGAAGCTTCTGTATACACGGCTATGACAATTTGTGAGTATTACCGCGCCATGGGCATGAAAGTGCTTCTGCTAGCAGACTCTACTTCCAGATGGGCCCAAGCGCTTCGCGAAATGTCCAACCGAATGGAGGAACTGCCGGGTGCAGATGCATTCCCTGTAGATATTACCGCTATAATCTCCAACTTCTACTCGAGGGCCGGAATAGTTAAACTGCGCAACGGAAAGACAGGTTCTGTTACTTTTATAGGTACAGTATCTCCAGCCGGTGGAAACCTGAAGGAGCCCGTGACAGAAGCTACAAAAAAGGCCGCACGCTGCTTCTATGCACTCTCTCAGGCCCGCGCGGATATGAAGAGATACCCTGCGGTCGATCCTATCGACTCTTACTCCAAGTATTTGGAGTATCCTGAGGTAATAGAGTTCCTGGCCGAACGTGTAGATAAACATTGGGTAGACAGGGTCAACCGCGCCAAAAACATCATCCGTAGAGGAAAGGAGGTTGCCGACCAGATTAATATTCTCGGAGATGACGGAGTACCTATGAGTTATCATGAACTCTACTGGAAATCCGAGCTGATAGACTTTGCAATCCTGCAGCAGGATGCATTTGATCCTATTGATTCCCTGACTTCTATGGAAAGGCAGGAATATATGCTCACACTCGTACTGGATGTCTGCGACACCCATTTAGAGTTTGAAAACTTCGAAGAGTGCGGAAACTTCTATAAAGAGTTGATTAACATTCTCCGCCAAATGAATTATTCCGAATTCAAGAGCGAGCAATTCAACAGATACCTTGAGCAACTTAACAACAAACTGAAATAATGACAACAAAAGCGTTCCAGAGAATATACACACAGCTTGAAGCAATCACCAAGGCTACAGTTTCGCTCAGGGCAGCCGGTATAACCAATGACGAGCTTGCGACTGTAGATGGTCGTCTTGCACAGGTGGTAAAAATTAAAGACAATCTCGTCACCCTTCAGATATTCGAGGGTACCGAAGGCATACCCACTAATGCAGAGGTCCTCTTTTTCGGCGAACCTCCCGCTCTCAATGTGAGCGATGATCTGGCCGGACGATTTTTCAATGCATACGGCCAACCTATTGACGATGGCCCTCCAATTGAGGGTGAAAGACGATATATCGGAGGCCCCTCCGTCAACCCTTTTAGAAGAAAACAGCCCTCACAGCTGATTCCTACGGGTATTGCGGGCATTGACCTCAACAACACTCTTGTTTCAGGACAGAAAATCCCTTTCTTTGCCGACCCTGACCAGCCATATAATCAGGTTATGGCTCAGGTAGCACTCCGTGCAGATGTTGACAAGATCATCCTCGGAGGAATGGGACTCTCCAATGATGACTACCTTTACTTCAGACAAGTATTTGAAAGCGCGGGTGCACTCAACAAAATCATCAGTTTTGTAAATACCACCGAGCAACCTCCCGTAGAGCGTCTGCTTATTCCGGACATGGCACTTGCGGCTGCAGAGTATTTTGCAGTTGATAACAATGAAAAAGTGCTCGTACTTCTGACCGATATGACGCTCTATGCTGACGCACTATGCATTGTATCCAACCGCATGGACCAAATTCCCTCCAAGGACTCAATGCCGGGATCACTCTATTCAGACCTGGCAAAGATCTACGAGAAGGCTGTTCAGTTACCCGACGGAGGTTCCATCACCATCATTGCAGTGACAACGCTCAATGACGGTGACATAACACACGCCATCCCGGACAACACCGGATACATTACCGAAGGACAACTCTTCCTACGCATGGACACCGATACAGGCAAGGTAATTGTCGACCCTTTCCGCTCACTCTCACGACTCAAACAACTTGTGATAGGAAAGCAGACACGTGAAGACCACAACCAGGTGATGAATACTGCCGTACGTCTCTATGCCGACGCAGCCAACGCCAAAACAAAACTCGAAAACGGTTTTGACTTGAGCGATTACGACCTGCGCTGCCTTGATTACGCTAAAGAATACTCCACTAGACTACTGGCGATTGATGTCAACATACCTATTGACGAGATGCTCGACACTGCGTGGGAACTCTTTGGCAAATATTTCTCCAAAGCGGAGACAGGTATCAGGGAAGCACTTGTAGAAAAATACTGGAAAGACAAAGAATAATACCAAATGGCTATCAAATTCCAATTCAACAAAACATCCCTGAACGAGATCAACAAGCAATTGAAGATCCGTTTAATGGCCCTGCCGACCCTGAAAAACAAGGAGTCGGCCCTCCGCGTAGAGGTTAAGAAGGCTAAGAAGCGTTCAGAGGAGCTCGTGGAGGAGTTGGAGAGAGCGCTACAGCAATATGACTATCTCGCTGCACTTTGGCATGAATTCGAGCCCGGCTTGATAAGGGTTAGAGATGTCGAACTGGTGACAGTCAAGGTAGCCGGAGTAAAGACACCTGCATTGAAGAGCGTCAGCTACGATGTGGCGGAATTTAATCGCTACACAAGTCCGATGTGGTTTTCCGAGGGTATTGAAATCCTCAAAAAACTCGCACAACTCGGTATCGAGTCCGAGGTCTATGTAGAAAAGAGCAGAATTCTGGATTACCAAAGGAAAAAGACTACCCAAAAAGTCAATCTCTACGAAAAGGTCCAGATTCCCGGCTATGAGGAAGCTATACTCAAAATCAAAAGATTTATCGAAGATGAGGAAAACCTCTCCAAGGCTGCTCAAAAGATAGTCAAGGCACGCCATCAGGCTGAAGAAGAGGAGGAAGCATCATGGTAAAAAGAATGACACGATATTCCATCATCTCGTTCCAACCGGAACTGATGGATTTCCTTGACCGGCTCCAGGAGCTGGGACTGATGGATATTACCCGCTCCTTTAAGGCTACGGATGAGAATTCCAGCCGCCTTCTTGATATTACCACATCACAAAAAAAACTGATAAGGCGCTACAAGAACTTTCTCAAAACTCTCCCCGAAGATACCCCTGCTAAGGAAGTCATTACTTCCCCTGCAGAATGTGACATCTTCGACAGAATTGACACTCTGCTCGACTCTTCAGTATCCCTAAAGCAAGAGCTCACTACTGCAATACGCGAACGGAACGATGCTCTTCCATGGGGAGACTTCGATCCTGCGGATATCGGCCGTCTGCAGAAAGCGGGATTTACATCCCACTTCTACATTGTATCGGACAAAAAGTTTGATCCGGAATGGGAGAAAGAGTACCCTATGCAGCTTCTCAATTCCTATGAAGGTAAAAGCTGCTTTGTGGTGCTGTCACCTATCGGTGAGCCCTATACATTTCCCCATCCTGAATCACAACTTCCGCAACAATCCGCCAGAACTCTTGACGCCAAGATCGCCTCTCTGGAACAGGAGATACAAGACACGTACTCCACACTAGCAGTTCTTAAGGACTCCATTCAGGAGATGGAGCACAAACATGCACTTGACACTCAGGAACTTGACAAATATTTTGCAAGTGCTGCATCAGAGAGTCAGGTGGAAGGTTCACTATCGGTTATGGAGGGCTTCGCTCCCACTGAAAACGATGCATTGGTCGCAGAGTTTCTAAATAGTTGTGACTTGGTTGTATGGCTTTCAGAGCCTGCTAAGGCTGAGGACAACCCTCCCATCAAACTCAAGAATAACCGCTTCTCCAGGCTATTTGAGCTTATCGGCAATATGTATATGCTACCGACTTATGATGAAGTTGACCTCACGCCCTATTTTGCTCCTTTCTATATGCTTTTCTTCGGACTCTGTCTGGGAGATATGGGATATGGTCTGATAATAGTACTGGCATCATTGTTTATCATCTGGAAGGTTCCTTCCCTGCGTGAATATGCCAAACTCGGCATCTGGCTAGGTGTAGGTACGATTATCATGCCTATGCTAAACGGCTCACTATTCGGCACCAAAATCTATGACGTGTTCAACATGTCTGACAGTATCAAGGGGCTTTTCTTTACCGATATCAAGATGTTCTGGTTTGCGATCATATTCGGCCTATTCCAGATTATTGTAGCCCGACTGATTTCTGCTATCTACAAGATGCGTAGAGTAGGTTGGCAGCATGGTATGTCCAACATAGGCTGGTGTATGATATTGATTTGGATTTCACTGCTCTATGCCGGCTCGCAAATAGGCAAGAACCTCACACCACCTTGGATGGGATGGACTTTTGGGGCAGGAGGTCTGGCTCTGGTAGTGCTTTTCTCCAATCCTGTACGCAATCCTATCAAACGTATTTTCGGTGGAGTTACAGCACTTTACGACATCACCGGATTTTTTGGAGACGTACTCTCCTATATCCGTCTCTTCGGACTAGGTGCTGCCGGAGGTAGCCTCGGTATGGTAATCAATGCAATGTCCATGGCCCTCAAGGGTATTCCCTATGCAGGCTGGATTCTCTGCATAATACTTCTGATCTTCGGTCACCTTTTCGTGATGTTGCTCTCATCTATCGGTGCATTTGTCCATCCGATGCGTCTAACTTTCGTTGAATTTTATAAAAATGCTGATTTTGTGGGCGGTGGTAAACCTTACCGTCCTCTAAATAAGCACAAGTAATACGATTACAAACTTAAAATCTTAATAAAATGACTTTATCACTACCCCTTATCATCGCTTACTCAAGTATGGCCATAATGCTTGCATTTGCCTGTATCGGCAGTGCAATTGGTGTAACCGTGGCTGGAAACACAACCATCGGTTCCCTTAAGAAAAATCCCGAAATGTTTGGTAAATCAATGATCCTTTGTGCATTGCCCTCGACCCAGGGTCTCTACGGCTTTGCAGGATTTTTCTTTATGCTCAACGCCCTTAAGGGACTCAATTTCGAAATCGCATTAGGTCCTTCACTCGCAATGGCAGCAGCAGCTATAGCATTGGGTCTAACAGCTTATTTTTCAGCTATCTGGCAGGCTAAACTTTGTGCAAACGGTATTAACGAAATGGGTAACGGACACGATGTTTTCTCCAGGACAATGATTCTTGCCGTATTCCCCGAGCTTTATGCTATTCTTACATTTGCCGCTACATTCCTCGCCTTGCCGTAAGCAATGATCACTATCTACTGCGTCAACACAGGGACCAGGCAAAAATTTCCTGAAGGTACAACCCTTCAAGATATGGTTGAGGCCTTCGACTTCGAAAGGCCTCATCCTATTATAGCCGCAAAGGTCAACAATGTGAGCCAGGGACTCCGCTACCGCGCCTTTAACAACCGCAACGTGGAGTTTCTCGACTACACATCCTATACTGGTCGCGGTGTTTACCGCAGGTCCCTATGCTTTCTGCTCTACAAAGCTGCGTGCGACATTTTCCCGGGTTGTCGGGTAGTTATCCGTAGACCAATATCAAAGGGCTTCTATTGCTATATCGATAAAGATGGAAATGGCTCCACTGAGATCTCAGAAGTAGAACTGGTTCAACTGCGTGCAAGGATGCAAGAGTTGGTGGATGAGGATATTCCTTTCCGCCGGCACGAAGTACAGAAAGAGGAGGCAATAGAACTGTTCCGCAGCGTCGGAGCTGATGACAAAGTACGTTTACTGGAAACCACAGGAGATGTCTACGTCAACTATTATACCCTATTGGAAACTCCCGACTACTATTATGATGCTTTAATTACCAACACCGGATTCCTCAAAGTATGGAGTCTCACCCCTTACAAAAACGGATTGCTACTCAGAGTGCCTGACAGGCATTGTCCGGAGCAACTGACCCCATTAATTGAGCAGCCCAAGACATTTGAGATTTTCTCTGAAGCTAACCGCTGGAATCATATAATGGGACTCAATACCGTAGGAGATCTTAATGCCGCTATGGCAAGCGGAAAGACCTCCGATCTAATTTATGTAGCTGAAGCACTTCAGGAAAAAAAGATTGTACAGATAGCAGAAGAAATTGACAGTAGGATGAAATCTGACAAGCCGTTGCGTCTTATACTGATTACAGGCCCAAGTAGCAGCGGAAAATCCACTTTCTGCAAACGTTTGAGCATACAGCTTATGGCATGTGGAATCAAGCCTGTTTCATTCTCCACTGATGACTACTTTGTCAATCGGCTGGATACACCTCTTCTTCCTGACGGTTCGTTTGACTTTGATAATTTTGAGACTGTAGATCACAGATACCTCCAGAGCGATATGCTCAAACTTTTAAATGGGGAAACGGTAGAGGTACCGGAGTACAATTTTGTCACAGGACTACGCGAATTTAACGGACGCAGACTCCATCTGGGAGAGGGCTCTATACTCATTGTAGAGGGTATTCATGCACTTAATCCCCGCCTTACCGACCAGGTAGACGAGAGCAACAAGTACAGAATATTCATCAATACTATTACCAGTATAGCACTGGATGATCACAACTGCATTCCTACCAGCGACAACCGTCTCCTACGAAGAATTGTACGCGACTACAATCTGGGCTCATTTACCGCAAGGGAGACTATTTCCAACTGGCCTAATGTGCGCCGTGCAGAGGTCAAATGGATCTATCCCTTTCAGGAGGATGCGGATGCAATGTTCAACTCTTCCTATTTACTCGAATTTGCAGTACTTCACTCACATGCCGAGAGAATCTTGCGGACAATACCCAAGAATTGCAAAGAATATAGCGAGGCTCACCGCCTGCTCAAATTCCTCAGCTACTTCACTCCGGTTTCTGACAAAGATGTGCCCTCTACCTCGCTTATGCGTAGCTTTATAGGAGGAAGCAGTTTTTAACGACAATTCAACTTAATAATACCAAACAACAATGAAGCGAATTTTCCTTATGCCGGTGCTTCTGATATGCACCATTATTTCTATCAGTGCGCAGGACAAAGTGGTTAAAAAGGTTTTCGAACTCGGCAAGAGCGACAACACCACGATGAACCACATAGACATCCTCGCCAACCGCATAGGCGGCCGTCTTATCGGCTCCCACGCCCTCACCGATGCCGAAAATTGGGTTATAAGCAAATTTGAAGAGTGGGGAATGGAATATTATACCCAAGAAGTGGGCTCTATCAATGTGGGCTTTAACCGAGGCCCCTGGTTCGGACGTATGCTGAGTGAAGACGGTATGCAACTCCATTTCGCGACACCCTCCTATACAGCCGGTACTAAAGGGCGTCAAATAGGCCACGTATTGATTGAACCCAAGAGCAGAGGAGAATTGGAAAGGATGAAAGGTGCACTCAAAGGTGCCTGGGTACTTATTTCAGGTAAATCTGATGGTAATCCGATAGACAATTCCGCCTTAGGTGAACGGATCAGAGCGGAGGTAATTGCACATAACGACTCAATCGCACGCCTTAACAACGAGATCAGAACTTACAACTATGCCAACAGGGATAACCCGAAGGAGATGATTCCCTATGAGGAGTGCCCTGCGATGTTCTATAGGGAAATGATTGATGCAGGAGTACTTGGATTCATCCAATCAGCCTCCCTGCCTATGACTATTCTATCCAATAGGAAAAATGCATACAACATAACCTACGACAATTTACCTACTGTGTGCGATATAAAACTTGACGAACATCAGTATAGAATCATTGAGCAAAAGGTCAAAGAGCGCCAGACATTTTTCCTTGAATTTGACATACGCAACCATTTCAGCATCGGCCCGATAAAATACCGCAACGTAATTGGTGTAATCAAGGGTAGTAAGTATCCTGACGAATATGTGATGCTGGGTGCTCATATTGATGCATACGATATCGGCACCGGCGCAGTCGATGATGCCAATGGATCCGCAGTAGTACTAGAGGCTGCCAGACTCCTCGCTATGAGTGGTGCAAAGCCCAAAAGAACTATACTTTTCTGTCTCTGGACAGGCGAAGAATTCGGACTATTGGGTTCCAAATATTTTGTTGAAAACAAAACCGTCGATCTGGAAAAAATCTCAAACTATTTCAATCGTGACGGAGGCCCTCTGTGCGTAACCGGAATTACTGTTCCCGAAGCGATGTATGACGACTTCGTAAAGGCAGCAGCACCGCTTAAAGGATATTCGGATGAGTTTCCCTTCACAGTTAACAAGCGTCAAGGCGAACCTCGCAGACGGCCGGTCACTGCCGGCGGCAGTGACCATGCCTATTTTGCCATGAACGGAGTACCCACTATTTCTCTCAGTGAGAGTGACGTCAAGGGCTACAACTTTAGTTATGGAGAAATCTGGCACACAGAAAATGATATGTATCAAAAAGTTTTCCCCGACTACATGGAACACTCTTCCGTAGTCACCGCTGTTATAGTTTACGGTATTGCAAATCTAGACCATCTCCTTTCCCGTGAGGGATTGTATAAAGAATAAAAGGATAAAAAGCATATTACAAAAACGACGGAGTGGTCTCGCTCCGTCGTTTTCGTTTATACTCAATATCGTTCGTAAAATGGAAGGAAATTGGGTCAATAATAATGTAAAACCCTGCCGAAATAAAGTTAGAAGAAGAACTCTCTGGAAACCGTTGTGCGATTTCCACAATTATCCTCCACTTTGACGACAATAGTATGCATACTGCCTCGGGAAACACGCGAAGGATCGAGACGCAGCGTGATACGGCCACGTTTTAACATCGAAAGATGCCATTTTCCATCAATTTCCACTCGAGAATCCTTAATTCCCGAAAAATCATCTTCAATATAAATGAGTATCTCACCACCTGCGCGAAGAATATTGCCTTTACGCTCCCAGAAGGAAATCAAAGGAGGTGTGGTATCAGTTGTAACACACCAGGTACCAAATCCGGCACTACCACGCACTCCATTACCATCCCATTTACCCCCGGCATAAGAGAGCACACCATCCTGATAATATGCCAAACAGGCCTTTGAATGAAGCGAATCCGGCAGTGAACACCCGAGGAATAGTTCACCCTGACTGTGCAGGGGAAGCGAAGGATCGCCGAGTTTCCAAACCGAGGAGAGAATATTTAAAGAAGAATCCGCCTCAGCCACCTTTGCATAGGGAAACCATCCGGAATGATAGAGTGATAAAGCAGGCAGAATATAGGTTATACCCTCATCTATGAAGATATGGGGCATATACCAGTGCATCGCCATGCGGTGAGGGTCTTCTTCACTTGCAAGGGCCGTAGCAATGGCAGAGAGGGAAGACTCGATAGAGTCATCACGCCTAACCTTGAGCTTAAGAGTGGAGCAATTGCCGTGCTCATCACTAATGCGCACCTTGAGATCGTGTTCATCGTAGTCATTAAGAACAATCAGACCACTTTTAGGGGCATAAATATACTCAGAGAGAAGGTTATTAGGCTCTACGAGGGTTTTAATAACATCGTCTCCCCCAATACTCTGTTCACGCAATGCGCTGAGATAGCGTCCCTGCCTTGGATGGATCTCACCCACTTCAAATCTGAATACCGTATCCCTATCGAGCAGCAGCAGATACTCTACAACTGCCAGCTTGCCTGTGGTTCCATTCTGACGATCGATGGCATCTATGCCGAGATAGCTTTTGTGAGGCAGCCGAATAGTGGTACCGGAGAGGGATGTAGGATAGTTTGAACTGCGCAGGGGATATCTTAACGGCAACCGAAGCGTATCACAGTAGCCGAAGAAAAAGAGACGCTGAAACACCGGCGGGATGTCATCCACAACTTCATAGTAACCCCTTGCCAGATAATTGAGCGGAGTCTGGGTAGCAAGGTCGCGTACTTCAAGATGGAGATGTGGTGCCACAGAATAACCCGTATTGCCAACTCTACCTATAGCCTCTCCACGTTCTACCGGTAGAAACCCAGGTTCAAAATCGAGTAAAACTTCAAATCTTTCGGAGTCATACTGCTCCTCTTTCACCAGTACTTCATACGCCGGCACAAAGTCGTGCATATGACCATAGATAGAGAGCGTACCATCAGGATGTGTAATATAGACAGCATTGCCGTAACCTCCCGTAGATACACTCAGACGAGAGACATAACCGGATTTGATAGCATAGATAGTATCTCCTACTACACCTCCTACACGCCAGTCCAGGCCAGTGTGGAAATGATCACGCCTAAGTTCACCATAGGAGCCTGCAAAAGACTGCTGCACCTTGAGCGGAGAGCATGGAATTTCCTGTGCGTAGAGCGAGAAAGAAGAGAACAGCAGCAGGAAAGAAATAATTCTAAGCATACTATCTATTGAAAAAACTTTTGACTTTGTCAAAGAATTGACGATCGTATTGGTCGGGATCTGGTTTAAAAGCCTCAGAATCCCTAAATTTCTCCAATATCTCTTTATCTTTTTTATCGAGTTTCTTCGGAATCCAAATCTGTACGAACACAATCATATCTCCCGTACCATAGCGATTGATATCGGGAACTCCCTTGCCCTTGAGGCGCAATATCTTGCCTGGCTGGGTACCAGGCTCAATTTTTATCCTGAGTTTGCCATCGATCGAAGGCACCTCTGCATCACTTCCAAGCATGGCATCAATCGCCGAAATATAGAGATTGTAAATTAAATCGTTGTCGTCTCGTTTCAATTCAGGATGTTCCTCCTCCTCAATCACCACCAGCAAGTCACCATTTACGCCACCGGCTTTGGATGCATTACCTTTACCCTTGATGGTGAGTTGCATACCATCCATTACTCCGGGAGGAATGGAGAATGCTATCTCCTCCGGTTTTTTAACTAGACCCGAACCATTACATTTGCGACAGGGATTTACCACCCGTTTACCCTCTCCCTTACATTGTGAGCAAGTGGACTGACTCTGCATCTGGCCGAGCATAGTCTGAACCACTCTCGTCACCACTCCCCTGCCATCACACTGTTCGCAGATCTTGATATCAGCCTCCGACACCGCCCCTTTACCGTTACATTCTGAACATTGAACAGCTTTGTTGATCTTGATTTTCTTATCTACTCCTTTCACAACATCAGAAAGAGAGACTTTGACGCGAATTCTGATATCGGAACCACGTGATACTCTCTGACCGGCGGCAGTACCTCCTCCGAAACCGGAAAACCCGCCAAAACCACCAAAACCTCCGAAAGCACCTCCAAAAATATCGCCAAATTGGCTGAAAATATCCTCCATAGAGAATCCACCGGCAGAGAAACCACCCTGACCACTCATGCCGGCATGTCCGAACTGGTCATATCTTGCGCGCTTGTCTGCATTGCTAAGCACATCGTATGCTTCAGCAGCCTCCTTAAACTTCTCTTCGGCCTCTGCATTACCGGGGTTCTTATCGGGATGGTACTCAATAGCCTTCTGGCGGTAAGCCTTTTTTATCTCTTCCGCCG
This sequence comes from Bacteroidales bacterium, assembly GCA_033811195.1. Taxonomy (GTDB): domain Bacteria; phylum Bacteroidota; class Bacteroidia; order Bacteroidales; family UBA932; genus Cacconaster. Next base: position 17,654 of record JAPXOZ010000003.1, on the reverse strand, counting down.
AAGCATTCCTGTCAACGCCGAGTACCTCGTAATAATCTCTTTTTTCTGCCATAGTCCTATATCCCCACTACTACTTTAGCATATCTTACAACTATACCATTGAGGGTATAGCCCTGTAATACTACATCAATAACTTTGTTTTTCAGTTCCGAATCCTGAGCCGGAAGCTGTGCCACTGCCTCGTGGAAATCAGTATCGAAAGTCTGACCTAAAGCTTCGATTCTCAATATTCCCTTTGACTTGAGATAGGTCATAAGCTTGGTGTAAATAAGATCCGTACCTTCAATTGCCGCTTGTGAGGCATCTGACTCTTTAAGAACTTTTAGAGCTCTTTCACAGTCATCCAGTACGGGGAGAAAACCCACAAGAATATCTTTTCCTGCAGTAGCAATCATATCAAGACGCTCTTTTGCGGTACGTCTGCGGTAATTGTCAAATTCTGCCACATTGCGGATATATTTGTCATTAAGTTCCTCTATCTGAGTGTTTAGTCTTTCAATCTCCGCAATGAGAGATTCCTCCGGGGTAAGGTCGTTGATTTCTTCAACATCAGCCCCCTGAGTTGTTTGGGGCTCTGTTTGAGGAATTTCTTTCTCTTTAATGCGGTCTTTTTTAATCATATCTTTTATCTTTTTGTTCGTAAAACTTTATTACGCCATAAAGGAACAAATAATCTGCCAATGAGAAAAATAGGACAAAATGGCAGAAAAAGATTAAGCCTTCCATGCTGACATATCTTTGCCGGAGAGCTCTGCATTACGGATTTCCGTGGAGGAGATATTGTGTAGTCTGCCTTTAAGCAGACGGACGCCCTTAATAGCGGACCGACTATTGTGCTCTACGCAAAGAGTAGCTGCATCTACACCCTTTCGGGGATAAACCCAAATTTCAAATTCGTCAATCAACTCCTGATAACGGTACCAGCGGCTTAATATGGTAAGATTGTCAGCGCCTATAACCATAATGTGACGACAAGTGGGTTCTTTATCACGCAGATAGCGCAACGTATTTATCGTGTAGAGTGGCTCCGGAAGGTGATATTCTACATCAGAAATCTTCACATCCAAACCACTTCTCGCTATTGCTGCCTTAACATTCTTCAGCCTGGCACTCTTTGAGTAGTTCTTATGCTTCATCGGATTCTGCGGTGAAACCACCACTCGCACCTCATCAGCTTCAGTCTGCTCCTTAAGAAACCTTAGAATTTCGAGGTGGCCGGTATGCATTGGGTCGAAGGAGCCGAAGAAGAGTGCAACCTTCTTCTTCGGACGTGCGATAAACTCAGCCACACACTCCTCAGCCTCCAAGAGACAGGTAGCGATGTCATCGTTGATAAGCACCACATCAAACCTGGATGCGTAGCGTACCTCACTCCTTGCCTTTACGACTCTCGCTTCTATAGCTTCGGGTGAGTCGGTTCCTCTGAGCTCCAATCTCCTGCGGAGTTCCTTTATGGAAGGCGCTTTAATAAATACGGAGAGGGCCTGATCACCCAGAAGCTTCTTAAGGTTGATTCCACCCTTGACATCTACATCGAATAGAATGATATTACCGTTAGACCATATACGTTCCATTTCAGACTTTAAAGTACCATAAAAGGAACCTTCATAGACCTCTTCGTACTCCACGAACTCATCTGCAGCAATCCTTCTACGGAATTCTTCTTCAGATAAAAAGTAATATTCCCTGCCATTTTGCTCCTGACCACGAGGGGCTCTGGAAGTTGCTGAAATGGAAAATTCGAGGTTATCAAATTTAGTCAGGAGATGGTTGACCACAGTACTTTTACCCGACCCTGAGGGAGCTGAGAAGATTATCACTTTTTTGTTCATGTGTATGTTTTCTTTGCTTTGCTTAGGAATAGACAAAAATAGTGATATTCCTCAAAAAACTATTATCTTTGTATGGTTTATTTGTACAAAACCATCAAACCGAAAATATATTTTAAAGATTATGATTTGTTATAAAGATTTAGGCCTTGTAAATTCCAGAGAGTTATTTGCAAAGGCAATGAAAGGTGGATATGCCATCCCGGCATTCAATTTCAACAATATGGAACAATTACAGGCCATAATACAGGCCTGTGTGGAGACCAGATCTCCCGTTATCCTCCAAGTATCGAGCGGTGCACGCAAGTATGCCAATCAGACGCTTCTCAGATATATGGCACAGGGCGCAGTAGAATATGCCAAAGAACTTGGATACAATATTCCCATTGTGCTACATCTCGACCATGGCGATTCCCTCGAACTATGTAAATCCTGTATTGACTTTGGTTTCTCCTCCGTCATGATTGACGGATCCCATCTTCCTTACGATGAAAATGTCGCTCTGACAAAGAGCGTGGTTGAATATGCTCACAAGTATGATGTGACTGTAGAAGGCGAACTCGGTGTTCTTGCCGGTGTGGAAGATGAAGTCTCTGCCGAACAACACACCTATACCAGACCGGAAGAGGTCCAGGACTTCGTAACTAAGACAGGAGTTGACTCTCTTGCAATCTCCATCGGCACATCACATGGAGCATTCAAATTTAAACCGGGCCAGAAGCCTGAAATCCGCCTCGACATACTTTATGAGATTGAGAAGCGCATTCCCGGCTTCCCTATTGTGCTCCACGGCTCATCCAGTGTTCCCCAGGATATCGTAGCTGAGATTAATAAGTACGGCGGTGCTCTTAAAGACTCCATAGGCATCCCCGAAGATCAGCTTCGCGAGGCAGCTAAATCCGCTGTATGTAAAATAAACATTGACAGCGACGGCCGTTTGGCAATGACTGCCGCGGTAAGAAAGGTATTTGTGGAGAAGCCCGAAGAGTTTGATCCTCGTAAGTATCTTGGTCCTGCCCGTGACAAGCTCAAAGAGCTCTACAAACACAAGGTTATCCATGTTCTGGGTAGCAACGACAAAGCATAAAAAAACGGGGACAATCCCCGTTTTTAGTTTTTAGTTCTGAGTTTTGAGTATTGAGTATTGAGTATTGAGTTCTGAGTGTTAGCAGTTATCAAGTATTAAAAGTAATAACATCAATACCTCTTGTGCGTTGAATCAAGGGTAGATAGCCAAAAAAGATAGCTTCATATTTATATATAAAAAATGGACAGGAACAATAAATATCTGTCCATTATCGTATTTATTAGGTTGGGTGCATTTACTCCTTATCTATTGCATCAACTTATTTGCGGATACTGAATACTTCCCACTCTTCTAACAGAACTCAACTTCCTCTTACCCCGCAACGCGCAACTCGTAACCCGTACCCTATTTTTCCTTTACCTCTATTTCAAAACAAAGAGGAGTATATTCCGGAATTGAGGGAGAACTGCCACTAGCGCCGTAACCTGCCTGAGACCAGAAAAAGGCTACTGCCTTCTCTCCATATCTCATACGCATAATAGCATCGGCAAAGCCCTCTATAATGCTATTAGCCTTTTTAAAATCCTCAACATTATCCTTGAATGTGATATCCATTGCATCGTATGTTTTTTTGGATTCATAAATGCGGTAGCGTTTAGCTGTATCCTGTATATTGGTGTCAAAAACAATTCCGTCGAGCATATGACCGATATAGCGGATCTTGATTTGTGCCTCTGTAGGAATAGAGTCCGCAACAGGAACCTCTTTAATTTTCACAAAATAGAAACCCCGCTTGGTTGTGTCAACACCTCCATAATATTTCTCACTATATAACCTTAGCATCGGTTCCTCAAAGTCGGTATAAACATCATCTACACAATCGATAAGTTCCAATTCAAAGATGAGGGGAACTGTTCCATCCAAGGAAGAGAATAAAGAATAGAGAGAGACGGAAAGAGTGGCAAGTGCAGGCGTAAATGCAACAGTCGCCCTGCCTCCTACCTTCATCCTCTTGAGAGTTTCCTCCACACCAGTATAGAGTGCCTCCTGGTCCACACGCCAGATGTTGTAGCCGTAATGTCTGGAATAAGAGAACTGTCCCAACTGCTCTGATACTGCTTGATCATTGGTTGCCAGAATGTTACCTGAAAGCTCCTTAACAGTATATTTGACAAACACATAGGAACTGTCGGTAACTTTGCGACCAGTACCCTCAGAAAAGTCGATGATATAAAGTCCCGAGGAAGTTTTTTCGGAACTTGGATGCCTGACATTTATCCAAGATTCCAGTACCCGTGCCTGGATCTCCTCATTGGTCTCCCCTACCTCTTTAGCGCACGATACAAGAGCAAGCACTGTGAATATGGATAGGGCTAAAAGCAATAATCTGTATCTAAACATAATCCTCTAGTTGTCAATTGTTTTTCTTTATACCTGTCAAAAGCACATTGTACATCAGTGCAGACATAGAGGGCACTATTCCAGGGCTTTGGTCATAGAAACCGTATTTAGCAGAAAAGATAATGAGCGACTGTTCTCCCAGACGCATCCCCTCCATACCACGGTTAAGTCCTTCTACTAAATATCGGGATCCAAGCACCACATTGGCACTGTCACTCCAGAACATACCTACAGGACGACCTTGGAAGACATAAGCTTCGTAACTGAACCTAATTGAATCTCCGATTGCTGCCTGTGGCCCACTACCCGGTGTAATTATAATGCGATTTGCTCCGTCCAGACGAAGTACTTCGTTTTCAGGAAATTCTTTACTTATATAACTATCAATCTGCTCTTCCTGATTAGTCAGAACAATCAATTTGTCTGCCTGGCAGGCAGTCATTGCAAAAAATGTAAGAGAAGCAATCAATATAAGTCCAAAATTCCGATACATTGTGCAAATATAATACAAAAGATATGCCTCAACCAATTTTGAGATATTCTCTGAAACTTTTTTCTATATAAGGACCAACCTCCTCAAACGGCATATAGAGTCTTCCACCCGCCGCATTTAGATGGCCACCACCATTACAATAGAGGGAAGCGAAGCGGTTTACATCCAAATCCCCCTTGGAACGGAGCGAAACACGTATGTATTTTTCCCGACCATTATTCAGCTCCGATAAAAGCACACTAATCCGGATTCCCTTTATTGAAAGCGGCAGGTTGACAAAACCCTCCGAATCACCTATTGCAAAATTATAGGACCTTTTGTCTGCATCGCTCAAAAGCATATAAGCTACTCCACAATCCTCTATCACATGAAGACAATCTTTGAGCAGATGGCCCATAAGACGCATTCTGTCAAGAGAATAGTTATTGTAAACACACTCCTGTAATCTTGTTTTGTCCACTCCGGCATCAGTCAGCAGTGATGCCATTTCAAAAGTCGATGCACTTACGGAGTTGTAAAAATTGTTGGTATCGGTCATCATACCGACATATAACGACTCTGCACACTTTAGACCAAGACGAAAAACATCCCCATCTACATCGCTCATACTCATAAGAATCCAGAAAAGTAACTCACAAGAAGAAGAGACCTCAATCTTTGAATAAACAAGGTCAAAATGCTCTACCTCCGGAAGAGGATGATGGTCTATAAGCACCTTGGGGACCTTGCTGGTCAATATAACATCTTCCAGCTGCTCAGTACGGCTTAAGCGGTTAAAATCAAAACAGATTAACAGATCCGCAGTGACTACCATATCCCTGGCACTCTTATCCTCCTGAGAATGGATCGTGACCGGAGTTTCTTCTCCTATGAGGAATGCAAGATATTCGGGATAAGGACTGGGCAGAACAGCTGAAGGGGTCATTCCTCTGCTCCTGAGATAGTGGTACATACCAGTGAGTGAGCCCACGGAGTCACCATCAGGATTGAAATGACCAATGAGGAGAGGTCTCGTTGATGCTAAAAGCATCTCCTCCAGAAGTGTTGTATCAAATCTCATTTTTGCTGTTTTTCTCTTTTTATAGTTGCAAAATTAAAAATATATTGCAAGTACTAAATATTATTTTTACTTTTGTAGGTCAAAGTAGAACATTTTTTGACATTGACAAGGCAAAATTATTTAATTAAAGTTATACAATGAAAAAACTACTCACCTATTTCATCCTCCCTCTTGTGATTGTTGTTCTTGCACTTCTTATTGTCAGGAGTATCAACGAGCCTGTGAAGTTCAACACTGAAAAAGACGCTCGTTCGGAAGTAGCTATCCAGCGCCTAAAAGACATTCGCGAACTTCAGACCACTTTTAAATCAGCCTTTGGTTATTACGCACCGGTAATGGACACACTTGTTGATTTTTACAATAATGGTAAGATTACCATCGTAAGACAAATTGGTTCAATGGACGACTCTATTGCCGTAGCGAAGAAGCTCGTAAGACGTGAAAACATTGAAATCTTTGTAAAGGACACCCTTTTTACCACACGCACTGATTTCATTGTTGACTCACTGAGGTACATCCCTTTCTCTCACGGTGATACCGTTGTTATGAGCGCTATCACTAAAATGGTGTCGGGTGTAAGCGTTCCTCTATTTGAGGCCAAGATGCACTACAACTCCCTTCTCAAGGACATGGATCATCAGCTGATTATCAACCTCATTGCAGAAAGAGAGGACACTGAGCGGTATCCCGGTCTCATGGTAGGAAGCATTGAGAACCCTAACAACAACGCCGGTAACTGGGAGTAGTGGCAGGATTTACTCTGGTACCTTCCGAATTCTTTTCACCGGAAGATGCACATAAGATCTTGTCCGAAGTAGTACCGCTTCAGGATACGGACATTGTACGACACACAGAACTGCCTGAATATAAGGCAGTTCTTATTTATGTGCAGAAAAGTGAAGATGAAAGCACTTCTGAACTGCCCATAGCTGATCTTTTACACTTCGCTCCCACGATTACTGCACACAACCGTCTGGTTGTATCACTGGACAAAAAATATATCTACATGGTATTGGCTGAAGGAGAGAAACTTCTTCTGGCCAATGCCTATCCGGCGACCGACATTGTTACTGCCCAATATTTCATTTTCGCAGCTCTGCGAGAGTTCCAAATCAATCCGCGGATGACTACTATCTATTTTCGCGGAGAAGTACCTCCCGGTCTAACTGAAGAGATGTTCAGACATTTTCGCGCCGTGGAGTTTGTTTAATCCACAAGTTAGTTATCACTTATAATGCGTATCATCGGAGGTTCACTCAAAGGCAAAACCATAATTCCACCTGTAGGCTTAAGGGCACGTCCTACGACTGATTTTGCAAAAGAGGGATTATTCAATGTCTTGACCAATGAAATCGATTTTGAAGAAACTACTGTTCTAGACCTTTTTGCCGGTACCGGCAGCATATCATATGAATTTGCGTCACGTGGATGCAAAGAGATAGTTGCCGTTGAGATGAATCCTCTCCAGGCCGATTTCATACGCAAAACTGCTAACGGATTAGGACTTTCTGCCCTGATTGTTGTACGTCATAATGTGTTTGATTTCATTAATATTTGTACCAGGAGTTTTGACATCGTATTTGCCGATCCTCCCTATAAAACTGTAGGTCTCTATACGATTCCTGACAGGATTATACAGCACAACATATTGGCTGATAACGGTTACCTCATTTTGGAACATTCTAATGAGTATTGCTTTGCAGAGCATCCCTGTTTTGTTAAAGAAAAACGCTACGGCAATGTACACTTCACTTTTTTTAAAAAAGTATGATTTATTTTGAAGGATATAAAAAAGTATCTATATTTGCAGTCCCAAAAGGGGAAAAGCTATTATACTACTTGGTGCGGTAGTTCAGTCGGTTAGAATACCGGCCTGTCACGCCGGGGGCCGCGGGTTCGAGTCCCGTCCGCACCGCAAAAAGCGACTTTTTTAAGTCGCTTTTTTTTGTTTTAAATACCTTAGAGTTTTTTCAATTAGAGTTTAATATTTTCAATAAATACAATTATTTTCAATTCTGTTTGAAAATTACTCCATTTAATGCAAGCGAGTTTACTACGGCAGACTGATACTTGAATAATAGTTTCTTACAAAACCTACAGCCTGATCAAATATCGGTCGTGTGAATTCAATAAATAAATCTTGTTCCGGAGGAGGCATAATGGGTTTTGTTTCTGTCATTTTAAGTTGTTTATTTGTCAATGCACGTTCATCTCCTTTATAACTAGCCCATTCATTTACCCATACAAATCTACCCGGGAAATTACGACTCTCTTCTACTTTGTTATTATAAGCATTAATTATTTTTGCCGAAAGGATTCCTTCTGAAATAACTTCCCTCGTATAAACAGTCAATTTTGCCTTTACCGTTCCATACACATTTTGTTTTTCTCCATTCACGGTAGTTGTTCCCACCAATACACTATCACGGGAAATTTCAGAATTGTTTGTAGTTTCACGTAAATTCCCTACTGTAAAGTCTTCAAAACTAAGCACTAAATATTGGTCAGGTTTATCTAAGCCTTCCTCTTTTGCTTCAGCGTAAGTATAGAAACGGACGAATTGATTGGCTGTTATTTTACTCATCTGTGCCATCAGATTATCATAGAAGAAATCGGCAGAAAGTTGATAACGTTTGGGTGTAATAGGTTTTTGTACTACCACTTTGAGCGTAGCTGCATATAATGCAACTTGGATTTTTTCCTTCACATCCTTATAATCAGGCATGTAGTATTCGGCTTTTAAGAACTGATAATATGCCTCTCGAGCATCTCTGAGGGTATTTAGCTGTAATAAACGTTCGCCCTGTTTATAGGATTCCTCAAAAGCCAATGGCAAGATTTCTCTCAACTCTTTGCTATATTGCTCAGGATGCGGGAAAAGTTCCATTGCTTTCGGACAGGTATAGATTGCATCTGCTATAGCGTTGAGAACCAAATACTCGTCTGCTATAATCGAATACTTGCCGGCAACATCGGCATCTAAAGCATTTTGAATTTTTCGCATGCTGTTTTCTATTGCCAACGGATATGCTTGTTGCAACACCTCTATCGAGTTTTTACTTTTCGGATTTGAGCGTAAAGTCTTAATAGCACCCATTGTGGCGTTATAATAATCTCCACGTTGCAATTTTTTTATATTCGAAGAACAATTGACGCTCAAAAAAGTGACAACAATCAATACTAATAGATAACTAAGCTTTTTCATACGAATATTTTATTTTTTTTGTGTGTGGAAACTTTGATGATTAAAATAATCATTTCCATTTATTATGTTTAAGCAAGTGTCTTTTAAGGCAAAGTGTGATACAATCAGTCAGCAGATAAAGTTGTTTTATCTAATAACAAAGTTAGTGTTTTTTTTGTTTTTTTAGAATAGAGGCACCCATGATGTCATGGAACTCCAAAGTAAATTCGTCAAAGGGCTTCGGATCTTTTCATTATAACAATCACAAATAAGACTGGTCAATACTGCTTTTACTATGCTTAATCTACTGCATATTAGTCATTTACTTAACAAATAACACAATAATATCGGATTTGTCAACCCAATATTATTAAAAAACCCTTTTGAAACTTTTTTTTAAATCCATAGCTTTGAAGGAAAGATAAATTCCGGGAAAAGAAACATTTATAATAATATAATAATCAATTAAATACATAATTAATCTTCTGCCTTTATAAAGGCAAGTCAATATTGTTTATCATGAAACTTAAAGACAAAATTGCTATTGTAACCGGCGGTGCTGACGGAATTGGAAAAGCGACTGCCATTCGTTTTGCGCAAGAAGGCGCAACAGTTGTAATCTGGGACCTCAATGAAGAAAAAGGGAACGAGACTGTAAAACTTATTAAAGATGCAAGCGGTAAAGCTACCTTTGCAAAAGTAAATACTGCCGTTTACTCAGAAGTAGAAGCGGCCACGAAACAGGTTGTTGACAAATTCGGAACATTGGACATTATTATCAACAATGCAGGAATTACTCGCGACAGTACTATCAAAAAAATGACTCCTGAGACTTGGCAACAGGTAATTGATGTGAATCTCACAGGTGTTTTCAACTGTTGTAAATGTGCATCGGAAGTAATGGTGGAAAAAGGTTGGGGAAGAATCATCAGCGCTTCGTCTGTGGTAGCTCTTTACGGTAATTTCGGACAGACCAACTATGTGGCAACTAAGGCCGGACTGATCGGGATGACCAAAACCCTGGCACGTGAACTCGGCCGTAAAGGAGTAACTGTAAACGCTGTTGCACCCGGATTTATTGCCACCGATATGGTTAAGAAAATGCCTGCCGAAGTATTGAAATCTATGGAAGACAAAGTGCCTTTGAAGCGCCTCGGTCAGCCTGAAGAGATTGCGGCAGCTTATCTATTCCTCGCTAGTGATGATGCTTCTTACATTAATGGAACTGTTTTGAGTGTTGACGGTGGTATGACCGTTTAAAATTTATTGTTATGGCAACATCAGCACAAGTTATTGGCGCGTCTATACTCTTTGCAGTTTATGTGGTATTCGTACTCTACTTTGTAATTAAAGGTGCGCGTGGTACGAAAAACATCAAAGACTACGCAGTGGGGAGTTTTACGTTCTCGCCGGTTTACGTAGCGTTGTCATTGGCTGCTGCTATGACAAGTGCTGCCACTTTCGTGATAAATCCCGGATTGATAGCCACTTATGGTTTAAGTGCCTATATCTCGTACGGGTTAGTGTTTCCTTTTGCTTCATTGGCATCGCTGGTTATTCTGACAAAAAGTTTCAGAAAATACGGTCAATCAGTCAAAGCACTATCCTTGTCGAGCTGGGTGGGTAGCAGATATAACAGTAAAGGATACGCACTCTTTGTTGCCGTCCTTACGGTTCTGCTGCTGGCATTTATTGTGTTGATTTTGGTTGCTTTGGTAAAGGTAGTCGCACAAGCGTTGAATGCCGATCAGATTGTAGTCCTTGCCGTTGTGGTTGTCTTTACATTTGGATACATGATGTTTGGCGGAGCTAACTCTATGGTTTATACCAATGTGATTCAGGCTTCGCTTATGATTCTGGTGGCACTCATTTTAATTGGGTCGGGATTCCAATTTTTTAAAGATGGATTTTTCGGTTTTTTTGAAAAGTTAAAGATAATTGACCCGCAATTAGTAAAATTCCCGAATGAGCAAAGTCCGCTCTTCCGTGATTTCTTTGAAATAGTCATTGCACAATTGGTTGTAGGAGCCGCAGTGGTAGCACAGCCACATATCATTACCAAATCTTTGTTACTAAAAAAAGAAAAGGATGTCAATAAATTTCTGACAGTATCCGTAATTGTTCAGTTTTTATTCTATTCGGTTGTATTTGTTGGACTGTTTGCCCGTCTGCTTTTCCCAGATTTAACATTAAATGGAGAGCCTATTAATGTGGACAGTGTTATATCCAATTATGTAATTACTGTTTTTTCGGGTGGAGTAGGTTCGTTGCTAGTTGGACTTTTGGTAATTCTTGGCCTGATTAGTGCCGGTTTTTCCACTATCGAAGGCTTGATTCAGTCATTAAGTACCACAATAACCACAGATCTTATCAAACCGCTTTTTGGAAAATCGATAAAAAACGAGAATAGCTATATTGGCATCAACCGAATAGTAATAGCCGTAATGGCAGTTGTAGCGTTTTTGATGTCGAGAGAGCAGATTATAAATCCTAATGTGAGCGTAGCTATTTTTGCTCAAAACGGAACATATTCCTATTTCTCGATATTAATTGTACCGCTGGTGTTTGGAATTTTTCTGAAAGACGTGAAGATGAAATCAGCACTTTCAGGCTCAATAACAGCTCTCGTGGTCTATTTTGCTGTCTACTATTTGCTCCCTTATCTATATAAATCCGGTTTAGCCAGTTTTGGTTTTGCCAATCGTTATTTCGGTGATCAAGTGCAAAATCCGGGCATTGCAGCTGCCATCGCTATATTAGCAGCATTTGCAGTAGGGCTTAGTGTCCATTTTCTCAGCAGAAATAAAGCCAAAGCCTAGTGAAGTATTAAATCTATAATTTGTAATTATTATGTCAAAATTCAAAGAAATATATAAAAGTAAATTAATCCCATTGGAAAAAATGCCCGATCTGCTCCAAAGTGACTCGGATGTGATTGTAGCGCAGTGCGCATCTGAGCCACAAGGCTGTATGTCGGTATTCCATTTGGCAAAAGAGCGTGTGAGAGATGTAAAAGTATTTTCCGTACTTACTTTGAAGCCCTATGAGTTCTATATGAAACCGGAAATGAAAGGACATTTTGAACTTTGCAGTTGGTTCCATGCACCCGGTTCACGAAAAGCGATAAAAGAAAAAACGGGAACTGTGACCTATGTTCCGAATATGCTTCATAATGCGGCCACCGACAGGATTAAAGTACGTCGTCCGCATATGTTTGTGGGTACTTGCACACCTCCTGACGAGAAAGGATTTGTTTCACTTTCACTCGGAATAACATATGAGAAAGATATTCTTGAAGCAGCTGAAGTTGTTGTATTGGAAGTGAACGACAAGCTGCCAAGAACATTTGGTGACACCCAGGTACATGTATCTCAAGTAGATTATTTTGTGGAATATTCTCAAAATCCTCCTGCAATACCGGAGCCTCAACCGGATGAAGAGGCCATGAAAATAGGAAAATATATCGCCAACTTGATTGAAGATGGTTCTACCATTCAACTGGGCATTGGTGATATACCAAATGCTGCCGCATTGATGCTCAGAGAGAAGAAAGATCTGGGAGTTCATACCGAAATGATGGTGGATAGCATGATGGAACTCTATGATATGGGGGTTATCACCAATCAGAAAAAGAGCATACACAAGGGAAAATTCATATGCACTTTTGCTATGGGAAGTGAGAAACTTTACAAGTGGTTGGACAATAATCCGGCAGTAGAATTCCTACGTGGCTCATATGTGACCAATCCGGCCATTATTCGTCAAAACTCGAAAATGGTTTCCATCAATACTTGCATGATGATTGACTTTACCGGTCAGGTAGCGAGTGAAGGGATTGGTACAAAGCAGTATTCAGGAACCGGCGGACAGAGTGATACAGCTGTTGGAGCTATCGAAGGCTTGGATGGAAAAGGAAAATCCATTATAGCCTGCCGTTCAACTGCCAAAGGTGGAACAGTTTCTACAATTGTGCCCGTGCTGCCAGCCGGAACAGGAGTAACGCTTCATCGTAGCAATACTGACTACATTGTAACCGAATACGGAAGTGTAAGACTAACCGGTCGTACAGTTCGTGAACGCACTGAACTGCTGATTTCCATTGCTCATCCCGATTTCAGAGAAGAGTTGAGAAAGCAAGCAGAAGAGATTGGATATTTGTAATATTGAATTTAAAGTTAATAATCAAATCGTAAATAAAATATAATGTTACCAATAAAAATAGTTGCTACCGGGCTGTATGCTCCGGGTGAGCCAATAGGAAATGAAGAATTGAAGAAGCTGACGGGAATTGAGTTTAATCACGAAAAAACTGAAGAAAAAATCGGAATCAAACAGCGCCACATTGCTCATCTCAGAAACCTGAATGAAACTACGGCAGATTTTGTAACCAAATCAGCCGAAGTGGCTTTGAAAAATGCCGGTTTGTCTGCCGATGACATCGGTCTGTTTATCGTGGCAACCGACACTCCCGAATACATTACTCCCGCAACAGCCATTATTCAGCAAGGCCGATTGCAGAAGGGTGAAAAATGGAGTATGTCGTTTGACGTTTCAGCATCATGTGCGAGCTTCACAATGGCTTTTGATACGGCTTCGAGGATTCTTGCAAACAATCCGAAAATCAAATACGCATTGATAACGGGAGTTTATAATATGCCTGCATTTATCCGTCCGGGTGATGCATTTTCTTATCCGATTTTTGCAGATGGAGCAGCTTCTTTTATTCTTACAAAAGATGATACCGGAAAGTCAGCCTATATCGGTAATCAGATGTTGACCGACGGAACTCAGTTTGACTTTATAGGCATTTATGCCGGCGGTTCCAAAATGCCGGTGACCAAAGAAGTTTTAGATGAAGAGAAAAACGGTCTTCTAAGTCTAAAACCGATGCCGGGTGATCGAAACGTACGACTTTGGCCTATGGTCGTTGACAAACTCCTTGCCGAATACAATGTGAAAGCCGACGAGATTGATCATTATATTTTTACACAAATCAATCGCTCGGTCATCATAAGGGTAATGGAAGCCATCAATCAGCCTGTAGAAAAAGCCATGATGATAATGGATCAATATGGTTACACCGGATCCGGTTGTGTGCCAATGGCTATGCACGAAGGAATTAAATCAGGAAAAATCAAGCGTGGAGAAAAAGTGCTTTTTATGGCATCAGGTGCAGGTCTGTCAGTAGGAAGTAATTTATTAGTGTATTAGGAGATGGTTGGATGTTGTAAATCATAAAATAGTTAATCGTAAGATATGGTAAACGTAGGAATAGTTGGAACCGGAATTTATATGCCGGAAACGAAAATGTCTGCCAAACAAATTTCAGAAGCCACTAAAGGTGTATGGAGTGAAGCAGCGGTAATAGAAAAACTGGGAATTGTAGAAAAAACAATTCCCGGTCCCGATGATGGTACACAAGAAATGGGTGTACGTGCTGCACTGGATTGTTTGAAAAACACCGGTGTCGATCCGATGGAGATAGATTTGATTCTCTGTATTGGTGAAGAATGGAAGGAATATCCGCTCACCACATCTGGAATTTATATTCAGGAGAAAATCGGAGCCAATAATGCCTGGTCAATTGACATTCAGCAACGTTGCGGAACAACGGTAGCAGCCATGAAAATAGCCAAAGATATGATGATAGCCGACGAGGAGCTTAAAACAATTATGATTGTAGGCGGTTATAGAAACGGCGATTTTATCGACTTTGAAGATAGTGCGGTTTCGTTTATGTTTAATCTGGGTGCCGGTGCCGGAGCGATGATTTTGAAACGCAATTGGGGTAAAAATTTAATTCTTGGCACGCATATCATTACAGATGGAACAATGGCACGCGATGCAGGTGTACTGTATGGAGGAACAGAAAACCCCATTACAGCAGAAAATGCTCACTTGGCTTATAAATCGCTGAAGGTTTTCAATGTTGAACACATGAAGGACCGATTAAATGAAGTTTCAATGAAAAACTGGTTTCATTGCATTGATAAAGCATTCGAGAAATCGGGAATTCAGAAAAGCGAACTAGGTTTCCTTTGTTGTCTCCATTTTAAGCGTAGTATGTTTGGCTATATGCTGACTGAACTTGGACTGACTCCGGAGCAGAGCATTTATCTTGAACATTATGGACATATTGGTCAAATAGACCAAATTTTGCTACTCCATTTAGCGCAGGAGCGTAATTTATTGAAACCCGGAACGGTAGTGTCCATGATAGCAGCCGGAATTGGATATGCTTGGGGTGCAAATGTGATTCGTTGGGGTTAAGAGTTGGTCAAGTCTTTAATTAACAATTATAATTTATTGTATATCTGCTTTTTATATTAAATTGATAGGAATATTATATTAAAGTCAACCCTCATATTTTTAATATGCTTTTTTTTTCAGTTACTAATTATCTAATTTTGTATTTATAACAACTATTAATTATTAATATTTTGAAATTATGAAAAAACTGTTTTTTATTTTAATCGCAGTATCAACTCTATTTTATGCTTGTGAAAAGAGTGAAGTAGAGGATGTTTACAATCCGGCAGAAGACGGAATTGTAGGAAACTGGGTGTCAAAAGGTAGTGATGTAGCTCCATTGTTGTCAACATATTTCGCGGTGGACAGCATCACAGCAAACTTCAAAAACAATAACACTTATGCAGTGGTATCTTATTCCGGAGGTGTACCGACAAATTATGTAGGAACTTTTGTTCAGACAAAGTCCGGAACCGGAGTTATATGGACAATCAAATTGCACCAATCTACTCCATCAGCTGTAACCAGCGAAGGTATTTTTGAAATCACCAAAGTTGGAGAAGGTTTCAACATGAAGTATGAAGTTGTTCAAACAGAACCTGATATAGGTGCAACTCCTCCTACAGCGACTGCAGGTTTCGGCAGTAGTAACGGTGGTGCTTTGGGGCAGATGAACATTCAGAAATTTGTAAAAAGATAACACTGTATCATTTATTTAAAAAGGTCAGGAGCAATTTTACCCTGACCTTTTTAAGTTTTTAATGAAACAACTTTTCATTAGTTCGTGTTTTTTAAATGATAAAATTTAATATAATGAAGAAAATATCATTGCTTCTACTTTCAGTTCTTATTTCTTTTTCTGCTTGGGCGCAATTGCCGACCAATCAATATTTTTCAAAAGAAATACCTGATAAAGCAAATAAAGAATTTCAGTTTTTGGCATTTTTTATCAATCAGGTGGTTACATCCAATGTCTATCCTGAGAATGACTTTCTGAAAGGTCAAACGGTGGGACGTTTATTTGGGGCAAATACCACTACAACTTCCAATGAGCGAGTGAGCGCTTATGTGGAGCAACGCCTTATTCCGTTTTTTATCTACAAACCCAATCTTTTCAACGGTAAAGCAATATTGAGAGCGGCATTTGAAATCGACTGGACGTGGGGTGACGTGGCTTATGGTGTAGGCGGTAACTTCGGTGGAGGTTTTTCGGCTGACCAAGTCAACCTGCAAACCCAAAACTTGGAAATAGAGATTAATCCCGCAAAAGGTTTGTATATTAACCTGGGTTTACAACGAATTTTTGATACTCCTTACAATCCTTACACCACATTATTTGATAAAATGACAATGACCGGTTATCGGTTAGCCTATTTCGGAACAGACGGTGTTGGAGTATCAGTTCGCAAAGATTGGGATTTTTCAAGAATCAAGGCAGGCTATTATAAACTCTATGAAAACTACATTCACTTAAATGACGATGTAACATTGATAGAACTGAATGGTGAAAAAGATGTGAGTCGTGCTTGGAAAGTGGGAGGTTCAGTATATTATCTACGTGACCGTGGAAACGGAGCAGGCGGTGTTTCCATTCTCGGACAAGGGTTCAATAGCCTTTTGGCAAGCCATAACGGAACGTTTAGATTTAACTATGGTTCAGTACCTTATCATGCTGACGTAGTGTGGTTGGGAACATTTTTCAGTAGAAATGCCGACACATGGCTCGACCCTTGGACTGTTACCGGTTTTGTGAATGTAAACTTGGGTCAAGCAAATACATTGGACTCGTCTACTGAAAAATACACCAAAGAGACAAGTATATTCGGTTATGCAGCGAACGCACGTCTTTCGTATCGCTATGGACAAACTCCCAATGACAATGTAGCATTGGATGTGCTTTATACGTCCGGTGATGCAGACGCATTACAAGATGGAAAATACAATGGAGTAATCACAGGAAATCAATGGGGAGCACCTGGTGCCATTTACGTTAGCTCAGGTTCTTATTTACTGATGCCGCATGGCAATGTGGTAAACCGCTTTACACCTGCTGTCATGGATATTTCCAATATGGGATATGGATTGACATATGCTAATTTAAGTGCATCAAAAGGCATTATTCCTAACAAATTAAATGCAAAAGTTGGTGTTTCTGCCGGATTGAGCAATGTACAACCAGCCGGTGGAGGAGCATTCATAGGTATTGAAGCGAATGGTAATATTCAGTATAATATAGGGCCATACATGAGTCTGGAATTACATGGGGCCTATCTTTCATTGGGTAATTTTTACGACAGTAAGCAAGCTGCTTACGGAAGTCCCGTTAATGGTGGAGTTGATGAGCGTCCGGTAAATCCTTGGACAGCATTTTTGGTTTTCAAATGGTTGATGTTCTAAAATAGGAAAAGGAG
>JAPXOZ010000002.1:0-153247 GCA_033811195.1 Bacteroidales bacterium | reverse complement strand
CTTGAGCATTGCAATGCGTTCAATACCCATTCCGAAAGCGAATCCGCTATAAATCTTTGAATCAATACCTGAAGCCTCCAGAACATTGGGATCCACCATGCCGCAACCCATAATCTCAAGCCAGCCCGTACCCTTACAGATGTTGCAACCCTTCCCTTTGCAAATATTACAGCTCACATCCACCTCAGCAGAAGGCTCGGTGAATGGGAAATAGGAGGGACGAAGTCGAATTTCGGTCTCTTCGCCGAACATCTCGCGGGCAAAGAGCAGAACCGCCTGCTTCAGATCGGCAAAAGAGACTCCCTTGTCAATGTAAAGCCCCTCTACCTGATGGAAAATGCAGTGTGCGCGGGCTGAAATGGCCTCATTGCGGAATACGCGTCCCGGACAAAGCACCCTTATGGGTAGATCCATCTTTTCCATAGCACGCACCTGTACTGAAGAGGTATGGGTACGCAGCAACACCGGATTGCCATCGTTAGCGTGGATAAAGAAGGTATCCTGCATATCGCGAGCCGGATGCTCCGGAGGGAAATTAAGAGCTCCGAAAACATGCCAGTCATCTTCAATCTCCGGACCTTCCGCTACTGTGTAACCGAATTTATGGAAAATGGAAATAATTTCCTCACGGGTGATGGAAATGGGGTGGCGTGTACCGAGATCCATCCTATCACCCGGTTTGGTAAGGTCGCAGGAGGTTTTGGTTGCCCCTTTCTCGGCAATATTCTCCTTTAAGGAGTCTATCTTGGACTGAACGGCATTTTTGAGAACATTGAGCTTCTGTCCGAACTCACGTTTCTGCTCAGGGAGCACATTGCGAAATTCCTCGAATAGGGCTGTAACTTCACCTTTCTTTCCGAGATATTTGATTCTCAGTTCTTCGATTTCCTTCTCGGTATTGGCTCTCAGTTCCGAGATCGCCGCCAATATTTCTTCAATTTTCTGATTCATCTCTTTATTCAATTCAGCCCGCAAATTTACAAATAATTTTTACCAGGCAACCGGTTTTCTGCTCAAAGGCATTGTCATACATCTGGCACCGCCTCCGCCGCGAGGCAGTTCAGATCCTTCAATTGTAATACAGCAGCGGTCATAATCGGCAGGATTGCGCTTCCCCTGGATCACCTCCCAGGCTGTCAATATCTCAAATCCGTGACGCTGCAACTCTACGAGCGTCATCTCATTACGCGCATAGCAAATAACTTTGCCCGGGGCAAAGGCAAATACATTGGAACCGCTGTGCCACTGCTCGCGCTCCTGGTCCCATTCATCTTTTCCACCACAAAAGATCGGCTCCAGATCCAGCCCTAAACGACGCAGTGCCGGCAAAATACCATTTACATTGTGAATTTTTGTCACTTTACCATTGTCAATGGTAATATGCACAGTCTGGTAATGGTGGCCGCCCACAATCATAGGCTCAAATACCATACACTTATCTCTGTCGAGAATGGTAAATACCATATCCAGATGGATAAAAGACTCCGGCTCAGAGGGTAATTGCTGCACTATGATATGCTTACGACCCTTCCGGCTGGAGTTACAGAGGCGTGAGATCAGAAAATCGATGCCACGCGTGCTGCTGCGCATACCATTGCCTATCACAAGTATATCATCACGGGCGATAAGAATATCACCACCCTCCATATAAATCTCAGGATTTGTGGGTTGGAAGTCGTGAGCGTTGATTATATCGCATTCAAAAGCACCGCTGCCGCTATAGATTGCTTCCATTATCAAAGATTCGCGCATACGCACCTTATTGGCCATCCTGCAAATCAGCACCTGATTGCCGATTGTAACCGAGGAGTCGCGAGTGAAATAGAAGTTATAGAGCGGGTAAAGAGCGTAAAATTCATCGCTGAGGAATGAAGTGAGGGTGTTCTTGCGCGCTGGCCGACCCTCTATAAGTACTTTTGCCAGCTCCCGGGGAGGCATCTCCATCAATTGGTCAAAAAGCTCGGGCACCTGTTCGGTAACACAGATTCTGCCCACAAGCGCCTCTTTGTGCTCCTTATTCTCAAGCACCTTGAGCAGCAGGTCCTTTACCTGATAGATCTTTGCCACTTTGGAAAGCACCCCCTCTATCTGTTCATACTCGCGAAGGGCGATGGAAAGGTTGAGGATGTCGCTATAAAGTGCACGCTGAGCCATCCTTGGAGTCATATTCTCCACTTCAGCTCCGGGAGTGTGCAGGAGCACCGCTTCGAGAGCTCCTATCTCGGATTGTACGTTTATTTTCATTGGTTTGTTTAAAGATATTTTGATTGCTCTTCGATTGCAAGTTCCGCCAATATATCCTTGAGCACCTTCTCGTCATGAGGGCAGATCAGGAGCACATCTTTTTCATCTATCACCATATAGTCGTCCAGACCGCGGACAACCAGGAGTTTTTCGGGATCCTTCTCCCATATGATGGAGTTGGTGACTCCGCGCAAAAGGGTGTTGGAAGCTTTAATGAAGTTCCCCTCCGGAGTCTTATTGACTGAACGATCATAAAGGGAGCTCCAGGTGCCTACATCCGACCATCCGAAGTTAGAGAGGAAGATCCAGGCTCTGGAGGTTTTCTCCATTACACCGTAATCTATTGATATGGAGGGGCTGTTATCATAGACTTTCACTATGAAATCCTTCTCTCGGGGAGTGTTGTAGAGTCCTGCGCCTTTGGCAAAAAGAGTAGCCACCTCAGGCAGGTGGTCCTCCAGTTCTGCTTTAATTGCACGAAGATTCCATATGAATATACCCGAATTCCAGAAAAATTCTCCGGTTTCGATAAATACCTTTGCCAGTTCCTCATTGGGTTTTTCGGTAAATGTCTTTACTGCATAGGAGGAGTGACCGTTTATAATACGATTGGTTTGGCGGTTGATCTGGATATATCCGTAGTTGGTGTCGGGACGGGTGGGTTTGATACCTATGGTAAATAATTCTTTGCTACCCGAAGCATGCTGAAGAGCGCAGGAGATGGTGTTACAGAAATTATCCTCTCCGGTGATCATATGATCTGAAGGAGCAACCACCACCGTAGCATCGGGATTCTTATCGAAGAGCTTGTAGGTAGCATAAGCGATGCAAGGCGCAGTATTACGCTTGTAGGGCTCAAGGAGGATATTTTCCGGAATAATGTCGGGAAGTTGCTCTTTGACCAGATCGGCGTACTGCTCCGAGGTAACTATTAGAATATTTTCAACGGGAACTATCTTCGCAAATCGGTCGTATGTCAACTGTATGAAGGTTCGGCCGACTCCGAGGATGTCTAGAAACTGTTTTGGTCTGGCATTTCTGCTCATCGGCCAGAAACGGCTTCCTGCACCGCCGGCCATAATAATGCAATAGTAATTCTTATTCATATCGAAAGAAAATTCTAATAATAAATCGGAAAGAATGCTGCCGGAATAAACTCCAGATCCATCGTACCATCTTTGTGGAACATTATTGACACGATGTCAAAACGCACCTCTTTTGTAATGTTCCTCGACCTGATATATCTCCTCGCCGCCCGCACAAGAAAACGCTGTTTGAGCCGGTCTACCTGCTGGAAAGGAGCAATCGGAGAGGGAGATTTCAACGATTTGACCTCCACGATGTGGAGAAAATCACTGCTCTCCATTATCAGGTCTATCTCTTTATGTTCCGACCTCCAATTGCGCTCTCTAAGCTCCATCCCCTCTTTTTGAAGCCATTCGAGGGCAATATCCTCGGCCATCCTTCCCTGCGTCATCCTCCCGTTCATAATATACAAATGTAGCAATTTATTCGGAGAATCCGTCATAGCCATACAAATAAAGTAAAAGGGGTGACCGTATCACAGTCACCCCTCCGATCTCCTGAAGCAGAGATATTTTAGCCCCCTTTACTCAGCGTAGGTAATCTCGATTTTGTCGAGATATACCGTATAGTCGGATGGATTTTTCAAAGTAAAGAACTTGTAGTCTCCACCCGAAAGGTCGTAAGTAGAAGAGGTCTCATCCGAAGTGGCTGCAATCACAGTCTCACCGGGATTAGCCGCAGCGCCTGCGTAAAGCACAAGATTGTTAGGATACCATGTTTTACCTGAAGCGCAGGTAACCTTGATGGTCTTAATCTTCTTTGTGCCTACAACATTGGTGATATAACCGGCATCCCTACTCTTGGCTCCGCTAATCTGGATACCACTGCCATAGTTTGCCACATTCACTATCTTGAATTTCTGACCTGAAAGGGTAACTTCAGTAACATCACCGGAGTAAGCTGCAGGGAGACCCTCAACCGTCAGGGTGAGAACACCGGAACTTACATCTCCTCCTCCGCTGCCGGCAGTGTGCGAAATATAGTAACCATTTGACACCTGTTCCTTCTGCTCCGGAACTTTTGCATTAGCATATTGACCGCGCTGACCCATCATAGTTACCACATCACCAACTTTGAGACCGAGTGAAGAGAATGATTTGTCATTCTTGGCCACACCGCATACGGTAAGACCATACACATACACGGTACCGCTTGCATCCTGGAGATAGAAGTTGCCGTAAGTCTCGTTCAAAATCTCGGTAATGGTACCGGTTATCTTGTAATAGGGAGACTCAAATACTTTGGAAGCAACCTCCTTGGAAAGGAAGTCGGCAATTGATGCCACATCGGTATGGATTGTATGGCTCACATGGCAAGCCGGACCTCCAACCTGTGCAACCTTATTGTATGAGGTCCTTGTTCCGATAAGGGTTACCATATCACCTTCCTGGATTCCAAGGCTGGGGAATGATTTGTCATTCTTAGCAACCTGCGTGGCTGTCAAACCGTAAACGTATACTTTACCTGTTGCATCCACAAGGTCGAAATTACCATATGCACTGGCTGCAAGTTTGCTTACCTTTCCTGTGAGACGATAGAGTGCAGTTTCGGATTCAGGCTGTGCAAGGAAATCTTTAATGGACATCTCGAGGATCGAGCCTTCCTGTGTTACCGTAGTCTCTGCAGTATTAACCTGACCCTTGGAAGTGGTGGTGAATACCAAAGTTGTCTTTCTTGCACCGCCCGTATTAGGAGCTGCGTTGAATTTAACAACCGCCTTAGTACCATTGAGTATAATAGCCTCAACTGTGAGCCAGGACTTGGCGTTATCGGGGATTGAAATTGACAGACCGTCACCTTTACAGGTAAGTTCTACCTCAAATGCTTCACCGGCCTTGCCTATCTCAATGGGGTCCGACTCCACTTTAATGAGGGATTTGGTAACCTTCAGAACTTTTACGTCGACAAGTTCTACAATATTGTTGTAAACAACTTTGGGACCCTCAACAAGAACTCTGTCACCAACTTCGATGCCAAAGCTCTTCCAGTTATAGCTGCCGGTTTTGTCCACTGTACCGTAAATATAGATGGAGCCTGTATCATCCTGGAGGTACCAGTTACCATAAGTGGTGTTGGCGATTGATGTACATACGCCCTCTGCCTGATAAGTCTTGCCTACAGGACCGGCAATGATCTCAGCACAAGTAGAAGGAGTAAGTTCGCCTGAACCCACCTGCTGAGTCACATTGATAAATTGTTCATTGGCACCGACCTTAATGGAAAGCTCGGCTGCACGTGTATCGAGAGATTCACCGGCACTGAATGTGACAGCAATCTCACCTGCTCCACCCGCAGTGGGAGTTACTTTGAGCCAGTCAGGCACTGAATTGAATGCCCAGGCTTCAGTGGCCTTGACCGTAATGGTCTGGCTGCCACCTGCAGGGGGAATAGAAATATAGGAACTTGAAACCTGCAGTGAAGCTAAATCACCCGGCAACTGATCCACACATCCTACAGCAAAAGCCAGAGTCGCTACAAATGCTGTGAGTAAATATCTTAGTTTCATACTCTATTTCGTGTTATACATTAGTTAAACATATATTTGATACCTACCTGCACATACCAGCACTGACCGAGACTATGAGAATATGTCCAGGTCTGGGTATCTGCATTTACAGCATCTATAGTAGTGAATACCGGAACTCCGTCAGCGCCGATTGACTGTACGTCAAGGATACGACCGGAGTTGAGGAGAGGATTCATAAACTTACTCACACCCCATGAGGAGTTAAATAAGTTGAGAAAATTCTGAATATCAATATTGAGCTGAAGGGTATTCGTGGACTTGCCTACTTTCACCTTGAAGTCATGTGTATAGCGGAAGTCAAGTCTGTGTACCCAAGGAGAGTAAACACTGTATGCCTCTGCATACTTACCCTTATTTTTGCTAAGATAAGGATCCTTATTAGCAAATCCCCAGTAACGGTTGGCATCATCCTGTGATGCAAATTTGATCTCAGACTCATCTTTAGGAATGTAGATTACATCGTAGTTGTAGTTGTCATTGTTGAGATCCTTTGCATACATGTAGGTGTAGTTGGCACCGCCTCTCCAAGTCTCATAGAAGAGACTGAAGCTATTGCAGCACTTATCTCTGTAGGTAAGAGATGCAAACACTCTGTCAGGAGTCACATACTGTGAATTGTGGAGAGGAGGATTGTTGGGGCCCTCTGAAGTAGGAATGTACGTGAATGCAGAAGAGGCATCACTACCCGGCATACCGGTAAGTTCTTTGGATACTGTACGGGTATAAGCTGCGGTGAAATGGAGATCCTTGATGGGCGTCATGTTGAATGTAACGCTGGCTGTTCCACCATAACCTCTGTTGGTATTGGTAAGCAGATATGCTGAAGTCTTAGTGTAAGTATAACTTGAAGGATAGATGTGGCGGTTATCAGCCCCGTTTAGTCTTGCAAATCCTTCTACAGACTTCATATTTATATCCTGGATACGAACACCGTTTATAGTCTTGTTTAAAATACCCTCAACCGAAATGCTCATCGGGAATGGAGTGGGGAATGCATAGTCAACTGCAATAGAGGTCTTCCATACCTGAGGCATCTTGAACTTGGGATCCACAGCGGCAATGGCTGAAGGAAGAACACCATCCTCAGGAGAAACCGTACCCGGCTTGCCTAGTGAAATCATTTTTTCGCGGAGTGCATCCATATCGGTGATCAGGCCACCCTTGAAATGTTCAAGAAGAGGATCGGGCTTAGGTACGCCTGCAGTATACCTGGTGGTGATCCTTGACTGATACTGAACCATACCGGAGTTGGTCGGCATATTGGTGAAGAACACGAGAGGTAGACGGCCGGTAAACATACCTGTACCACCACGTATCTTAAGGCTCTTGTCACCGAGAACGTCCCAGGTAAAACCGATACGAGGAGAAACCTGCAACTTGGGAGTAGGCCATGTACCGGTATCAATACGATAGCCGTTATAATCCTGATCATGAATCGCCTTATTGGTCATCAAGTCGGAGTTGTCAAATAGAATTGTCTCAAGACGAAGGCCCGCAGTAAGTTTGAATCTGCTGCTCACATCCCAGTCATCCTGTGCATAAGCGGATAGCTTGTGGAAGGTAACACGGGCTGCAGGATTGCGCTCTCCATCATAACCGTAGGTCATATTGACAGTCTCCGGAGTGGCTCCGTTAAGGAAATCATCAAGTGAGTGGTAGCGGTAGTAACCTGTACCATTACGCATATAGGAGTTGTCAGCCATCTGATATTCGTAACTAAGACCGCCTGTGATCTTATGAGCACCTGCGTAATAGGTGATGTCATCCTTTGCAGTTACCACTGTGTTGTGCACACCGTTGTTCCAGGTGAAGAGCTCATAACCCACAGACATATACGGAGTGATTGTACCCGTACCGTCGAGAATGTCGATGAATGGGAAGGTTGAAGAATTGGTTCCGCGTATGTCATCGAGTTTGGAGAAGGTTACGAGGAGCTGATTGGAGAGATTGTCGGTAAAACGGCTGTTAAGATCAAACGAGAAAGTGTTCACCCTGTTGTCCATCGAGTACATTGAATTGGCAAAAGCCATGGAGTACTGTGAGAAACGTGCTTGAGTGGTACGCTGTCCACAGTCTGATGAAGATGCGTTGGTAGAGTTCCACCTCTGGTTGAGAGTGTAGTTGTAACGCAGGGCGAGTTTGTGTTTCTGACTGATGTTCCAGTCCAAACGAGCCAGAATCTTCATATTTGACTCGTCAGCAGGATAGTCAGTCCAGGAGCCTGTGTCATAATTGTATTTTGTTTTCAGAAACTCTGAAACTCTCTTCATGTCTGCCTGAGTAGTACGTGAGATGTAGTTATCAGGGTCTGCCACACCATCAACAGATGCTCTCCAACGGTTTACAACCGTGGGGCTCTTCTGATACTCGAAGTTGACGAAGAAGAAGAGTTTGTTCTTTACAATCGGACCGCCGAGGGTAGCACCATAAGTTGTGGTTCTGTCTCTGTTGCGTGCACCTGCGATCTCTTTACCGTCAACAGCATTACCGCGCATATTCTCATTGCGATGATATACGTAGGCAGAACCTTTGAAGGTATTGGTACCCGACTTGGTAATGGCATTCACGCCACCGCCGATAAAGTTGGTCTGGCGTACGTCATAAGGGGAAATCACAACCTGTACCTCTTCGATGGCATCGATTGAAATCGGACTGCCGCCGCCGGGAAGGCTGGAACTCAGACCGAAGTTGTTATTAAAGTTGGCACCGTCAACAGTAAAGTTGGCAGTACGTCCGTCAGTACCGACGAAACTCATACCGCTACCACCGTAAGGAGATAGTTTTGTTATCTCTGTAATACTGCGACTGATAGTGGGGAGATTCTCCATTTGCTGCCTGGAAATATTGGTGGCTGCACCTGTCTTCTCAGTTGAGAATTTTGAAACCGGAGAAGCAATCACCAATGCCTCCGAGAGGAGTTCGGAACTCTCTTGAATGGCGGAATTCAGAGCATACTGTTCACCGAGTTGTAAAACGATGTCGGTGTAAGTAACTGTCTGGAAGCCGAGGCAAGAGATTTCAACTGAATAGGGACCACCAACACGCATACCCTGGATCGCATAACGACCTTCGGCATTGGTGACCGCACCGTAAACCGTACCGGAGGGTTGGTGCGTGGCAACAACCGCAACACCTACGGCCGGAACACCGGATGACTCGGTAATCTGTCCGCCCAGGGATGATGTAGTAATCTGTGCAAATGATGTCACAGAAAACGCCAGAGCCACGAATGCGGACAACAAAAACTTGATTGTTAGTTTCATAAATATTATTTGGTTAATAAATAAAATTCGCTTCTATCATTGCAAAGTTACAGTAAATTGCACTAAATCACCTTATTTAATTATGATACTTTTCAACAACGGATTGTTGAAAAGTTTTGCGGATAAAAAGATTATTTCTACCTTTGCAACCGTTAAAACAGGAGTGGAAAGATTTGACTGCTTGCAACCACTGTAAAAAATGCTAAAATTGCCTTTATGATGTCAAATCCTACGTTCCTGCGTGATTTGACTTTTTTATTTTAATACTATATCAAATGGCATATTTGTTTACATCAGAATCAGTATCTGAAGGGCATCCTGATAAGGTTGCCGACCAGATTTCCGACTCCATCCTGGATGATTTTCTCCGTCAGGATCCGGAGTCTCGCGTTGCTTGTGAAACATTCGTAAGCACAGGACTCGTCATTATCGGCGGAGAAGTTACATCAAAGGCTTACGTGGACATCCAGTCCATAGCGAGAAATACCATCAGACGCATCGGATACACAAAAAGCGAATACCGCTTCGACGCCGATTCCTGTGCAGTGATATCTGCCATCCACGAACAATCTCCAGACATCGCACAGGGTGTAGATAAAGAAGAGCAGGGTGCCGGCGATCAGGGAATGATGTTTGGCTACGCCTGCAAGGATACGGAAGAGTATATGCCTCTACCGGTTACTCTTTCCCATATCCTCCTTCTGGAACTCTCAAAAATCCGCAGGGAGTCTCCCTCGCCGATGCCATATCTGCGTCCTGACGCAAAAAGCCAGTTTACCGTCGAGTATGACGACAATAATATTCCCCGCAGGATTCACACCATAGTGCTCTCCACACAGCACGACGAGGATGTTGACCAAAGCAAAATCGATAAAGATGTGAAGAATATTCTTCTACCGAGACTCTTGAAGCTTCTTACTCCAAAAAATAAGGCACTTTTCAAGGATGACTTCATACTCCACGTCAATCCTACCGGTAAATTTGTAATCGGAGGACCTCACGGAGATACCGGACTGACCGGCAGAAAGATCGTCGTAGATACTTACGGAGGCAAAGGAGCGCATGGCGGTGGTGCTTTCTCCGGCAAAGATCCCAGCAAGGTAGACCGTTCTGCAGCATACGCTGCAAGATACATTGCCAAAAATATGGTGGCAGCAGGAGTTGCTGATGAAATGCTGGTTCAGATCTCTTATGCCATCGGCGTAGCAAAACCCATAAGCATTTTCGTCAATACTTATGGTACTGCAAAAGTAGGAAAAAGCGACGGCGAAATTGCTGCTATCATTAACGAATGTTTCGATCTCCGTCCGGCAGTCATAATTGAAAAATTCGGCCTCAAAAATCCTATTTATTCCGCTGCAGCGGCCTACGGCCACTTCGGAAGAGATCCATTTGTAAAAGAGGTGGAACTCGTCCGTAACGGAAAGAAAATAAAAGAGAATGTGCAGTTTTTCGGATGGGAAAAACTTGACTCGATAGAACGCTGCAAAGCTTTATTTGAAATCTGAGACCTTCCACTCCCCATCTGACTTAATCAGAATGAGTTTTCTCTCTATGACTACTTCCGCCTTATATGGAAGTAACTCAAACGAGACAGTTGCCTTATCTTCTACCGATTCTGTATCAACTTCAGTGATGGTGTAGGTAGTCTCTTTGGCAGCAGCTGCCACAAGCTCTGCAAGAGTCGCCGACATTTCCGGCCTTGCTGCAACAGCTGTGCGAATTGCTTCGGCAAGTTCATCAGTACAATAGGTGATGGCATTTTCGTAATCCATCTGATAGTAGGATTTAAGAAAGCCATCAGCGACAGCTGTCACTTTTTGCTCCACATTTTCGCAGGATGCGAAGAATGTCATTATCGCGGCAAACGCAAACAATACCCCGATTTTTCTCATAATATTATTCTAAAAAAAGTTATTCCAAAGTTACTACAGTAATACCCGCTCCTCCCAGCTGCAGAGCTTCATCCCGAAGGGAGCTTACCCCCGGCACGGTCTTAAGGTACTTTCGTATCTCTTCACGGAGCACTCCATTTCCCTTGCCGTGGAGAATCTTGACCTCTGATAAGCCCACCATCAACGCATCATCTATAAAGCGCGTGACTATATCCAGAGCACTGTCCAAACGCTCGCCACGTATGTCGATTTTCGGCTTGAAGTTGAGCCTTCGCTCGGATATTGAGGAAGAGGTAACGATAGACTGTGGCTTGGTATAGCGGGTGCTATCTTTGTACTCCTGGGTGGAAATGCGCTCCACCTTGGAGGGAGCCATCTTGCTGATGATGTTGCCCACAGCCACGGCTATGGTCTTGTCTGCAATTTGTGTTATCTCTCCCACCAATTCTGAACCCTTGATCCGTACTTTGTCCCCCAGCTGAAGCGGTTTGTCTGAAATTACACGCTCTTTTGAAGCAGCAGCACGTATTTTTGCCTCTTCCTGACGCTGGGCCTCGCTTTTACGTCTCTCTTTACGCTCTTTTTCGCGCTCCTTACGTGCTACTATCTGCTCCATTTTGCGGGTGATACGCTGTTCCAACTCACTCTCGGTGCTACTTTCCATCTCCTGCCGGAACTGCTCAAGATCCTTACGAATGGCACGCGTTTTCTCCCTTTCCGCCTGCGCTTCCTTGATTTCCCTAATAGTCTGCTCCACTTTACGGTTGCTCCGGTCGATTATTTCGCGTGCCTCAGCTCTGGCTTCGTCGATTATCTCCTTTCGGAGCTGCTTAATATCTCCAAGCTCTTTATGGTATTTGTCGGTGAGACTCTCCAGAGTTTTATCGGTGCTCCTGATACGGGCAAGTTTCTCATCAAGAACGCGCTTGCTGCGCGCTATCTGGCGGAGATTACGCTCAATACTCACAAATCCGCTGCCCGCCCGCTCTTCCGCATCCTTGACAATGGTCTCAGGGAGTCCTATATTGCGGGCCAATTCGAAGGCAAAGGAGTTGCCGGGAAGTCCTTGTTCAAGTTTAAAGAGTGGAGTAATGCCTGCTACATCGAAGAGCATTGCGCCGTTAGCCACACCGGAACTGTTGTTGGCATAAAGTTTCAAATTGGTATAGTGGGTAGTAATCACCCCATAGGCTCCAATCTCTTCAAGTCGCGCCAGCACAGCCTCCGCTATTGCACCTCCCGCAGTGGGCTCGGTACCACTACCAAACTCATCTATCAGCACCAGCGAATTGTCGGTGGCATTTTCCAGTATTTTCCTAATATTGACCAGGTGTGAACTGTAAGTGCTGAGGTCATTGTCCAGGGACTGGTCGTCTCCTATATCTATGAAAATATTGTCGAATATCACCATCTCCGAAATCTCGGAGGTAGGGATCAGCATTCCCCACTGGAACATATACTGCAGCAGGCCCACTGTCTTGAGGCAAACGGACTTACCACCGGCATTGGGACCGGAGATGAGCAGGATATGTTTCTCACGCGTCAGGGTGAGGGTCAGCGGCACTATCTCTTTCTTTTCCTTTTTCAGGGCCTTCTCCAGCAGGGGATGACGAGCCTTGCGCAATGCAAGCTCACCTGTCTGCGATATAATCGGCATTCCGGCTATAATATCCAGCGCCACATTGGCCTTTGCGCGTATAAAATCTATCTCTCCTATATACTCGGAGGCGGCTATCAGCTCCTCCAAATAGGGACGCAGGAAGTCGGTAAATTCCACCAGTATCTTCAGGATCTCGCGTTGTTCCTCAAATTTCAGTTGGCGTACCTGATTGTTAAGCTCCACCACCTCCATAGGCTCCACAAAGGCGGTCTTACCACTTGCCGATTCATCATAAACAAAGCCGGCTATGCGTTTTTTATTAGCTACCGGCACGGGAATGAGGATTTTTCCATCCCTTACCGAAACCGACGCATCCTCATCCACTATCCCTTCGGATTGTGCCTTTTTGAGCAGTTGCGAAATGCGTTTGGATATTGCACCCTCCTTCTCTTTGAGCAAACGACGAATGGTATGCAATTGCTCCGAAGCATTGTCACGCATCTCACCATTCTTGTCAATAAGCGAATCTATCCTGCGCGCCACTTCGGGATAATAGGTAATTTTCTCGGAAAGGTTCCGCAAATTAGGGTAAAGGTCATCTTTACACCCTTTAAAAAAAGATAGAATCTTGCGGAGGGTATCGAGTGAAATCCTGAGCTTACTCAGGGAAACCAAGTCAATATAAGTGGAAGGCACATTTAGAGGCAGCAAAAAGGGCTTTGTATCTATAAAGCCCACAGAAGGAAATGAGTCCTCAAACATCGAGATGAGACGCATTTCGTCTGTCAGTTGCAGACGCAAATCTATCTCTTTTGTATCGCGAGAAATCTCTTCATCCCACACTTTGTCAATGGCATATTGTGTGGAACAACGCTCTGCAATCTGCCTCCTGATCCTATCAAACCCTATTTTCTGCTCCAGTATCATCCCTTCAATCCTTATCTATATGAGTTTTCAATTGCAGTCCTAAGCTCAGTTATACTATTCATAGGTTTAAGCACCCCATTTGAGACAAACGAAATATTGCCGGTCTCTTCGGAAACCACAATAACGCTGGCATCGCTCTGCTCGGTGATTCCTACGGCAGCCCTATGGCGCAAGCCAAATTGAGCGGGAATATTGGGATTTTCAGAGATAGGAAGCGTACATCTGACTGCATGTATTCTCTCATTGGCAATAATAAGAGCGCCATCGTGAAGGGGGGAATTCTTAAAAAAGATATTGAGAAGCAATCTACGACTTACTTTTGCGTCAACTTCATCACCGGTCTCTATAATTACTGCCAATGAAGTCTTGTGCTTAAGTACTATGAGAGCCCCTGTACGCTCCTGTGACATCATTCTGCATGCCTCTGTCAATTCTTCCAAAAGTTCCGGACTTACTACATTGACTCCGCCGCGATTCTTAAAAAAACGGCGAAAAAAACTACCCCTGTTTGCAGAGGCATATCTGGAGCCCAAATGAAGGAGAAAACGACGTATTTCGGGCTGGAAGATTACAATTAACGCAATCACACCCACTCCGAGTACCTGCCCCATAATCGCGGAAAGAAGCTTCATGTTGAAGGCAGAAACCACCAACCATACCACATAGAGAAGGAGTATGCCCGCAAAAATACTCATAGCTGCAGTGCCACGTATCAGTCTGATAATCTGGAAAATCAGCAGACCGACAAGTATAATGTCGAGAATATCCACCAATGATATGGAAACAAAATCAAGCATGATCGACAAAGGTACTATTTTTTCCTGACTTCCATTTAAGTTTTTTACCGAAGCCGAGACGGTTATCGGTATATTTGAGTTCGGTAAGGACAAGGCGCCAGAGTTCTCCCCCTTTGAGGATTGCATAGGGAAAGCGTTTTAGATATGCCAACCTGTATTTGTCAAACAAAGATCCTTCACATTTTTCCACAACCGCCCTGAACTGAAGACCACGTATTTTTCCGACCACTTCGGTTTCAAGTGCAATAGAGCCCGTCACAACCGGATTTGCCATAAAAAGCTGTGCATGGCGTGTCTGCCCCTCAGAAGTAATGACAAAACTCATTTCATCTTCCATAAACACGTAAAAGCAGCTTGCACACCACAAATCTCCCTTTGCTGCACAAGCGAGAGACATCACATGATGCTCTGAAATAAAATCGATTATTCTTTTGTCCGGCATGCTGCAAAATTACTATTTTAGTACTACTTACACATAAGTAAACTAGGCCCCTGACGTTGATGGAAGTCTTTTCCTGAGTTGTCTGTATTCATATAGATGATACGCGCCCCGCGCCAGATGTAGTGTTCGGCATCGATACCGGTTGGGTCGGTCGATCCCTCTGCAAAGGATGCAGTTCCATCGTAGTAAGCAGAGATAAAGAGTTCTCCATAATTTTCAGGAATGGCCTGAGTTGCCTCCCTATCCACATTACGATAGATGGAAAATCCTAAATTACTATAGAGAACCACACTGCCTCCGTCAACAGAGGTAATAAGACGCTTATTGTTTTTACCCACATATCCGGCCGTAAAGATCTCACAGGCATCCAAAACCCACTCTGCCGGAACCCACTTGCGTTTTTCCGAACTAATGTTATTGTAGAAATTCTCGTTGGAAGTATCCTCAAAGAATGACCTTGGTGTAACACCTTCGGGAGTCATAAAGATAAATAATGCCGGACTTGTCTCCGAAATAGGCCAAACATTTCCTTTACCATATTTATACGCCTTGAGATAGTGAGATGAAGGAATTGCCTCCGAAGGTGTGGGATAGTATGAGGGATCGTTGTATCCCGATTCGGGGTCATACATAACATGGTATTTGCCTTTGGAGAGATCTACTGCATGGGGGCAGACCAGGGTGTGATTAATGGCTTCGCTGATGACGACGGCAATCTCCTCGCCCGGTTTGAGTATCGGAGCATGACCTTCCTGCCAGGTCCAGAAGCCATGTCCCGCAGGAACGTGGCCGGCATTCTCATAAGATAGCTTTCCATCAACCACATCGGCATTTGGAGTGTGTGAGTCGTAAGGAATTGTCATTGCGATGCAAAGGTTTGTAAGGTCAGCATCAATCGTTGAATTGTTATAGAGAAGGAGATATTTATCCGGCTGAGAAAGACCTGAACTTGTAATATAATAGTTAGAGCCCAAAAAAACCTCCTTAATGATGACCTGTTTCGTTCCCGCAGAAGCAGACATATCGATGGTAACCACAAAAGGCTTCTTGTCATAATTGTTAGGAATGTCAACCTGTGCTTTAAAGCCATCGAAGAAGTAAGCGCTACCATGGAGGGTACGCGACTCCGTAATGTAAAATGCATAACGACCTGTAATTGCACGTACAATTGCATTGCCATTTTCGTCAGTAGTACCGGAGTAAGATCTTAAATTATGGACATTCACTGCTTTTACCTCAACCCCTGCCACAGGTCCGAAACCGCTATCCTCGGGATAGAGCAGCTGGACTTTAATGTAACACAATTTATTGGGATTCTCCTCTATGCAGGAGACCTCAGCGAATAAAAACACACCAAATATCAGAATTGAAACAAACTTCCTCATACTCATTGTATTCGTTTGCCAGGCTTTGTTACAAAATTAAGCTTTTTTTGTAGTTTTGTAACAAATATGTATCGATATGAGCTGTTGGAATGACATTGTCAGTGGGACGAGATACTCTTTCAAGGCGCTTGGGGACCTCTTCTTTCCCCGCCAATGCGCAGTTTGCCAAACAATTCTTGCCTGTGAAGAAAATAACATTTGCGACGATTGTCGCAATGATATTCCTTATACCTGGTTCTGGAGCTGGCCGAAGAATCCGGCCGAAGAGCGAATGTGGTCAAAAGTAGGTATTGAAAGTGCAGCGTCACTATTTTTCTATCGCTACACCGGCGGATACGGCCTCATCCTCCACAAATTCAAATATCGATGTAATATTCCGCTCGGAATAGCAACCGGAAGAGACCTTGGTAAAAAAATGGCAAATGGAGGTCGTTTCAAAGATATTGATGCCATAATACCGGTCCCGCTACATTGGCGCAGACGTTGGAGTCGCGGCTTCAATCAAGCCGAGATCATTGCACGCGGAATAGCCGAAGGCTTTGCTTCACATCCTGAAGGTAAAACTGTTCCTGTGATAAAATCCCTAGTGAGACGAATCAAGATGACCTCAACCCAGACACGTCTAAGCGGAAAAGAAAAGGCTGAAAATGTGCAAAATGCATTTCACGTGGAGAAGAAAGCTGCCTTGAAGCTCCTCTCGAAAGGCATAAGTCATGTATTGCTCGTAGATGATGTGTTAACCTCCGGTTCAACCCTTGCTGCCTGCGCTACACCTTTGATGCAATATTTCAGGGTAAGTGTGGCAACCATAGGATTTGTTGAGTGAGGCTATTCTCCCAGCATTTCCGCTACAAGATGCTGCATGCCGGCATATTTGTCCAGAATCCAAAGCACATAACGGATATCGACGCAGACACATTTATTCATTACCGGATCGAAATAGGTGTCACCCGCAAGGGATTCCTTGTTTCCATCAAATGCCAGTCCAATAAGTTCGCCCCGACTATTCATCACAGGACTGCCTGAATTGCCGCCCGTGATGTCATTGTTAGTGACAAAATTGATATACATTTCTCCGGTAGAAGGATCTGCCCATCTGCCCCAGTCTTGTGCCTCATAAAGAGCTTTCAATTCGGGTTTAAGTGAATAAATATATCTGTTGGGGTCATATTTTTCCAGTATGCCCCGTGCAGTACTCCTTTCAAGACGGATCTCACCGTCGCAGGGATAGAGCGGACCAACCGTCCCGTAGGTGAGCCTCATTGTTGAATTTGCATCGGGATATTGTGGAATTCCTTTTTCAAGATACATCTGATAGAGCAGGTTTTTATAATTATTCTCAAGTCTGGTCAATTTTACACCTCTATCGATTGTACTCTTATAGTTGTTGTACATGATCATTTTAGTGGATGTAATGGCCTCCACAAGAGGGTCTGCACGATATTCTTCCCCAGTACGCACCTCCGACAAAGCAGATTCAAACCGTTTATGATCCGTAAAAACAGAATTATCCCATATCCAATCCACAAGAGCGTAGGTATCTCCTTCAAAAAGGTCATACTGTTCAGCCAACCATTCTCCCCAAAACATTCTATCCACGTGGGCATAAAATTCTCTAATGGAGAGATTGACCAGATCTTTTTCCACCCTCATGTCAAACTCATTGTACATCTCCATTATCTTCTCAAGGGCCAAAGTACTATCAGCTATAGGCACTTGATGATCTTTGTCCTTCCCAACCATTTCCGCAGTCCGTGCAATATGATTGACCATTCGATGCAAACGCACTCCCCTGGCTATTGTCTCACGAAAATAGCCGATCTGCTTCTCTATATATTCAAGAGTCTTGTATTTAACTTCGAGATCCCGCAGCAAAGTACCGTAGCGTTTTGCCCTTAGAGAGTCGGACATTATCCAGCGCTGGAGCTCCACTTCCTGTTCCCGCTTTTTCTCTGCCACATTATAATTACAGTAGCAGAATATTTCACCTTCGCGGATTTCCTGCACATTGCTCAATGAAAAGTAATAGTCCGCATATTTCAGACGCACAGCGGGATCCAGATTCATCCAACCGTCAATAATTTTCATCTGTTCCCCCTGGATCTCTACCTGGATCGGATTAACAACTGTCTCTATGTTGTTCACCTTAAAAGAGGAAGCATATCTGTCGGTGCTGCCCGGATAGCCGATGACCATCGCAAAATCTCCTCTCTGCACACCTGCAGTGGATATTTTCAGCGTATGGGAGGGCTTCATCGGGATATTTTCTGGCGAGTATTCAGCCGGAGATCCATCAGGAGCCGTATAGATACGATAGAGCGCGAAATCTCCCTTGTGCTGTGGCCATTCCCAATTATCTACCTCTCCACCAAAAGAGGCTATACATACCGGCGGGGCTGCCACCAAACGTACATCCTTATAAACCTGATAGAGCGCCATATAATACTTATTGCCACCCCACATCGAGGAACAGGAGACCTCTCCCTGACCTTTGAAGAGTCTTCCATATTTGCCCTCGATTAGGCTATAAACTCTGCGCATTGCAAAACCTCCGCCCCTGGGGACAATTGAGTCGCGCAGATGCTGTACTTCGGAAGTGACATCTATCACTTTCCTCAAAAAAAAGATACCGTTGTTCTTGACCGGGATTTCTTGCGAACGATCCATCGCCCAGAATCCATCCTCAAGATAGTTGTGCTCAGGAGTGCTCAACGAATGTATATCTGAATAAGCACAATGATGGTTAGTGATCATCAGACCGTCGGATGAGATCATACTGCCACTACAGCCGAACGCAAGCGACACTACCGCATCACTCAATCCACCCTTCTCTTCATCATAGAGAGTGTTGGGATCGAGCTGTAAGCCACGCTCCTGCATATTCTTGGCGAGTCCCTTTTCAATAAGGTGAATCAGCCACATGCCTTCATCGGCACGGCACAATATGGCGGTGAAAAGCAAAATCACCACCGAAGGTATCAGTTTTCTTTTCATTTTATTGATGTTAGAATGAGATGCCCACTGTAGCACTGATGCGATGATGCATAGAACCGACAAGATATGAGATATTGAGGGCATTTAACAACCGGTAGTCCAAATCAATATAACCGGTGATATTATTTTTGAAAAAATGAGAGTATCTAAATCCCGTACCGGCATTGATACGGTTTGCAGTGAGAAATTCAAATTCTTTGAGCATCGCATCGTTCATCGTACGCGGCGCCCTGGGGTTGGAGGTCTGTGTATATAATCCATCTCTAAAAGCCTCACCTAATCCTGTCCCATATCCTCCGCTAAGGCGGATTCCCACAATACCATTTGCGTGGAAAATGTTATATGCTGCCGAAAGCACTCCGTCAATAGAAAAGATGTTCTGTTTGCGGTTGAAGGGGTAGAGCGAAGAGGTCTGAAAACGGGCCATAGCATCCGCTGAAGCCTTAATTGTGAGTGTTGGACGATGATCCCGGATGCCGATATTGGCACAATACTCCAGATTGCCTTCAATCAGATGTCTTTCTAGAACCTCATTGCTACCGAAATAGATAATCTCTTTTACGCCCTCAATGGTTTTTTCCTGATAGACATTCTCGTTGTTGTACATTTGCGTGTAGTCCGCATTGAGTTTCACCAGATGTCCGGTATTGTCATTTCCGAAGGAAAGGCAGCTTTTATAACCGGCCTGGAACCCCTCATGGGCCGAATACATTATAGTAGAAGTGGACTTTCTGCCATAATAGCCATCAAATGCCTTGAATGAAAACTCGTTGAACAACCTGACCCTGGAAGAAGGGCCGATCTCAATTTGAAGTGCAGCTCCGTGATAGGTGGTCAATAGCGGCATATAGGTACTCTGTGTCGAATAACCCCTTTCTCCAAATACCTCCCGCTGCCCGAAAAACCCACCGTAGTCCACTAAATAATAGTAGATTTTGTCTGTTGTGCCGTAAATCTGAAAATAAAAACTTTCAAGATTCCTTCGGAAGATATAATTGGCCCCGAACACAATCACATCCGCAATATTCCAGCTCAGACCCGCTGTTACCTCCATATCCATTATCATATTGACGTGACGCGGATCACGTGCCTTAGAATAGTTGCCACCTTTATAGTCTATCTTGCCTCCTACAGAAAAGGCATCATTAAAGCGGTAAGCTACACCTCCGGTTAGGCGATAGGTCTCCAATGTCTTGACACCGGCAGTGGTGTCAGCCATTGCCACAATATTAAATGGGGAGTGATATGGGTCGCTCATTACTGAGCCACCCATATTCTTCCCTTTGAAATAGTCATACGACAATCTCCCGTAAACATA
The DNA here is from genome assembly GCA_033811195.1 of Bacteroidales bacterium. Taxonomy (GTDB): domain Bacteria; phylum Bacteroidota; class Bacteroidia; order Bacteroidales; family UBA932; genus Cacconaster. The sequence continues at coordinate 132,769 of JAPXOZ010000002.1, read as the reverse complement.
GACATCTTGTCCCAAATGGGAGAATGATTCTGCCAAACCTCCGGCATTGAAACTGTTATCCGACTGGTGATGTGCTACAAATCCGCCATTATTCTTTTCAAATCCTGCCTGTGTAATGAAAATCTTCTCCACAGGCAAACGAATAAGACCGGCCGCATTGCTGCTGGTCAACCAGGGTTCTGAGCTCTTTATGAAATTAAAATCATAAAGATGCTGCGGAGTCACCTGTGCCCGGCCTGAAAAGAGGCAGAGCAGGACCATTACCATTATAATCAGACAACGTTTCATCATCAATTCAACTTATTTGCTCCTCAAAGAAGCTTGTTTACGCTGGTGAAAGTCGTTTGTAGAGTTGTTGGTATCCATATAAATAATATGCGCACCTGACTTGATAGAGGCTTCAGCATCAATATCGCTCGAGTCGGTTGAACCCTCTTCGAGGTCGCTTGTTCCCATACTATAACCATAAACAAGTTTTCCTTTATTTCCGGCTATTGCCTCGGTAGCCTCCTTGTTGACATTACGGTAGATGGAGTGTCCTAACTTGTGGCTCAGCACTACGCTACCTCCGTCAACGGCAGTAGTAAGACGCTTGTTGTTCTTACCCACATAACCGGCTGAGAACACTTCACAGGCATCTACAACCCATTCATTCGGAACCCATTTACGGATTCCTGAAGTCTTATTGTCATATAAATTCTCGTTAGAAGGATCCTCAAAGAATGAGCGAGGCGTCACACCCTCAGGAGTCATAAAGATAAAGAATGCAGGACCTGTCACCGAAACCGGCCAACCCGTTCCCGTACCATATTTGTAAGCCTTGAGATAATGAGATGTAGGAATTGCCTCAGAAGGTGTAGGATAGTACGAAGCTAAGCTATATCCGGATTCGGGATCATACATAGCATAATAATCGCCTTTGGATAGGTCCACTGATTGGCTGTATGTCAGAGTATGGTTAATAGCACCGGTAATGGCCACAACAACCTCCTGACCCGGTTTGAGCACCGGAGCATTACCCTCCGCAAAGGTCCAGAAGCCGTGTCCGGCAGGTACTCTGCCTTCAGCCTCATAAGTGAGTACTCCGCCAACCACGTCAGCATTTGTTGCGTGTGAGTTGTATTGGATTGTCATTGCGAAGCAGAGATTCGTGAGATCGGCATCAACTGTCGAGTTGTTGTAGAGAATGACATACTTGTCTTGCTGGAAATAACCGGAGCCGTCATCTTTTGGAGAACCACCCGTATAAAGCTCCTTAATGATGATCTGTTTAGCCTCTGAACCGACCATATCAATGGTAACAACGAAAGGAGTCTTCCCATACTCATGAGTAATGGCAACTTGCTGTTTAAATCCATTGAAAGAATAAGCCGTTCCGCTTTCAGCACGGGTCTCGGTAGCAGAAAATTCATAAAGACCGGCAACTGCAGGCACAACTGCATTACCGGCGGCATCAGTTGTACCGACATAAATCATTCCGGTATTGACATTTACTGCACTTACCGTAACGCCTGCTATAGGATCAAAATCAGAATAGACCAGCTGAACTTTGACATCATACAATTTGTAAGGGTCCTCCCTTTCGCAGGAAACCGCAGCGAGTAAGAGTACGCTGCACATCAGAAATGAAATAAACTTTTTCATAAGCATTGTGTATTATATTATTGTATTTTAAGCCTCAATGTGAGTCCATAGTAAAACTTAGGTATATATGATGAAGATTCGAACAATGATACATCGGTCTCTGAGGCACTCGTCTTGAATCTCATTGTCGAATAGAAGAAATTGTTGGCATAAAACGAAAGAGAAGCTATTCGGCCTATTTCCTTAGTCACACTGATGTTGGCGGAGAAGTAGGGAGAAAAGACATTCTTTAGGTAGAGATAATTATACCCCGTAATGTTGATCATTGCATCCAATTCCGAAAATAGCTGTCTATCGTTATCTTTTGCCCAGAGATATTTCTCGCGGAATGGTATATGAGTCTTGAGATCATCAAATGTGGTGTAATAGAGGGGATATTTGACAACATGGCCCCTTATATTGTAAAACTCAGTGCCTGACGGAATCTTATTGTGACCGCTAATAGGCCAGGTAGTCTGTTCACCACTATATTCTGCAAGGTTGCGATCGTAACGATAGAGCGAGCCTTCGAGTCTGAGAGTAAATATCAGTCTCGCCTTGGGAATATGAGTGGTAAAAGTAATGTTGTTACGTAGCTTGAGGCTCTCGGAGCCGTTGCTTGTTCCGGAACCGCTACCAACATAATGTCCTATATACTGGTATGGTGTAATACCATCCGACATTGTACGGTTTGTCTGGTACGCCTGCACTATATTCTCATTTGTGCTCCTGTATTTGTAGAGTGTACCGTCCATTCTTATCGAGGTGCGAATAGCTGGTATCTGTCCAAAATCCACCACCCATTCGATACCTTTGCGTATGGTAGGAGCCACTTCATTCGTCACTTTGGTCTTAGAGGTGAAGGTATTTTTCTCCGAATATGCGAGTATCTGATCAGCCTCCTTACCGGTAATATCTTTCACGGTAACCACTCCAGTCTGCCTGTCTATGGAGTAGAGGCGGTTGGATGAGGGGATTGGACACCCTTCAAGACTGCGTTGATCCGTCCATTTGTAGGTAAATGGCTCATATTCATTGTATGTGAAATAAGAGTCCAGGGTTTTAGAATAGAAAGCCGCCAGAGAGAGTTTGATGCCTGCTATATCTGCCTCAATTCCTATTTCACTCTGCTGCGCCTTCTGCCATCTCAGATCGGGGTTGTACTCTATCTGCCTCGGAAGAATGTAATATGCATAGAATGCCGTGCCATCCGCCATTGTACCCGGCGCAAAAACCTGTTTACCATAATAGGAAGGAGTAGGATAGAGAATGGAAACCGAAGGGAGTTTAACGGCCACGCCCCAGCTGCCACGCAGGGAGAGTTCTCTCAAGATGCGACTTCTTTGATATTTAATAATAGAATATTTCGCATTAAAGCGCGGGGAAAGACTATTGACAGTGCCATAACCTGAGTTGTTGATCATCGTCCACTCAGAACGCACACCGCCCACAAGATTGAGAGAAGTACTTCCGATAGGAATGGTGACATTTTCTTCAGCATAAGCTGCAAGATTGTTGACAAAGGGAATATCCTTATAGGGATAAGGTCTCCAATCCGGAGCCTTCGATAGATCTTCATAATAGAGGCCTTGTCCAAGATTACCGCTGCCGGTAAAGTGGACTCCGAGTTTCAGCTTATTTACCACCCCTCCGAAGTCGTGAGCCCAGTTTATCTTTAGGTGTAGATTGTAGTCAATGGGCTTGTCGTCCCTGTAGCTAACCTCATACCAATATCCGGCAGGCCTAAGAATTACTTCAGCATCAGGATTAGATGAATAGGGGGTGGAAACAAAATATCCTTCTTCCATTCCGTGGAGAGAAGATGTCGAACTGGAACTCGATTTATTTTGGCTTACAGAGGAGAGATTATCGGAATAGACCACTGAACCCGTAAGTTCAATATTAGTAATCCAAGACTTGTTAAGAAGCCAATTCAGTGAGAAATTTCCTCTGATGGTATTTTCCTTTACCTTTTCAAAAGTCTCCATAAAGGAATCGGGGTCTGCACTTTTGTCAAATCCCCCGACGTTGCCCGAAATTCCGGTCGAAAATCTTATTGGCTGTCCAAATGCGTCAAAAGAGTTGGAATAGATCAATGAAAAGGCGTTACGTTGGTAGGTAGTGAAAGGTGAAGCCAGATCATGTACGGATGTGGTTCTCTCAGCACTCGCATTGATTACTCCGCCCTTTGCACCCAAGTCAAATCCTTTACTTAAAGAGAGCTGCTTGGTATTAGGACTGGTCATTGCGGTTACCATCCAGGGGGATTTTCCTTTACGGGTATTGATCTTGACCACTCCGTTGGTCATATCGCCATGCTCCACCGAAGGTACTCCGGTTATGATCTCTATAGACTCTACGTTGGATGAGGCGATATTGCGGGTAGAAACCCCCGATACACCGGCATGGGTAGCATTGTTGGAGAGACGCACACCATCCAGTTCGACAGCCGTACCGAAAGAGGAGATTGCTGAGGTCTCATCGGAGCGAATTTGGAAAGCATCGGTAGAGCTGGTAAGTTTGCCGCTATTGGCCGAGACTCCACCCGGCAGCAATGAGGAGATATCTGAGATATTGACCATCTGCATATGCTCAAGTGCGGTCCTGTCAATTTGACGGCTGGTGGTGGCACTATTTGTATTTTCCTTTGCGGTAACCACCGCACTTTCAAGGGTAAGGTCATCTATCGCAAGATAATACGTGACACCTTTAAGGTCTTTGGTAATCTCTATTTCAAATATTGTAGGAGCGTATCCCAGACAGGATATCTCAACTTTGGTTTTGCCTTGCGAAACACCGCTGATAACGAATTCGCCCTTTGCATTCGCTACAGCCCATAATTCTTTGTCCGGCATAACTACGGTAGCAAACTCCACAGGAATGTCCGTACCCTTTTCAAGTACCTTTCCAGAAAATTGATATTTCTGAGCAAAGGCGGGAGCAAGGAAAAATAAAGCAAACGTTATTAGCAACGCCTTTCTCATAATGCTATAGAGATGTCTGAACTATTTTTATTTGTGCCGTTGTATTCTGATATTCTTTAAGTCTGAAGGTGAGGAGACACTCTTTAGGAGAGCCTGTCGTGTTGACATCCGCAGTTACCGTGATTATTTCATTTACACCTCCTGTTTTCGGATAAAATGTGAATGCAGGATTTGAACATGTAGCTGTCCACTCACGGTTGGCGGTCAGCAAAAATTGTGTTCCACCCCCCTCAGGCGCGATACTAAGCTGTCCAATGTCAACCCCAATAAAAGGATAAGAACCGATAGTCACGACGGTTTTCGCAATTTTGGAACTCTCTTCACCCTTAGCTGTAAATGTTATCCTGGCCACTTGAGTGGACTTTGAAGTGGTTGCAGGAACTGAAATCCTTACAGCACCATTCTTGGTGCCCGAAGTGGGGGAAATAGTTATACCAAGTGTGTCACAATCCACTGTCCAGTCTACATTACAACGAACATTGACGTCGAATGAGCCACCTTTGTAGTCAAAAGTTACTGCATAAGGATCTACCGAAATTACGGGGTCTACCACTTTATGACAAGAGGTTACCATTAGTATCACGGTCAGAATAATAGGAAAAATCTTACGCATACTATATCTGTATAATTGACAAATATAAGTAAAAAAAGAAAAATATGTTCTCTCTGGGAGAAGAAAAACACCACAAATGCATATTATTTGTAACTTTGTCATCAAATGAGAAACAAAAAAAACATTTTGACATTGGCTGTTGCGACAGTTTTTTTCTTTGTATTGCTCGCACAGTTTGTTTCATGTGAAAAATATGTCCTGCCCGAACTAACTATATCGCAGGACACCCTCATATTCAGCCATACTGCCGACAGTGTATATCTGGATGTACATTCAAATGTCATCTGGGAAATAGAGACACCGGACATTAACATAAGTGACCGCTGGGTGATAGTCAGACCCAACTGGGCTGATGGTGACACCACCGTCATTTTTAAAACCACCCTCAACGAAGGCCCCATGCGGCAGACCAAGGCCAGAGTATTCAGCGAGACGATAGAACGTTTTCTGCTACTGATCCAACAGGCAGCACCTGAAGAACCTAAAGATCTGGACAATCCCAACGGTTACTCCGATAATCCTTAGAACTGGAAATAGATAAAGGACTGCAGATCGGCAGTGATAAACTGGTAGACGATAAATACTGCCAGAGCCACTATCAGTGACATAAGAGGCAACGGCATTGATGCGAACCAGATGCGATAGCGACGTTTAAACCGGTCGGGAAGCCAGTGAATGACCATACCTATAACTATAAGCATAAACACATTGCGATATTGCCATATCATCTCCGGTATCATTGACAACTCCCAACGGCTACCTATACGATTTACCATATTTTTTGCAGTATTCCAGGCTGTCTCGTTGGCTTCAGCAGGATCAAGATTGGATCCCGAACGAAAAAACAAACGTGTAAATGTGATAAATACAAATGTCTGGAAAATAGCCCAGATGTCCGAAAGAGGTCTGAAACGTGGCTCTTTTGAGCCTTCAGGTCCTGCCACGACAGCAGCCTGGACTCCACGAAAACGGCAAACCAACACATATGAAAGTTTGACAAGATTGCCGGTCATGACTACCGCCATCCAAACAAAAAACATATTGAAGAGAGGACGGGGTGCAACGATAACCAATACTCCGAGAGTGGCGGTAACCAGTGCTATTACAAAAAATCTAAGGCCTATTCCCCAAGTTTTCCATATTTTGTGAATCACCATTCCAAGGCCGTTAAGGCCACCCCAGATCATAAAATTCCAGCTTGCTCCGTGCCAAAGACCACCCAGCAACATCGTATTCATCGAGTTGAGATTGGTCGTGATGGTCCTGCGTTTCTCAGGTCTGAAATAGGCCAGCAGTAGAAGTGCTACGGCAATGATCAGCACAACCAGAGCCACCAGCCAGGAGCCTGAAAGTAAAACTCCGACAAGTGAAATGGTTACAATACAGCAATAGGTACCGAATGTGGCGTTACGGTTGCCTCCTAAAGGGATATAGAGATAATCCTTAAGCCATCTGGAGAGAGACATGTGCCACCTTTTCCAAAACTCTCCGGGGTTTTTGGCCTTGTAAGGCGAATTGAAGTTCTTGGGAAGGTAAAAACCCATCAGCATCGCCACGCCGATTGCAATGTCGGTATATCCTGAAAAATCGGCATAAACCTGGAGCGAATAACCAAAGAGAGCCATTACATTTTCAAATCCTGAGTATAGCAACGGATTTTCAAAAACACGGTCAATGAAATTAACAGCCAGATAGTCACTGAGAACAATTTTCTTAACCAAACCATTGACAATCCAAAATACTGCTATACCGAACTGCCGTCTGCTGAGAAAGAATTTACGATGCAGCTGTGGTATAAATTCGCTTGCACGCACTATCGGACCGGCTACCAGTTGCGGAAAGAAACTCAGATAGAATCCAAAATCCAGAATATTCCGAACAGGGGTTACCCTGCTGCGGTAGACATCCATTACATAACTTATTGCCTGAAAGGTATAGAAGGAAATGCCTACCGGTAAAATAATCGTGTCAACACTAAAGCGGCTGGATCCCGTTATGGCATTACCGACTACGGCAAACATATCAAATACGGCAAACTCCGTCCCGAAAAGATTGTTGACTACATCAGTTATGAAATATGCATATTTAAAGTAGCATAGCGTAAAGAGATTGACAATCAGACTCAACACAAGCACAGCTCTTTTTCCCCTCTCGCTCTTTCTGGAATACATCCACTTGGCCCCTAAGTAGTTGTAAAGCGTCACAAAGAGAAGTATCAGAGTAAAAATACCGCTTGTCTTGTAATAGAAAAAAACGCTGGCGAAGAAAAGAAAACCATTTCTGAGAAGCAGCTTGTTTTTGAAAAGAGCAAACAGAGCGAAAACTATTGCAAAAAAGGCCCAAAAATAGAATTGCGTAAAGAGCAAAGGGTGGGACTGATCAAATGTGAAGAGTCCTTTCAGAAAATCTGCTGCTATATGGAAAAAATCAATCATCTAAAACTGGTGTTTCTTGAAGAAGTTGATTTTAGATGCTCCAAATAACGATCGAGCAAGGCATTATAAAGCAGGTCACCTATCAATATGTAGCCGCTTTCCGTAAAATGGATCTTATCTCTGTTGGCCAGGCCGGCACTTTCCCACTGTTTCATCGAATTGAGTCCACCCATTATCCTGAAAAGGTCCCATATACCCGCATCATATCTGCGCGCGAGTCCATAGAAGGCATCCTGCACTAAAGGACCATTCTGATTGAGATAATAGGAGCGGCGGGAACGCCTAAAGCTGTCATTGTTGGTCACAAAGAGTATCGCACAATCGGGTGCTACCCTACGGGCCATATCCACCATCTTAATATAATTGGAAACAAAAAGCTCCTTTTTAAAATTGGAGGTATTCGCATCGTTGATGCCTATGGCAAATATTATTAAATCAGGCTTGAGCAATGCCAGATCCCTCTCGAAATCCTCACACTTAAAATAGGAGTTGAGGCTTGCGCCATTAACTCCAATCCCGTGGTAGGTAAGCCCCGGACGGCCATGGTCCAGCACAATCCCGGTAAGATGCCATTCTCCCGGTACTCCACTGGTACCCAAAACTAGAGAATCGGTCAGAGTAGGCAGTACAAACTCATAAAGATCCTTATCCGGATCGTGAGAGGCAGGCAAAAGCGTCAGTGTGTCCAAATGGACTACCGGCATAAGCGTATCACTATCGGAACGCCCCAGCACCCGCACCCTGTCAAAACTGAAATCATGCGGAGTGCCCATTGGATTTCGCTCACGGGAGACAATTGTCACTGTGGCGGAAGGATCGGAGGTGGAGGCTGCCATTCCAGTCAGACCCATACGTAGGGGTGTCTTTGGTTGAGAATTTCGGCAAGCGATCCACTTACCGGTATAACTGCTATAGTAACTTATGGGCGTATTGCTTTTCGCCACTGAAAATGGGAAAACCACTCCTCTGCCACCTTCTATACCATAGCGCATTGAGAGCAGATTACGACGCATCCTATTGGAAAAAGTACCGGACTGCACATGCGAACCACCAATGTGAACTATATTGACATCTCCCTCACCGAAAAAGAGAAGGGTGTCGAGTTTGCTGAAAAACCTCACGAAAGCAGTACTGTCTCCCGTGGGAAAGGTAATCGCATTCTCCTCGAAATGAGTGAACATATAATTAGGGATAGGCTTGTGAAGGCTCTGCGCAAAAGCATTGCTGCACCATCCCGCAAAGAGCACAACTGCACTCATCAATATTTTGTGTATCCCACTCATTCTCCAACTGAAGATTTGTCATTATTACTCTCTGTAGTGTCGACAGAGGAAACTTCGGACCGATCTTCGCTATTCATATAAACAAATACCATCTCCGGATCAAGCTCCTGTCTAAGCTTGTAAAAGTTGTAACACACTTCAAACGCTCTGGCAAAAGCCATCCCGACATGCTCAGCCCCCCTCGTAGTGAAGTGAATATGATCGCTACTCGCAAGCGGGGGACTGTGTTTCACCCAACGCACCATTGAATTTTCGCCACCCATCATATTGAAAAGATCCCAATACGCAGCACCCTTGCCCAAAGCCATTACCCTGAGCGAATCGTTTAGATCGGGTAACATGGGAATGGTGCTGATACGTCCCTCAACACTTCTGCCCATGTCCGAGGGACCTATAAAGAGAATTTGCGCATTGGGAGCCACTTCGTGGAAATAATCAATCTGCTTTTCAAGCTGACGCAAATAATTGGAAATATGCTTCTCATTATGGACACTGACTGCGCGATTACCGCCAAATTGCAATATAATCATACGGGTATCGAGCAGATCGAAGGAGTGTTTCATCACAGATTTGCTCAGACGGGTAAATATCGTACCCGAGCTGCCTCTGAGAGGTGCGTTATCCAGAGCAATTCCGCTTTCAGCATCCATTAGGAAACCATATATCTCAGCACTGCCACTGAGAATAATGGTGCCTCTGGATGCATATGCAGGGAGCTCCCAAGTAAGTAGCGATACTCCCTTAACTGCATTTTTGAGCACCTTGCTTTCAGTTCTGATGGTATCACAACGCAAGGAGGCTCTAAATCCCGGGGAACTGTTACCGATAAGAAGAGAGACTTTGGAAAAATTCTTTGCACGCTCCTGACAATTGGAGTTCTTGGAAACCCTGAAGCTAATGGAAGCCTCGCCGGAGAGTTGAGAGAACTGCGTCATCAATCCATAGCGGTTGTGCTCAGCGCGTACGGTCGTGGAGTCGCCTATGAGTGTATAGCGGGTAAGATCTCCTGAGGCACTCTGTACCAGAGAATAGGTGGAGACGCTCTGTATAGCGGGCACAAGGCCATTGCCGTTGCCGCCGAATATACCTTGCAGATGCTCGCGAACAATTGAGGAGATACGGTCCATCTCTATCTGCGAGTCACCGTAGTGCATTATACGATAAGTTTTACCCTCTTTCTGTGCGCTTTCAAAGAGATGAAACAGACTATCCAGATAGGAATAGTCATCGTTTGGAAGCCAAATTCTGTTGGGATTGGATTTGAGGAAATTTTTAAAAAATCTGAGAGTGTCCTGCTGGGAACCGGAAAGCAATTTGAAGCTCTGTTCCACTTCAGAAAGCACTTTGTCTACATCGACCACCTCCTCATTAATGCTTGAAGAGGCCTCCTCGAATGAAGCGAAACGCAGAGTGGTGCCTCCGACTTTTATCCCTCCCTGCGGGAAAACCGCCCAGACAACTCCAAGAATGAAAATTACTGATAATATGAAGAGAAAAATCTTACTCGCTTTCATCAATTATTACTTGTAAATTATTAGTTTTTGTCTTTCACGGATAAAATCACTCTTAAGCTTATTCCACTTTTTGAGATCGGATACCCGTACCCTATGTTTCAATGCGATACCACTCAGAGTATCACCATATTTTACCGTATAGATGATAGAGGTCTGCTTACGCTCCTCTTCGGCTTGTCTCTGTTTTTTAAACACTTCTGCCTCTCTGGCAGCCATTAGACGCATTGTAACGGCATAAAGGGAATCTACTTCTATTTTATTAGCAACTTCCGTTGGAAATCTAAGTCCGTAACCTTTAAGAGGCACGAGGGGATCTGACCTGAATATGGGATTTGCCTTTAAAAAATCCGCAGCGCCTATACCGGTGAGAAGCGTCACAGCTTCAAGAGAAATCGGCTGGTTGAAGTAAACGGTGGAATACTCTCCCTCAGAAGAAAATAATTCGCTCTTTTCCATCTTGCCGAGATCATAGAGAGTCAGCGTATGAAGCAATAACGTCGAATCTCCGGACCGGAGACAAGCGTTTAGCACAGCAGGACTATGCAAATAAGCCGCAATCGCCATATCCCACTCTCCGTAACGATCAAAATACTCCTGCAGACATTTGAGCGCAGCCAAAGTACAAAGAGTGTCGTCATAGCGCTGATCATGTGTAAGATCCACCATTAGGCCATATCTGACCGCATCCAGAGCATCAAGAGCCCAAATACCGGCACGATTACCGGGCATTGATATATTTGATATTGCGTTAGGCAGTAATGCCAGTTCGGCAGGCATATTTCTCGAAAGCAATTCATCAGATGTAAACTTGGCTAGCTTGTTTTCTTCTGCGGACAATTTTTCGTCCGGAGTTGCCAAAGCGGCAAAGAGAGCAAATCCCGACGCCAAGAGGGCCGTCACAACGAAAAACCTGAAAATATGCCTTACTCTCATTGACCGTATCAATTGAAATAAAAGGCAAAATTAACAAAAAAGTGATTGTTGTGGGCTCTTAATGGCGATTCAGCTCCCAAAATATTAACAAGACCACGCTGCCAACCCGCACTGATGCAGAAGGGATAGGCATCCCACAGAAGTTTTAAACGCAAACCGGCATCAAAACGATTTGTTGCTACATCCTTAATCATATACATTGCGGAAATACCGGCTCCCCCCTTCAGACCATTCCATATCCCAAAATGAAAATCAACTGGAACCCCTATATAATAGGAATTAAAGCTCTCTTTGGTTCGAGTATTACAACCTCCGGAAGTCATAAATGAAATACCGATCTCGATAGTAGATTTGTAGAATGTATAACGCACCAATGCAGAAACACTCCAGCCAGGTTTGACACCATTGTAGTTGACTTCCAGAGTATCACGGGCCGAGCTTCTATCCTCAGCAAAAAGAGATCTGCTGGAAACGGGCATTGTGGAAAGATGGCCTCCGATGCCAACCCCAAAGCTCCACTTTGCTCTGAGACGGCTCGTAGCTGCCTTGTAATCATCGCCGGTAAGAATTTCCAGTTGCTCCTGTGATATAATATCCTGCACTGCCGGCATACCCGGCCTTATCTCTTCGATGCCGCTACGCAACAAATCTGCAAATTCATACTCATCATCAGTAGCGCCTCGCATTTTTCGAAGTACAACCTGCTCTTTATCCATCACTACAAATTGAGGGACAACTTTATCTTCACAATAAATTCTCTGCAGATCCGAACCCGGCTGTGAATCCACATCCAATATCACAAGATTGTACTTTCTGAGAAGAATTGAGATGCTCTCCTTTTTGAACATAACATTGCGCATCTTGTGGCAAGGAACACACCATGAGGCTGTAAACATCAGTAATATCGGATTGTCGGGATTCTGTATGAGTTCCATCGGGACATGTTTACCCTCCTCATTCGAGGGGGTCTGTGCCAAGGCTGGTTGTAAGTTCGCCGTAAAAAAACCACAAAGAATTACAGATAACAATATATATGAAAATCTCTCCATTTCGATGCCTTTTTATTTACGAAGATATGTAAATGATTTTGATTTATAATTTTTTTCTCTAACTTTGTGGGACTTGAAGTACTAAACAACAATACTATATCAATATGGGAAAATTTGAAATTACATTAAGAAAAAACGGAGAATTCCAGTTCAATCTTAAAGCATCTAACGGTGAAATAATCCTAACCAGCCAAGGCTACAAGACCAAGGCTTCTTGCCTAAACGGTGTTGAATCTGTAAAGAAAAACAGTGTTGAAGAGGCGAGATATGAGAAAAAAGTGGCTTCAAACGGCAAGCCCTATTTCAACCTTATAGCTACCAACGGCCAGGTAATTGGAAACAGCCAGATGTACGCTTCCGAAAGGACAAGAGACAATGGCATTGCATCCGTTATGAGACATGCTCCCGAGGCTAAAATTGTAGAGCTTCTGGACTAAAAGTTGAGGAGTCTGCTTCGCCGAAGGGGCAGACCATAACCGTGGCTCCCGCCGAGGGGATGCTAAAGAGGGTCACCGGTTGGTGACCCTCAGTTTTTAGTTATGAGTATGTAGTGGGTAGTATGTAGGTACGGGGTATGAACCCGTACCCTATACAACATATTTAACTCACAACCAGCTACACAATAACTCACTCAGAACTCCTGACTCAGAACTCAGAACTCACCCCACACCGCGTAACACGCACCACTAGAAGGTGGGTGAGCCGGAAACAAAGATTGCCGGTGAGGTCGGAATAAAAAAGTAGTCGCCTCGTGTATCGGGTGGTGCCAACATCGGTGCCGACCATGCTTTTTTTACATCATTGCGGATAAAATCCTCCATGTTGAATGGATCGTCCGGAATCGGAACCAATTCAAAAGTTCCCGTAGCGGGTTGATACTCATAGTCACACAACCGGACACCGGCAGCACGTCGTAACAACAATTTGACGATACTTTCACGGCTCGGAGCGTTGTAATATGGGCGATTATCTACCATGCAACTACGATCTTCCGGCCGCCATGCGCCTAGTTCAAAATAATATGCGCCCTCATAATAGCCCACCTGATATTCGGGCAGCGTATAATAATAGGCCCAAGAAGCCTCCTCTCTTACACCACCGACGTCGACATTCGAAGCATAACCATAATATTGTCTCTGTCGAAGGCCCTGTTTATGATAGTAGGGCGAAGCAGCTGTCGCATTTTCCGGTAACCTTTGTCCCTTATGAGTTACATATTCATCAGCGAGACGACCGAAGCCATGACCGCCGGCCTCATGACGAATCAAATCGGCAAGTGTCGTATAGCCACCAATTGATGTTCTGGCAACCCCGCAAACTGCAATGGCCGACCCATCATCGTATTGCCAGCAAATCCCGCCATATCGGTCAATATTAGCCAAAACTATCAACAATGTATTTCTCAAACGCTCACTAGTCATATCTGGAATATGCCTCATAACAGTATAAAACACCTTATTGGTATTATTCAACGAGACGACACTCGATTTTTCAAAACAGACATCAAAGGCTGTGCTGACCTTGGTGTTTTTATCATTTTCCGTAATGCCGCTTTCCGGAGAATAAACGACAAATTGTGCTACCCTAAAATAAGAACGATAGGTGCGGAACGGTTCAATCGAAAAAAATGCCTCCATTGCATCACGCGCATCTCTATTAAAAGAGCCTTCCCTACTATATTCCTCCTCGGAATAGCCATCTCCCAAAATGATTACTTCGTTGGGATAAGTGCCTTTGGTATGCTCCTGCAACACCGTATAGGTGTATTCTGGCACAGTCAACGGTTTTTGGATCACGGTTAAATTCATGGTGCGGATACCACATTGAATAGCCACCTGTGATTGACGGATCGAATCTTCATTGGGCTGCACTTGACAGGTCAGTTCGATTTCTTGCGCTGCCGGCCCCGAATTTGGCGTAATCTGCAGCCAAGTAGCATCGATCGGTACCTCAACCGTCCAAGGAACACTACTGGAGAGGAGCACTTTGCGCGGATTGCCTGTATGATCCAGCACAATACTCGATTCGCTCAATGAGCAAATTATCGCTTTTTGAGAAATCGTCACGGTGCGAATCAAATCGCCTGCCTTGACCGTGAGGATGACTGAACGATCCTCATCCCCCTCCCATGTCGGAATAGAGAGTAAAAGTTGGTCATCTCCCTCTCCTGAAGTAGGTTGTACGGTCAACCATACATCACTTACATAGAGCTGCCAACTTTGGTTGGTTTGGAGATCTACCGTCATCGTTTGCGCCGTATAATCAACCTCCACCAAGGACGAAGACAACATCAGTTGGGGCTCCTCCTTGTTACAGGCTAACAGAAGAAACATTGTAAAGATGACAGCCGAAATATGCGACATTTTTCGTATATTTGCTCGGGTCATATTATAAATCTCTTATCATGAAAACTGTGATTTGTCCTCGCTGCAGTACTCCTTTCAATTGCTATCATGACACCCCATCGTCCCACGTTTGCTGGTGTGCGAGTCTTACGCTTCCTTCGGCCACTTTGGAACAACTTCAACATCATTGGCCCAACCAATGTCTCTGCAAAAAATGTCTGGAAGCATTGATCCATGAGTTTGCAAATGTATAAAAATCGTTGACAACCTGCAACTATCACCCCACAACTTGCAACCCGAATCCCGAACCTCCTCTCTACATACTACACACTACATACTCGGAACTCGAAACTCGAAACTCAGAACTATTCTGTCCACCAGTCCAGAGCCTGATAGAGTCCTTGATCATCTCTCAGGCGAACATCATACTCTGAGCCGCGTAAATAATATTTAACCACGATTTCTTCCTCCAGAAGAGGAACAATCTCATCTTTCTTGAGACGCAGCATCGTCTCCTTATCCACCTTAATACGTGCTGAGAGAGCATCGATTTCGCTTTTATAAACATCGTAGAGCTTGTCTTGCTTTGCCGCCTTTACGAGCTGGTCGAGAGCAGACTCTGCCGAACTGCGAATGTCAAATTCACGAGTTCCTGCATAACGAATAAAATCCTCATACTCTTCATCGGTAAGACGAAACTCGGAGGCAGAAGCTATTGAGAGATTCTTCTTAAAATATTCGATTGCGTAATCACCAAGGATGTCATTGTATACTAGAGAATAGGCCGGCCGGCTATAGGACATGGCCGGAACAATTAAATCGGGAGTGATACCTCCGCCGTCATAAACACTACGACCAAGACGTGTCTTGAATTCACGTTTCAGACTGTCGGGCACATTTCCCACGCTGCCATCTTCATTACGGTGACTGTAGTCTATGGCCTGCACGCACCTTCCACTCGGAGTATAATATTTTCCCGTAGTAATCTTTACCTTGCCGTCATAGAGGGTAGGTTTTATGGACTGAATAAGTCCCTTCCCGAAAGTTCTTCTTCCGGCTATTGCGCCCCTATCCAAATCCTGGAATGCTCCCGCCACTATCTCCGATGAGGAGGCTGAGCCGCTATCCACCATAACAAGTACGGGGATAAGTGTATCGATAGGGGGAGTCGTAGTGTAATACTCTTCATTCATCCTCTCTTCACGTCCTCTGGAAGAAAGCACTTGGGTGCCTTCCGGCACGAAAAGCGACATCAGCGATACCGCTTCTTCCATAATGCCCCCTCCATTGCCCCTTAAGTCTATTACCAAACGTTTTGCACCCCTCTTTTTGAGATCCAGAATGCTCTCCTTGAACTGAAGGTGCATATTCTGAGTAAATCCTGTGAGTGCTACGTAGCCAATGGAATCCCGGATGATCTCCGAATAAGCGATATCGGAAACTCGTATTCTCTCGCGGGTGACCGTGATGTCAACGGTATCAAGGGTACGGCCTCTGATTATAGTGAACACTACATCCGTACCCGGCTGTCCCTTCATCTTATTGGCGCTTTGAGCAGAGGTCTCCCCATAAACGGAGACTCCATCAATAGATATAATCATATCTCCCGGCACCAAACCTGCCTTGACTGCAGGAGAGCCCGGATAGGGTTCCACAATCTGGACTCCGTTGTCAGGACTCTTCTTTATAAGGGAACCTATACCTCCGTAAGCGCCCGTTGTCATCATTTCAAAATCCTCTCCCTCCTCTTCCGGAATATATGTGGTATATGGGTCAAGCGACTGAAGCATTGCCTTAATACCTATAGGTATGATTTTGCCATATTCTATGGTGTCGACATAAGACTTGGAGAGTTCTTTCAGTATCGAATACTGAATCTCCATATTCTGTCCTAATTTGAAGTCGCTGGACTGTGCAAATGAGGTCACTGATACCGAAATAGCAACTGCAGTCGCAATGGTTTTGAAAAATTTCATCTTATCTCTATTGTTTTTTATGCTCTGCAAAATTAATACTTTTATCATTTTGTTCATATCTTTGAAGTCAATTATCAGAATCATCAGGTATGGAAATAGTGTTTGCCACAGGCAATGTCAACAAACTAACCGAGGCCCGGAAGGTACTGGATGAGAGATTTCACCTTTTGATGCCCTCGGATCTGGGTTACAAAGGCGAGCTCCCCGAAACCCACGACACTCTTTATGAAAATGCCGTTGAAAAAGCACTATTTATCTGGAATAAATTTCAGAAAAATTGCTTTGCCGATGACACCGGACTTGAAGTGGACGCCCTTGGAGGAGCTCCCGGAGTGAACTCGGCACGCTATGCCGGCGAACCAAAATCCCCTCCTGACAATATAAGAAAACTGCTCAAAGAACTTGAAGGCGTACCTGCCGAAAAACGTACCGCTAGGTTCAGGTGCGTCATTGCGCTGATAGAAAACGGTGTGCTTCATACCTTTGAAGGTACCTGCGAGGGTCACATTACCACTACTCTACACGGCTATGACGGCTTCGGATATGATCCGATTTTCAGGCCGCTCGGCATTGATGCCACTATGGCGGAAATCTCACTTGAAGAGAAAAATTCCCTCTCACATAGAGGCAAAGCGATGGAAAAACTCCTATGTCACTTGTCTGCAAATCTCAGGCAATAGTACTTCATCTAACCAAGTACGGCGATTCGGGTCTTATAGCACATGTGCTCGACAGCAGACTCGGACGTCGTGGCATCTATCTGCGCGGCATAACAAAGAACAAAAACAATGCCGTCATCGCTCACTTTCACAACCTTGCAATATTGGAAGTAGTTACTGCTACTTCAACCAAAAGTAAACTGCTCTACCTAAGAGAATATCATCCCATAGTCCAGCTCCACTCCATACGGACCGATATCAGCAAGGGTGCCATAGCACTTTTTGTTAGTGAAGTTATCTTCCGTACTCTCCGAGAAGAGAGCGGAGACGAAGAACTTTTTGAGTGGTTCAAAGGTATGATATCTGCCCTGGAGTCCCTGGAGGGCAATTGCGCAAACTTTCATCTAAAATTCCTCACTGGATTTTGCAGGCAAATGGGGTTCTTACCTCATGATAATTATTCGGAGCAGACTCTGTTGTTTGACATAATTTCTGCGAGATTTGTCACGCCGGATTCCTCTCACGACTCAAGTTATCTATTTTCAGAACAGGATTCCCTGCTTCTTCACCAACTTCTGAGTGCAGACCTGGACAAAGTGCTGAAAATCCCTTTAAATGCCCGGGCAAGGAACAGTTTTTGCGATCAGATGCTTAAGTATCTCGGCTACTGGCTTGATACATCCATCAATATCCGCTCATTGGCGGTACTTCATGCTATTTTTGAATAACTTTGCCAAAAATTATTGATAATAAATGTCACTCATCAATAAAATATATTTGACCTGTGCGCACGGGATGCTCAAGGGACTTGACCGTACTAGAAATCATCCCTTCGAGGTACAGATGGAGGTGTTTGCGACTCTTCTAAAGGGAGGTACGGATACCGCTTTCGGCTTAGAACACGGCTTTTCGAGGATAGACTCAATCAGAAATTTCCAGCGTCAGGTGCCGGTACGTGACTATGATACATTTTACCCCTATATCGAACGGTTACGTTCCGGTGAGAATTATGTGCTATGGAATGAAAAAACCCACTTTTTTGCAAAGAGTTCAGGTACTAGCTCAGGCAAGAGCAAGTTTATCCCCATAACTCATACCAATCTTAGGGAATGTCATTACGGCGGAATGCTGCGGATGCTTGCCAACTATGTACAGCGTTATCCCAACACACGCATCTATTCCGGAAAGGGTCTCACTCTTGGAGGTAGCGTAGCACCCGATTTAGGCGGCAGAAGTTTCAGCGGCGACCTCTCTGCTATACTCCTTCGCAACTCTCCCGCTTTAGCAGAAATATTACGAATACCGAATAGAAAAACAGCGATGATGCCTGATTTCCACGAGAAGGTGGAGATTATCTGCCGCAAATACAGTAAGGCTAATGTGACAAACTTTGCCGGAGTACCCTCCTGGAACCTCATTATGCTCCGCCGCGTAATGGAATACAACAATGTTCGTTGGTTAACTGATGTATGGCCAAATCTCGAATTATTTATGCACGGAGGCATCAGTTTCGAGCCCTACAGAGCACAGTACGATGCCATTATTCCTCCAGGCTCGGTGCGTTATTTTGAGAATTACAATGCCTCAGAGGGTTATTTTGCCTTTCAGGATGATCCCGATGACAAATCAATGTTGCTGACGCTAGACAATGGAGTCTTCTATGAATTCGCTACTCTCAAGGAGCTCTCCGATGCAATGGAAAACGACCGACCACTCTCCACGCTAACGGTGGACGAGGTGCAGACCGATGTACCCTACGCCGTTATTATCTCCACTACGTCAGGTCTGTGGCGCTATCTTATAGGCGACGTGGTAACCTTTACATCGCTCACTCCTCACAAGGTAGTGATTTCCGGCAGGACGCAACTCTTTATCAATGCTTTTGGAGAGGAATTTATGATTGGTAATGCCAACACAGCTTTGGCAGCTGCCTGCAGAGAACACAATGCTACGATAAGTGACTTTACCGTAGCCCCGATCTTTATGGAGAGTAAGATAAAAGGGGCACACCAGTGGGTAATTGAGTTTGAGAATGAACCTCGAGACGTGGAAGCCTTTGCCGACACTCTGGATGAAGCCATCTGCTCCATAAATTCGGACTATGAGGCCAAACGTACCCACACTATGACAATGGAGCGACTCCACCTTATGGTTGTCCCCAAGGGAACATTCTATCGCTGGATGGAGTCACGTGGCAAAATCGGTGGCCAAAACAAAGTCCCCCGTCTCTATAGCGACCGCCGCTACGTGGATGAAATCCTAGGAATATAGTTGCGGGGAGCGGGGTTGGTGAGTGGGGAGTTCTGAGTATCAAGTATTAAGCGTAGTGTGGAGTTTAGTGTCTCATTAATATTTATTGTCTTTTCAACAGCGGTAAATTTTACCGCTGTAAAATTTACTGCTTAAATGGCACATTGATTCTAAATGCCTAGATCTTGACGATATGTAGTTGGAAGCACCGCGTACCAAGCAACTCGCAACTATTTTTTTTCTTAAAAAAAATCTTCATACCTTTGCGTCGTAATTGAGGCTAAAGGGAATCCGGTGCGAATCCGGGACTATACCCGTAGCTGTGAGTTCTGTAATTCCTAAGCTATTCTTTGCCACTGTCCTTTGCGGATGGGAAGGCAGCTCGAAGGAGGAACAAGTCAGAAGACCTGCCTTGATTATTTGTTGAATTGGAAATCCCGGGTTTGGATTTCATGATTTGTTTTTAAATGCAATACTCCTTCAGGGCATTTTTCAAAGCTGTAACACTTTTTGCGGTGGCATTATCTCTGCTGCCGACAACTCTTTTTGCCCAAAATAAGAAGCGGGACACGGTAGTAGTGCGTCAACTGGAGGAGTCGCGCATCACATCCGTCGCCAAACCCTCACCCACTCTTCAGAGCGCACCGGTACAGGTGGTGGATCGCACAGCAATCGAGCGTTTGGGAGTACAGGAACTGCACGAAGCTGTTAAAAATCTCGCAGGTGTCAATATTCGTGACTATGGCGGGATAGGCGGCATCAAGACGGTCTCCATCAGAAGTCTTGGAGCTCAGCATACGGCGGTCTCTTACGATGGCATTGCGGTATCCGATATACAGAGCGGCCAGGTGGACATTGGAAGATTTTCTCTGGACAATGTGGAGATGATCACTCTCTCCATCGGCCAAAGTGATGAAATTTTTAAGTCCGCAAGGATGTTTGCCTCTGCAGGCACACTCAACATTACCTCGTCAGTACCTGTATTCCAAGAGTGCGGCACTAATGTTACCGCACGTATGAGAGTCGGTTCCTTCGGCACATACAACCCCTCCCTGCTATTCGAGCAAAGAATCGGGAGCAACTGGGCACTCGGAGCGAATGCCGATTGGGTAACCTCCAAGGGCGATTATCCCTTCATCATTGATAACGGCAGGGAACTGGAGCATCTGTTGAGAAATAACAGCGATGTCAATACCCTAAGAGCGGAAATCAATCTCTGGGGCTCTATAGGCGCCTCCGGTAAATTTTCACTCAAGGCAAGCGGCCTTTCGGGTGAAAGGGGACTCCCCGGTTCGGTGGTTCTTTACAATCAGGATGCATTTGAGCGCTTGTGGGACAAAAACGGTTTTGTTCAGGCTTCATATAATACCGCCCTCGGCGAAAAATGGGACTTAAACGGGATACTTAAATATAATTATGCCTGGAGCAAATATTACGATGAAAGTCAGCGATATCCATTAGGATTTGTAAAAGACCTTTATACTCAGCAGGAGTATTATGGCTCGATAGTTACCCGTTTTAAACCGGCAAAGGGAGTGGAATTGACATTTGCCCAGGACCTATTCTACAATACTCTGGATGCATCAATTCCCGAATGCCCATTTCCCGAAAGGCTGAACTCACTCACTACCCTTGCGGGAAAATATCAAGGGGCCTCTATAACCATCGTAGCATCACTTACAAATACATATATTACAGAAAAGGTGCAAAAAGGTGATCCCGCGCCAGATAGAAACAACCTTTCTCCCGCTCTGAGCATCTCCTGGAAGCCCTTCATGGCAACCAATCTCCGAATCAGAGCCTCGTACAAAATGGGATACCGCGCACCCACCTTCAATGACCTCTACTATTTAAGAGTCGGCAACACCAAACTTAGGCCAGAGCGTGCAGACCAGTACAATCTAGGGCTAACCTGGAGCGGCACTCTCGGCAAAAAGGAGTCCGGATGGCTCTCAGCCACTTTGGATGGCTACTACAACAGTGTGGAAGATAAGATTGTGGCAAGACCTACTCTTTTTATATGGAAAATGATGAACATCGGTAAAGTGCAGATAGCCGGAGCTGACCTGAGCCTTACTTCTAGGGTCCGCCTTTGTAGCAATCAAAGCCTCACAATCTCAACAAACGCTTCATACCAGTATGCAGTGGATATTTCAGATCCGGAGAGCAAAACCTGGCGGCACCAGATTCCCTACACCCCACGCATTTCGGGAGCAGCAAATCTTGCATGGAGCAACCCCTGGGTCAATCTAAGCTACATCATCTCCTTTGTAGGAGACAAATATGCACTACCTCTCAATGTTGAACGCAACCTTATTAAACGCTACGCTGAGCATACCATCTCCGCCTACAGGGACTTCAACCTACTTAGAGTCGCTTTCCGACTCCAGGGAGAAATCATTAACTTTACCAATAAAATGTACGATATTATACAATACTACCCGATGCCCGGGCGCAATTTCAGGCTTACATTAAAAATTAAAATATAAATCAAATAAAGATAGAAAAATGAAAAGAACACTTCTCAGACTCGCAATTATTGCAGGAGCAGTACTGATTATGTCATCCTCCTCCTGCCTTGACCCCAACAATGGTAAGGAGCCGGAAATTCCTCTAATGACTATCGGCACCTACATCCTCAACAGCGGAAATTTTGGCTCAAACGATGCCAACTTAATCGCTTACAATCCCTATACAAACGAGCTCAACTACAACATCTTCGAACGCAGCAATGGGGGTAGAAAACTTGGCGATACCGCTCAAGATATGATTGCTTTCGGCAGCAAAATCTATATCGCTGTGTACAACTCCGGTGTCATTTTCGTGACCGACCTTGATGGTAAAGTAATCAAAGAGATAAAAACTAAGGCACAGGGTTCATCAGCCAATCTTTCGCCCCGTTACTTCACCACTTGGGAAGGTTGTGTCTATGTCACCTTTTACGAGGGTTATGCCGGCAAGATTGACACTACATCCCTTACAGTATCTGCACTTGCAAAGGTTGGAGATAACCCTGAGCAGATCAAAATTGCGGGCGAAAAACTCTATGTAGCCAATTCTGGCGGAATGAACTTCCCCAACTACGGCAAGACTCTCTCGGTTATTAACCCCGTTACCATGGATGTGATGAACGAAGTTACGGTAGCAGACAATCCGGTCTATCTGGAATCTGACTCGAGAGGCTACCTCTACGTAATATCAATGGGTAACTATGGTGATGTTCCCTCCTGTCTCCAGATTGTTAACTCCAATAACGACTCTGTAGAAAAAGTCGAGCTGGCAGACCTGACACCAACATTTATTGCCAAAGGTCCGGGCAATGCTCTCTATCTCGTAAGCTCGAGTTATGATGCAAATTGGCAGCTGACAGCTGATTATTATATCTTCGATACAAGCAAAAAAGAAATCTACGGCAAGCTGATACAAGATGGAACAAACATCGAAAATCCCTACTCCCTTTCTGCCGACACACTACTTACACTTATTTATTTAGGCACCTCCGATTATACCACCAACGGAATGATGTATGTAATCAACGCCTATGGACATATGCAGCACGCATTTGATACCGGTGGGCTCAACCCCATCACTGCTTGCCCCGTAACTGCCGGAGGCAAAAAAGATAAATAACAGTGACCAGACAATTCTTCATAGGTTTTGTTTTTATTATATTGATGGCTTCGCTCTGCTCCTGCAAAAGCAGGAGCGGAGTGACTGCCGAGACGGGATATTTCAAAGCTGACAGCGTATATTACGCCAAAGGCTTTGAAATATCCCGTTTTGATGATTGGACATTGGTGAATGTCCGCAATCCTTGGGACACCCTCAAGACACTTAGACGCTATGTGCTGGTAGATAAAAACAAAATCCTGCCAGACTCTCTTCCCGAAGGCATTCTTATCAGGACTCCGGTTGAAAAAGCGGTATTCTACACCTCTGTCCATGCTTCAATGGTGGTGCAAATGGGCTGTATCGATGCCATTAAGGGAGTCTGTGAAATACAATATGTCACCGATAGCCTCATTCTCGAAAGGATTGCCGACGGCAGAATAGCCGATATAGGCCTTGCAACAGCACCCAATATTGAGAAAATCATCGAACTGGATGCAGAACTGATCATTGCATCTCCTTACGAAAACAGTGGCTACGGCGCAGCCGAAAAAATAGGCATTCCGATAGTAGAAGCGGCCGACTATATGGAAAACCACCCTTTAGGGCGGACCGAATGGGGCCGTTTTTATGGTCTTCTTTTCGGAGCAGGAGCAAGAGCGGACTCCATTTTCTATGCAACAAGAGATCGTTACAACTATCTGAAAAACCTGGCGTCAAAATGCGAAAATAGGCCCCGTGTCCTGCTTGAAAGAAAATATGGAGCCTCCTGGATCATTCCTGCAGGAGGAAGCTATATAGGCACAATCCACTCAGACGCCGGTGCCGATTACATTTTTAGCGATTTCAAAGGCAGCGAGAGTGTACATCAGACATTTGAAAGCGTTCTGGACAGAGCATATGATGCGGATATATGGCTTTTCAAATATGATACTAAACATAATTACACGTATGATATTTTGAAAGATGAATATCAGCCTTATAGCAACTTCAGACCATTCAAAGAGAGGAACATTTATATTTGCCACACCATAAGAACCACATATTACGACGATATCACGCTTCACCCAGACCGTCTCTTGGAAGATTTAATATTCATTTACCATCCGGAACTGCTACCTGAACATGTTTTAAGATATTATGCCCCGATGAAATGAAAGCAAGGAGGAAGCATATCACAGTCTATATCTGCCTGGGAGTGGCTATGCTGCTGTTATTCTGCGGCGGATTGCTCTATGGTGCTGTCAGAATACCGATAGGTTCCGTATTGGAAATTCTTGCCGGCACATTTGAGGGGCGTCAAACTTGGGTGCAGATTGTGATGCAGTCAAGACTTCCCCAGACCATAACGGCTCTTTTTGCCGGAGCTTCCCTAGCAGTGAGCGGACTGTTGCTACAGACTCTTTTCAAAAACCCCCTTGCGGGACCCTCTATTTTGGGTATCAGCGATGGAGCTTATCTCGGTGTAGCTCTTGTGATGATTTATTTCTCTTTCAATACCTATCTCTCTACAATTCTCGCAGCATTTGTAGGAGCGTCAGTTGTACTGCTCATCATAATTGGATTTTCACGAAAAGTGCAGAACAGTGTGATGCTGCTTATTATAGGTATAATGGTGGGGTATCTCGCCTCCTCGATAATCTCTATCCTCAACTATCACGCTTCTCCTGACAAGGTACATCAATTTGTACTCTGGGGGATGGGTGACTTCACCGGAGTCTCAATGGAGAAACTCCCCTGGTTCATAGTATTTGCAGCCGGTGGGCTACTAAGCTCCATTTTCCTGATTAAGCCCCTTAATGCGCTGCTGCTCGGCGAGTCTTATGCTGCTAATCTGGGTGTGCGCGTCAAGAGGGTCCGCATCGCCATACTTCTCTGCACCGGTATTCTAACAGCAGCAACTACAGCTTTCTGTGGCCCTATTTCCTTTATCGGTCTGGCCGTACCTCACATTGCGCGCCTACTTCTCGGAACATCCAACCATAAACAACTGCTGCCCATTACTCTACTTGCAGGTGCCTGTGTTGCGCTTCTATGCAATATGCTGACAGTAGTACCGGGTAGCAACTCCATACTGCCGCTCAATGCCATCACTCCAATTATAGGAGCACCTGTCATCATATATGTAATTGTAAACCGAAGAAATATCCAGTATTTCAATTGAGATGAAACAGCAGATCACCATATCGGCACATGGATTAGCCATCGGATATTCTTTGAGGGGCGGCAGACGCAAGGTTATCCACAACTCGCTGGATATGGAACTCCGTAACGGAGAAGTTACCTGTCTGTTAGGTCTAAACGGTGCCGGCAAATCTACTCTTCTCAAGACTCTATGCG
The DNA here is from genome assembly GCA_033811195.1 of Bacteroidales bacterium. Lineage (GTDB taxonomy): Bacteria > Bacteroidota > Bacteroidia > Bacteroidales > UBA932 > Cacconaster. Next base: position 107,156 of record JAPXOZ010000002.1, on the reverse strand, counting down.
GCCTCCTACCCCCCTTGACCGGTAGTGTGACAGTGTTTGGAGCGCCTCTTAAAAGCTATTCCCACCACCATCTCTCCACACTTATCGGTGTAGTGCTTACCGAAAAGACCTATGCAGGAGGCATTACAGTTTATGATCTGGTCTCGCTCGGCAGATATCCGCACACAGGCATCTTCGGGCAGCTTAAAGAGAGTGACCATGATGCGATTTCAAAAGCTCTTGAAGCGGTAGGTATCGCACACAAGGCCTCTTCCTATGTATCCGAGCTGAGCGACGGAGAGCGCCAGAAAGTCTTTATAGCTAAAGTGCTGGCTCAGGAGTGTCCGATTATAATACTAGACGAACCTACCGCATTTCTTGATGTCACAAGCAGGATAGAGATAATGGTACTTTTGCGCAAGTTGGCCATAGAGCAGCAGAAAAGCATCCTGCTCTCCACCCACGATCTGGATTCAGCTATTCAGCTCGGAGATAAATTGTGGCTTCAAGAGAGGGGCGCTAAGGACAATCACGCCTCTGCTCCGATGGTTTGCGGTACACCGGAAGATTTAATTCTCAGTGGGATATTGGAATCTTTCTTTGGGAAAAAGGGAGTGGTTTTCGACTCCTATTCGGGGAAAATATCCCCTGTGCCTTCGAAAAATTTTGTCGGTATTGACGGGGAGGAGCGAAGTGCATTCTGGGCCGGAAATGCGCTCAAGCGCAAAGGCTTTGCTCCGATTGCTCCGACTGAGAAGATTATTTCAGTGCAATGTATTTCATCTACGGAATTTGTCGTTTCATTCCTGAATGGGGAAAGTTACAAAGCAAAATCGATAGAGGAGTTGTTGGAGCTATTTACCAATTCATCTTCTTGACGGCACGGCAATCCAGACCCTGTTCGTAAAGCCAATCCACAAGCTCTCCATCCACGGAGACTCTGAATTTGTTTGAATAGAGCGACACCGTCTCCTTTCCTCCGTTATGATCAAATGAGAGATCGATAAAAAGAGGCGTCTCCCCTTTATGAACACGCAATTTCTTTGTCAAGGCTTTACGAAAATCTGCATCTGCCTGCTCCAGATCCATTGAGATATGGAATTCTTTGAAAAATTGCTCTTTTGCGTTGGAAAGGAGAGTCATATTGGCGATGAACAAACGATATTCGGGTGCCTTTCTATTCTCCACATCCTCCTTTCTGAAAAGTTCTTTCGTTACGCATCTGATCAGTAAGGCAGTGTGATCAACCATATACGGCATATAAGCCTCATAGCTCTTTCCCGAAAGGGAGAATGTATGGCTACCGTTGAAATCCTCTACGGTGAAGGTGCACCAGGGGCGGTTTCCGGTGCGAGTATATTTAACCTGAACATCCGTCACAAGACCACCTACCGTGAATTCAATGTTGCGAAGTTTAGGATCTCTTGAGAGATTGTCCTCTATATTACGCACCTCGCTAAGCTCAACCGTCACTAGATTATCAAATTCAAATCTGAATTTGTCCAGCGGATGAGAAGAAATATACATACCCACAAGTTCTTTTTCCTTTTTCAGAAGCTCTATCTCATCATATTCCTGAAGAGGCGGTACTTCGGGACGCACCGGCTTCATCTCTTCGGTATCCCCGAAGAGACCTCCCTGCATCACCGTATCGCTCTGATACTTGTAGGTATACTTGAGCAGAGCGTCAATAAATGACTCATCTTTGTTGTTAAAAAGGAAATATTGTGTACGATGCATGTCACTAAAGGAGTCAAACGAGCCCGAATAGATGAGACACTCAATAACCCTGCGATTGACCACACCCGAAGGGAGTCTTTCTACAAAGTCAAAAATATCGGTAAATGCACCTCCACGCTCTCTTTCCTCGATAATTGCATCTATGACATTGGTTCCCACTCCTTTAATACCGGCCATCCCAAAACGGATATTGCCCTTTTTGTTGACGGTAAATGTAGTACGACTCTCATTGATATCAGGTCCGAGAACTTCGATTTTCATCCTTTTGCAGTCATCCATCAGCTTGGTGATTTCCTCAATGTCATTGAGGTTTTTGCTAAGGTTGGCGGCAAGGAACTGTGCAGGATAGTGTGCTTTGAGATATCCTGTCTGGTAACCCACCCAGGCATAACAGGTGGCATGTGACTTATTGAATGCATACTCTGCAAAACTCTTCCAGTCCTTCCAGATCTTTTCCAAAATCTCTTGTGGGTGACCTTTGGCCAGACCACCCTCCATAAACTGGTCATTGAGTTTCTCCATCACGCTGAGCTGCTTTTTTCCCATAGCCTTACGTAACGTATCGGCCATACCGGGAGAAAATCCGGCAAGCTCCTGGGAAAGACGCATCACTTGTTCCTGGTATACCGTAATTCCGTAGGTATCCTCCAGATGTTCCTCCATCTCCTTCAGGTCATACGTAATCTCCTGTTTTCCATGTTTGCGAGCCACAAAATCGGGGATATATTCCATTGGACCGGGACGATAGAGGGCATTCATCGCAATCAGATCCTCAAAGCGGGTCGGATGGAGTTCTCGTAGCCATTTTTTCATACCATCGGACTCAAACTGGAAAACCGCTGTGGTGTTGCCCTTACTGAAAAGCTTGTATGTAAGGGGATCATCTATGGGAATAGCCTCGATATCAAAAGGCTCGTGGCCGCTCTCAACAATATTTGACATCGTCTCTTTAATAATGGAGAGAGTCTTTAGACCGAGAAAGTCCATTTTGAGCATACCCACCTGCTCGATATAAGAGCCTTCATACTGGGAAACCCATATTTTCTCCTTACTCTCCTTATCCTCCTCTACTGTTATGGGAATAATATTGGTCAGGTCTTCGCGGCCTATAATAAGGGCACAAGCGTGAACTCCGGTCTGGCGAATACTGCCTTCAAGCTGTTGAGCATATTTAATCGTATTGCTCAGTTTTTTATCATCCGAATTAAGGGCATCTTTAAAGTCCTGTATTCTTTCCACACAAAGTTTTACAGTCGGAGGTACTTCTACCTTGACCAGAGACGTTGACTCAGTTTTGTCGTAAGCATCTATTTCAAAGGACCGGGGAACAAGTTTGCTCAGACGATCCGCCTCTTGAAGAGGCACCTGTTCGATACGTGCAACATCCCTTATAGCACTCTTAGTTGCCATCGTACCAAATGTAACCACATGGGCAACATGGTCTTTTCCATATTTCTTCTCTACATATTCGAATACCTTGGAACGTCCCTCGTCGTCAAAGTCTATGTCGATGTCGGGCATCGAAATACGGTCAGGATTTAAAAAACGCTCAAACAGGAGATCATATTTGATAGGGTCAATATTGGTAATCTTGAGACAGTATGCCACTACGGATCCCGCTGCCGAACCTCGTCCTGGACCTACGGAAACACCCATATTACGCGCAGCAGCAATGAAATCCTGTACTATTAGGAAGTAGTCGGGAAATCCCATCTTTTGGATGGTTTCAAGTTCGAAATCAATCCTGTCGCGTATATTTTGAGGAATCTCTTTTCCATAACGAATTTCAGCACCTTTGTAGGTGAGGTATCTCAGATATTCGTTCGAATCTTTATATTCTTCCGGTATTGGGAAATGAGGCAGTATCGGATCTGAGTCGATGGAATAGAGTTCGACTTTGTCGGCAATTTCAAGAGTATTGGACAACACCTCCGGATGGTCTGGAAATAGAGCCGCCATCTCCTCTTTACTTTTGAAATACTCCTGTTGGGTATAACGAAGCCTGTCAGGATCATCAACATTGTTATTGAATGTAAGACAAATAAGGCGATCATGTGCAGGCCCATCTTCCTTGTCGACAAAATGGACATCGTTGGTAGCAATAACCTTGATATCGTGCTTTTTTGCCAACTCATAGAGAGCTTCATTGACAATCTGCTGCTTTTCAAATGTTTCCTGCGGAGCAAGAGGTAGATCTGTGGGATGGCTTTGGACCTCTAGATAATAGTCTTCGCCAAAAATGGATTTGTACCAAAGCACGGCTTCTTCGGCAGCCTCCATATTTCCTTCCATGATACGTCTGGGTACTTCTCCGCCAAGACATGCAGTAGTGCAAATCAATCCTTCATGATATTTTTCGATCAGTTCACGATCTATTCTCGGATGAAAATAAAATCCCTCTATATTGCCCAGAGAGCAGAGTTTGACCAGATTGTGGTATCCGGTTATATTTTTAGCCAAAAGAATCAGGTGGTAAGCCTTCTGATCTATTTTTCCGCGGCGGGTATGTCTGTCCTCCAATGCCACATAGACCTCGCATCCGACGATAGGCTTTACATCGGGATAGTCGGCTGCCACCCTCAAGAACTCCTTGACACCATACATATAACCATGATCGGTTAGTGCAAGGGCGGGCTGTCCATACTTGTGCGCCTTTTGGAAAAGGGACTTGATGGGAGAGGCTCCGTCAAGAATGGAGTATTGCGAGTGAACGTGAAGGTGGACAAATGACATTACAAAGGGTTTCTATAAGTTTATATCTTTATAAGTGAGCGGCCTGTCATAATTTCGGGCTGAGAAATGCCCATTAGTTTGAGCATTGTAGGAGCAATATCGGCCAGTATACCGTCACTGACCTCTTTCACATCATCATCAACCACTATAAAGGGCACTTTATTAAGCGAGTGGGCTGTATTGGGAGTGCCGTCTTCATTGAGGGCATTGTCGGCATTGCCGTGATCTGAAGTTATGAGAACCGAGTATCCGGCCTTTCGTGCAGCTCTTACAACCTCACCCACACAAGTATCAACAGTCCTTACCGCCTTCAGGATGGCATCATAGACACCGGTATGTCCCACCATATCTCCATTAGCGAAGTTGAGTATTACCATATCGTGTTTGCCCTTAGCAAGTTCGGCTACAAGAGCATCTTTTACCTCCGGCGCACTCATCTCAGGCTTTAGATCATAAGTTGCTACTTTCGGGGAATTGATCAGTATACGATCTTCTCCTGCGAACTCTTTTTCACGCCCGCCGTTGAAGAAAAAGGTTACATGTGCATATTTTTCCGTTTCAGCAATGCGAAGCTGACTCTTCCCGAGAGAAGAAACTATCTCTCCAATAGTCTCGGGCACATTTTCCTTGTCAAAAAGGATATGTAGTCCCTTAAATTTGTCATCATAGGGGGTCAGGGTGCAATAGTAAAGAGGAATGGTATGCATTCCAGCCTCGGGCATATCGGCCTGGGTGAGGACGTATGTCATTTCGCGGGCACGATCATTTCTGAAATTAAAGAAGATGACAGCATCTCTCTCCTGTAATGTAGCTACTGGAGCACCATTTTCCTCAACAATGGATATTGGCTTTATAAATTCATCTGTAACTTCTTCTTGGTAAGACTCCTCAATGGCATCCACTGCTGAAAGTGCTTTGCGACCTTTGCCGCTGACAAGAAGGTCATAGGCCTCTTTGATACGCTCCCATCTCTTGTCCCTATCCATGGCATAATAACGACCCACTACGGAGGCAATCCGGCCGGTAGTGCGTGAAAGAACCTCCTCCAACTCGGCCACATAGCCCTTTCCACTTCGAGGGTCGGTATCACGACCATCCATAAAACAGTGTACGAAGACCTTTTCCAGACCGGTATTGGCTGCTTCGCGTAAGAATTCATAAAGATGATTGAGAGAACTATGCACTCCGCCGTGCGAGCAAAGTCCCATGAAATGGAGCTGTTTACCCGATTTTTTTACATATTCGTATGCAGCCGCAATCTCCTTGTTGGACATCAGAGCATGTTCGCGACAAGCGATATTAATTTTAACCAAATCCTGATATACAATGCGGCCGGCTCCGATATTGAGGTGTCCCACCTCAGAATTGCCCATCTGCCCTTCGGGAAGCCCAACATCCTCACCGCTCGCACTGAGCTGCGAAAAGGGATATTTCGCCTTCAAGGCATCAATTTCGGGTGTTCCGGCACTATATATTGCATTTGATTGATCTTGACCTCCTTCTCCCCAGCCATCCATTATTATCAAGAGTACCTTTTTATTCATTATCTATTCTATTTTTACTAAATTTGTTACAATATTTTGTCCGATCGGACGAATGTACAAAGTTACGAATTATGGCAACAAAGAGAAAGAAAAATGATTTCAGCGAAAGGAAATCTTCCAAAAGAGGTAAAAAGAACGCAAGAAAAATACAGGATCCAGTAAAGGCATCCGATAGGCGAAGCAAAAGTAAAGTTGAAGCTGAAGGCATAATCAATCTCACCAGAGACGGATTCGGATTTGTAACAGTAGCGGATATCCCAAATGATATTTTCATACACATCAGTAAGATGCGCGGTGCTCTGCACGGGGACCGCGTCAAGATACTCATTCCCAAAAATATAGACCCAAGAGTGCGCAGGATTGAAGGCGAAGTAGTGTATATCATCGAGCGTTCGCGCAAACCCCATATCGGAGTGCTGCACATAGTCGGAAAGCAAGTCTGGGCCATAGTGGAGAGTCGCAACATGCCCTACGATATCCGTATCCCTGTAGATAGCCTCGATGACTTGCCGGAGATGGGTGGCATCAAGGCAACCAAAGGGATCAAGGTAGCTGTGCTGGTGACCGACTGGCCACGCCGTAGTCCCGAACCTCTCGGCAAAATAGTGGATGTACTCGGAGTCCCCGGAGAAAATGATACCGAGATGCACTCCATCCTTGCACAATATAATCTCCCCTACCGCTTCGAACCGGAGGTGGAGAGTGCTGCCAACGCCATCTCAGATGTAATAACCGCCGATGAGATCGCCAAACGGTGGGACTATCGCCCCGTCACCACCTTTACCATCGACCCTTCGGATGCCAAGGACTTTGACGATGCACTCTCGATAAGAGAGCTGGAAAAAGGGATCTGGGAGGTAGGAATTCACATCGCGGATGTTACACATTACGTGACACCCGATACTCCGGTGGACAAAGAGGCCTTCAACCGCGCCACTTCCGTCTATCTGGTGGACAGGACCATACCGATGCTCCCGGAAAAACTCTCCAATAATCTCTGCTCACTGCGTCCGCACGAGGACAAACTCTGTTACTCGGTCATCTTTAAAATTGACGACAACGCAAAGGTGCTGGATGCCAAATTCGGACGCACCATCATCAACTCCGACCACAGATTTGATTACGAGCAGGTACAGGAGATCATCGAAGATATGCACGGACCTCTCTGCAAAGAGATACTCAAACTCCACTCCATCGCCACAATTCTCCGCAGGAAACGCTTCGAACACGGTGCCATCAAGTTTGAACGGCCGGAAATGAAGGTAATCGTGGATAAAGAGGGCAAACCGCTGGATGTATGCCGTCAGGAATCCGTAGAGAGCAACTGGCTTATCGAAGAATTTATGTTGCTGGCAAACCGCTATGTGGCTCATCAGGTGGCCAGAAAATGCAAATCGGTAAACCCCACTTTTGTTTATCGTGTGCACGACAACCCCAATCCTGACAAACTCCTGGAGCTGCGCCGCTTTGCAAAGAATTTCGGTCACACTCTGGGCGATACCGACAACCCTAAAAACATCGCGAGAAGCCTCAACAAGCTTATGACCGGCATCAAAGATAAGCCTGAAGAGAATGCTATCGAGATGATGGCACTGCGCTCTATGTCCCGAGCCGTCTATTCCACCGACAATATCGGCCACTATGGTCTGGCATTCCAGTTCTATACACATTTCACCTCTCCCATCAGGCGCTATCCTGATATGATGGTACACCGTTTACTTACAAAATATCTCAACGGAGCCAAATCTCAGGACAAAGCCTATTACGAAGAGAATTGTAAATATTGCTCCGAGAGGGAACAACTGGCTACCGATGCCGAGCGCGCCAGCATCAAGCTCAAACTCGTCGAATTTTTGCAGGACAAGATCGGGCAGGAGTTCGAAGGTACCGTTTCCGGCCTCACCGAATGGGGTATGTATGTAGAAATCGAGCCTACCAAGATTGAGGGTATGGTCTCATTGAGGGAATTTACCAAGGATTACCTGGTCTTCGATGAGGAAAAATACCTTATTGTCGCCAAGGCCTCCGGCCGAAAATTCACCCTCGGAGACAAAGTCAAGGTACGAATCCTCCACGCAAATCTCGAACAAAAACTCATAGACTATGAGTTGATTTGGGAGGAAACATGAATAGCACCTGAGGTCTCTCTTTTTTAAGCATTCTGTTCAGTTCACGCTCTTTTCCGTTGCAAAGAGAGTTTAGCAGGACGTGAAATTGGGGTCCGTGATTTTTATGAATCAAATGACACAATTCGTGAATAATCACGAAGTCGGCAAGCTCCGGAGTGAGCCGCATAAGGTGAATGTTGAGGCTGATATTTCCCGCTTTTGAGCAACTGCCCCAGTTTGTACGATTATTTCTTACCGTTACTTTACCGGGCTTAAAGCCAAATTTGGCAGCGAGCAGTTCCACTCGTTGCGGAAGATATTTTTTGGCTTCAGCGCGGATTACCTTTACAATCGCCTCTTCCGATATAATACCATCCGCTGAAGCTCTTTTGAGCCTCTCGTATGTAATCTCTCCGGTAATCAATTTAAGGGGTTGGTCAGGAGTGATCCTGACTGCCTCCTCCTTCCTCTTTTTGCTCTGTTTTAGAAGCGTTGCCGCTATCCACTCCTCTTTCTCCTCAACAAAAGCGATTGCCTTCGAATAGCTGACGAGCCATGGCACCGTTACCGAAATCCCATTTATCGGGTGCACAGCCAGCCTCACTATTCTCGACAGCCGACTTTTTCTTATAATAATCTCACCAAGCCTCGGATGGATATATGTTTTTGACATCATACAGACACCATTATTCAGGACTCTTTCCCTTATCCAAACCAAACACTACACACTAAGAAACTTTCTCGAAACTCCATACTCAAAACTCAGAACTCGGAACTAACCCGCACTCCGCAACTCGCACCCCGAACCTCGCAACTCGTATCCCGCACCCCCTATAAAGACTCCACAAATTCCTCAAACCGCAAAATTTTCTCACTACTTGTTTTGTTGAAAAGCAAGTGTTCAAAATCTTTTTGCTTTTTATTCAAGTCAATTGTTTTGAGCAGCTCGGATGTTGCTTGTTTGAACTCTTGCAAATTGTGTATTCCACACCGTTTTGAAAGAAAGTCGTAATCCGGTTCTGACTGCGGAAGTAAAAACATCAAGTCGTAAAAATCACGTCCTTTGGCACGAGTTAACATGGCAGCTATCTTCATGCTGCATAAAACCTCATCAGAAGGAACGGGAAAGGGGAAAAAGAATCCGCAACCTTTGAGATTCGTCATAACGTGAGGGTATGAGATTCCCTGATCCTGGCTTTCAATTTTCATCAAAAAACGTTCTTCCTTATGACCGCTCAATCCCAAATCAAACAACAATTCGGGAAAATAAATATTCCTTCTAAATGCCGTCAGTTTAGGATTCTCTTTCTCCCTGACCTCCACACGAAGGCCGGAACGTTCCAAAAATTGAATTACTCCGTTTGTCATTTCAATAAATTCCGCTTTTGAGAACTCCTTACAATCGAAATCCAAATCTTCGGAAAAACGATCTATTCCTTTGACCAAACGAAGGTTCGTTCCTCCGATAAAAGCCATCTTTCGGATGCTTGGAGTAGATGAAAGATAATCCAGAATCATCAATTGCAAATACTCTTTCAGCATATATTTATCAAATCCCGAATCTCCACGGATTTGTGCCGGAAAAAAATTTCTGATTTGTTCAATCCGTATCATAAATCATAAGCCTTAAAAAGTAACCCTATCCGATTGTCAAGCGCCTTGCTTTGAAATTTTTCGCGGTATTCCATCAGTAAATCCTTATTCAAATTTTCATGCATAAAATAGTCATCCAAACGCAACTCTTCCATCTCCTGTTCAGTGTTATAGAAGGGATATAGGTAGAGCAAATCCAGCAGCGCTTTCTCCGGTGTCGCAAATCGTATGGTACGGTTGCCAATCATTTGCTTTAAATCATATCCGAACATCAGGTTTGCCTTGACATTTTTGTAGGAGTATTCGCCGAAATCATTGGCGAAGAATGCTGTTTTCAGCGATGAGACACTGGTGATCTGTACCACCGCTTCCGGTATCATCCCGTAGAAGGATAATGCCGTGTGGAGGCTTAAATAAGAGGGGTGGTACATCCTATTGGCGAAATAGAGAGGATAATCAGGCTTGCCCTTATATTCAGAAAATGCATAATATCCCTGCCTCAGCCGGATAAGGTAGCCATTTTTCACCCAGCGCGTAAGGTTATTCCGGTCAAAATCGGGTTGCCATGCATATACCTGATGGATATTGAAGCATGCCAAATCAAATAGCTGCGCTCTAAATTCCAGATAACTCATTTCATTATTTTATTTCTATTATGCTGCAAATATAATGCATTTTAGAAATAAAACAAAAATAACATAGATTTTTATTTAACCCCGAAGTTACTCAATACTCCATACTCAGAACTCGGAACTAACCCGCACTCCATAACACGCACCCAAAACCTCGAACCTTGCAACACGTAACACGCAACACGCACCCCGCATCACTACACACTACACACTACAGAACACACTACACACTACAGACTACACACTACAGACTATTAAATACTCCTGCGAAAAGTATTACACCGGAGGTTTTTTCAACTATCGTATAAACAAAGGGATGATCTGCAATGAAATCAACTACTTTTTCATATTGGGGACCCGCTGAGGTAACTCCAATCATTACCGCAGTCACGGCTGCAGCCTCTGTGCCCCATTCTGCTACATTTATGCGAGCCTTTTGAATAACCGATCCGATATAGAAATCATTGGTCTTAGAGTGAAGCAATTTGTCAAATTGAGCCTTCTCAGCATCAAAAGCACGACGAATTCCTAATGCTTGTAACATCTCTGAAAGTTGATATTTATTCTCAACCTCAAACTTGGGAATTCGGAGATGTATAATGGCATCCTTCGACATTGAAACTAAGGCCTCTGACCATTTCTCCCGAGTCAGGGATGAGAGCAAACGCTCCACACCGTTTTTACCCTTTGAGTTAGGCAAAATTATGTACATGGCAAAATTACCATTTGCATAGGGAAGCTCCAGAATTCGGTTGTCTCCCATTTTGCCGTAACGTAGCTGCTTGACTGTGACCATGTAATCGACCTTACTTTCCCCTCCGCCATCCAGATAGAAGGGTTGTGATTTCATTGTGGCCTCACTCATGAACATGGGCTCTCCACCCACCTCACTCCATTTTGCTTTGAAATAGAGTGCATTTAAAATCGCAGCAGCAAAATTATTTGGAATATCCTGTTCATTCAGAAACGGCGAGATAAATCCGTTGGTATTGCGATATGCCCAGTCATTGATTCGGTCAACAACAACCTTCTTATTGGCTGCATTGACATACTCAACTGGGGCATAATAGACCTTTTCAGCTGTTTTACGAAAATCATCATGAACACGGAATTGATCATTTACGACAACCGCATTAGTCAACTTCACTTCAATAGAATCATCCAGTGCGGGTAATTGTTTGAGCAAGAGATTACAATAATCGTTAAGAGCCTTTTGATCTTTTCCATACCCCAACGTACCTACAATTTCTGAAACCGTCTCACCGCTGGCTCCGTTTGCAGTAAGGGCAAGGGCAAATTGTAAGCTGAGTGGAGAGAAAATAATATTCGCTTTCTCCTGCTTATAGAGCGCCTTCAAACTCTCTATCGCAAAAGCATTGCCCGAGTTTACATAGCTTTTTTGTTCCTTACTCAAGGTTACTTTTGAGACTATACCCTCCAGATAAGGGGAGTCGATATCGATAGAATCAATGCGATTTTTTTCACATGCTGACAAACTTAAAGCAGCAACTAAAAAAACTAGAAGTATGTTTAATTGTTTCATGACTAATAGTAATGAAATTTTTAATTTAATAATTTCTATCTATTACCTATACGCAGTCATTCATTAAATACTTCCATCACTGAGCAATAATAATGGCGTACCCCGCAACACGCAACTCGCACCCCATTCTAGAAAAGTCCGAACAGACGGGCATCGATCCGGTTGGTAATGGAAGCAAAATCTTCAGGCATGTTTTCAAAATCGAGATTATCGGCATCAATGATAAGCACCTCGCCCGGATATTCCGAGATCCATTTCTCATAGCGCTCATTGAGACCGCCGAGATACTCCAGACTCATGCTTTGCTCGTAATCGCGCCCGCGTTTCTGAATCCTGCTCACCAAATGAGGAATTGAAGACCTGAGATAAATAAGCAGATCGGGCACCTTAATCATCTTCATCATTACCCCAAAAAGATCCATATAGGCATCGAAATCACGCTGAGAAAGATTGCCCATATCCTTGTTATTGGCCACAAAAACATAAACTCCTTCAAATATGGTTCTATCCTGAATAATGACCTTGTCGCTATTTGCTATCTCCATCAGATCCTTTATCCTCTGTGTAAGAAAATAAACTTCGAGATTGAATGACCATCGCGGAATATCCTTGTAATAATCTTCAAGGTAGGGATTATAGGTAACAGCTTCATATTTAGGCGTCCAACCATAATGCTGCGCCAACATTCGGGTAAGAGTGGTCTTACCGCTTCCAATATTTCCAGCTATACCTATATGCATTGCTCCTATTTTTGAGACTACAATATAGCACTATTTTTTAAATATTCCGTAAAGAGAACTGCCTGAACCCGACATAGAGGCGTATACTGCACCTCTGGCATAGAGAGCCTCTTTTTCTGCTGCAAGTCTTGGATATTTAAGGAAAAGCGGCTTCTCGAAATCATTTTTAAGAAGGCCTTGCCACTCTTCCACAGGTCTTTTGATTATTTCGGAAATCGATATCGCAGGCTTGCGCGGTGTTACTTCGGCATAGGCTTCTTTGGTTGAGATAAATATATCCGGAATCACAAATTCGATTCGGTAATCATCTAGGGATACTTCCACAGGAGAAAGAACCTCGCCCCGACCGGTAGCATACATGGGACGATTGTAGATAAAGAAGGGACAATCACTTCCTAGTGAAGCTGCATGACCGGCCAGCACCTCATCAGTGAGCTCGAGCGAAAACATCCTGTTAAGCAAAATCAGCGTAGCAGCAGCATCGGAAGAACCACCGCCAAGACCGGCACCTACGGGAATTTTTTTATAAAGATGGATAGCCACAGGCGGTATATCATAAATCTTTGCCATCAGATGATAGGCTTTTACGCAAAGGTTGTCCATCGGATCACCGTCAAGAGGTATTCCGTAGAGGTGCATAGCGAATTTTTCGGCATAGAGTACCTCCAGAATATCACAACACTCCGGACACGGCACAAAGAGAGTCTCGATATTGTGAAAACCGTCAGGACGTTTTTCTATGATATCGAGACCCAGATTGATTTTCGCATTCGGAAAAAATATCATCTTATCTCTATAAAAAATCCTCTGCTAACTGCACTTGGAATAGCCACATTCGAGACATACCAGACAGCCCTCCTGATAGACTAGGTTTCTACTGGTACAATTGTTACACTTTTGGCCGGTTTCGTCACGAGTACCGTCGGGAATATAACGTTTTAGCGCTCTTTCAACCCCATTTTTCCAGGTGTTGATAGACTCGCTGTCAAGTTCGAGTCCCTGTACGAGATTGAGGATATCGACGATGGGCATACCGTTGCGGATAACACCCGATATGAGCTTGGCGTAGTTCCAGAACTCTTTGTTGAACATATGAGAGATACCTCCAAGTACACTCGGATAGCCAAGACCGTCAACATAGTGAAAATCATACCTGGACTTACCGCTCTTGAGATCCTTCTCCTTGACAATCCAACCCTTTTCGATGGATCTGGGAATTACACGGGTATCTTCGTCTACAATACCGGTAAAAATCTCATAAGGTTTTCCGTCGAGTTTTCCTACAAAAGCAATCCATCTCTCCGATCTGTTGCGGAAACGAATGATATCAGCCTCAAGTGTCTGAGGACGCTTTTTGGGTTTGAGTACAGGCGTATCTTTGCTTGTTGAGACAAGCACACCGGAACGGCTGCCTTCACGATATACGGTCATACCTTTACACCCCGATTTCCAAGCGGTCTTGTAAACTTCCGCAACTGCTTCCTCAGTGATATCTTCGGGAAGATTTACAGTAACGCTGATGGAGTGGTCAACCCATTTCTGAATTTCGCCCTGCATTTTTACCTTTGATACCCAATCAATGTCATTTGCTGTAGCCTTATAGTAGGGGGACTTTTTAAGAAGATCCTCGAGTTCTTCTTCACACATTCCCAGGACCTGATCTCTCTCGTAACCATTTATCATGGCCCAGGTAAGGAACTTGTGATGAAACACGAAATACTCTTCAAAACAGTCGCCCATGTCATCGGTGTATGTTATTTTTACATTTTGATCATTGGGATTGACCTTTTTACGGCGGAGATAGAAAGGCCTGAACACAGGCTCGATACCTGAGGTAGTCTGTGTCATCAGACTAGTCGTACCGGTGGGCGCGATGGTCAGCATGGAAATGTTGCGACGGCCCGATTTGACCATACGTTTGTAAAGGTCTGGGTCTTCGGTCTTGATACGGATGATCATAGGATTATTGATCTCTTTCGATGCGTCGTATATTGGGAATGCCCCGCGCTCCTCAGCCATTGTCACCGACGATCTGTATGCCTCCACAGCAAGTGTTTTCTGTACCTGAACAGCAAACTCTATAGCCTCCTTCGAGCCGTATGTGAGCCCCAAAGCCGCCAGCATGTCTCCTTCTGCAGTAATTCCAAGACCTGTCCTGCGTCCACCCAGTGATTTTTTGCGGATTTTCTCCCAAAGTTCAAACTCGGTCCTCTTTACATAATCATCCTCAGGATCATCTTTAATTTTTGCCATTATAAGGTCGATTTTTTCCATCTCAAGATCTATAAGGTCATCCATCAGGCGCATCGCCTTTGCACAATGATCTTTGAAACGGTCGAAGTTGAATGTAGCTTTGGAAGTGAATGGATTATCAACATATGAGTAGAGGTTGATGGCAATCAGGCGGCAGGAATCGTAAGGGCATAGGGGAATCTCACCGCAGGGATTTGTGCTGACTGTTCTGTAACCTTTGTCGGCGTAACAGTCGGCCACAGATTCCCTGAGAATAGTATCCCAGAAAAGAACGCCAGGTTCTGCACTCTTCCATGCATTATGGATAATCTTTTTCCATAGCGAAGAGGCGTCAATTTCCTGGGTAATCCTGGGTTTATCGCTGTAAACGGGATATTGCTGCATATATGTATTGCCCGAAAGGGCTGCACGCATAAAGTCGTCATCTATCTTTACGGAAACATTGGCTCCGGTAACTTTTCCCTGCTCCATCTTTGCGTCAATAAAATTCTCCGCATCGGGGTGTTTGATGGAAATTGTAAGCATAAGCGCGCCTCTGCGACCATCCTGTGCCACCTCGCGAGTGGAGTTGGAATATCTCTCCATAAAGGGAACAACACCTGTCGATGTAAGAGCACTATTGAGCACAGCGCTGCCTGTGGGTCTGATATGAGAGAGGTCGTGCCCCACACCACCTCTTCGCTTCATGAGCTGTACCTGCTCTTCGTCAATCATCATGATTCCACCGTAGGAGTCTGCCGGACGCTCGTGACCTATCACAAAGCAATTGGAGAGCGACGCCACCTGATGCTCATTGCCAATACCTGTCATCGGACCTCCCTGAGGAATGACGTATTTGAAATCCTTCAGCAACTCAAAAATTTCCGACATCTTCATAGGATTGGGATACTTCTTCTCTATTCTGGCAAACTCCGACGCCAAACGCTTGTGCATATCAGTGGGAGATTTTTCATATATATTGCCAAAAGAGTCCTTCAGGGCATATTTGTTAACCCATACATTGGCGGCCAGTTCGTCGCCCTTAAAATAAATCTTACTCGCAGCAAGAGCTTCATCAAAAGAGTACTTCATGATTGACATTTGTAGTATTTAGGCAAGTTAAAAGGGGCCGAAACCCCTCTGGCATTATTCCGGGGCCAATAATGCCTATTTACATATGTAAATTCCGGTACGCAAGTTACAGCAAAATGCATAGGTCTTTCTAAGAATATCAACATAGTTATCAACAAAGTTATCAACAATTATCGGGAATTTTCGACAAAACCTTATCATTCTTACTGTTACATTACGATTACACTTTTTTTACATTATTGTTACGCTATTTTTTGTATTTTTGTGAAAATTCCAAAATCCAATGGGCAAAACACGTACTGAAATTTCAACCATCGGAAAAGAAAACCTCATAGACCGTCTTTTCGAAAACACCGGATATATTAATGAACGAACTATAAGACTCTCTGAAAAGGGCGAGTGCTGCACTTCGCATAAAATTCTTTTGGAAGGGATAAATTTCGACCTGGTCTATACTCCTCTCAAACATCTCGGATACAAAGCTGCACTCTGTGCGCTGGGAGAAATCTATGCACTACTGCGGCAGCCGGTCTCTCTCTCGCTCAACCTTGGGCTCTCGAACCGCTTCTGCGTGGAAGATGTAACCAATTTATGGTCAGGCTTTGTAGCTGCAGCTAAAGAACACTCTATAAAACATCTCTCACTGGAGCTCAACCCCTCACTCACAGGACTCTGTATAAGCGTTTCCGCCGCAGGTGTCCAAAAGAAAGGCATCATCTCCAAAGTACCTGCACCCAAAAACATGGATTTGATTTGCCTCACGGGTAATGTTGGAGCCGCATATATGGGACTTCACGTGCTACAGCGAGAAAAGGTCTCCTTCATAAAAGAGGGCTCGCAGCAACCCGATCTATCGCAATACAAACAGATCCTGGCTGCATACCTCAGCCCTTCAATCAATCCCTCCGTAGTGAGCAGATTTGTAAAAGAGGAGCTCTATCCCTCCACAGGATATTTCCTCACCAGAGGCCTGGGGGCAGCAGTATTGGATCTTGTAAAAGATACCGGCTTCGGAGCTAAAATTTACCTCGACAGGATTCCCGTCTCTTCACAAAGCCTCGAAATGGCTCAAGAGATAGAAATGGATATGGTCACCGCCATAATCAACGGCGGAGAAGACTATAAATTCATCTTCACCGTACCCATTGAAAAGCATGATGTAATCAGAAAAGAATTTCAGGATTATGATGTCATAGGACATCTTGCACGCCCTGAAGTGGGCGCAGTGCTGGTCACCCCAGAGGGTGCCGAACTCACCATTCGTGCACAGGGCTATGAAGCCTCAGAGAGTTAGCAACAGTTTCTGATACAGGTGCTGCAATGTGAGAATTCTCCACGAAGGCGTCTTTCCACAAGACTGAGCATTCTTTCGCGAAGTTCCGTATTTGAGATTTTCTCCAGCACTTCGTAGGCAAATGCCTTCTGCTGAAGGATACGAGCTTCCGCTGCGGGTATGCCTCTGGTACGCATATAGAAGAGCTCATCTTCATTTAAGCGGCCGATAGTTGCTCCGTGGCTGCATTTCACATCATCGGCGTAGATTTCAAGCTGGGGACTGGTATATGCCTTTGCCATGTCGGAAATAAGCAGATTGTGGTTGGCCTGATAAGCCTCCGTCTTCTGTGCGTCCGGAGCCACATTGATACGGCCGTAGAAGCGGGCTACACCTTCGTCATCAAGAATACCTTTGAAGAGCTGATTGCTGTTACATTCGGGCACAAGATGATTAACATAAATATTGTTATCCATCAGCTGCTTGGAATCTGTAAGATAGAGTCCTGCCAAGTCGCATTCCGCATGCTTTTCATTGAAGTTGAGAAGGATATCGTTGCGTATAACCCCGCCATGGAGCGAGAGAAACACCATTTTAAGGGAAGTACCCATCTCCAGATTGACCTCGTATGAGGTGTTGTGTTCCGCGTTGTTGTGCTCGTTCTGCATAATGTAAAACTCTGCGGATGCATCTCTTTCCAATGTTATGGTTACTTTCTCTGTAGTTCTGAATTTATCCGGTGAAAAAGTATGGGAACATTGGATTATCCTTCCTGCAGAGCCCTTTCCGAAATAAAAATCCTGCTTCGTAGAGAGGTGCTCTTTATAAGATTTATGGCGCACCGAGATGATCTGGAGCATCTCTTTCATCACCTCTCCCTCTTGGAGTCTAAGAGAGAAGGGAGTTTTACCGCCCTGAACCTTTCCATTGACAATAAAGAGCTGTCGTGTCTCCTTCAGAGGAACTTTACATCTAAATTCACTAGTAAAAGCGGGTGCGTATATGTAGTTCTGTTTCATTGTTCGTTGATCAGCCAGTCGTAACCCTTTTCTTCGATTTCCTGCGCAAGTTCACGTCCTGCACTTTTAATGATACGTCCCTTGTAGATGACGTGAATGTAGTCAGGCACAATGTAGTCGAGCAGACGTTGATAGTGCGTGATGACGATAGTTGCATTCTGAGGAGTTTTGAGACGATTTATGCCTCCTGCAACTACACGAAGTGCATCTACGTCGAGACCGGAGTCCGTCTCGTCGAGGATTGCGAGTTTCGGCTCAAGCATCGCCATATGGAAGATTTCGTTGCGCTTTTTCTCCCCTCCTGAAAATCCCACATTGACACCTCTAGATGTGAAACTGCTATCCATATCCACATAAGCCATTCTCTCGCGCATCAATTTGAGAAACTGTGCCGCACTCAGTTCGGGAAGTTCATTCCGTTTGCGGTGCTCATTTACTGCAGTTTTGATGAAATTGACATTGGTCACTCCGGGGATTTCTATCGGGTACTGAAATCCGAGGAAAACACCTGCCCAGGAGCGCTCTTCCGGGGAGAGCTTGAGCAAATCTTCACCCTCGAAAAGAATTTCTCCTTCGGTTACTTTATAATTCTCTTTGCCCGCAAGCACTGCGGAAAGGGTGCTTTTTCCGGAACCATTGGGACCCATGATGGCATGTACTTCTCCCGGCCTTACCTCAAGGTTCACTCCTGTGAGGATTTCACGGTCATCTACGGAAACTTTTAGGTCCCTTATTTTAAGCATAATGTTGTCGCTGTTCATATATTATCAGTTTTTTCTTTTTTGTACAATTTAAACCAGGTATAGAGTGAGGCCATACCATTGATAAGATAGAGTCCACTCACAATCGGCATAAAGATATGGCCTACCGAGATGTGTAGTATAATCTGAGTGATATTGACAAATAGCCAGACAACCCAGCAATCCCATTTCTTTTGAGCCGAAAGAAATTGTGCCACGAGTATCAATACCGTAACTAAGGCATCCAGATAAGGTATAGGATCCGAAGAAAATACTCCTACAAACCATCTGGTACCCAGTTGCCGTAGCAGCCATCCCCATAGGATTGCCAGAATAAATACCGAGGCTATGGTTGTTATCCTCTGACGCCAGGTAAGCATCGTCACTTTTAGGGCTTTCGGATCTGAAGAACTTTCCTCCCCCTTTTTAGGGTGTGTCCACCGGTAATGACCTAAAATATTTATACCAAGAGAGATCGGCTGGAGAATGATACTGGCGTAGAGGTTTTTGTTCCAAAACATCAGGAACAGGAGTGCCGTATAAAAATAACCCACCCAGAAGTTGTACTTACTGTTGCGGCCGGCCAAAAAGACACAGGTCAGACCAAAAATTGATGTGACAAGGTCAATCAGCAATACCGGCACATCACCGCCGATTGTAAAAAGCGTATAGTTTATTATTTCCTTAATCATCCTACACTTCCTTCAAGTGATACCTGTAAAAGTTTCTGCGCCTCAACGGCAAATTCCATCGGTAGTTTATTGAGCACCTCTCTAGCATAACCATTGACGATAAGTCCCACCGCATCTTCCTCAGGAATACCTCTCTGGCGGCAATAAAAGAGCTGATCTTCGCTGATACGAGAGGTGGTGGCCTCATGCTCAATTACGGAGCTGCGGTTGTCACTCTCAATAATAGGGAAGGTGTGGGCTCCGCATTTATCTCCGAGCAGTAGAGAGTCGCACTGGGAGTGATTGCGCGCTCCGGTAGCATTTGGAGCTACTTTTACCAACCCGCGATAACTGTTTTGACTATATCCGGCTGAGATACCCTTACTCACGATACGGCTTACAGTATTTTTACCCAGATGGATCATCTTGGTACCGGTATCCGCTTGCTGACGATTGTTTGTCACCGCCACCGAATAGAACTCTGAGATGGAGTTGTCGCCCTTAAGTATGGTGCTCGGATACTTCCAGGTGATGGAGGATCCCGTTTCCACTTGTGTCCAGAACAGACGGCTGCCTGAACCCTTACAGATCCCCCTCTTTGTCACAAAATTGTAGATTCCGCCTTTGCCATCCTTGTCACCGGGGTACCAATTCTGAACGGTTGAATATTTGACCTCCGCATCACGTTCCACTATGATCTCTACCACTGCCGCGTGAAGTTGCGCTTCATCGCGCATCGGGGCAGTACAACCCTCCAGATAGCTCACATAGGAACCTTCGTCCGCTACGATAAGAGTCCTCTCAAACTGTCCGGTGCCTCTGGCATTGATACGGAAGTAACTAGAGAGCTCCATCGGACACCTGACTCCCTTAGGTATATAGCAGAAAGAACCGTCGCTGAAAACTGCAGAGTTTAGTGCAGCATAAAAGTTGTCGCCGATAGGCACAACTGTTGCCAGATATTTGCGCACCAAATCGGGATAATCCCTTACCGCTTCCGAAAAAGAACAAAATATGATTCCTTTCTCCGCAAGAGTCTCCTTAAAAGTGGTCTTGACAGAAACGGAGTCAAACACGGCATCTACAGCTACTCCGGCGAGCATATTGCGCTCATGCAGCGGAATTCCCAGTTTGTCAAAAGTAGCTTCGAGTTCGGGATCTATTTCTCCCGAAGTGCTCGTTGCCTTCGGCGCTGCATAGTATATGATATCCTGGAAATCAATTTCAGGTATCTCTAGATGTGCCCATGTGGGCAATTTCATCTTCTGCCATCGGGCAAAAGCCTTTAGGCGAAAATCCAGCATCCACTCAGGTTCTTCCTTTTTACGTGAAATTATACGGATTATATCCTCGTTCAATCCCTTGGGAATGAACTCCTGTTCCAGGTCGGTTTCGAAGCCGTGCCGGTACTCTCCACCGGCAATTTCTTCTATAACTTGCCTCTCTTTTTTCATTATTTAAAAAAAAATCAACTTTTTTATAAAACAGATGCAACGTTTTTGCCATTTATTGCATCTATATAGTAGGTTTAGGTTTTAGTACACAAGGAAAGGGGTTTGATTCTGGCAGAGGATCAGCCCTTTTTTTTGCACATATACCTATCAATTGGCTGCACGTGATACCACTGCCGCCAAATAACCTATCAATCCTACACCGCCCGCAATGATCAGAATGTCACTCCAGCGTATCACCACGGGATAATATTCAACTATAAAATTGCCCGGCATCCTTACGAGCCCTACCTTCTGCTGTAGCAGGCAGACCAGAAGTCCTAGTGTAATACCCGCTACAATGCCTAATAGGGAAATCATCCATCCCTCTTTGACAAAAATCTTTTTTATCAGCCGCTCATCAGCTCCCATCGATCTCAGTATGCCTATATCATTGCGTTTCTCTATGATAAGCATAGAAAGAGAACCGAAAATATTGCATGAAATAATAATCATCACAAAGAGCAATATGGCATAAATGGCGATTTTCTCATAAGAGAGAAGCTTGTAGAGAGACTCATTCTGCTGCTGACGATTTTTTACCGTAAAAGAATCGCCCAATGCCACAGCAACTCTCTTCTGGAAACCCGAAGTCACCACCCCATTGGGCGAAATGACGCTGGAATCCGTATAAATTTCGACTGATGTAACCTCATACTCATACTCAAGCAAAGAACGAAGAGTCTCAACTGGCAGGAACATATACTTCTTATCGAAATTCTGATCGAGAGAGATGATTCCGCCCGGATATAGACGTTCACTGCGAAGCGAAGAAAAAGGGTTAA
The DNA here is from genome assembly GCA_033811195.1 of Bacteroidales bacterium. Taxonomy (GTDB): domain Bacteria; phylum Bacteroidota; class Bacteroidia; order Bacteroidales; family UBA932; genus Cacconaster. The sequence continues at coordinate 85,242 of JAPXOZ010000002.1, read as the reverse complement.
CCGGCGACACATCTGCCGTTCTTGAAGGAAAATAGATATCTAAAGGTGCAACGAAGGCTATCTTCAAACCCAGTTCTTGGGCGAGCGTATGGCCTATGACCACTTGCTTTAGAGCACCGAATTCCAATTCAAAACTTCCTTCCACTACATAATCTTTCAGCCCGGTCGTACTTATATAGGCCGAATCTACTCCTCTGGCAGTAGCAACGATGTGATTATCTCCGTATTTGACAAACACATTCTCCTCCAACACCTCACAAAACGAGAGTACCGCAGCATCATGCCTTATCACCTCAAATCCTTCACTATCAGTGGTAAAAACCTTGCCTTCAGCGGGAGTAACAAGTAAATCCGGAGTATAACTGTTATAAAGTGTGCGCACAATGGAGTCAAAGCCATTATATATCGACATTATCACTACCAGAGCGGCACAACCTATAGCTATACCCGCCGCAGAAATGCCTGATATGATATTAATCACATTGTGGGACTTCTTTGCGAAGAGATAGCGCCTGGCAATGAAAGTCGAGAGGTTCATCAGTCCTTATTGTTGAGCAACTCGTCTATATGCTCAACATAATCAAGTGAATCATCCAAAAAGAATGTGAGTTCGGGCACAATCCTCAACTGCTTGGCCACAAGGTTACCTAGCTCTCCGCGCAAACTTCTATTTTGGGAGGCTAGAATATCCATTACCTTCCGGCTCTTGTCAGAAGGAAATATACTCACATATACTCTTGCAAGCGAGAGGTCAGGACTCATCCTCACTCCGCTTACTGTTACCATGGCTCCGTCAAAGGCGGCCATGCCTCTACCTCTGATGATTTCAGCCATATCTCGCTGAATCTGCCTTGCTACCATGCGTTGTCTTTTGCTTTCGTTTTCCATAACCTTTCTATTGTTTTCTATTATTCAAATTTCAAAATATAATAGTTCTTCTTACCTTTTTGCACTAAAATATATTTGCTGTCAAACAGATGCTCCTGTGTCAACGTATATGCTATATCAGTCACCTTCTCTTTGTTGATCGAAAGACCACCACCCTGAATCATCTTGCGACACTCACCCTTGGAAGGGAATACGGATGTAGTCACCGCCAACATTTCAATAATATCCGAAGGGAGTTGCTCCTTTCGAAGTTCGAACTGCGGTACTCCCTCAAACACCGATAGAAATGTCTGCTCATCAAGCGCTTTTAAGGCCTCAGAAGTTGCATTGCCAAAAAGAATAGAAGAGGCATCCAGCGCATTCCGGTACTCTTGCTCTCCATGCACCATCACAGTAACCTCTTTTGCCAGAAGCTTTTGTAAACTCCTCAAATGGGGGGACTGCAAATGTTCAGCGACAGCAGCCTCTACCTCTTCACGAGTGAGCATTGTAAAAATCTTTATATACTTCTGCGCATCCTCGTCACTTACATTTAGCCAAAACTGATAAAAAGTGTAAGGAGAGGTGTATCTTGCATCGAGCCAAACATTACCCTGTTCGGTCTTCCCAAATTTGCCACCATCCGCCTTTGTGATTAAAGGGCAGGTCATCGCAAAGGCATCTCCCGAAAGTTTACGACGTATGAGCTCAGTGCCGGTGGTAATATTGCCCCACTGGTCGCTGCCGCCCATCTGGAGCTTACACCCCTCGTGTTCATAGAGCCATAAAAAGTCATAACCCTGCACAAGCTGATAAGTAAATTCGGTAAAGGACATACCCTCACGCTCTTCACCGGAGATACGCTTTCTAACCGAATCCTTACTCATCATATAATTGACGGTAATATGCTTGCCGATATCGCGTATAAAATCCAGAAATGTAAAATCCTTCATCCAGTCATAGTTATTAACCAGTTTGGCTGCATTAGGAGCATTGCTGTCAAAATCGAGGAATCTGGAGAGTTGGGCCTTAATCGTGGCTTCATTATGCCTTAGAGTCGCTTCATCAATGAGATTACGTTCAGATGACTTCATAGAAGGGTCACCGATCATACCTGTAGCACCACCCACCAGGGCAATAGGCCTATGACCGCAATTCTGAAAATGCTTTAGCATCATAACGCTCACCAAGTGACCTATATGGAGTGAATCTGCTGTAGGATCAATGCCCACATAAGCGGATGTACGCTCTTTCATCAACTGTTCTTCAGTGCCGGGCATCATGTCATGAATCATTCCTCTCCACTCCAATTCCTTGACGAAGTTCTTAGATATCTTTGCCATATTATATATATGTTTGTATTATCAGTTGAGCTGACAAAGGTAGTTATTTTATGCAGATTAAAAAACCGCTGATGCCATAAATGCAACAGCGGCTATATCTGCACAGGATGCAGCCAAAATGGCATTATCCCACTACCCAGACCATCACGTGATCCTCGAATACCATATACTCGAGTTCAAACTCCATCTCGACACCATCCTTGTGAGTGAAGGTTGCTTCAAGTTCACCTTCATCATCAGGACTGAATCTTTCAAGCTCTATCTGCTCTGCAAAATCGACTCCATGGAGAGACATTCTTTTATAGATAGCCTCCTTTGCACACCAGTAGATAGCCAGATGGAGGTTTTTATGCCTCTCTGAGAGGTCCTCGATCTCATCCTCAGAGAGGGCTTTCATCTCTACTGCAGAGAAATCACGGTCGAGGGACTCAATATCAATGCCCAGTGTCTCATCCGGGTGGATGATAATAGCCACAAAACGGTTGGTATGCGCAATACTAATCTCTGTGGCCATATTCTGGAGATAAGGACGGCCGTTGTCGTGGTGACCCAGATATACCTTATCCTCGAATATCTCGTTTAGAAGGGCCCTTACTGCAAGTTTTTCCCTTCTGCGGGCTTCACTCTTGATAAAACTCAAGTCTTCGAGCTCATCTTTTGGAATCGGAGCCGAGAGCTCCATTAGCTGCTCTTCAGTCTCAGTAACCTCCCACACAAAGATTTGTGCATCATTGTCAAGTTCTTTTTTAAGAAAAAGTGCCATAGTTATGATAAAAGAATAAGGCATCCGCCGCCTCTTAGAGCAGGGATATAGTGTATGAAATTGAATAGGATAGCACTGTACGAGGGAAAAGGCTCGGAAGAGCTTTCATCCGTATATGGAAATTGACAACTCGGAGGTTCCAAGACAGCGCCGTTTAATTGGTTAATAAGTTGAGATACCAGGATTCGAACCTAGACAGACAGAACCAAAACCTGTAGTGCTACCATTACACCATATCTCAGTAAACTACAAAGGTAAGAATTATTTAATTTAATCAAAACTATTCCACCTTACTTCTCCTTAGTCTCTCATTTTAATTCTCACCTTTCTCATAGACTTACGGCTTTTTTCTGCTGCAAAGCCCATTACATGGCTCTCTACAGAGGCTTCAAGCGTACTGCTAAGCTTGGACTGGTCTTGAGCTGCAACCGCCTCAATAAAATCTCGTACCAACGCCAGATCACCCCCGCCATGGCCTGAGCCTTTATATTCCTCCAATTCTTCAACCTCTCTCGACCAAATTTTAGTCTTGCCTGTCTTAAAGTCCCAAGCTACAAATTTGCTCATATCTCCCTCAATATAGCCCTTCGTGCCCATAACACGGGTTCGGCGACCTCCCCAAGGGGTAAAGGCATCCATTGTAAATGAAGCTGTCCGATCATCTTCAAATAGCATAGTTGTTACATAATGGTCGGGTTGATCATTATCACACTGATAAACACAGCGACCGTAACCCGTAGTACGAAGTTTCTCTAAAATCTCTTTCTCATCGTTTCTATCCTTAAGATCGAAGACTCCAAGGTGTTTTTTACGTCTCACATATACATCCATTGCTGAGAATGGGCATGTCTCTTCATGTGGACAGCCATCTGTACATCTGAATGGCGCGCCCTCAGGCTTATTTTCCGCTTTGAATAAATGCAGCGATCCTTCTGCTGCGATAATCTGGCAAGGCTTATCTATCAGCCAACGTAAGATGTCGAGGTCGTGACAAGATTTTGCGAGAATAATGGGAGTTGTATCTTTCTCTACTCTCCATTTACCACGAACATAAGAATGTGCCATATGAGCAAATTCTATAGGCTCCATATGTTGAATGCTCACAACGTCTCCGATAGCTCCGGACTTGAGATATTCCTTTAGTGCAATAAAATAAGGTGCATATCTCAGCACATGACATACTGCTACAACTCTATTATATTTTTCTGTCTGACGCAGTATCTCCCTGCACTCTTTTTCGGTTTGGGCAATGGGTTTTTCCAAAAGCACATCATATCCAAGCGCCAAAGCCTTCATGCATGGCTCATAATGTAAATCATCCGGTGTTGCAATTACTACAACATCGGCAAGCTTTGGTTGCTCTAAAAGCTCTTTAAAGCCTATAAAAGCATTTTCCTTAGGAATACCGTGTTTTTTAATCATTGCATCTCTACGACTTTCTATCGGTTCTGCCACACCCACAATCTTAAAGTTCTCCGGGTATCTTTCCGCATAAGCCGCATAGATTCTTCCCCGATTCCCTGCTCCAACTATTATACCTGTAATCTGCTTGCCTCCCGTATCGGGTCTCAAACTGCGTAATGGAAAATGAATTAGTTCTTCCGGCGATAATTTTGCAAGCTCTTCGGCTGACTTTGCTGCCATGCCTTTAGCCATTGCAAAGGGGTCTGTTAAAGCCATGCCTGCGGTTACCAGACCTAGCCGCTTAAGGAAATCTCTTCTAATCATAATATCTCTTTTAGTGTTGTTTCATTTTTGGAAATTCCATAAGCTGCAATTTACACAATTTAGCCTTATCTTCAACAATTATTTTACAAATATGATCCTGCTAATTATTGCAAGGGTAAGGTTGATGACACCCGCCTCCCGGCTCGTGGGAGTACCAATACCCTTTGCCATGGTCTTTAGATACGACATATTTTTTAAGGCCGGAATCCCACCTGTATTCGTATCGAATATCATATGAAAGATCGTAAATTCTATCAAAAACAGCAGGTCTGACAGAACAGATGTTGTTTTTTCTACAGTATAAGCTTGTCAATGCCGTACAACTGCTTACATCCAAAGAGGTAAGCTTGTTGCTATAGCAATTTAAAGTTCGTAACGCCGTACATCCGGTTACATTCAACGAAGTGAGCTGGTTTTCGTTGCACATCAAGGATTCTAATGTTTTATATCCACTCAAATCCAACGAGGTAAGCTTGTTATTATAGCACGACAAACTTTCCAATGCAGTACATTCGCTTACATCTAACGAGGTGAGCTGGTTGTCGTAGCACCATAAATCTTCCAACGCCTTGAACCCCTTCATCTTTAAAGAGGTGAGCTTATTGTTGTAGCACAGAACGCTCTTCAATGCCGCACATCCGTTCACATCTAGTTCAGTTAGTTGATTGTTATAGCAATAAATAGTTTGTAATGCCGTACAGCCGCTTACATTCAACGAGGTAAGTCGATTGTCGTTGCAGGCTAACGTATGCAAAGCAGTACAGCCGCTTACATTTATCGAAGCAAGTTGGCTATCGAAACAAGATATTATCTCTAGACTCTTGCATCCGCTTGCGTCTAACACTGTGAGTTGGTTCTTAGTGCAATTTATTCCTTTTAAGGTTGTGCTGCCGCCTAAATTTATAGCGGTGAGTTGGTTATTCTCACAAGTTAAATGAGTTACAGGACCGTAAATCCGGATGGTTTGCGCACCCAATGTATAAGTCTTTTTGCTACTATAATCTTTTACTTCTTCTCCCGCCTCTTTTTTACCGTTGTTATTTAAATCTATCCACACACCGGAGGAGAGAACATTATACATTATTTGCAACTCTATGGTTGCCCCCACAGCCTTGGATGTGGTAAGGGAAATATAGTTATCCGATTTGACCACTAATCCATAATAATCAAACTCTTCAATACTTCCATCCCCCCAAACATTTTTAAGTGCAAATTCCATACGAAGTTCTTTATTACCCGGGGCTTTGAAAAAATCGGACAACGTAGGGTCAAACTGCTTGCGCGACACATCTTTAAAATCATCACCCTTTACCGTATAAAAACTGTTGGCAGGAGGAGTAAATTCTGCAACATAGTGTTTAAACGCACCTCCGCCAAGGTCCATATCAAGAAGCATCGATACCGGTTTATCATCTGCGTTATAAACTCTCATTGCCACCTTTAACTGCGTGGGAGAGTAAATAGTGTCGTTACCGACATTGTTTTCATCATATCCAATTTTTCCCCAGCCTATTCCGGTGGATTCTTTGGGATCGTATTTCGGGAATACCTTGCGTGATTTTCCGTAAGCCTGCATCGTGAAGGTCAAGTCAGCACCCGTAGGACACATTTGATCCTTGGTATCTGCCGCCGGTATCGCTATAGTTTGCAGCACGGGATTATCTAGCATAGGTTTATCTGCATAAATAATATAAATGGCATCACCCTGAAACCAAGCCTCATTAAATTTCACCTTCTTCAAGTACTCATCCCATACTATCCATTTGTACATATCACCGCTTACTCCTTGCGGATCGTGGACAAGAAATGAGGTGGCGCCCGCGTTTGCTCCTTTTTTATATCCTATAACGTACAACACATGTGTTCCGTGGTTAAGGATCACCGGATGCCTTTTCTTGAGAAGTTTTACCATTTCGATTGCAGCACTTTTTGTTCTGCGGAACGACGAAGAGGAGATTTTAATGTTACCATCAATTCTTTCTTCTATGGCGTCGGTAATACTTCCCGTATCGTCACTCCAAAAGGTAATGAAATTGGTATTCCATCCTTGGTCGAGCGTAGTGTGTCCAATCTCTTTCACAAATCTGAACAAGCTATTGTCTTGTTTGGGATCCAAATCCCTGTACGAGCGTATGAACATCATGGCACAGGCTGCCCAACAGGTTTCACTAACCTGCTCAATGTAGGGTGCCTTCATGGTAATACTTTCTGTCTCAAAATTATAACCGGGGGTAATAGTAACAGCGAGATGACTGTACCTGCCACCTTCTGCTTTCGTAGAGCCAAAGGGCGCATTGGCTTGAAAAGATAGGGTCAGTTTCCCCGTTTCTTTGTCGTATTTAAAATCAACCTTCTTGTATATTCGTCCATTTGTCGCTACAGCACTTTGCCTGTCTGTCGTGAAAAGACTACAATCTATATCTTCTTCCGCATTAAGTCCTTTATCTACCACCGTTTCCACATCAATGGTGTAAGCAGATTTCGTTTTGGAGAAATCGAGTATGATATGTTTTCCCAAATTGAACATTTCCATCTCTTTGGCTTCGGTAATGCTAATCTCCCCGTTAGGAGCACCTTTGTTCTTAGAAGCTTTAATGGAAATTTGAAGATTTGAAGGAAATTTCATTACCAGATCCTTCCCCTTGTAGGTTCCAGTTGCTGTTTCTCCTGTCACTACAATTGGTTCGCCGCTTGTATTTCCACCGATCCTCTCCGCCACGCCATCGGCCTCATAATAGATTTCCCCCATTCCAAAGTACTCCTCGTCGGTAATGAACATGCCGTTGTGCAGATCGTAAATTTCTCCCTCTTTGATCCTGCCGGAATAGAGCACAACTCCATTTATACTGGTGTTGTCGTCAAAATAGATCTTCGTCGAAGCATACAAGGTAAACTTATCATCCTTGCCGCTAATCACCATCGAGTAGGTGTTTGAATAACTCTCGGTTTCCAATTTCAATGTTGCGGTGAAGTTGTCATTGTCTTGATCACTTATTGTCAACACCTCATCATTGAATTTCGTTCCGGGAGGGGTATCGTTCCCAATGTTCGATATTTTCAACGTCTGGTCATCTGCCAGATATGTTCCCTCGATATTGGGTGGGTTGGTACCGTAATAAATTGGCATGCCCATCTCCTTGATGGCTTTCATCATTTCGGGAGAAAGCACACTCTTTAACTGCCGGTCTAAAATGGCCTTCTTGGGATCGACGACCTCTCCGGGACAGGCAATAAGCAACAGGAGTGATGCTGCCATCAAAAAGTAACTGAATTTTTTCATAGTTGATTATTACTTTATTGTTCTATGTCTAAGTATTACAAGGATTGGGTTTATGACACCCGCCCTGCGGCTCGTGTGCGTACCAATACCCTTTACCGTGATCTTTGGATACGACATATTTATTTTGGTCATAATCCCACCTGTATTCATATCGTATATCGTACGAAAGATTCCTGATTTTATCAAAAATCTCAGGTCTTAACGCATTAACGTAATTGTTTTTACAGTCTAAAAAATTCAATGCCGTACACCCATCCACATTTAGCGTGGTTAGTTGATTGTTCTTGCAGTTTAATGTTTCCAATGATGTAAATCCGTTTACATTTAATGAGACAATCTTGTTATTCTGGCAGGATATAGATTTCAATGCCATGCATCCGCTTACATTTAACGAGGTAAGTTGATTGTCGTTGCAAGTTAAAAACTTTAAATTTTTGCAGCTGCTAAAATCTAATGCGACGAGCTGGTTGTTTGGGATAGATATTGATGACAATGCAGTACATTCGCTTAGATCCAACGAAGTAAGTTGGTTGTTTCTGCAGGATAAATGACTAAGTGTCGTACACCCGCTTACATTTAGCGATGTGAGTTGATTGTCTTCGCAATAAATAGAGGATAGATTACTGCAACCGCTGGCATCTATTGTTTTGAGTTTACTTTTCTCACAGTAAAGCTTTGTCAATTTCGTGCATCCGCTTACATTTAGCGAGGTAAGCAGGCTATTATTTTTACAGGAGAGCTCTTTCAATTCCTTATATCCGCTTAAATTTAGTGCGGTAAGCCGATTGTTATCACATTCGAATTTCTGCAATGCCATACACCCGCTTATATCTAATGACGCAATTTGGTTGTTTTGACAGACTAAAGATATCAGTCCGCTGCATCCACTTACATTTATCGAAGTAAGTTGGTTACTGTGGCATTGTAAAAACACTAATGTGTTGCAAGTGCTTGCATCTATAGCGGTAAGTTGGTTGTTCTCGCAATTCAAAACAGTTACAGGACCATAAATCCGGAAGGTTTGAGAGCCCAAGGTATATTGCCCGTCGTGAGTTATGGTTTCTCCTGCATCTTTTTGACCATTATTGTTTAGGTCTAGCCACGTATCTGAGAGAGAGGATGTAGATACGTATATATCAATGATGCTCCCCACGGATTTGGCGGTGGAAACGGTAATATATTGTTCGGTTTGAGTTTTAACCACCAATCCATAATAATCAAATTCTTCAATGTTTCCTTTCAACGAAACATTTTTTAATATAAAATTCAAATTAAGGTTTTTATCACCGGGTACTCTGAATAATTCGGACAACGATAGGTCAAGTTGCTTTCCCGATGATTCTTTAAAATCGCTCCCCCTTACCCTGTAAAACTTTTTAGCAGGACACGTGAATTCAGATGAGTATTCTCTATACTTGCCGCCGGCAACCTCCATATCAAGCCGCATGGAGGCCGGTTTATCGTCGGCGTTATAAACTTTGATTTCCACATTAAGTTTTGTGGGCGAATATAGGGTATCGTTGCTGGAATTTTCTGCATCATACCCTAATTTTCCCCAACCAATTCCCATAAGTCTTTTTTGATCGTATTTTGGGAATACTTTACGTGCTTTTCCGTAAGCTTGCATCGTGAAGGTCAAGTCAGTGCCGGTGGGACACATTTGGTTCTGGGTGTCTGCCGCCGGTATTGATATGGTTTGAAGAATGGGCTTATCCAACATGGGCTTATCAGCATAGATAATGTAAAGAGCATCGCCTCGCACCCACGCCTCTTTAAAATTTACTTGCTTCATATAAGCATCCCATACTATCCATTTGTACATATCACCGCCTCCCCCTTGAGGGTCATGAACAAGAAATGAAGTGGCCCCCGCATTTTCTCCCTTTTTATAGCCTATAACATACAAAACGTGTGTTCCGTGATTAAGGATTACCGGATGTTTTTTTCTTAGGAGTTTTACCATTTCGGTTGCTGCACTTTTCGTCCTGCGGAATGAGGAAGAGGAGATTTTAATATCTCCACCTATCTTTTTTCTTATGGCTTCAACGATATTTCCGGTATCGTGTTTCCAAAAGGTAATGAAATTAGTATTCCATCCCTGGTCAAGTGTAGGGTGTCCAATCTCTTTCACTAAGGCGAACAAGCTATTGTCTTGATCGGGAGCCAAATTCTTATACGAACGCACAAACATCATAACGCATGCCGCCCAACAAGTACCGCCAACCTGCTCAATGTAGGGTGCCTTCATGGAAATACTTTCTGTCTCAAAATTATAATTCGGAGTAGTAGCAATGGCAAGATAGCCATACTTGCCACCTTCCGATTTCGTGGCACTAAAAGGCGCATTGGCTTGAAAAGATAGGGTTAGTTTTCCTGTTTCCTTGTCGTATTTAAAATCAACCTTCTTGTAAATTCGTCCATTTGTCGCTACAGCACTTTGTCTGTCTGTAGTGAAAAGACTACAATCTATATCTTCTTCCGCATTAAGTCCTTTATCCACCACCGCTTCCACATCAACGGTATAGGCCGATTTTGTTTTCGAGAAATCGAGTATGATGTGTTTTCCTAAATTGAACATTTCCATCTCTTTGGCTTCAGTAATGCTAATCTCCCCGGTAGGAGCACCTTTGTTATTAGAAGCTTTTATGGAAATTTGAAGATTTGAAGGGAATTTCATTACCAGATCTTCTCCCTTGTAATTTGCTTTAACCGTTTCACCGGTTACTTCTATTGGTTCACTTGTGCCTCCGCCAATTTTCTTCGCCACACCATCGGCCTCATAATAGATTTGCCCCAATCCAAAGTAAGATTCGTCAGTAATGAATAAACCGTTGTGCAGATCGTGCAGCTCTCCGTCTTTAATCGTACCTGAGTAGATTATCACGGCGTTCGAGCCGGTATTATCATCAAAGAAGATTTTCGTTGAAGCATAGAGGGTAAAGTTGTCGCCCTTTCCGCTGATCACTGTCGAATAAGTGTTTGAACGAGTATCGGTTTCCAATTTCAATGTGGCAGTGAAGTTGTCATTGTCTTGCTCGCTTATAGTCAATATTTCGTTTTTGTATTTTGTCCCCGGAGGATCATCATCTTCAAAGTTCGACTTTTTCATGGTTTGATCGTCTGCAAGATAGGTCCCTTCGATATTGGGTGGGTTAGTGCCGTAATGAATTGGCATGCCCATCCCCTTGATGGTTTTCATCATTTCAGGAGAAAGCACGCTCTTTAACTGCCGGTCTAAAATGGTCTTCTTGGGATCGACGACCTCTCCGGGACAGGCGATAAGCAGCAGGAGTGATGCTGCCATTAAAAGGTAACTGAATTTTTTCATAGCTGATATCTCTAATTTACTAACAATGACAAAGTTAACTAATTAAAACACACCAATACTGTTTTTAATAAAATTATTCGGTATTTAATAAATTATAAATTCCCTCTTACCATTACAGCGAGAGGGAATTTTAGGTGTAATGTGTTTTTACTCCTTCTCTAAACTGCTGGAGATGTTGTAATTTCCTTTACTTTTATTTCCGAACCGGTATTATCGGTATACACCGCATAAACTTTGTCCGCCGTATCGACTTTATTTACCGCAGCTACTTTTGTACCGCTCTTCACCGTTATATCTGAATAAACCGTTTCAGTCGAGATTCCTCCTACTAAATACTTGACAAACAAGTAGGGGCTTTATAATATTTAACAAATAGAACAAAGTTGGTTTGGTTGAATCTCTGCAATCAACTCGATGGGCAACCTCCCATATGATTTGACAGTCACGACTAATTATTGCAAGGAGTGGGTCTATGACATCCTCCTTCAGGCTCGTGGGGGTACCAATATCCTTTACCGTGGTCTTTTTCTACGATATATCTCATCTGCATATTGCTCCATTTATATTCATATCTAATATCATAATGGAGAATTGTGATATTATCAAAAATTTGAGATCTTGCTTCGCAGAGGTTGTTACTTCTACAGTCCAATTCATACAATGTCGTACCATCCAATTTTAAACTGGTAAGTTTATTTTCATTGCAGTATAATAATCTTAAGTTAGTAAGCCCGCTGACATCCAGCGAAGAAAGCTGGGCGTTCCGGCATATAAGCTCTTTCATCTCCGTACACCCTCTCACATTTAGAGAAGTGAGTTTACTGCTGTTGTGCATTCTTAATTCATGCAATGCAATACACTCACTCACATCTAATGAGGTGATTTGGGTGTTATCACATTCAATTCTTTCTAATGAGGTACATCCTTTTACATTTAAGGAAGTACTGGAAGCACTGTCAATGCTGAAAACTAAACCCCTTAATGCGGTACATCCGCTCAAATTTAACGAGGTTAGTTGATTTAAACAGCTGTAAAATATTCGCAATGTTTTAGAACCACTCGCATCTATCGAGGTAAATTTGCCATCTGAACAGTCCATGCTAGATACATCCCCATAAATCCGGATGGTTGTGGCACCAAGGGTATATATGCCATCTTTTCTCCAATTTTCTCCCTTTTCTTTTTTACCATTGTTGTTTAGATCTATCCAAACTTTAGATGTATTGTCAGATTCTATATATATATTCACCTTTTCTCCCACGGACTTAGCGGTGGTAAGGGCAATGCCTTTTGTTTGTGGTATAACTGTGAATGTAGTTTTTACCTTTTCATCCACATATCCTGCATTGGCAACCAATACTACTACCTGGCCATTCTCTTTTTGCAGTTGTTTCAATTTGGGTACGTAAAATTCGCTCCTGCCCGTGTAAAGAAATTTGAATTTACCATTCCTCACTTCGAAAACATATTTTGGCACAGTCAAGGTATTGTCTGTCTCGATTCTCAGTTCATCGTATTCTTGGAAACCATTATACAACAATCTCACTCTAAATATTTTAGCCGATATGCCCGGGTAGGTGTGCTCGACAGTATTCTGTATGTCCCCTTTCGATCGAATAGCCCACTTTTCAATTCCGCCATATTCGACACCGCTCAGCAACTTCTGAGGTTCAAAGTCGGGGTAAATCTTACCGGTAAGATATTCTTCCAGGAAATTGGGGTACATTTCCGAAATACTATTCGGTGTCAACCCGTTTATTATTTTTACTGCGTCACCGGCTTCCTCATATATTTTTTGGTAGATCTTTGACAGAATCGTCTTATCGGTTTGATTGATAATATACTTTACAAACGCCGCCATACCATAGCCGTAGTGCTGCGCATCGACTTGCGGTCCCCTATATATTCCAATGAGCGGAAATAATTCATTTTCCTTGCGCGTGGCCGACGAATACCCTTTTCCCGCCATAACTTCTTCAAACCAGGTGGATGTCGCCTCATCGAACCAGTAGAAGTCACTGGCCCAAACAGCTTTTGTGTAAGCCCAGCGCGGGTCGTATAGGGCCTTAACCAAATGGAACAGCTCATGACCCGCCGTGGATTTCAGCAGATCCTCATTCGGCATATTCCCCAAGTAAAATGACAAGGTGCCATAGTTGTTCCCAAACTTCGAGGAGCAAAATTCACCCATTAGGCCAACTTCGTCACTTTGGCTGTTATTAAAATTAACCTCTACCGGCCACTTAGTACGTTTGGAAAAGGAGAACCCCATTTTGACCAATTCATCATAAGCGGCATCTAAGTATGCCTCAAGTTGTTCAGCTTCATAATCGTGTACGTGAAATTTATTATAATGGATATTGAATCTCTTTCCGGCATTGGGGGCTTTTGTGCTGACACCAGTATGCACATAATCCTTTACCAATCCGAAAGTAAGGTCCATTTTCTTGCCTTTTGCATCGTTATCGGGTTTTGGGGGTTGAAGTTCGAACACATATTTTCCATCTTTCAGGGTAGATTCCACAAACGAATAATTTAACTTCATTTTATTTAACGATGGCACGAATGACTCTTCGCCCATTGCCATGAGAAGATTTGCTCCGGCATCTTCAGCAGGTGTCACGGTTATGGTGATAGGTTTGGTAAAATCTGCAGGCAGTCCGGCTATCGTGTGATAATCGGATGCTCGGCTATTGCCAAAAACATTCCCTGCGATGTGCTTTTTCAGTTCCATCTTGGTGTCAGCGGAGAAACTGCCCACGGGTATTGAAATATCGATGGTATTGGCCTGGAGATTACCCCCGCTTTTACCAATAGTGCCTGAAAGAACGCTCTCTTCTCCGGCAATTTTTTTTGCCACGCCATCAGCCTCGTAATAGATTCGCCCCTTTCCAAAGTTAGACCCGTCGGTGATGAACAGGCCTTTATGCAGATTATATAGTTCTCCCTTTTTGAAAGTACCGGAGTAGAGTATAACTGCATTTGCTCTGGTGTTGTCATTTAATAATACTTTTGTAGAAGCGTACAGGGTGAAGTCATCGCCTTTCCCACTGATAAGCATCGTATAAATGCCATTTTCAGCCGTCAACGTCACAATGAAATTATCGTTGTCTTGATCGCTTAAAGTCAGAACCTCCTCCTCATATTTTTTCCCAGGAGGGTCGTCATCATTAAAACTCGATTGCTTCATAGTTTGGTCGTCAACCAGATATGTTCCCTCAATATTGGGAGGAGTTGTGCCAAAATAGACGGGCATACCCATCCCCCTAATGGTTTTCATCATTTCGGAGGAAACGATGCTCTTCAACTTCTCATTTAATATGGTTTCCTTGGGATCAACCAACTTCCCCGGCTCCTCCGGACAGGCGATAAGCAGCAGGAGTGATGCTGCCATCAAAAGGTAAGTGATTTTTTTCATAGCAAACGTGTCTAGTTATCTAATACTACCAAAGTTAACCGGAATTAAGGAGAAGAATATGCTGTTTTTAACAACCGGTATGACCTTCGTAACCACCGGTATGATTTACGTAACAATCGGCATAATAGGTAAGTATTTTTATACAATTTATGAATACATTTTTTCTATTTCTCGCGTTAATTATTATTTTTGTATACTGGCTACTTCCACCGTAACGAATAGCAGCTAAAATGTCTGCCTTTTTCAAACAAGTATGGCACTTTTGCCTCGTTTGCCTTGCTTTTATTCCCATCAAGGCGGGAGCGCAGCATTTGCCTTATATTAACTACAACACGCACGACGGTTTGCCCCAAATACAGGTGCAGTGGTTGTATCAGGATAGCAAAGGCTATATTTGGATAGGTACGAAAGGAGGGTTGGCAAAATTCAACGGTTCTTCTTTCCAGCAATTTCTTCATAACGAATATATTTACGGAATAGACGAGACTCTAAATGGGGATCTTTATGTTACAACGCTCTATAATGTCTATAAAAAAGAAAGAGGAACAATGAAGAGCTTGGCGTCACTCAAGGGGAAAAGAACACATATAATCGCAGGCAAAGAACGCTATTGGTTGTGCGGGATTGACGAAACAATGGAGTATAGGTCAGACACGCTATATCAAACCATACAAAGCAATATCAACTTTGAAGGAAATTTTACAGGCACGGCTTATGATCGCAAAAATGGCCGTTTCGTATTTTCGACCTCAACGAATAAGATTTATACCGTAAAGGAGAAAGAGATAATGGAGTTGGCCAAATTTGAGGTGCCAGTAAAGGTTGCATCCTTTTCAAACGGTTCGATCTACTATTGTCTACAGCCTTCGGCTACAGAGAATGTCTACATCGATCCCGAGAGTCGGGAGATATTGTTGCGATACAAGGATGATAGGCATATCCACAACGTTGAAATCCACAAACTGCCCGTCCGAAAACACCTGTTATACAAGTTTAATATAAGGCAATACCTGTTGCTCGACAGTTTAACAAAAAGTGTACAACCTGTTGAATTACCTTTTGAGGAAGAGGTCTATCCCTTTCTCATAGACAAAGACGATAACTGTTGGCTGGGAACCGACAATGGATTATATCAAATCAACAACAAGTCTTTTCGCACCTACCCTCGCACATTTATGAACAATTTTTGGACTATGATACGAGGTAAGGATGGAAACTATTACGGCGGACAATACAGGGTAGGGTTGTTTAAATTGGACTTGGAGAAGCAAGAAAAGAAGGAAATACCGGTGGAAGGTGCTGTTGACACGTATAAAAAAGCTTTTTACTACGGCTCGTCGATGGATAAGCAGGGGAACCTCTATTTTCCCACGCATTGTGGCTTGGTAAAATATGATTACAAAAAGGCGAAAATTTTCGATACAGGTGTTTCGATGATATCCAAATATGATCCCTATGAGGATAAGATTGTGTTTGGTCACGATTATGGTATCGGGTTTATCGATGACAACGAGAAAATTGAGGCTTTTATAGACGACTCAGGTAAAATTCTCACTTTTCATCCCTCAGCTCTGGAGTTTAAAGCAGACGGCAATATCTGGATTGGAAACCGCTCGGGGCTGGTGCTTTTCGACAAAACCGATAAGCATCTGAAACATGTATCAAATCTGCAATACGACGTATATCCAAATCAACAGGTGGTATCGATGGCTAAAGACCATAAAGGCAATGTGTGGATTGGCGGAAAGTCCGAACTATGGTTATACAACGGACAAGAAGATAGTTTCATGCATATTGGAGAAGATTATTTCAACACCAAAATCCTCAGTCTTCTATCTCCCGACCCCACTCTGTTGTTGATAGGTACTTCGCGCGAGATATTTGCTTTGAGATTGGACAAATTATATGAGGATGGTACGATTGAGTTTAAAATGTTCAATCATCGCAACGGGTTTTTCAGCGAAGAAGTGGCGCAAAACGGATTTCTACTCGATGGCGACAGGATATTCATACCCTCCTCAACCTCAACTAGTGAGCTTTACTACAAGACAATATCGTTTACACCGGACTACTTTAACCTCTTTGTGACCTCTATCAACGAAACAGGATTGAGCGATGAGGAACAGAGTGGCACGCAACCGTTTTTTGCCGGAAAAGGCAATAACAGACTGACGATTAATTATGAAACCGTGGGGTTCGGGTTGCCTACCTATCCTGTTTTTAAATACAAATTGGAGGGGAAAGATAACGAGTGGAGCGAATGGACCCAAGCAGGAAGCGCCTATTATTCGGGCTTAGGTTCAGGAAAGTACACTTTCCGAGTCGTTGCTAAAACCGGTGATAAACTTGCGCCCCCCGCAGAGAAAGAGAGTTCGGTGGAGATTATTATTGATATGCCTTTTTTCAGAGAACCCGATTTTTTCAAGTATGCCTTTTTCCTTTTCGCCTTGCTCACGTTTGTGGTGGCCTTCTTAATATGGAGAACTTATAAAAACCGTCTTGCCGTTCAAGCGCGCGAAAGAGATATAAAGCTCCTTGAGGTAAGCACCCTCCAATCGCAATTAAGCCCACACTTCATTTTTAACTTCTTATCCTCCATGCAAAATCTTATAAGTCAGCAAAAGCCTGAAAAGGCCAACAATTATCTGGTAAAGTTTTCCCGCTTGATTCGCGCCTATATGGAATCATCCATCAAATGCATCAAGTTGCTTGACAGGTCGATTTCAGAAAATGAAAACAGTATCAGAGAGGAGATTGGTCTATTGAAGACCTATGTGGAATTGGAGAAAATGAAGTATCCCGAAGAAAAAATATCATTCGAGGTTGAATTGGAGTCCGATGTTTTATTGGATCGCTCCATACCTCCGATGCTTTTGCAGCCATTTGTGGAAAATGCCATCAAACATGGGATTCTGCCAAAAGAGGGGCCGGGGAAGGTTATTATACAATTTGAGCAAGAGGGCGAAGCGCTTGTTTGTAAAATAATCGATGATGGCATTGGGCGTAAACAATCTGCTCGAATCACGGAAAGATCCGTTAAAGCGCACAAATCGAGAGGGCTTGAGTTGATTATGCAGAGGGTTAAACTGCTGAATGAGCTTAATTACGCTATAACAATAGAGTTTGAGGATCCGGAGTCGGGTGGAACAATCGTTATAATTACTATTCAAAATTAACCGGTTATGGAGAAATATAGTGCGCTTATAGTAGAGGATGTTAAAGAGACTTCCGATTACATTTACCAACGGATCTCATTACTTTGCCCATCAATTAAAAAAATTGACCAAGCGTTGACATTGAGCGAAGCAGAGAATCTAATCAAAAAGAATAGGTACGATATCGTTTTCCTCGATATCCGAATGCAAGCCGGTACAAGTTTCGATCTGTTGAAACGCTTATCGGATAAAGGTGATATCAACTTCGAAATTATCTTTATTACCGGCGAAAGCGACAAAGAACACATCCTGAGGGCTATAAAATATTCAGCTATAGATTTCTTATACAAACCGTTAGATGATAGTGAACTTGTAGTAGCGGTGAATAGGGCTTTGGATAAATGTAAAAGCCAGGATCTTAACCATCAGGTTAAATTGTTGTTGCAACGGATGGACGAGCGATCCATGGCAAAACCCGATAAAATAGCATTTCACCTGCATAGCGGGATCTTACAAATGATACCCGTTGATGAACTCCAATATATAGAGGCTGACGGTGTAGTATCGAAAGTTCACTTAAGAAGTGGTGAAACGATAACGGTAAACCGTAATTTAGGATACTATAAGGAACTCTTGATATTCGAACATAACTTTATACCCCTAAGCAACAGCATTGTACTCAACAGGGAGTATATCAAACGATACAACCATCAGGCACTTAAAGTTACGCTTACCGATGATACCGAGCTACCGGTATCGCGAAGAAGAGCCAAAGAGTTGAAAGAATCACTAAGTGAAAGAAAAGGGCTAAGCGCTATCATCTCTCCGTTTATTTCAAGGTACGGGGAAAACACAAAACGATAATCACGAAAGAAGCAGATCGCTATTAGCCAAGTACAGGCTAGAAAATATAATTCATAACGGCCTCTCCGTATTTAAGGAAAAGAAGGGTCCAAAGCAGAAATCTCAGACCTTTGCCAACAAACATATAGAAGGAACATTTCCAAAATGGAATCCTGTAAAATCCGAGCGCAATTGCAAAAACATCCCCTACAAAGGGAAGCCAGGTGACAAGTGCCAGGGGCGGTCCCCAGCGATCTATCTTTGCTTTTTGTGCAGCCAGAGTCTCGGGTTTCACCTTAAACCACCTCTCTATCCACTCCCATTTGCCTATACGGCCGACACCATACGAAGTGAGTCCGCCCGACCAATTACCCAACGTACCAACCAGTAACACTATCCATGGATTGACTCCCGTTATAAGTATGCCTATGTAGAGAACGTCCGAACTAAAAGGCACAATGGTGGCAGCCAGAAATGTACCCAGAAAAAGTCCCAAAAGACCTAGTCCCTGAAGCCATTCCATACTCAATACTAAATACTAGCTACTCAACTCAATACTACATACTCAGAACTCAGAACTAAATACTAGTTTCTTTTGTCTCTGAAAAACTCAGTTACCAGAGTGCCACACTCGAGATCCAGGACTCCTTTTACCACCTCTGTCTTCGGATGGAGCAAAGAGGGAGTAAAGAGCGAATAACCTCTCTTAGGGTCATCGGCTCCATAGACAAGGCGGCCAAGCTGTGCCCAAGCCATCGCTGCAGCGCACATAGGGCAAGGCTCTACAGTCACATAAAGAGTGCAATCCGTCAAATATTTACCACCAATAGATTCCGTAGCCATGGTTATCAGCTGCATCTCCGCATGGGCAGTTGGATCAGTAAGGCGTTCGACAAGATTGTGGCCACGTGCAATGATATGGCCCTTGCATACTACAACTCCTCCTATAGGCACCTCCCCCTGTTTAAGTGCCTCTTTAGCCTCTTTGAGTGCTTCGCGCATATATCTTGTGTCATCCACCACCTTTACCAAATCTGCATCAGGTTGCCTACGTGAGGAGGAAGTGCAAATAGGGTATCTGCAGGAGCTTCGGCATCGAGGCTCTTCAACTCTACATAATAATTCTTATCCCTACCGGTTTTAAGAGCGTACACTTTTGTTCGCGACTTATTGAACTGTAAGCTATTTTGGTGCTCATAGGGAAGATTCTTGAACTTAATCAATTCCAGTTTACCGTTTACTTCTTTGTGATAAAAATTGTTATTTGTTCCACCGGCCTGAAGGAGTCCTTTATCGTCAAGACGTATATGATTGTGCATGGATAAACCGGACATGCCTCCAAAATCACTCGGTAAACGAGTTACTTTTCTGGTTTTGAGATTATATTTAAAATGGTGGCTGAAGCCATAGCCATAGTTACAGAAATAGAGTGTTTCGTTATCATTTAGAATAGTTATAAATGAGGGAGTGCCTTCGCTATCACCTATTATCACATCGAACTTACCCGTGGGGATATCGTAACGGAAAATTTTTGTAGCTCCACCTTGCCAACCGCCAAACCCCGCGTAAGCAAGATTGTATCTAATAGTTCCAATCAATGTTTTACTGTCCGGAGTAATACAATTAATAGCCAAAGACCAGCCATGTGACCTTTGCATGCCATACCCATCAGTATAGGTAGGAATAAATCCTACCGCATCCAGTAATCCTTGTAGTCCAACGTTTGAAGTCTCCCCTGAATCCATGTTGTAAACAATGAGTCCATCGTCAGCAGCATAATCGTCGTAGACATAACGAACATATGTATAATAGACCTCCTTTCCATTGGGTGATACAAAGAAACTGCTCATAGAACAGAATCCCTTCTCCTTACTTCCCTTAATATGCGGCATATATGTCCATTCACGCGTTTTAAGGTCTATAAGATAAGGAACGGGACCACCGGTCCAACCATCTTTATGATATGCTCTACATACCGACTCCTTACCGGAACTGATCAACATATAGTTTCCGGCTTGTCCCGATCTGGTGGGATGATCACCATATCCCAGGGTTATCCCCTCTATAGGTTCTATAATGGGCTGTTTGCCTTTTACCCAATGTATGAAACAGGGGGTTTGTGTATTTTGTCCCACGCCACCATCCTCCTTAATTCCGATTGTGCCTATAAAGGTCATCTCATTTGATTTACCCGATTTACCGGAATTGCCCGAGCCAAACAGCCAATCGCAAGAAACAGAGAGCACCATAACTAAGCAAAGTGCTATAAACGGTTGTAAAACTTTCCTCGTTAATTTCATTATTTTCTCCTTTATTATTAAGTTGTTCTGGTTTAATATCATGTTATTTTATAAACAACGATCCCAAATTTATGGATTTTTTCCGTGATAAGAAAAAAAAGCTTTTATTATCACATATTATCCATTATACGAAAAAAACAAAAAAGGGGAGCAATCGCGCTTGCGAAAGCTCCCCTAAAATATCTACATTGTATCTGTCCGATATAGTGACTACATCATACCCATTCCCGGAGCACCACCTCCCATAGGCATCGGAGGCATTTCCTCCTTAATGTCTGCGAGTGCGCACTCGGTAGTGAGCAACATTCCAGCTACTGAAGCTGCATTCTCAAGAGCTATGCGCATCACCTTTGTTGGATCGATTACACCTGTACTGAAGAAGTTCTCGAAAGTATCGGTGTGAGCATTATAGCCGTAATCATCCTTACCTTCCTTTACCTTCTGAACAATCACGCTGCCCTCTTTGCCTGCGTTTTCGCAAATCATCCTTATCGGCTCTTCAATAGCACGTGCGATAATGTTGATACCTGTGGTCTCATCATCGTTTTCACCCTTGAGCCCTTTAAGTGCTGAAGTAGCTCTGATAAAGGCTACGCCACCGCCGGGGATAATACCCTCTTCAACTGCTGCGCGGGTAGCATTGAGAGCATCTTCAACCCTGTCTTTCTTCTCTTTCATCTCAACTTCAGTGGCAGCACCCACGTAGAGTACCGCTACTCCACCTGCAAGCTTACCCAGACGCTCCTGGAGCTTTTCACGGTCATAGTCGGATGTTGTGGTTGATATCTGCTGGCGAATCTGATTTGCGCGATCCTGGATTTTCTCCTTCTTACCGGCACCATTGACAATAGTCGTATTCTCCTTGTCAATTACCACTTTTTCCGCCTTTCCGAGCATTTCCACAGTGGTATTCTCAAGGGTATAGCCTCTCTCCTCGGATATTACATTTCCTCCTGTGAGTATTGCTATGTCCTGGAGCATCTCCTTACGGCGATCACCGAAACCCGGTGCCTTTACTGCAGCAATCTTGATAGTGCCGCGAAGCCTGTTTACTACGAGGGTAGTGAGTGCTTCACCTTCCACATCCTCTGCAATAATGAGCAAGGATTTACCATCTCTTGCTATAGGCTCGAGCACGGGTAGGAGATCCTTCATTGTGGAAATCTTCTTGTCAGTGATGAGAATGTAAGGATTTTCAAGCACTGCCTCCATCTTGTCGGGATTAGTCATGAAGTAAGCTGAGATATAGCCTCTGTCAAATTGCATTCCCTCTACCAATTTTACCTCGGTAGTGGTGCCCTTTGCCTCTTCAACGGTGATTACACCATCCTTCTTAACTTTGGACATTGCGTCTGCTATAAGCTTACCGATAGCATTGTCGTTGTTAGCGGAAATGGTTCCGACCTGCTCGATCTTTGAGTAGTCGTCACCTACGGGAGTGGTCTGAGACTTGAGACTCTCCACAACAACAGCAACCGCCTTGTCAATACCACGCTTAAGATCCATCGGATTGGCACCTGCGGTAACGTTTTTAAGTCCTACATTGATAATGGACTGCGCGAGAACTGTAGCGGTAGTGGTACCGTCACCGGCCTGGTCATTGGTCTGGGAGGCTACCTCTTTAACCATCTGTGCGCCCATGTTGGCGAATCTGTCCTCTAATTCAATTTCTCTCGCTACGGTCACTCCATCCTTGGTTACCTGGGGAGCACCATATTTCTTGTCAATAACTACATTGCGACCTTTGGGTCCGAGAGTGACCTTAACTGCGTTGGCCAAAGCATCTGCACCTTCTTTAATGAGGTTGCGTGCTTCTATGTCAAATTTGATTTCTTTTGCCATAATATGGATATTTCTTTAATTATTTGAGTACTGCGACTACGTCTGACTGACGCATTATAAGATAATCTTTACCGTCAACACTGATTTCAGTGCCGGCGTATTTGCCGTACAATACGGTATCTCCTACGGTAAGCTCCATAGGTTCATCTTTTTTGCCGTTACCTACGGCTACAACAACGCCCTGCTGGGGCTTCTCTTTTGCGGTGTCCGGGATGAACAATCCGCCTGCGGTCTTGGTTTCCGCTTCTTTCGGTTCAATCAGAACTCTGTCTGCTAATGGTTTAATCTTCATAATATGAAATATTTAATTTTTTAAAATCTTGTGCTTTAATTTCGGCAAAATAAGTGCCACCGACACATTTCTGCCAATTTGTCACAGTATTTTCTTTACATTTGCAAAAAATTGATCAATGATGACAAAAAAATCACTGATATCCCTTATACTTGCGTCGGTACTACTACTTACTGCCTGTAAGAACACGACTGATTTACCTTCCAGACCATTTCCCACTCCTCAAGTACCCGCAATGCTCAGCAGCAACATGCAGCAAGCATTTCAATATATTTCCCTTCATTTCTGGGATAAACTTTTTGCTCCGGGAATCGAATATTCCAAAGATACTACTCTGGTGATGGGAGTCACTCACGATGATTTTGAAGAAGCCTTCGCCATATACTTAACAGCGCTAGACAATGTGACTCTTCCCGTAATGGGCGCTGCTCAGGATACTATGCTTGCCAGAGCATCCAGACACAAACTTTCCCATCCGGAGAGCAAAGTGTGGGAAACCATCACCGAACTTTCTGAGAAATACCTTTACGATCCCAATTCTCCTTACAGAAATGAAGAGATGTTTCTCCCCGTACTGGCTCACCTCAAGGAGTCACCTTTTACCACAGATGAAGAAAAAATACACTATTCCCATCTGCACAGACTCTGTTCTTACAATCGCATTGGCACACCTGCGGCAGATTTCAAATATACACTAAAGAATGGCCTCACAGGTACTCTACACCAGGTGAAAGCCGAGTATGTGCTGCTCTTTTTCAGCAATCCGGAGTGTCAAAACTGCAAGGAGATAATTGATGCTCTCGTCGGTTTGCCTGAAATATCTCAACTGATCGACCGTAATAGACTTGCCGTACTCAACATCTATCCTGATGCTGACCTGACCGAATGGTACGACTACATATCACACTATCCGGAGAACTGGATAAATGGTTACGACCAGGATCTGGCACTAAATATGCAAACTATCTACAATATTCGCGCGATACCATCACTCTATCTTCTTGATAAAGAGAAAAAAGTAATTTTTAAGGATGCGCCACCTGAAAAAATTATCTCTTGGCTGACTAGGATTGCAGACTGATAGCGGTTTTTAAGGTATTTGTCGCAAAAGTGCTATCTTTGAGCCCTATTTTATGAAAGTTACATCCCCTGTTGGCCGTTTAGCCCTCCCGTTAATACTCTTCACAGTCCTTCTGTTGTTACAGAATAGGGCCGCTGCGCAGTATTACACGCTGGGTAATGACCCATCAAGAACAAAGTGGTCCGTCATACAGGGCGATACATACAAAGTCATATATCCGCAACAGACCGATTCCCTGGCAAGGAGGTATCTCTATCTTTTTGAGAAATACCAGCATACCAATCTCGCCGGACTCAAGATAGAATCGCCTAAAATGCCTATAATCCTTCACCCTTACACCACAACAAGCAATGCTACTGTGGTATGGGCCCCAAAACGAATGGAAATATTTACTTCGCCACCGCCTATAGGCGGAGATGCCCAGAACTGGGAGACACAGCTGGCTCTTCACGAAGGAAGGCACCTCGGACAGATGCAGCATTACACTAAGGGTGTGTTTCGTTTTTTCAATATACTCTTTGGCGAGCAATCACTGGCGTTGGGCGTGGGATTTTACCCTTCTGTATGGCTTCTAGAGGGCGATGCAGTCCTCAACGAGACTGACTTTTCCAATGCCGGTCGCGGTCGAAGCGGGGAGTTCCTAATGTACTATAGAACGGCATTTCTAGAAGAAGATATCCGTTCATATGACCATTGGAGATATGGTTCATATCAATATTTTGCTCCCAATAAATATGCTTTCGGCTATATGCTGACAAGTATGATGAGATATGCCTCAGGCAACTATCATGCTACCGGTGATGCAATGTCAATCCAGGTCAAACGGTGGTGGGACTTTTTCGGTGTATGGAATACCAGTTTTATCAGAGCTACGGGACGTACTCCGAGAAAAAACTGGCGTCTGGTGGTCTCATTCATGAGTGATATATGGCAAAAGGATTATATCAGTAGAGGGCCATACCACATAGCAGAGCCTTTGCTCGCCAGAGAACCTCGTATATACACCAATTATACCGACATTCTCCCGACAGAAAATGGTGTCATTGCCACTAAAAGCGGGTACCATGATTCCAGAACACTTGTATTGATAGACTCTCTAGGGAAAGAACGTAAGATAAGACCCTTTGCATCCACCACAAGCAACATCATATCTGATGGGGACGGCACCCTTATCTGGGCCGAAACTGTCTCCGACCTACGCTGGGAACTGCAAAATTTTTCCATAATACGTAGCTATGACCTTAACAGCGGAAAAATCAAAGACATAACTTCCCGTACCAAATACTTCAACCCGGTGTTCTCTGCTGACAAAAAATCTCTATTCGTTGTAGAATATCCCATTGGAGGAGGATCTCACCTGATACAATTAGACAAAACAGAGGGAAATGTGATAAAAAGAATCCCCGCACCACCCGGAGGTCAGATTACAGAAGTAGCACCTATTGGCGACTTGATTTACGCATTGATCATCACAGAATCCGGAATGGGAATCTACAGAATGGACATCTCCTCAGATGACGGAGTGTGGCACAACGAAATCCCTGACCAACATAAATACATTCAGGACTTGACCATTAACGGGAGAAGCCTCTGCTTTACCTCCGATTTGGACGGCCTTGTAAATAGTTACATCTACAATCCCGACCTCAAACTGATGCGCAAACTCACTAACTCGCGCTTCGGGGCTAAATATCCTCACATCGACAATGAATCCGGACGCCTCTACTGGGCAGACTTCGGACTCAAAGGCTACCAACCCGTATCCGCTCCGCTCGATTCGCTCGACTGGAGAGTAGCAGATTTCGGTAAACCCTTTATAAATGGAGTTTCCGAACACCTTTCACGCCAGGCAAGACTCAATACCCGACCTCTTTCCGAAGAGGAAGATGCTGCACTAAAGGCAAGGATAGATTCCCTACCTGCAAAAAAGTATAAAAAATTCCCACATTTGCTTAGAATTCACTCCTGGGCTCCTTTCTACGCCAATATCAACAGGATTATGAATATGAGCTACGAGCACTTTTATCAATTGGTATCTGCCGGCGCCACAGTCATTTCCCAAAACGACCTGAGCACTGCCACTATGCAGCTCGGATATTCATACCACAAGGGATTCCACTCCGGACACCTCAACTTCAACTACTCCGGACTCTATCCGGTGCTTGAGGTAGCTGTGGATTACAACGATAGGCATCGCACTAATACCACAATTGAAGAGGTACACCACAACCAAACCGTAGAGCCGGCTCATCCGGGCGTACTTCCCGGGGAGATCTATCCTATAAGATATACCATAGACACGACAAATATACCCTCATGGGATGTTTCTTTGAGAACTTATGTCCCCCTCAATCTCAGTAAATCGGGGTGGAATAGCGGTCTGATACCTCAGCTTAGATATGATTTCAGCAACGACAAATACTCTCTTTTCGGACACAAAAGCATCTACCGCCACAGTCTGACATACGGGGTGCGTTACTACAAGATGCTCCCCAACCCTAAGAGTCGCCTTTTCCCAAAATGGGGTTTCGGCATCCAACTCAGCGGAGCATATTCTCATGGACCTCACAACTCTTCCGGCAATATTGCATACATCTATGCTTACAGTTATCTGCCCGGTATTCTTAATAATCAGGGCATCAAACTCTCAGGCGCATACCAGAAGCAGTTCAACAAAAGAGCTTTCGGATATCTCCCTAACCTGGCTTCAATGCCGAGAGGTTTCGACAACATCGTATTGATGGATTATGCCAAATTTACAGCAGATTATGCCATTCCGATCTATCTCGGCGATGTCACCTGGCCCTGGCTATACTATCTCAAGCGTCTGCAGATAATACCCTTTGGCGATTTTGCCATCAACTGGGCATCCTGGCATCCTCAGAACGGAATTATCAAACCCATCGACCAGAAATATCTCTATTCCTACGGAGTGGATGTGCTGCTCAATGCCCATATACTGCGTATCGGCAGTGAACTTTCATTTGGATTTCGATATGCAAGAACAAGTCTCGGTACTAATTATTGGAATGCACTCTTCAGTACAGGTCTGTTTTGAAACTCTATTCAATGAACAACATTTCCACACTCAAATTACACTGGTTTGACTGGTTCCTGATATTGGGAGTCACGATCACAAGCATAATAACCTCTGCATTTGCAGAGCGTTTCGATTGGCTGGGGCTTATTATCAACATCACCGGCATCATAAATCTGGTGCTTTGCGCCAAAGGCAATCTGATAAACTATTTTTTCGGCATAATATACAATGCACTCTATGTTTATGTTGCATTTTCTACAAAACTCTATGCCGATTCTGCCATATATCTGCTCTACTATCTGCCGATGCAATTTGTCGGGTGGGCAAACTGGAAGAAAAACCAGAGCAAAGAGAGTGGCGCAGTAATAACCAGGCACCTAACGCTGAAGAGCGCTGCCCTGCTCATTGCAATTGCTGCAATGCTAGTGCCGTTGTTTGCATGGATACTGGCACTGCCTGCCATTGGAGATGCTCAGCCTTGGACCGATTCCGCCACTACCGTGGCCTCAATCATAGCGATGTATATGATGGTCAAGGCCTATGTCGAACAATGGTATATCTGGCTGGTGCTTGATGTGATTCAGAGCATAAAATGGCTTGTCGAAACCATTCGCGGAGGAGAACATGCCGCAATGATGTTGATAATGTTTCTCTTTTTTACGGCAAATGCCATCTATGGCCTCATTCAGTGGAATCGTCTTGAGAAGAGTGAAAGTAATCGGAAATGACCTTTGCAAGGTGAGGTCCGACACACTCCCCGAGTTCTTCAAATGAGGCTTGTCTAATGCGCGCTACGCTTCTGAAGCGTTTAAGAAGTTTTGTCTGTGTAACATCTCCCACCCCTTTTATCTGTGAAAGTTCGCTACGGGTCTGACGTTTGCTGCGTCTGCCCCTGTGATGAGTCAGACCGAATCTGTGAGCTTCGTCGCGAATTTGCATCAACAGACGTAGGGATGTGGAGTTTTTATCGAGCCAGAGCGGTGTAGGATCTCCAGGAATTATGATTTCTTCAAGCCTCTCGGCAATGCCTACCAGTACCACTTCACCTGCAATGCCGAGCTCCTTCAGTGCCTCATAGGCAAAATTGACCTGTCCGCGTCCCCCATCGATTATCACCAGTTGTGGCAGGGATTCTCCTTCGGCAATCATACGTGAATAGCGACGGTTGACCACCTCTTTCATTGATGCATAGTCATTGGCTCCGACCACACTCTTGATGTTAAAATGACGATACTCCTTTTTACTTGGAACGCCCTCTCTGAAAACCACGCATGCAGCAACAGGATCAGTACCCTGAATATTGGAGTTGTCGAAGCATTCTATATGAACCGGAAGCTTATCCATTCCCAGATCCTTTTTCAGATTGGCGACTATACGTTCACGGTGCTCATCGGGACGGAGTGCCTCCTCCTGTTTTAGGCGGTTGATCTTTATCTGGGCGGCATTTTTGCGGCTGAGCTCCAGTAATGACTTTTTGTCACCTTTAATAGGAATATGGATATTCTTCCCCTCGAACTCCTGGTCAGGTAGAAAAGGCACAAGCACCTCGGTAGAAAGCTCACCGAATCGAGAGATTATTTCCGCTATTATTTCGCTCAAAATCTCCTCCCTGCTTTGTTCGATACGGACTTTTAGTTCCATATTGAAGGAGTGTACAATGGCACCTTGCCGGACGCGGATAAAATTGGAAAAGATGTCGTTTCCCTCCTCAACAAATGAAATGGCATCTATGTCCTTACCTCCGAAGCCCACAATAACTGATTTGCTATAGTATTGCTCGAGCAGTTGGAGTTTTTCCTTATATTCTTGTGCCTTTTCAAATTCCAGGTGTTGTGAATGGAGACTCATTTTCTCTTTAAACTCGCGCTTAAGGGAAGAAAAATCACCTTTAAGCAGGGAAATGATGCCCTCAATCTGGCGATTGTACTCCTCTTCTTTCATTAGTCCGACACAAGGTGCGGCACATTTACCGATATGATGATTGAGACAGGGACGGTATTTTCCGGCTGATATTTTTTCGGGAGTGAGATAAAGTTTGCAATCGCGCAATTTATAGAGGCCGGAAATCAAAAATATCAGCTGGTTTGCATGGTAAGCTGAACTATAAGGTCCGAAATAGAGGGATCCATCCTTAACATATCTTCTGGTGGTGATTATTCTTGGGAAAGGTTCGTTGCGAATGCATATCCATGGGTAGGTTTTCCCATCCTTTAGGAGAATATTGTATTTCGGCTGGAATTCCTTGATAAGTAAATTTTCCAGTAAAAGCGCATCCTGCTCACTTCCGACTACCGTATATTCCAGATCTGAGACTTTGGAGACCATTACCCTTGTCTTGCGATCAAGCGATTCCGGCGGTCCGAAATATTGAGAAACTCTTTTCTTCAGGTTCTTTGCCTTGCCAACGTAGATTATTGTCCCCTCTGAATCAAGATACCTGTAGACGCCGGGGTTTTGCGGAAGAAATTCTATTTTATCCCTCACTTCCATTTTTTGAACAAGATATGAGCAAAATATGTATATTTGTGGCAAACTTAAACCGAGCCAGCTAATGGAGAGAACAAAAGTAATCAATAAATCGGACATAATGAAAGTCATTAAAATGAAAGGTCCGATTGGTTGGATTGTGTCAACGCTGGCTATGTCCATTCTGGGTTTTAATAAAGTTAATCGCAGTTTTTACCGTTGTAGACACCTCTCCGGCCCTGATTTCTCAGAAGCCATACTTAAAGACATAGGCATCTGCATCGATGTAAATTCTGCGCAGCTCGATTACTTGCCACTTGAAGGGCCATTCATCACCATATCCAATCATCATTTCGGCGGAGCCGACGGATTGATGTTGAGCGCGATTGTGGGGGCAATTCGTCCCGACTTAAAGCTTCTCACCAACTTCCTACTCTCAATGATTCCCACACTGGAGGAGAGCTTTATACCGGTCAACCCTTTCTCCGACTCCACCAGCAAACGCAAAAGCATCGCCGGTATCAGGATGGCTATGGAGCATATCGAAAAAGGAGGCTGCCTGGCTCTCTTTCCTGCAGGAGAGGTTGCTACTATCCAGAAAGGAGAGAATCGCACTTCGCTCAAAAGTGGCAGAGTAGTAGAAGATATACCCTGGCCCTCCAATATGATTAAGCTCATTAAAAAGGCTAACGTACCGGTAATTCCAATCTACTTCGAGGGCGAAAATAGTCGTTGGTTTCACTTTTTGGGCAGGATACATCCCATGCTGAGGACCCTATCTCTGGCCAATCAACTTTTCAAAAAACGAGGCAAAACCATCCCTATGCGAATAGGCTGGCCAATTTTCACTTCGGAAATAGCCGACTTTAACAATCTTGACGACCTCGGACGTCATCTCCGAAGCAGAGTCTATGCGCTTCAGGCTGAGTTTGCCGATCCTAACAAGGAGCACCAAGTGGAGCATGTCCCCCCAATAGCCCTCCCCAAAGATCGCAAGGCCATACTTAAGGAGTTATCCCGGATTAAGGATAAGAAACTCTATCAAACAGCACAGTACCATTGCTTCTTGGCGGACTACGAAGATATCCCTAATTTGATTCACGAGGTAGGTCGCAGACGTGAAGAGGCCTTTAGAGCCAGCGGAGAGGGTACCAATACAGCTCTCGATATAGACAATTTTGACCCATACTTCAAACATCTGATCCTATGGGATTCTTCTCAGAAAAAACTTGCAGGTGCCTATCGCCTTGGTATCGGAAAGGAAATTTTTGAGAAGCACGGCGGTATCAGCGGATTTTACTCATCCAGCCTTTTCGTCTACAAAGAGGAGTTCGAATCTACCCTGCGCAAGACCATAGAATTGGGCAGGAGTTTTGTCAGTGTTGAATACCAGAAGGAAGCACTGCCTCTGATGCTGCTCATCAAGGGACTTATGCACTCCCTGATGCTCTATCCCGAAGTGGAGTATTTCATTGGCCCCGTTAGCATATCCAACTCCTATCCGAGATTTTTCCAGAGTCTGATGTTCTATTACATCATGGAACAATGCAGTACCGACTTCGGACGTGACTTGGTGTCACCGCGTACACCTTTCGCACCCAATTACCTCAAGACGAATCCCGAATATCTTCTTATGGGCAAGATGAGCACTTTAGAAAAATTTGACAAGTATCTGATGCGCCTTTCAGACAACAAATATCGTATGCCCACCTTAGTCAAGAAATATATCAAAATCAACTCAAAGATCATCTGTTTCAATGTTGATCCACTATTCAACTACTGCCTGGATGGACTTGTACTGCTTAAAATTGCGGATTTCCCCAAACAGGAACTTCTGATGATGACGAGGGATATCGAAAATCCTTTCGAGCGCGAGAAGATATTCAACCGTTTCGGTTATTCTCTCAAAGAGTAATCAATCCTGACTTTTTAAGGCACTGGATCATAACCTGAACCACCCCATGGGTGGCAGCGCAGGATGCGTTTTACTGCGAGATATGTCCCTTTGAATACTCCATGTTTGCGTAAGGCATCCATAGCATATACCGAGCAGGTTGGAGTGTACCTACAGGCATTGCCAACATATGGGGAGATGAAAAACTTATAAAACTTCAGCAGCATCAGCAGCGGGAAGATCATTGCCTTCCGTATCACTGCCAGCGATTTTGACCAGAATCTCTCCCATTTTTGAGAAAATGGAGCCATAATCTTTTATTTCTTTTGCCACATAAATAAACATCAAGTCGTGGAAAGGCTCTCCTCCCAGAAGGTGCTTTAAGTGTCTGTAAGCCTCACGCATTCTCCTTTTTATCAGGTTGCGCACTACCGCACGCTTGAAAGATTTTTTTGGTACGGAAAAGATTGCACGATGACACTCCGAACCGACGTTATTTCTGTATAACACCCTTAAGGGATATTTAAACACGACATCCCCGCTTTCTAAAAGAGCATCAATCTCTTTTTTCAAGCAGACCTTCTCGCGTTTTGGAAACCCGAAATCCATCTAATGCGACTTTTCGAAATAGTTGAGCAGAGCCTTTGCTATTGAAGGGGCCTCAGGAGTGGGCGCCTCTATCTCGGTCTTGAGCTTTGCATCTTTCATAGCTTTGGCTGTGGTAGGGCCGTAGGTGGCAAAGAGCAGTGAACCCTGTTGGAATTCGGGGTAACTTTCAAGAAGAGATTTTACATCTGAAGGGCTGTAAAATACAACCATTTGATATTTATTCAAATTCAGCGAACTCAAGTCGGCACTTACTGTCTTTACAAAAACCGCACTGCCATGTTTGAGTTTTGCTTTGATAAAAAGCTTTTTCACATCGGGGCGAAGTCCATCTGTACAAGCAATTAGGAAGTTCTCCCCTCTATGCTTCACTCCGATATTATCCACCATCGACGAAATCGTCCCATTACCGAAAAATATCTTCCGCTTGCGATAAACAATATATGTTTGGAGGTATTGTGCAATCAATTCAGACTGGCAGAAGTATTTCATAGTCTCAGGGACGGTCACTCTGGTTTCTTCACATATTCTAAAAAAAGCGTCTATCGCAATCCTTGAAGTAAAGACGACGGCCGTATAGTCAAGAATATTGACCTTATTCGCTCTGAACTCCCTGGCTGTAACGCCTTCAACAGTGAAAAAGGGATGAAAATCCACATTCACGCCATATTTTGAGATAAGCTCCGTATATGGTGACGCGTTTGTGGGAGCAGGTTGAGAGATTAGGATGTTGTCAATTGTCATATATCAAAACCTTACTGCTATGTCTGCCAAAAGGATGACAGGCAGCAATTCCAAGCCACAAAGATACAAAAAGCCTAAAAAATGCGAAAATCCTGAAGAAATAAATATTCCCATACTTTTAATTAAGTAAAGCAGATACCACACTAGAAATATCACCCCCAGGCTTATCAAGACCACAATATGTCCCATATCAGGCACAATGCGCAGCATCACCGGTACCGGTAATGAAGTAAGCGTCACCATTATCGTAACCGCAAAATTAAGGCGATAAACACTCTGTACTGCCTCCTGTTTGCCCCACAGCCACGACATTATCCAAAATGAGAGTTGCTTGAAGATAAAAAAACCGGCAACAGCAGCCAAAGTGAGCAGAAATCCATATTTTGCAACTCCGGCCCTGCAAAGTATGAAGCTAAGTAGAGGTAGACAGATAATAAATGTCACCCGTATCGAAACATTGTTGTAATTCTCGTTGAATACTTCACGTATTTTCCTTTTATCTGTCAAAACTGAAAAGGAACAGAATGTCGCGTTGATGACCCTGCGGTTGAATATGATGAAAAGAACCAGCAGGGAGGCAACAATTATGGAGAGGATCATATCACTCTCAAGTGGCTGTATGGGCATTGAATATGGCTCGGTAGCCAGAGAGAGACGGCTTCCCTGCCAGCAATCGCCTATACTCCGTATTGTATCCTGAATCATAACCATCAGTTGCCTCTTCTGGCATTGTAACCCATTAACTGGAGTAGAGTGACTATCCTATCGCGAAAATCACCCTGAATGATGATTTCATCCTCTTTGACTGAGCCACCCACACCGCATTTACTCTTGAGAGTTTTGGCTAGTGCAAACAGATCCTCTTCACTCCCGACAAAGCCTTTAACAAGAGTAACCTGCTTGCCACCTCGGTTACGACGGTCGATTGAAATGATCAGCCGTTGTTTTTCCGCAGGAAGTGTCTCTATAGGGACGTCATTTTCGCCAGTCTCATATTTGAAGTCGGGATTGGTTGAAAAGACTATGCCCAATCTGCTTTTCCAGTCGTTGTCTGACATAGTGGTTCTTTTTTTGCAAAGGTAGTCATAATTATTTTTAACTTTGAGGCCTATAAAAAAGTAAATAGATTTTAAAAGATATTATGAATTTCAAGAAATTCACTTTTTACAACAGGATAATTTCATTAGTTATCCTACTGGTTGCAGGCTTCGTCTATCTCTCGACCATTGAGCCCACTACCAGTTTCTGGGATTGCGGTGAGTTTATCGCATCTTCCTACAAACTTGAAGTCGGTCATCCACCCGGTAACCCGGTTTTTCAGCTTTTTGCCAGATTCTTCACCATGTTTGTTGACAAGATGCATGCTGCGGCGGCAGTCAATGCTATGAGTGCAATATGTTCGGCATTTACCATTTTTTTCCTCTATCTGACAATTGTCCATCTAGGTATACGACTCAATGAAAAGCGTGAAAGAAGCCTTTCCATAGCCAATGCAATAGCCATTTATGGTGCGGGTGTGGTGGGAGCGCTTGCATATTGCTTTTCCGATACCTTCTGGTTTTCGGCAGTAGAGGCTGAAGTGTACGCTATGTCGTCCCTATTTACGGCAGTCGTCTTTTGGGCAATCCTCAAATGGGAAGAAGAGGCTGAGAGCAAATATGCCAACCGATGGATTATTTTGATTTCGTTCCTGATGGGTCTCTCCATAGGAGTGCATCTGCTCAACCTTCTTGCAATTCCCGCCATAACTTTCATCATTTATTACAAAAAATCAAAGAAAATCAACTGGAAAACCGCCATAGGAGTATTACTACTCTCGGGTGCAATCATTATCGCTGTTATGATCGGTATTGTTCAGTATCTGCCCAGGATTGCCGCTTTCTTTGACAGATTATTTGTCAACGGTTTTGGAGCTCCATTTAATCTGGGTGCTGTGATATTCCTAGTACTGCTCTTTTCAGCCTGCTTTTTCGCGATGTATCGGTTCAGGAGGAAGGAAAAGGCGATTTTGCACACTATTGTACTCTCTTTTACCACTATCCTTATAGGTTTTTCGACCTTTGCTGTTGTGGTCATCCGAGCAAGTGCAAATACTCCGACTAACGAGTATCAGCCTGACAATCCCTATACCCTCGTGAGATATCTCAGCCGTGAGCAGTATGGTAGCAATCCGATTATTTACGGACAGGCCTATACATCTCCTTACGATACCAAAATGGTTGGATACTACACACCATTGAACGGTCGTTACTACAAGGCAGAAAATATAGAAGTCGTTTTTCCTTCGGGAACAAAAATGTTCTTCCCGAGGATGTGGAATGCATTTGATCAAAAATATATCACATTATACGATAGCTATGCTAGGGTCAAGAACAATCGCACTGTAACTGTCAGGGGTGAAAAAAAGGCAATACAGATGCCTAAATTCAAAGACAACCTGAGGTTTTTCTTCGATTACCAGCTCAATTATATGTACTTCCGCTACTTTATGTGGAATTTTGTCGGAAGACAGAACGATTTTCACGGACAAGAGCCCTCTGACCTGATTTCCGGCAACTGGGAGAGCGGTATAGGATTTATTGACGAACTGCGTCTGGGAGACCAGTCCCATGCACCGGAGATCCTCAAAAACAATAGGGCTAAAAATCATTACTATTTCCTCCCTCTGATACTCGGTCTTATAGGTTTTTTCTTCCAACTGCGCAAAGACGGACGCAACTGCTGGGTAACCTCGTTACTTTTTATCCTCACAGGAATCGCTATTGTGGTATACTTAAACCAGCCCCCATTCCAGGTACGCGAACGTGACTACGCTTATGCGGGTTCATTCTATGTTTTCGCCATTTGGATAGGTTTGGCGGTGATGGCTATTCAGAGCTGGATTGAAAAACTCCATAAAAAAGAAGAGGGTGGTGCTGCCATAGCAGGTGCTGGAGTAGCTACAACTCTTTCTCTCTGCGTAGCCATACTGATGGGATGCGAAAACTGGGATGATCACGATCGCAGCGGACGCTATACGGCAAATGACTGGGGATATAATTTCCTTGCCGGTACGGACCCCAATGCCATCTTGATTACCTATGGAGACAACGACACCTTCCCTCTCTGGTATCAACAGGAGGTAGAGGGAGTACGTACGGATGTGCGCATAGTTAACACATCTCTTCTCGGCACCGACTGGTACATAGATCAGATGCAGTGCAGACAATATGAATCAGATCCTCTGAAAATAACGATCCCGAGAATCCAGTATCTCTATGGTACAAACGACTACCCATATGTAATCAACGCTATAGAGAGGCCTATCCTTGCCTCACAAGCAATGGAAATTTTCCGCAATCCGCAGTACAAACTTTCCGATGGCAAAACTGACTTCCTTCCCGCCAAACAGTTGTTAATTCCCGTCAATAAAGAGAATGTCAAAAAGTATGGGATTGTAGCTGAAAAGGATTATGATAAGATCGTAGACACCGTAGTGCTCAATATTAACGCCGATAGGATAGGTAAGACCTCGCTTATAATCCTAGACTTCCTTTCCACTTACGAATGGGATAGACCGATTTACTGTGTTACAACCGGAACCGACCTGAATCTGGGTCTGGAGAATTGGCTCCAGGTGGACGGTATGGCTAACAAATTTGTACCCATATATACCCCCGACTATCGTGAAAATCCTCAGATAGACGAAGATAAGGCGCACAAAATTCTCACTGAGACATACAGGTTTGATTCGCTCAAAGACACCACAATCCATGTGGATTACCAGAACATCTACTCGTTTATGGCCGTACAGCCGATAAGAGAGATGTTTTCCAAAGTTTCGAGAAAACTTATAGAGAACGGAAAGACTCAACAGGCAGAAACATTACTGGATATGGCTGTCGATGTCATGCCAAGGAAGAATTTTCCTTACAATATCTCATTTTTGCACTCTATCAATGAGTATTCTATTATGGAGACAATAGAACAATACCTGATTATAGGTAAGAGCCAAAAGGCAATAGAGATCGCCGATCAATTTGTGGAAGAGACCTTAATAATGGCCAGATTCTTTGGCACGCCTTACGGCAACGATGTTCTCTCAAATAGAGAACTGGATACAAATGTGACTCTGCTCTACTATGTGATGAATATTTTTGAACGATATGATCAGAAAGAGTTTGCCAACTCAATCAGACGCCGGTTAGTAGAATTATAGTATGTAGTTGGAAATATGTAGTGTGTAGTGGTGCGAGATAGTTTCTAGTATTGAGTATGTAGTTCTGAGTAATTCCAGAGTATGGGTTCAGTGTGCTATAATGTGGGTTGTGAAACTATAGCTGCCCTTTTAATGGTATTGAAGATAATTAACAAAACACCCTATGAAGAAACTCAAGTTTATACTTTTAACAGCGTTAGGCGTGTTTAGCCTATCAAGCTGTTTTTATGAGAATTTTGAGGCGGAGATAGAGCATATTTATAAGGTAGATAGTATCAGCATACTTCACGGTTTTGTAATATTTCCACATTGTACTAAAGATTTGACATTTGATGCTGAGAGTCGGCAGTTTTACACCGCAATTGACACAAGCTTGGTTATTAAGGGACGTCGTCATAAAACGAAGTGGTGGTTTCCTTATAGTGCAGTCGATTGGAGAATAACTAAAATAGATGTAATCACATTGGAAGATTTTGATGAAAACCATCTTGCAGGAGAGTCTTTGAATGACTTACTTAAAATCGAATATATGCCTAAAGAGTGTAATCATTATATTACAAAGCAATTATCTGATATCAGGTATGGCGATATTATGCTCAGCTATTATAATAACGCACTAGGTGATGGTTTTTTATATGTACGCAGCCTTTTATTGAACTATATTGATCAAGATAGACCTACAAAATTACCAAACTTCGAGGTCCGCATCGAAGATGCTTTCGGAAGAGTCTTTGTTGCGAAATCGGAAGAAGAGAAACCAAAGAAGTGATATTGGTGTATTGCTTTTGGCCGTTAGCCATTGGCTGTTGGCTACTCAGAACTCATAACCTCAACCTGCAACTCGAACCCTGTAACGCGCACTACTACTCTGCTTTTTCCAGCTCAATCGTAAAGTGTCTCATAATGGGCAGCTCCTTGGTAATGACGTAGCCCCGGGTAATGTTCTCTCTGCGGTCATATACATTTTTGAGAGCAGCAGCGATGTAATC
The DNA here is from genome assembly GCA_033811195.1 of Bacteroidales bacterium. Taxonomy (GTDB): domain Bacteria; phylum Bacteroidota; class Bacteroidia; order Bacteroidales; family UBA932; genus Cacconaster. Next base: position 47,065 of record JAPXOZ010000002.1, on the reverse strand, counting down.
AATATGATTGTTGGTATAGACGCGACGGGGAATAGCCAGACGTAGCAACTCAAGTGCTGGATAGCGATTTTCTTTGGTCACAGGATCACGGTCCGCCAAAAGCGCTCCTATCTCAACACTGCGGATACCGGCTTCCAAGTAAAGTTCAATACCGAGTGTCTGAGCTATAAATTCCTCTTTGGGAACCATTGTGAGGATCTTTTTCGCATCTACAAAAATTGCATGTCCACCTGCGGGTCTCTGGTAAGGAATGCCGTACTCGTCCAGTTTTTTTCCAAGATACTCCACCTGCCTGATACGTGTTTCAAGGTAATCAAACTCGGTACCTTCGCGCAATCCCTGTGCAAGAGCATTCATATCCCTACCGGCCTGGCCTCCGTATGTTAGATAACCTTCGTTCATGATGCAGTACATGTGACATTTCTGCATATCTTCTTCAGTCCTAAAAGCCACAAAGCCACCTATGTTGACGATAGCGTCCTTCTTGGAGGACATTGTCATCATATCTGCGTATGAAAACATTTCACGGGTAATCTCCCTGATATCCTTATCCCGATAGCCCTCTTCGCGGGTCTTTATAAAATAGGCGTTTTCGGCAAAACGGGCTGAGTCGATCAGCAGTTTCACGCCATATTTCTTTGCCAGAGCTGCTACGCCCTTGACATTTGCCATCGATACAGGTTGACCTCCGGCTGTATTGTTGGTCACCGTAAGTACGATTGCAGGAATCTTCTCTACCGGATTGCTTTTTAAAACATTCTCAAGTTTATCAAGATCTATATTGCCCTTAAAAGGAATCTCGAGTTCGGTATCTTTGGCTTCATCGATAGTACAGTCAATTGCATAAGCCTTGCGAAACTCAATGTGACCTTTTGTTGTATCAAAATGCGAATTACCGGGGAGAATGTCTCGCTCTTTGATGATTGCCGAGAAAAGCACATTTTCAGCCGCTCTGCCTTGATGGGTAGGGATGAAATACCTGAACCCCGTAACCTCCTCAATCGACTCTTTAAGGGCATAATAGGACCTTGCACCGGCATAACTTTCGTCGCCTTCCATAATTGCCGCCCATTGTTTGTCACTCATGGCGCCGGTACCGGAATCTGTCAGCAGATCGATAAATACGTAGTCGCTCTTGAGATTAAAAAGGTTGTATTTTGCCTCTGCGATCCATTTTTCTCTCTCTGCCCTTGTGCTGCGCTTAAGGTTTTCAACTGTCTTTATCTTATAAGATTCTGCAAAAGGTAACTGCATAATTATATTTTTTAATATTTAACGGCGACAAAGTTACAAAAAATAAGAGCAAACCGAAGATTTGCTCTTATTTGAAATTAAAATTATTCTTTTGGAAAATTATTTCTTCTTTGTTGCTGCGAGTTTCTTATCCTTGCGAGCATTAAGATCATACATAACCGGAGTTCCCACGAAGATGGAGGCGTAAGTACCTACCGCAACACCGAGTGCCAGCGCCACTGAAAAACCGCGAATGCTCTCGCCGCCGAAAATCGCGATTGCGACAAGTACAATCAGGGTTGTGAGGGCGGTATTGATTGTTCTGGAAAGGGTACTATTCAGAGCCTCATTGACATTCTGATGAAGAGGACGATTAGGATAGAGGCCCCTGTATTCGCGTATACGGTCGAAGATCACCACGTTATCATTGATAGAGTAACCTATAATGGTCAGTACCGCTGCAATGAACTGCTGGTCGACGTCGAGGGTAAAGGGAAGAACACCTGTAAAAATTGAGAAGAATCCCACTACTATGATGGTGTTGTGAATAAGTGAAGTAACACCACCAAAACCCCAGGTCCAGTTGCGGAATCTTATTGCAATATAACCGAAGATAGCAATTAGGGAAAGCACAACAGCGATGATTGCATCTCTCTGCATTTCGCTTGCAACAGATGCATCCACACGGTCCGAACTTATAATACCATTGGGGTTGTCGAGAGTCGATGTGAAGCCATCAATAGTGAGAGGTGTTGCATAAAAATCCTTGAGGGCCTCATAAAGTTTAAGCTCTACTTCCTTATCAACCTCCTGAGACTGATCATTCACTTTATATTTGGTGGTAATCCTCATTTGGCTGGCACCTCCGAATTGTTTTACCTCTGCAGCTTCTCCGAATTCCTCCATTGTGGCTGCGCGTACCTCCTCAGGAGTTACCGGAGCATCAAACCTTACCACATAAGTACGTCCTCCGCTGAAATCCACACCAAAGGTAAAACCCTTTGTGAAGAAGGATACAAAACAAAGCAAACATACAACACCTGAGATAATGTATGCCCACTTTCTCATGCCGAGGAAGTTGATTCGGGTATCCTTGAGAAAATTCTTTGTTGCGGAAGTATCGAAAGAAATATCTTTATTTCTCTTGAGTCTTGCCTCCATGCAGAGACGGGAAATAAAGATAGAGGTCAGTACTGAAGTAATTATACCAATGATCAATACGGCCGCAAAACCCTTCACTGCACCGGAACCGAAGAAGTAAAGTATAATACCTGTAATTATAGTGGTTAGCTGACCATCTATGATAGCCGAATAGGCATTCTTGTAACCGTCAGCAATAGCCAGACGGAGTGCCTTACCCGCTCTGAGCTCCTCTTTAACACGCTCATATATGATAACGTTAGCATCGACTGCCATACCCATCGTCAACACCAAACCTGCAATACCGGGCAATGTAAGCACTGCACCAAATGAGACAAGTGCGCCGAAGAGGAAAAGTACGTTACATAGCAGTGCTATATCTGCATAGATACCGGCTCTCCTGTAGAAGAGTGCCATATAGATCAGAACAAGAAGGAACGCAAGTGCAAATGAGATCATACCCGATCTAATGGATGCGCTACCGAGTGAAGGGCCTACAACCTGCTCCTGAACTATGCGTGCAGGAGTTGAGAGTTTTCCTGACTTAAGCACAGTAGCAAGGTCATCGGCCTCGGCCTGAGTAAACCTTCCCGTAATCTGTGAGTTACCTCCGGAAATCTTGTTCTGTACGTTAGGGTATGAATATACGGAACCATCCATTACAATAGCAATCTGCTTACCTATATTTTGCTCGGTAATAACCTCCCATCTGGCAGCACCGGCACTATTCATTGTCATGCTCACCTCTGCGGCAGCAGTCATCTGGTTGTAGTTGACTCTTGCAGAAGTGATAACCGATCCATCCAGAACTGCACCTTTTCCGGCTATATCCTTGAGAGCTACAAGTTCGTAGTAGGTGTCAAGCTCTACGCCGGGACCACTGAATGCCTTGAAGCTCCATGCGGGTACAAAGTCGTTGGGAAACTCGATATGAGTCTCGCGGAACCATGCGTTAATGGCTGCGGTATCACGATAGTGTGCAAGACCAAGACAAGCTGTATTACCGCCTAATGGCTGGAGCTTTGCGAAAAGAGGGTTGGCTTTCTCCGCAGCAGAAACGCTAGTGCTCACGTCACCGGTTGCTGCTGCAAGCTCCTCTTCAATGCTCTTAAGTTCACTATCTACAGGTTCTTTAGGTTCTGTTACGCCTGCTTCCGCCTCAAGTGCTTCATTGCGTTCGCGGATTTCATTGTTGAGCTCAATGAGGAAAGGTTGTATTTCCTGATATATGTATGTCTGCCAGAATTCGAGAGATGCGGTACCCTGGAGAAGTTTTCTTACACGCTCGGGCTCTTTTACACCGGGAAGTTCTACAAGAATTCTGCCTGTGCGGGCGATCTTCTGAATGTTGGGCTGTGCAACACCAAATTGGTTGATACGTCTCTCTACAACGGTATATGAATTATTGATAACGGCATCTGCCTCTCCCTGAAGGAGAGATATAATCTCCTCGTTGGTAACTCTTGATTTATTTTTTATATCACCGCTAAGCTTGTCAAGGTCGATGTCGAATGACATTCTCTGGTTTGGAGCCACTTCATTCCACGCCTCCGCAAAGAGAGTGATGAAGTCCGTGTGAGTCTCAGCTGCTCTGCTTCTCGCGAGTGCCATTGCCTCTTCAAACTCGGGAGTGGTCTTTTCGCGTGCGCAGGAACGTACTAACTCAGCCATATCAAGTTGGAGCATCACGTTCATACCACCCTTGAGGTCGAGACCCAGGTTGAGCTCTTTTTCTTTGATTTCTTTGTAGGTATAACCTAAATAAACCTTCTTGTTGGCTATGGAATCGAGATATGCGCTCTTAGCCTCTGTTCTTATTCCATCAAGATAAAATGCTTTGTCCAGCTCTGATATTTCGCTGAACGAAGGCTTGGACTGCTCTACAACAACGACTTCCTCAGCATACCTGGAAGCTTTGTTCTCGTGGATGTATGTAACCGCTGTAAATGACAGCTGGAAAATACAGGCCAGTCCGATCAAAATTGCCACAAATGTGATGGCGCCTTTACTTTGCATACTTTTATATTTTAAAATTACTTATTGTCCTTTATTTCAAAAAGAAGGAGCAAAATTACGATTATTTTTTAATATATAAAGTATTTCCTATTTTTGTTTGGTTTTTTCGGCAGCAATTATGAGATACAGGTGCATAGACAGGGCTTTTTTTATAATTCTGACACTTTTTGCAGCATCATGCCTCATGGGTCAGGATTTTGGCGTGGAAATACGCCGCGCCCAGGCATTGCACAATACCTACGATTTTGACAAAGCATTGGAGATATGGCACTCTCTTCTCGAAAAAAATAGAGATTCCCTTCAGCGGATTGACCTGCTCGAGCGGATTTTACGCAGCGAGAATGGGCGCAATATGCTTAACTATGCCACTGAACCTAAAGTCCTTTCCTCTTTCACTGTGCCACGTTATGACTTTTTTCTATGGTACTCACATCTGGAAGAAGAATCCTGGCTTCCCATTCCCAACGCTTTCGTTCCGAATATCACCTCTCTACACGAATATTATTCATCCATCTATTTTCCCGAAAGTATAAAGAATATCGTCTTCTCGTCCCAGGATGAGAGTGGCTCATGGAATCTCTACACTTCCACCTGCTCCGGAGATACACTCTGGAGCTATCCCACACTAATCAACGAAAACCTCACATCTCCCGAAGATGACATTTTCCCCATCCTGAGCCGCAATGGCAAAGAGCTCTACTTTTCCTCCAAAGGTCTCTTTGGAATGGGCGGGTATGATCTGTTCGTCAGTAGATGGGATAACGACATCAATGATTGGGGAGTACCGGAGAATCTAGGATTTCCCTACTCCTCTCCCTTTGATGACTTCCTCTTTTGTAATACTCCTGATGGCAATTTCTCCCTTTTCGCTTCCAACAGAAGCTGCCACAGGGACAGTATAACCATATATGTGTTGGAATTTGAGAATAAACCGATCAAAAAGCCCGTTACTTCTCTGGAACAGGCACGAAGTATAGCTGCGCTTATACCCGTAAGAGAGGATCTCCCGTCCACACCGGTACAGATCGAACCTCCTTCCGTCACATCGGCAGCGGACTCTCTCTTTTTGAACTACACCTCCCTGCTGGTTACCTTACGTGGACTACAAGACTCTTTGGTCGCCCTCGGCAAAGAGATGGAGATGATGAGGGAGCTTTACACCTCTACCGAGAATGAGCAGGAACTTCAAACGCTCTCAAGACTACTGCTCGACACTGAACATCGCGCAATCGTACTTCAATCTAAGATAAACAATACTACGAGTGCACTTCAGCAGATGGAAATGAATTTTCTGATGGAGGGTATCATCATAAATCTCGAGGACATTTCGGAAAAACCGCAGACAACTCCCTCATTCGAAAGCAAGCAATATACCTTTACCAAACAAAGTTTTTCAAAACCCTTTGATATCCCCATCGAAATGCCTAGAGAGAGCTTTGACTATTCATTTCGAATCCTCGATACCGCAGTCATCGCAGAGCCTGTACATACGCCGGGTATCTCTTATTCCATTCAGCTCTATGTAGTCTCACACAAAGCTCAGTTGCGCCAGCTCAAGGGGTTGAGTCCGGTCTTCGAGAGAAAGCAATCCTCCGGCAAATATCTCTACACTGCAGGTGTTTTCTACTCCTACAACGAAGCACTCTCCCAAATCAACGTGGTGAAGAAAAGAGGTTTCCCGTCAGCATTTCTAGTGGCCTACCGTGATGGCAAAAGCATCTCTGTCGGTGAAGCCCGCAAAGAAGAGAAAATACCAGCTGCCGGACCAAAATATCGTGTGGTTTTGGAGAATTTTTCAGTTGGCATTCCCGATGCCGTAATGGTCATTATAAGAAATAATACTTCAAAAGAGATAGTGAGGAGCACTTCCGACGGAAGAGTGCTTTATATCATATCTCCTTTCGATGAAAGAGAAGAGGCCGAAGCATTTGCCGAGATCCTTAAAGGCAATGGTGTAGAAGGAATAATCATAGAACAAATTAAATAACCAAAATATTATGGGAACCGGACTTATTATAATGCTAATCGTATTGGGTATAATCCTAATACTTGTAGAAATCCTTCTCATACCGGGATTTGCCATTACAGGCATACTCGGTGTCGGATCCCTAGTGCTTGCCTGCTACTTCGGATTTACGCATCTGGGACCCCGAGCGGGTGTGATAATTATTGTGGGCGAAGTTATTCTCCTTTCGGTGCTACTCTATTACGCACTCCGCGCCAAGACCTGGAAAAAACTCTCCCTTCACACCAATATCGACGCTAAAGTCGATGACCATCCCGAAACCAAAGGACTCACGGCAGGGATGGAAGGAGTCACCACTACCCGCCTCAACCCTATGGGAAGGGCAAAAATCGGTGGATTTGACCTGGAAGTGCGATCGATTGACGGACTTGTTGACGAGCGCACGGAGATTGTCATAGACTCCATTGAAGAGGAAAAAATATTTGTAAAAAAGAAATAACAATTTAAAATCAAACCCCTATGGATGGAATAACATCAGTTTTTATTTGGATAGGAGTTGCCATTGTCGGCCTCATTATCCTTTTGTGGTTTTTCCCGATCACAATGTGGTTCCAGGCGCTCATTTCGGGTGTCAGGATCTCTCTCCTCCAACTTATTCTTATGCGTTGGAGAAAAGTTCCTCCCGGAACTATCGTTATGGCGATGATTACCGGCACAAAAGCGGGACTTACGCTTAATGCCAACGAACTTGAAGCCCACTATTTGGCAAAAGGCAATGTGCCAAAGGTGGTCAATGCGCTGGTTTCGGCAGACAAGGCCAACATCGCCCTCAACTTCAAAATGGCAGCTGCCATCGATCTGGCGGGTCGTGACGTTTTTGAGGCGGTACAAATGTCCGTAAATCCTAAAGTAATCAACACGCCTCCCGTTACGGCGGTTGCCAAAGATGGCATCCAGCTCATTGTAAAGGCTCGTGTGACAGTTCGCGCCAATATCAAACAACTTGTAGGAGGTGCAGGGGAAGAGACCGTGCTCGCACGTGTAGGCGAGGGTATCGTATCCAGCATCGGTTCATCAGAATCCCACAAAGAGGTACTCGAAAACCCCGATTCCATCTCCAAGGTGGTGCTTAATAAGGGTCTGGATGCCGGTACTGCATTTGAAATCCTCTCCATTGATATTGCTGACATCGATATCGGAAAGAATATCGGAGCCGTACTGAAAATCGACCAGGCAAATGCCGACAAAAACATAGCACAGGCTCGCGCTGAAGAGAAACGTGCAATGGCCGTAGCTATCGAGCAGGAAATGAAGGCAAAGGCACAGGAAGCACGTGCAAAGGTTATTGAAGCTGAAGCACAGGTGCCCCTCGCAATAGCAGAAGCATTCCGCAGCGGCAATCTCGGCATTATGGATTACTATAAATTCCAAAACATAAAGGCCGATACCGATATGCGCGAAAGCATTTCCAAAGGCACAAAATAGGCTTTGAAAATTAGCATAAAAAATAGGCCCTCGCCGTGAAACTGATCACACGAGGGCCTTATTTATCTTACCCTTTCAAAAAAGCTATTTATCCACAGTAAACTCTTTATTAATAAAGTTTTCCGTAAGGAAAGCATCAATTTCCCGACACAGGGCATCTCGCTCCGAGTCCGATATATGCCCTTTGCTTCTCCACTTTTCAAGTAAAGGGAGCGTAATATCCCTTATATGGGCCTCAATCGGGGCCAGACGCTGAATAATACCCGTACCTCTGCTGTTGTAGAGAGCGCTAAAACGAAAATAATTCTTCCCATTACCTCGTGTGATGGGAAATACCTCCAATTTCAAAGCACTCGCTTTGATACAGATAGGAGAATCTTGTTTCTCATCTCCCTTGATCCCTCTTATAACAACAGGTAAGCCCTCTCTGCCGCAGCTTACCCAGGCAGGAACTGCAATGGAACAGGGAGGATAACCCAAAGCGGTCCAAAGTGTAGTCAGTTCAGGGTTTTCACCAGGGCGCACAGCCTGAATAACTGAGGTAACGACACTTATTCTACGTGGAATAAAGTCACAGTCAGGGAAGAATCCGTTCGGCGGATCATATCCCTCGTCAGCCATCTTCCTAAGGTCCAGACCAAGCAATGGATGATAGTAACTTCGCGCCATCTTCTCAAAAATGAAATGAGGAGTCAATTGCTCTCCTCTAGCAATCGCATCCATTAAAATATGCTCAGCTGCATAATAGCGGATATATCCCATACCTTGATCCTTCTTCCCATATCTTGAATAGTTGGTATAGACGAGAAAACCTTCAGGGGCAATGGCAGGATCATTGACATCCACTACGTGATAACCTGTCGGATAGGTCTCCACATAGACGGCATTGCCTTGGGTATCTATCACGCCATAGTTGGAAGAGACCGGTATCGGCTTGGCGATGGTATCCAGCAGATGAAGAAATTCCTCCAGAGATGCACATTTATCCAGTGCCAACTTCATTATGAATCCATTATTGATGTCCCAGGCCTCGTTGTCCACGAAGTTGTAGGACATGGTATTCATTATGCAAAATCCGGCTGAATTGGTGCCGAACCAGGCATTTACGGGATTATCTTCCAGTGCCAGACCTATCCAATCATATTTCTCGCCTTTGACAAATGACAGACGCTGATCAAAGACAAGCGCATCGGTGTTTTTCCACATCATAGGGCGACCGTCCGGAGTGATTTTGCCCGTTATTATCACAGAAGTACAGCAGAGTGAGCGGAGTGGCAATGCCAAAAACAGAACAAAAAAGAAGAAGAAGAAGGCCACATTGCGCAACCTGAAACAATTGAAACATTTCTTACTAAAAAACATGGCTTGCGGTATCTAAAGGTTCTTTTGCAAATATAGGTTTTAAAAGCAAAAAAAGAGCAACAGAGTGCTCTTTACCTGATACTATTCGATAAAAATAGAATTAGTAATATCTTTTTGTTTTCATGACTTCTTAGTACTGGACTATTATTTTACCCTCCAGGGATGGAGTGTAGTTGATAATTAACTTGGCGAAGACATAGATACCACTGCTGAAAATCAATATATACTCTTTATTAGGTGTTAGGGGACCTAGCGTATATTCCAAATCATAATCACAAATACAATCACATATAGGATTTGTTTCACTCTCGACAATAGTAATGATGTTGCCCTCCATAGAAACATCCGCTTTAATGGTGTCAGGACAGCAATTGAATACGGCATTAACATGCTTGATATAAAGATAGCCGTCAGCTATCGCTTTATATTCGATATACTCTTCACCATGTAATGATGCTATGAAACTTTTTGTTTCTTTGCATCCCAAATAGGAAAAGTCTTTAATCCGGAGACTTTCATTCGATGTCTCTTTTTTGCAGCCTGTTCCTCCTATCAGGAAGAATAGGGCAAGTAATGCAATTAAAACTCTTTTTGTTTTCATTTTACTCGTTTATAGACGATAACATTTGAGATTAATATGAACTGACCTCCTGCGTAACGAGGTGATACGTTGGTGATTTTTAGCTTGTCTCCATAAAACTCATAATGATAAACTGTAGGTTCGTCACAACCTAAGTTGTACCACGAGAAATATTTGGTATCTATCTCATATGTAGCTGCCTGAAAATATTTTTCATCTACACATGTGGCACAATAATGCCAAACCGTATTATCCGACAGGAACTCAAAATAATCCTGATTGATTTTATAAGGATCATAAGGCATCATATCCTTTTCGGTCTCTCCAATTGCCTCAATTTGCCATTTCCCTAAAATGGCTGTTTTGGCCTGTTTTTCTTTATCACAACCAACACCAAAAAATAAAGTAGCGATCATAGCGAATATGAATACCCTGGCTCTCATTATTATTTAAACCTTTTAACTACAACTTTACCCTCCAGAGAGGAAGTGTACTTAATGGTAAACCTCACAAACTCACGATTGTCTCTACAGAAAATCAATGTGTACTCTTTATTGTAGGATAGGGGGCCCAGTTTAGAGACCAAATCATAATCACAAATACATTTGCATTGTGGATCTGTCTCACTTTCCACAATGGTGATATTATTTCCTTCCACATAAACATCCGATGTGATAGTACCGGGGCAGCAATTGAATACGGCATTAACATGCTTGATCTGAAGATAACCACCAGCCAACGCTCTGTATTCGATATATTCTTCCCTTTCAGCTGATTTTGTGAAATTGGTCACAATTTCTTTGCACCCTTGATATGAAAAATCCTTAATTTGAATCTCTCCGGTAGGGTTTTCTCTATTACAGCCTGAACCTCCCATAAGAAGGAACAAAGCAAGCAGTGTCATTAAAATTTTATTCGTTTTCATAATTTATGGAATACTGAGATTGTTAAATATAATAACTTCTGTCTAAATACATATACGAATTGATTCACGAAATACTTCCATCACTGGTTAAAAATTGTGCGACAAGACATCTTATATTGTATAGATGCAAAAAAAAGGTTAAACGTTGCATGTAATAAGATTAATCTTCTTAATCCCAAATACTTGCAAAACTGTAAGTTCCCCTGCAAATATAGCTCTTTATATTGAAAAAGGAGCGATTGCTCGCTCCTTTTGTCGGGATACTCCGACTCGAACGGAGGACCCCTTGGTCCCAAACCAAGTGCGCTACCAACTGCGCCACATCCCGAAATCATCCCTTAACGGGGCGACAAAGATAACCTTTTTTTTGTACTTGCTGAAATATTTTGCGAAAACAGCAAAAATGCATAACTTTGCACTCCCAACGGTGAGGTGGGTGAGTGGCTGAAACCATCAGTTTGCTAAACTGACGTACGGGTGACCGTATCGGGGGTTCGAATCCCCCTCTCACCGCGGAAATTAAAACAGCGCCAGGCCTATGCCCAGCGCTGTTTTTTGTGTGATAATATCTTATAAAGTTCGTTAATTGTTCTTTGATTTCTTTTCTATCGCTTTTTGTGTCGCTTTAAGGTGTTCTAAGTATGCTTTTTCCACCGACGAAAGTGTTTTTACTTGGTATTTTCTGTATTCAGCTTTTGCTTTATCCATTGCCTTTTGGTGACTCACGTTTCCTGCATTTTGTAAGATATTTTCGCCTGTAGCAGAAAGAATGTTATCAAGTTGCTTAACATAATCATTCATATACATCGGCTTACGTTTCATTGCTTGTATTTCTGCAAAATCAAAATACCCTGAAACTAAATTATTTAGAATTTTCAATTCTTCTTCACTTAAATAGTTTTTGGCAATAACGATATCTTTCATTGTTGGCTGTTCGCCTGGAAACACGGTTAATCCCATGAACGGCTTTTCACTATCTGCGCGGTTAAATATGATTTCAGAAGCTGTATGTCCGTGTGTTGCATAATGTAGTTTATTCTGTACTACTTTGAAAAACTCAATAGATGTTTCCGATTTCGGGTCATAATCCACGCTTGTAGCATATAAATCAAGAACTTGCCTGTACATCACTTTTTCAGATGAACGTATGTCCCGAATACGGTCAAGTAACTCTTTCCAATAGCCCCCACCTCCAATATTTTTTAGGCGTTGATCATCCATTGTGTAACCTTTTATAATATACTCTTTGAGCCTTTCAGTTGCCCAAATTCTGAATTGTGTAGCAATACGAGATTTTATTCGGTAACCCAAGGAAATAATCATATCAAGATTGTAGAAATTTGTCAGTTGTTCTTGTGTTTTACCCTCAATGGCGCCGTGCTGAGTGGTTGTTCGGAATTTCCGAACAACCACTTCTTCTCTTAATTCCCCTGCTTCGAAAATATGTTTTATATGCTCACTTACATTTGATTTGCTCGACTGATATAGTTCTACAAGTTGTGCCTGCGTAAGCCATACATTCTCATTTTCAAGGCGAACTTCAATTTTTGTGTTGCCTTCTTCGGTATTGTAAACTATTATATTGCCTCTATCTTCGTTCATAATTGAAAATTAGTTTTACACATGTTCATTCTTTCTATAATCGTCAGTTATTGAGTATTTCTTAACAGTTGAAATCTATTTCTACTCAACCTGCTTATATGTAATTTCATAAATCATCGGATAGAGGGTTGGTCCGCTTCCCCATTTCACCTCATATGATATAGGCAGACCCTTTCTATCGTAAGTAAAGATCCAGGTGCCGCCATCATTTACATATTTTGTCAAATTGTTTTGAGAAAGTCCTCTTGCGAAACCGGTTGTTGTTCCAATTCCAATTAAAGGCTCATAAACAAACAAATAGTCTATTCCAAAATTGGGTCTTGAACCTCTGTCATACTCATAACGATATTCAACCTCCTCAAATTCTCCCTCTATCGGTTCTCCAAAATCTGTTTGTTTGGGAACTACATGAATGGTTTTTATCACATTTCCTAACTTATCATAAACAATTGTGTTGGTATCAAAAGGCTCACTTTTGTCATCATAAATGCTCACCATCCTATTGTTTTCATAATGAAATTTTATGGAATAGAGCCGATAATCATCTCGCCACATCTCTTGTTTGATAAGATTTCCCTTTGAATTATAGGATAATACTATGTCGTGAGCGGTCATTGAGTGAGTGAGATCGTGAACCCGGATTTTTGACACCAGGCCCTTAGTGTTATATTCAAACTCATCCACATATTTTAAAGGGCGTACCTGACCGTTTTCAACTAATTTACCGGTAGTAACACGTTTTGTCAACTTATTGTTGCCGTCATAAAAAAATTCAGCAGTCCTGTCAATTTCTCTATGGGTAGCAGAGTTTTCATACTTTGTAATTTTTTCCACCAAATATTTCTCTCTATGCCTGTTTTTCAGCACAAAATCCTCTTTCACATTACATCCTGACACCATTATCAGACTTGCAAAACATATTGCTATTACGAGCCTCTGCGCTTTGAAAATTCTATTCATAATGTTCCGTTTACAGTTTCTCCAGCAGGCTGCGGAGGCTCACTTTTTCCTCCATTATGCTGCGTAGCGAAGCTATAGGAACTCTCTCTTGTTCCATTGTGTCACGATAGCGGATAGTGACGCAATTATCCTCCAAAGTATCATGGTCGATTGTGATACAGAATGGGGTGCCGATGGCATCCTGACGGCGATAACGCCTGCCAATGCTATCCTTTTCATCGTACTGGCAGTTAAAATCGTACTTGAGTTCGTTTATGATTTCGCGAGCCTTCTCGGGGAGGTTATCTTTCCTAACAAGAGGCAATACGGCAAGTTTGACGGGGGCAATAGCCGGCGGAAGACGCAATATTACCCTCTCCTCTCCGTTTTCCAGTTTCTCCTCACAATATGCTGCGGAGAGGATAGCAAGGAAGGTCCTGTCGAGTCCGATAGAGGTCTCAACCACATAGGGAATATAACTTTCGCCGGTCTCCGGATCGAAGTATTGCATTTTACGTCCGGTAAATTTCTGGTGCTGAGCAAGGTCGAAATCGGTACGGGAGTGAATACCCTCAAGTTCTTTGAATCCAAAGGGGAATTCAAACTCGATATCTGTGGCTGCATTTGCGTAGTGAGCAAGCTTTTCGTGGTCATGGTAGCGATATTTTTCATCGCCGAGTCCGAGAGCCTTGTGCCATGCAAGACGCGCATCTTTCCATTTTTCAAACCACTCAAGTTCGCTGCCGGGACGTACGAAGAACTGCATCTCCATCTGTTCAAACTCCCTCATACGGAAGATAAACTGCCTTGCTACGATCTCATTGCGGAAGGCTTTTCCTATCTGAGCTATACCGAAAGGAACTTTCATCCTAGCGGTCTTCTGAACATTAAGAAAGTTTACAAAGATGCCCTGCGCGGTCTCCGGACGTAGGTAAATGGTGCTCGCCTCTTCGGAAATAGTACCCAACTGAGTGCTAAACATGAGATTAAACTGACGCACATCCGTCCAATTTTTAGTACCGGAAATGGGGCAGACTATCTCACAATCAATGATAATCTGTTTAAGTTCTACAAGATCATTGTCATTAAGCGCCTTAACCATCCTGGCATTTACTTCGTCCCATTTAGTCTTGTTACGAAGCACATTTGGATTGGTGGTTCTGAACTGTTCCTCATTAAAGGCTTCGCCAAATCTACGACGACCCTTTTCAACCTCTTTATTAATCCTTTCTTCGAGCTTCGCTAAATAATCTTCAATCAAGACATCGGCACGATAGCGTTTTTTGGAGTCCCTGTTGTCAATCAGAGGGTCGTTGAACGCGCTCAAATGGCCCGATGCCTCCCAAATTTTTGGATGCATAAAGATTGCCGAGTCAATACCTACAATATTTTCGTTGAGGTGGATCATTGCTTCCCACCAATATGTCTTTATGTTGTTTTTCAATTCAACCCCCATCTGTCCGTAATCATATACGGCACCCAAACCATCATAAATTTCGCTTGAAGGGAAAATGAATCCATACTCTTTAGCATGAGCCGTAAGGGTTTTGAAAAGTTCTTCCTGTGTCATATAATCGTTTCTAATTGTTTACAATCGTTTCAAAATATTTAAAAATATGTTCCGGCAGTAATGCCGCAATCTCCATCACAAAAGGTCTGCTCCAAATCTGAGGGTGGGGCAATATCAAGCTCTTCGTATCACAACGCACATCTCCAAAAGCAAGAATATCAATATCAATAATCCGATTTCTATAAATCCTCCTTCCTTCCGCATCGTACTCTGCTTTATGCTCCTTGCGCCCCATTTCAATCTCAATCTTCTTGCATATATTTAGCAATTTTCGTGGAGTTATCTCAGGTTTTTCAAAAACCACAATCTGATTGAGAAAAAAAGGAGCCTCAAATCCAACTGCTTCAGTTATGACTTCAGGCGAAAAATGGACTTGCGATGACTCCCCATTCCCAAAACTTACTAATCCAAGTGTCTCACACAATTTTTTTCGCGCACCCGCAAGATTTGCAGTCCGATCGCCTATATTACTCCCCAGAAGCAGAAAAATCACAACATCCCCAGCTCTAGCAAAGCCGCCTCACTCATCATTTTCATGTTCCATTCGGGCTCAAAAACTATCTTCACATCCACATCAGCCACTTTGGGTACATCTTCGACAGCCCTTTTGACATCCTCCACGAGCTGATCGGCTGCGGGACAATTGGGCGAAGTAAGAGTCATTGTCACGGTAACATTATTGGCTTTATCCACTTCAAGCTCATAAATAAGACCTAATTCGTAGATATTGACAGGAATTTCGGGGTCAAATACCTGCTGTAATGCAAGGAGTATGTCCTTCTCTATATCACTTTTGGGTTCTATCATTACTGCATCTCATTTTTTTTGTATGCCAGAGCATACGCTTTAATCTGTTTTATCATTGACAAAAGGCCGTTTGCTCGCGTTGGGGAAAGGTTTTCTTTCAGTCCGATCCTTTCAATAAATGAAAAATCGGAGGCTATGATGTCATCGTGTTTCTGTCCGTTATAGACCTTTAACAGGAGTGAAATAATGCCTTTGGTAATGACAGCATCGCTGTCTGCACCAAACCACAGGCGACCTTCACTACTTCGGCAGACAAGCCAGACACGCGACTGACAGCCCTTTATAAGGTTGTCATCCGTTTTATCATTCTCGCTGATGCTTTCCAGCTCCTTACCAAGCTCTATCAGATACTCATATTTGTCAAGCCACTCGTCAAAGAGTAAAAATTCGGAGACAATTTCTTCCTCTATTTCACTGATACTCCTAATATTTTCTGTTTCAATCATTTTAACATGTTTGTTACAAGTTTCAACTTGCTTATAAATGTTTCGCACTCGGAAAACGTATTGTATGGGGCGAATGATACCCTCAGCAATCCGTGGTCCGAAAAGCGGCTCACAATCGGTTCTGCACACATTAATCCTGATCGCACCGCAATTCCCATCTTATCAAGCAATTGTGCAGCATCCGACGGATGAACACCCTCAATACTTAGGGAGAAAATGGGTGTTTTTAGAGAAATATCCTGTGGCAAACCACATATTTTTAGCCCCTCTACCTGCTGCAGTTCCTTTACCATAGTAGCCACAATTCTCTTTTCGTACTCCTGCACTCGCGCATCATCCCTAACTTCAGCAGCAAACTCAAGTGCTGGTTTAAGGCAAGCTGCAGCCACAATATTAGGAGTACCTGCTTCAAACTTGAGTGGTAGCGGTGCATAAGTGGTGCCGCTAAAGCTCACTCTATCCACCATATCACCTCCGCCCATATAAGGAGGCATGCTTTCGAGAAGCGAGCGCCGTCCATAGAGCACCCCTATACCTGTAGGAGCATAAATTTTGTGTCCGGAGAAAACGTAAAAATCGCAATCCAACTCTTTGACCGAAACTTTATCGTGTACCACTCCCTGAGCACCATCTATCACTACTAAAACCCCTTTAAAGTGGGCTATACGCACAATTTCAGCCACCGGATTGATGATACCCAACACATTTGAAATATGACTGACAGTAAGGATTCGAATGCGATCGTCTCTCTCCAGCACCTCATTCAAACGCCTCAACGATATCTCGCCATTTTCCTCCACCGGCAACGCCTCCACTAATATACCAAAAGTCTCACCGGCGAGTTGCCAGGGAACGATATTGGAGTGATGCTCAGCCTCACATACCAGCACTTTGTCGCCCGGAGTCAGGCGACTGCGAACGAGCGAAAATGCTATCAGATTGAGAGCGGATGTGGCTCCGGAAGTGAAGATTATCTCTTCTCTGCTCTCTGCTCCTAAAAATCTGCGTGCCGCCTCTCGACCCGCCTCGTAAAGATCTGTAGCATCCGAGCTTAGCTTATGAAGAGCACGATGGATATTGGCATTGGTGCGCGAACTCATCTGCTCCTGCAGCTCGAGCACCTTACGGTGCTTCTGTGTAGTAGCAGCATTGTCCAGATATATCAACGGCTTGCCCCAAACCTGCTGGTGCAACGCCGGAAATTCTTCTCGTATCTGTTCGATAATCTCCATAACTTACAAAAGTACTAAACAAACTTTGGTTTTTGGCCTAAAAAGCATATTTTTACGAGAAAATTAAATAAAAACAGAATGTACGATTATATCAGGGGCGCACTCGTCGAACTTAACCCTGCAGATGTGACTATTGAGGCCGGTAGCATCGGCTACCACATATTGATTTCACTAACCACCTACTCAAGCCTTCAGAAAGGAAGCAAAGAGAATGTAAAACTCTATCTCCACCAGCATCTACGTGAAGATGAAGAACTCCTTTTCGGCTTTTTTGACAAGGAAGAGCGCATAATGTTCCGACATTTAATATCAGTAGGTGGCATAGGCCCCGGAACAGCACGTATGATGCTCTCCAGCATGACACCTGACGAGGTTTATAACGCTATTGTTACTCAGGACGTCAACCGCATCAAGAGCGTAAAAGGTATTGGTGTAAAGACGGCACAAAGGGTAATCCTTGAGCTCCAAGACAAGATTAGCAAAGGCACTTCTACTTCCGGATTTCCCTTTGACGGCGTTGCTGCTCCCTCAGCTATACGTCAAGAAGCTTCCACCGCATTGGTGCTCCTTGGCTTCACCAAACCTAATGTCGAAAAAGCACTTGACAGGCTTTTGAAAGAGAACCCTTCCCTATCTCTTGAGGAGTTGATAAAAAGGGCGCTCAAACTGCTGTGATTTTCAGTTATTTTTGTTGGTTTCAAATATTAATGTTATATTTGTACGTTAATTTTTGAATTCAGTATTAATTTTTTAACCTGTTTTTGTAATGAACATTCCTGCAGAACTTAAGTACACCAAAGATCACGAATGGATAAGGATCGAGGGTGATATCGCAGTAGTAGGCATCACTGATTTCGCACAGAGCGAGCTTGGTGATATCGTTTTTGTTGATATTCAGACTGAGGGCGAATTTATTGAGAAAGATGAAATATTCGGTGCGATTGAAGCAGTAAAGACAGTTGCTGATGCGCTCATGCCGCTTTCAGGAGAGATCATTGAGGTCAATCCCGAGCTTGAAGGAGCTCCCGAATTAGTCAACAACGACCCTTATGGAGCAGGATGGATGATCAAGATCAAGTATTCCGTCGCTTCGGAAATTGATACTCTTCTATCTGCTAAGCAGTATGAAGAAATAATCTGATTTGTAAATCAAATGTGATGTGTTGAGGGAGGCTCGAGCGAGGGCCTCCCTTTTTTTTTATTTTTATTAATCACTGTTTTTTATTAATTTTGAAGTTCCAACTTTTTTAAAAAAAATAATGACAATAACCCGTACATTTGACCTGCTTTCAAATCTGAAAGCCTCTTTCCCCCCAAAAGATGATATACTGGCACGCAAAGTACAAGGCCAGTGGATTAAGTACAGTATCGATGACTATATAGAACACTCGTACAACGTTGCGTACGGACTTCTTGCACTAGGTTATAAAGCCGGTACAAAGATCATAACCATCTGTAGTAATCGTCCCGAGTGGAATTTCGTAGATATGGGTGCCAATCTCGCACACATGATTCATGTACCGGTCTACAGTACACTGAGCAAAAAAGATTTCTTACACATTTTTGATCATTCTGATGCAGAAATCATCATCGTGGGCAATAAAAATCTCTACAAGAAGGTAGCTCCGATCATCGCAGAGATTAAGCGCGAAATTAAAATTATGATGATGGATGACTCCGATGAAATTTTCTCTCTATCTAAACTTGAGACAATAGGCCGCGAACATAAAAATCAATTTGCACCTATTGTAGAGCGAAACAAAGCAGAAATATCACCTGATGAATGCTGTAGCATTGTCTATACCTCCGGCACTACAGGTTTGCCAAAAGGTGTTATGCTCTCCCATCGTAACCTCACTTCCAACTCGCATGGTCACGCAGTGCGACAGGTATGGAACTGGAACCACAAAATGCTCAGTTTTCTTCCTCTCTGCCATGTGTATGAACGCACAATGAACTATGAGTATCAGGAATTGGCTATCAGTATCTATTATGCCGAGTCTCTCAGCACTGTTGCTACAGACCTTGCGGATAGTAAAGCAGATGGATTTTGTGCAGTTCCCCGCGTGCTGGAAATAATGTACGGTAAGCTCGAGGCTGCCGGCAAGAAGCTTAAAGGCATCAAGAAAATCATCTATAGACTTGCCTGGAAGTTTGCCAACAATTTTGACTTTTATAATAAAAAGAAACTCTACCTCGCCAAGCGCAATTTGTATGACAAGCTGGTTTACAGCAAGTGGAGAGCTGCTCTTGGTGGCAAAGAGATGATTGTTGTATCGGGTGGTTCTTCGATTCAGGCTAAGATTGTACGTACTTTTAATGCAGCTAAACTCCATATTTATGAAGGTTACGGCATGACCGAAACTTCCCCTGTAATTGCAGTAAACAGCCCTGCTGACGGCATAAATGTGATTGGTACCGTAGGCAAGGCACTTGGCGGTACTGAACTTTCATTTGCTGAGGACGGCGAAATCCTGACCAGGGGACCTCATGTGATGCTTGGTTACTACAAGGATCCCGAAGCCACAGCTGAGATAATAGATTCGGAGGGGTGGCTGCACACCGGAGATATCGGTTATCTTGTTGATGGACAGTACCTTAAGATTACTGATCGCAAAAAGGAAATGTTTAAACTCTCCTCGGGCAAGTACGTTGCTCCTCAGGTTATCGAAACCCGCTTAAAAGAGTCGCCTTACATTGAAAACTGTATAGTATTCGGCGAAAACCAAAAATTTGCTTCAGCAATTATAATCCCTTCATTACCAAAGCTTAAGGACTATGCTCAAAGGCGTAAAATCCAATATGAGACCGATCAGGAGCTTATCGCTTCTGAGGAGATTGTTAAGCTCATACATACTGAAGTGGAAAAAGTAAACAGGACTCTGGCTGCGCATGAAGCTGTTAAGCGTGGAAAAATCCTGCTTGATGAATGGAGCGCTGACAACGATATGCTCTCTCAGACTCTAAAGCTCAAACGCCGTAACATACATAAAAAATACGCAAATCTTATCAACGATATATTCAAAACAGAAAAAACAGAGGACAATTAGAACTAAGTAGAGACCTTAATTAGCTATGATTCGCTCAGCAACAAAACAGGACATACCGGATATACGCAAGATCTACAGGAAATGCTTTGATACGAGCGAAGAATATATCGATTTTTTCCTGAAAAAATGCACCCCAAGACACACTCTCGTTTACGAACGGGACGGTAAAGCGGTATCTGTGGTGCAAACTATGAGTATATCATACATCTCCAGTTCGCGTACCAGAGGACACAGGGACTCACATGCAGGAGTATACATTTGCGGCCTTGCTACATTGCCCGCATATCGTGGCCGAGGTTATGCCAAATCACTTATTGCATACATTAGACACAATGCTAAGCGGCAGGGCTGGAAGTTTATGATGGTACATCCTTCAAATGCGAAGATTGTTCCGTTTTACGAAAAAATTGGATTTAATACTCCGATTTACCGAAATGCAGAGTCTCTACCGTTGTTTGAAAACAGAGCTTTCATTTCCCATTTTGATGGGGTAAATCTCTTTCTTACAAGGGATGAGAGATTAATGTCGGACTATTTTCAGTGGAATCATTTTTTACTGGATTATATCATTGAGGAAGCAGCTTTTAACCCTCGTTCACCGTTCCAGTACGACACCCGCTATCCCTATCTGTTGCTTGCATCACTCAACGACAGCTTCTCAACAGAATCCACTCACTCTACATTTTCATTTCCTCTTTGAAACGAGGTGCGGGGTAAGTATTGAGTTCTGAGTATTGAGTTCTGAGTATTGAGTTCTGAGTATTGAGTTCTGAGTAAAGAGTAACTCGGGACTAAACAAATTATCGACCAAAATAGACTAAAAGGACCTGTATGTCTGCAGGAGATACTCCTGAGATTCGTGTTGCTTGAGCAATTGTGCGTGGACGATATCTATTAAGCTTAATACGACATTCCATAGACAAAGAAGTGACTTTTGAAAAGTCGAAATCATCAGGGATTCTAAGATTTTCTAACCGCCTAATCTTATCGGCAATACCCTTTTCTCGTTCAATATAACCCTTGTATTTAATACTGATTTCTGCTGATTGGAGTATTTCTTCATGTACAAAATCAGGGTCTATCTCCTCTTTACCGGCTGTTTTACCCCAGGGCATATTAAAAAGATTATCTACTTGCTCTGTTTTAATTAATGACAATTCGGCTAACCCTTCAGAAAGATTTGGATTGACGATTGTTCCACGTGGAACACATTTAAGAAGTAGCTTAATTGTCGTGGAAGGGCGAGCAAGTAGTTCAGATATTTTTCTTTTAGAAGCGATCTCTGAGCTTTCCAACGAACGAAGATAATCATTTACATCTTCAGGGCTCAACGAAGTAGTATTACAATAATTAATATGACTTTGAATTGAATCATATTTTAGTCGAGTATATTGGTATCTGAATTCATCAACCAGGCCAAGCTTATAACCCATCTCTGTAAGGCGGCTGTCTGCATTGTCCTGTCTTAAAAGAATACGATATTCTGCACGCGAAGTAAACATTCTATAAGGTTCATCAACACCTTTTGTTATAAGATCATCAATTAAAACTCCTATGTAAGCCTCATCGCGCTTTAGTATGAAAGGCTCCTTGGTGTTTAATTTGAGGTGAGCATTAATACCTGCCATAAGCCCTTGCGCAGCCGCCTCCTCGTAACCTGTGGTTCCATTAACCTGTCCGGCAAAATAAAGGTTAGGGATAATACGAGATTCCAGTGTTGGTTTTAATTCTGTAGGATCAAAAAAATCATATTCGACGGCATAGGCCGGGGTAAATACTTTGACTCCTCGAAGACCCTCTATTTCTTGCAAAGCTTCCATCTGGACTTTCAAAGGAAGTGAGGACGCGAAACCCTGAAGATAGTATTCATGAGTATTCCAGCCCTCCGGTTCAAGAAACAGCTGATGTGAATTTTTTCCGGCAAAAGTGCGTAACTTGTCTTCAATTGAGGGGCAATAACGAGGTCCAATACCTGTGATCTTTCCGCGAAATAGCGGTGATTCGTCAAAGCCGGTTCTGAGTATATCATGCACGTTTTTATTAGTATGTACGATATAACAGGGTTTTTGCTCTTTTCCTCGCTGGATACTTGTCTTAAAAGGGAGATATGAAAATTTTGAAGGTTTAGGGTCAAATTCCTGGATGGCAAGTTTCGAGAGATCCAGTGATCGTGCATCTATTCGAGGTGGTGTACCTGTCTTCATTCTTGCTGTTTTACATCCCATTCTGGAGAGCTGTTCGGTTAGGCCAAGTGAAGGGGACTCGCCCATCCTTCCTCCATCAACCATTTCATTCCCTATATAAAGCCTGCCATTGAGAAATGTCCCCGCTGTCAAAATAACGATCTTACAATTAAATTCCGCACCCATAGAGACACGGACTCCGCAAATATTAGATTGTCGAAAGATTAGGGAGGTTACTTTATCTTGCCAAATATCTAAGTTACAGGTATTTTCAAGGACATAACGCCAGTTCATGGAAAAATGAAGTTTATCACATTGTGCGCGTGGACTCCACATTGCCGGACCTTTAGAAAGGTTGAGCATTCTGAATTGAATCGTAGATGCGTCAGTGACTATAGCGGAGTAGCCTCCTAAAGCATCAATTTCGCAGACAATCTGTCCTTTAGCAATTCCGCCTATAGCCGGGTTGCAGGACATTTGGGCAATTTTGTTCATATCCATAGTTATGAGCAAAACTTTAGAGCCTAAGCGTGCCGCTGCAACAGCAGCCTCACAGCCTGCGTGACCTGCACCTATCACAATTATGTCATATCGTGGGGCTTTCATTTAACTGTCAGATATTAAAGAAGATAGCTTTTTTAGTGCTCTTTCTTCTTGTGCTCTCATTTCGAGTTGAAGCTCCGGCGTAACATCATCAAAACCAATAAGATGTAGAAGACCATGAACAATAACACGGTGAAGCTCTCTTTCAAAACCCTCACCGTAAATCTCAGCATTATGGCGAACGGTATCTATACTTATGTATATGTCTCCACTTATCGAGCCTGAACCATATTGAATCTCAAAGTCGGGTGAGTAGTCAAAAGTGATAATATCCGTATAATAATCGTGTCCGAGGAATTCACGATTGATGCGAATCAAAAAAGCGTCGCTACAAAAGATAAAATTGAGTTGACCCACTTTGAGTTCCCTTTCAAACAATAGATCTTTAAGCCATTTGGAGATGATTCTCGCATGGTTTAAACTAAAGTCTATATCCTCATTAAAATAATTAATCATTACTGGACTTGGCAATCTCCTAATGGCAAAATGGCCTGTTTTTTGCAACAAAAATAGTGAAATAGAGCGTTAAATGACAAAATTTTAACAAAAATGTTATTTCTATACAAGAGCTGAATTACCAATATTAATGAAGTCATACATAGGAGAAGAAAGGGATGTTTGTAAATCCAAAGCATAGAAAAAAAAAGTTGGATTAACCCTAAATAAGATAGGAAATAAGCTATGGTGATTTAATTACTAACAATTTAGTAAAAGAAGCGACTAACACAACCGCCTGATTTTTAAGACCTTAGGGATACTACAATAAAATTATCAACAAAAAATTTGTTATAAATGATTTTTTCTTACTAATTTTACCGATTATCGGTCTATTAGACCGGAAAGATTGGATAAACAAAAATTAAATAGTGACATGGAAGTAAAAAAATCACCCAAAGCAGATCTTGAAAACAAAAAATTATTGTTCAGAGAGATTGGACTGATAATCGTACTCGGACTTGTATTGCTAGCGTTTGAATGGACATCAGCTGAAAAAGCCGAGACCGTTAACCTCGCAATTCAGGAGCAGGTTGTAGAGGAGGAAATTATTCCTGTAACGCAGCATGAGCAACTTCCCCCTCCTGAGGCACCTAAGATTCCTGTATTGTCTGACATTATCGACATTGTTGATGATGATATTGTTGTAACCGACAATCTATTTATAGACATGGAGGATGATGCGAGTATCGGTGTTGAAATTATGGACTATGTAGCTGTTGTGGAGGAAGAAGAGGTTGAGGAGGAGGCTATTCCTTTTGCACTCGTAGAGGAAAAACCTAAATTTCAGGGCGGTGACGCAAATGATTTCTCAAAATGGGTAAACAGCAAGCTTGTTTATCCTGAAATTGCAAAAGAAAATGGCGTTCAGGGGCGCGTGACGCTGCAGTTTACTGTTTACACTGACGGATCTGTAAGAGATGTCAAGGTACTCAGAGGTGTTGACGCTTCTCTTGATAAAGAGGCCGTTAGGATCGTCTCCAGCTCACCTAAGTGGACTCCCGGAAAACAGAGGGAAAGGCCGGTAAAGGTTACTTACACCTTCCCGGTATTATTCCAGCTTCGATAATAAAAGCTGCAAATCCTTAAAAGCAAAAACTCCCTTGCAACATAATGCAAGGGAGTTTTTTTGAACAATTGATGACAATCCGTAATAGAACCAGTAGTTAACCGCTCTTTATCCCTACCATAGAAAATTATTGAAAGGATATCGCCCGGCATGTATCTCTGCAACCATTTTGTAGAGGTCGGAACGAAGTTTGTCAATATTGGTTTTTTCTTTAGCTGATATAAAAATACAGGGTGTATGTTCCTTTGACATCCATGACTCCTTGAGTTCATCTATACTGTAGTTTATCAATTGTTTTTCCTGCATGGAAAAAACATCGTGTTCTTCGTGACGATATGCGTCGATTTTATTAAAAATCATAAAGAGTGGTTTTTCCTGCACACCGATCTCGAGAAGTGTTTGATTGACTACCCGAATATGATCCTCAAAGTTGAGATGGGAAATATCCACAACATGCATTAAAATATCAGCTTCTCTCACTTCGTCAAGTGTACTCTTAAACGACTCTACGAGTTGTGTTGGGAGTTTACGTATAAAGCCTACGGTATCGCTGAGTAAAAAGGGGACATTTCCTATTACTACCTTACGGACAGTAGTGTCGAGAGTGGCAAAAAGTTTATCTTCCGCAAAAACATCGCTTTTTGCCAAAAGGTTCATAATTGTACTTTTGCCCACATTTGTATATCCAACTAGAGAAATACGTACCAAGGAGCCACGATTACCTCTTTGAGATGCCATCTGACGGTCAATTTTCTTTAGTTGCTCCTTGAGTCTTGCAATCTTATCTAATACTATACGACGGTCGGTCTCAAGCTGTGTCTCACCGGGACCCCTCATACTTATACCTCCTCGTTGACGCTCCAGGTGAGTCCACATACCGGTCAATCTCGGTAAGAGGTATTGATATTGGGCTAGCTCCACTTGGGTTTTAGCATAGGCGGTTTTGGCACGTTGTGCAAAAATATCCAATATTAGACCTGTGCGATCAATCACTCTTATTCCAACTGTCTGTTCTATGTTTCTGAGTTGTGAGGGAGAAAGTTCGTCGTCAAAAATGAGATAATCTATCTCGTTTTGCTCTATATAATTTGCTATTTCGTCAAGTTTGCCCCTTCCTATATAGGTCCTAGTATTAGGTTTTTCAAGTCTTTGCGTAAATCTCTTCCCGCCTTTTACTCCTGCCGTCTCAGCAAGAAACTCTAGTTCATCCAAATATTCGTTTACATCTCTTTCATCAACTCCTTGTGGAATTATGGCTACAAATACCGCTGATTCTTCTTTATGGCTCTTTATGATTTGTTCCTTTTTTATCATCAATTGAAAATTTTTACAAAAGTAAAACTATATTTGTATTAATATAGGATTAAAATTTATATTCGATATGAAACGATTTATACTTATAGCGACACTGCTTTTTATCTCCATTTCTTTATTTTCACAAGGCAGAATAAGGGACTATGGTATTGAGCCCGGCATTTTTCGGACAGGAAAATACAATGCGATTACCGATGTTCCCGGAGTCAAGGTAGGACATGTGACTATAATCGAAGGTGATGATATTCGCACCGGAGTGACTGCTATTATCCCACATGAAGGCAATCTCTTTCGTCTCAAATGCCCCGCTGCCGTCTATGCAGGAAACGGTTTCGGGAAGCTTGCAGGAGTGACCCAAATAGAAGAATTAGGCAACATAGAATCTCCGATCATCCTGACCAACACTCTCTCTGTAGCCCAGGGGATCGAAGGTGTTATAACTTACTCTCTTGCACAGGAGGGCAATGAATCGGTTGGTTCGGTAAATGCAGTAGTGGGCGAAACCAATGACGGAGGCCTCAACGATATTCGCGGCAGACATGTTACTGCCGAACATGTGCTGAAAGCAATAGAAATTGCGTCGAGCGGAGCGGTAGAAGAGGGATGCGTAGGGGCCGGTACAGGCACCATCTGTTTTGGCTTTAAAGGAGGAATTGGCACCTCGTCTCGCGTGCTTCCCTCATCTCTGGGAGGATATACTGTTGGAGTACTGGTACAATCCAATTATGGTGGAGTCCTAGAGATTGACGGAGTGCCGATAGGTAAATTACTAGGGCAATACAGCTTCAAAAATGCTATAGAAAAAGAGAAAAATACCCAAACACCGAACCACGAATGCACTCAAGACCCATTGCTCAACTCTGACGGATCCTGTATGATGGTAGTAATCACAGATGCTCCTGTGGATGCCCGCAATCTTAAAAGGATTGCTAAAAGAGCTATGATGGGCCTGGCAAAGACCGGCGGTATTGCATCCAACGGCAGCGGGGATTATGTTATAGCTCTCTCTGTATGTAAGGATAATCTCATCAACGAGTCCACTTCGATGTACAACCCGGTGCTGTTGCACAACGACAATATGTCTGCTCTCTTCGAGGCTACTATCGAGGCTACTGCTGAAGCGCTTTGGAATTCTCTTTTCAAAGCCACGGATATGACGGGCAAAGGAGGCAGGACCGTAAAAGCAATACCGGTGGAGAAGGTGATGAAGTTGATGGAAAAAAAGAGGTAGATCCTTTATCCTAAAAAAGAAACGACTCTGTTCAACACCTCGGCGGGTTGCTCGAGGAAGCAGTTGTGTCCGCAATCGGTTAACTCCTCAAATTGCACTTTTGGAAAGTTCTCGCGCATCTTCAGAATCATTGGAGCGGGCATAAAAATATCTTGATCTCCGACAATTACCATCGACGGAATTGTGGGATCGGAGAGGACCGAAGAACCATCGGGACGTAGTTGCATCCCTTTGATGGAAGCTACAATACCCATAGGATCATGCGCCTCACAGAGTTCAATTGTCTCACGGATTTTTTCATCCATAACGCGCAAATTGGAGCTGGAATACATTTTCGGGATAGATACCGAAGCCAACATTAAGAGTTTTCCGCTCTCTATAATGTCAATTTCACGTTGGCGATCGATAGCTTTCTCTTCAGGGTCCTTATATGGGTGAGAATTGAAAAGAATCAACTTTTCAAAAGTCTCCGGATAGAGACGGCAGCAGGCAAGCGCTATATATCCACCCAGCGAATGTCCTCCTATAACAGCTTTCGAAACTGAACATTTGTCGAGGACGCCCTTTACGACAGATGCGCAAAAATCCATTGTGTTGATCCTTTTACCCGACACGTCTGCCGGCGCATAATCTGTAAGACCGTGGCCTGGAATATCAATTAAAATTACTCTGTATTCTCTTGAAAGAAAATCTGCGAATTCCCTCCAGATATACATAGTCTCTAGATAACCATGCAACAAAATGATACATTTCTCACCTTTTTCGGAATCGAGAATGTGGACTGCAATGCCACCCGCTGTAACAAATCTTTCCAAATTAAGTCTAAAAATTGATTTGCTGGCAAAGTTATAAATAAAATGATATCTTTGCGCCTTAAATTTTTTAGCAAAAAAAATAGACATAACAATACACCTCAATCTATAATGACAAAATTAATTTCTCACGTTCCGGAAGGGCCCCTCGAAAAAAAATGGGCTTCTCACAAAAATAACATCCGTATTGTGAGTCCTGCCAACAAACGAAAACTCGAAATAATCGTTGTCGGCACAGGTCTTGGCGGCGCTTCTGCTGCTGCCTCTTTGGGAGAACTCGGCTATATTGTTAAAGCTTTCTGTATCAGCGATTCTCCCCGTCGTGCACACTCTATCGCTGCTCAAGGTGGTATTAATGCTGCCAAAAATTACCGAAACGACAATGACTCGGTTTATCGTCTGTTCCACGACACCATAAAGAGTGGTGACTATCGTAGCCGTGAAGCTAATGTCTACCGCCTCGCCGAAGTTTCTAACAATATTATCGACCATTGCGTTGCACAAGGCGTTCCTTTTGGGCGCGATTATAGCGGACTTCTCGATAACCGTTCATTTGGAGGCGGACAGGTTTCACGTACTTTCTATGCACGCGGTCAAACCGGACAACAGCTCCTTCTGGGTGCTTATGCGTCACTCAATCGTCAAGTTGCCAAAGGACGAGTTAAGATATATCCCAGGTACGAGATGCTTGACCTGGTAGTGATTGACGGTGAAGCGAAGGGTATAATAGCCCGAAACTTGGTAACTGGTAAAATTGAAAGATTCGGTGCACACGCGGTAGTTATCGCCACCGGAGGATATGGCAACTGTTACTTTCTCTCCACCTACGCAATGACTTGTAATGGTTCTGCAATTTGGCAATGCTACAAGAAGGGGGCATTTTTTGCAAACCCAAGCTTTACACAAATCCATCCTACTTGCATTCCGGTTGAAGGTGACCAGCAATCCAAATTGACACTCATGTCAGAATCTCTCCGTAATGACGGACGTATATGGGTTCCCAAAAAGATCGAAGATGCCAAAAAACTCCAAGCAGGAGAAATAAAGGGTTCGCAGATTCCAGAAGAGGATAGAGATTACTATTTGGAACGCAGATACCCTGCATTCGGTAACCTCGTACCTCGTGACGTGGCGTCCCGTGCAGCGAAAGAGCGTTGTGACGCAGGTTTTGGTGTAAACAACACAGGTAAAGCGGTATTCCTCGACTTCAGAACAGCTATAGAGAGACTCGGAAAGGGAGTTATTGAAGCAAGGTACGGCAACCTATTCCAGATGTATGAAAAGATTACCGACGTCAATGCTTACGAAGAACCTATGATGATCTACCCTACCATCCACTATACAATGGGCGGTATCTGGGTAGACTATAACCTCCAGACTACCATTCCGGGGCTATATGCTATCGGAGAGGCTAATTTCTCTGACCATGGTGGAAACCGACTCGGTGCCTCAGCTCTTATGCAGGGTCTCGCAGACGGATATTTTATACTTCCATACACTATTGGTGACTATCTCGCCGGTAAGATCCTGGATCCTAAGACCGACACAAATCATCCCGCTTTTGCGGAGGCTGAAAAGGCCATCACCGACAGAATTAATAAACTCTTCGATGTAAAAGGCAAGCGAAGTGTCGACTCATTTCACAAAGAACTCGGCCATTTAATGTGGGAGTATGTGGGAATGACCCGCAATGAAGAGGGCTTAAAGAAAGCTATCGCGGAAATAGGAAAAATCCGTAAAGAATATTGGCAAAATGTATGTGTACCAGGCGAGAATAATGAGCTCAACATGGAACTCGAGAAGGCGCTGAGGGTTGCCGACTTTATGGAGATGGGTGAACTTATGGCACTTGATGCTCTCAATCGCCGCGAATCTTGCGGAGGTCATTTCCGCGAGGAAATGCAGACTGAAGATGGTGAAACAAAGCGTGATGATGAAAACTTCATGTATGTCAGCGTTTGGGAATATAAAGGCGATGACAAAAAACCCGTTCTTCACAAAGAACCTTTGAAATTTGAATTTGTAAAAGTTGCCTCGCGCAGTTACGCTAAAATATAAAGAGTAAGGAGGAAGTATATGGATTTTACATTAAAAATATGGCGCCAAAAAAACGCCAAGAGTAAGGGTCACTTTGAAACCTATAAAGTGAAAAATATCTCTCCGGGTACATCTTTCCTGGAAATGTTGGATATCCTCAACGAACAGCTTATTAACGAGGGCATAGATCCGGTTGCAGTTAACAAAGGTTGCAAAGGAAAAAAAGCAGATCCTGTGGCATTTGACCACGATTGTCGCGAAGGTATATGCGGTATATGCTCGCTCTATATCAATGGCCGCGCACATGGTCCCGACGATGAGATAACCACTTGTCAACTCTATATGCGCAAGTTCAAAGATGGAGAGACTATTACCGTAGAACCTTGGAGAACCCGTGGTTTTCCCGTTCTAAAAGATCTTGTCGTAGATAGAGGAGCTTTTGATAAGATACTTCAGGCAGGTGGATTCATATCGGTAAATGCCGGCAATGCTCCTGACGCAAACGCTATTCTCGTACAAAAAGAGAAAGCTAACGAAAGTATGGACGCTGCTGCATGTGTGGGTTGTGGCGCTTGTGTTGCTACTTGTAAAAACGGTTCTGCAATGCTGTTCGTGGCGTCCCGTGTAAGTTCACTAGCTCTTCTGCCACAGGGTAAAATTGAGGGAGCACGTCGTGCTAAAGCAATGGTTGCCAAAATGGATGAACTTGGTTTCGGCAGTTGTACAAATACCCGTGCCTGTGAACTTGAGTGTCCGAAAGGTATCACTATATCACATATTGCAAGACTCAATCGCGAATTTCTGTCAGCTAAGCTAAAAGACTGAGGGAAGTTCTGAGTGTGGAGTATTGAGTATGGAGTATATAGTGTGTAGTTGGGAGTGCTGCGTGTCACGGGGTGTAGGAGAGTTTAAAGTATGAAGTATGGAGTACGTAGTGGGTGGAGAGTGTGGAATATTATGAGATACGAGTATTAAATGTAATAAGAAGTAGGAAGTGAAGATTAACTACTTACGGATAGATACTTACTTTTTAGATAAATGTTTTATTATTTTGGGGTTGATTTTGATAAGCCAACCCCATTTTTTTTATTGATAACTCATAATAATAGTTAATTGAATGTTGATACAATTTGATAACTTTTAATAAAAAATAATTCCTTAGAAATAGTTGTGAAATAATCAAACCTATTTTTTAATTTTTGTTCAAATATTGTCAACACGACACATTTGTTGAAAATATTAATTAGAATTATTAACACTATCAACAAAACAATTGTAAATAATGATAAATACGATATTTTATTGTTTATATTTTGTCAATATTTTTTTTATAAGTAACGTAAAATTTTTATCCACATTATCAACACACTAATAACTACAATAATACTTTATTAAATAATATTATTTATTTTTGTATTGTTTAAAAGGCCTATAAAGCGATAGCATCAGATATGAGTAAAGAAAGATTTGATCCGAGGGAGGAGTCCTTTTCCAGAGAACGAGATCGTGATATTGAGGGACAGATACGTCCTAAGGAGTTTGAGGAGTTCGCGGGACAGGACAAAGTTATAGAAAATCTTAAGATTTTTGTGCAGGCAGCGCTTCTCAGAGGTGAAGCTCTTGATCATATACTTTTGCATGGTCCCCCGGGTCTGGGGAAGACCACTCTAGCTCATATTGTGGCTAATGAACTTGGTGTAAATATGAAAATAACCTCCGGTCCCGTTCTGGATAAGCCGGGGGATTTAGCCGGACTCCTTACTTCCCTCGAAGAGGGGGATGTGCTCTTTATAGATGAGATTCACCGTCTTTCACCTATAGTGGAGGAGTACCTATATTCCGCTATGGAAGATTATACCATAGATTTATTGATAGATAAAGGACCGGGTGCACGTTCTATACAGATAGCGCTCAATCCTTTTACACTGATAGGTGCTACCACCCGTAGCGGACTGCTCACTTCTCCATTAAGGGCCAGGTTTGGTATAAAATCGCATCTGGAGTATTATGATGCTAAGATTCTTAAGCAGATTATTATCCGTAGCGCTTCAATTCTCGATATAGAAATAAATGAAGATGCTGCATGGGAGATAGCTATGCGTAGCCGAGGTACTCCTCGTATTGCGAATTCATTGCTCCGTAGGGTGAGGGATTTTGCACAGGTAAAGGGCACCGGTATAATTGACTTGGAAATTGCTCGTATAGCCCTTAATGCTCTAAATATTGACAAGCGGGGTCTCGATGCGATAGATAATAAAATTTTAACTACCATTATAGAGAAATTTAAGGGAGGTCCGGTGGGAGCCGGTACTATAGCCACAGCTATTAGTGAGGATGTAGGCACTCTCGAGGAAGTTTATGAGCCTTTTTTAATTAAAGAGGGTTTCATATCTCGTACTCCACGTGGTAGAGTTGTAACGGAACTGGCTTATAAACATCTGGGAATAAAACTTCCCGGCAGGGAAAATTTACTATTCTGATTTTAAAATAGCATAACTATAAAAACATCACGATATAAAATGAAAAGAATTCTTATTGCAGTAATAGCTACTTTATTGTTTATTCCATTACAGGATACCAATGCCTGTACTTCAGCAATTATTACAGGAAAAGCAACGCCTGATGGACGTCCGTTACTTTGGAAGCATCGCGATACCGGTACTCTGGACAACCGTATAGAATACTTTGATAAATCCAAGGATAAAAGCATCAAATATGCCTTTATTGCCCTTGTGGATAGTCCTAAGGAGACAAAAGAAGCGTGGATGGGTACCAATGAAGTTGGATTTTCAATTATGAATACCGCTTCTTATAATCTTACATACGAAGAAGTGCCTATTCAGGACCAGGAGGGAGTAGTGATGTATAATGCACTAGCTACTTGTAGGACTCTTAAAGATTTTGAAAAAATGCTCTCAAAAATGAAGTTTCCTACAGGAGTAGAGGCAAATTTCGGTGTAATTGACGCTGAAGGAGGAGCGGCTTATTATGAAGTGAGTTGTAGAGATTGGGTAAAAGTGGATGCTAATGATCCCGCTATTGCACCCGAAGGTTATCTTATCTATACCAATCACTCCTTTACGGGTAAATTGAATGATGGTATGGGATATATTCGTTATGTCAGTGCGAACGATATTTTCATAGACCGTTTCGTAAAGAATCAACCTATGACGCCACAGTGGATTTTTAATTCTCTTTCCCGCAATTTCTATCACTCTCTTCTCGATATAAATCTTGCTGAAAATCCTGAGGTAACACCAAACGGATGGTTTGTGGATCAGGATTTTATTTGCCGTAAATCCACTTCGGCATCAAGTGTGGTAAAGGGCGTTCTTCCGGGAGAAAATCCCGAGCTCACAGTTATGTGGAGTGTAGTGGGATATCCTCCCACAAGCGTTGCTGTACCGCTCTTTGTCAAGAGCGGCAACAATCTTCCAATACAAGTTGTGGCAAGAGGTGAAAATAGTGAAGATCTCAACCCAATGAATTGTGAAATTTGCGACCAGGCAATGGCCAGGAAAGCCAACATATATCCAATTTCAAGAGGAAACGGCGGTAAATATTTTCGTTTCAATCTTCTTTGGAATAGAGAAGGAACAGGATATATACAGCGTCTTGCGCCCTATGAAGAGGTTATTTTTGAAACTTTCAATCCTATAATCGATAAGTGGTACAAAAATGGTTCGGTAGATATTTCAGAACTCTCTGAACTCTATTCTAAAATGGATATAGGTGCTGCAGTAAAATAAGGTGCATATTCCCGATAATATACCTAGGAATTATGTAGATAACTGTTTTACCTCATCGGCAAAAGCAGTTTACATAACATCGGTAATTTCATTGATGGATGCTCCATCAGTGCATGTAGTGCTGGCGGATACCAAGAAGAATGCCTATTTCCTTACCAACGACTTTTACAGCTTCTTTTCTGACGAGTGTGTCTATTATTATCCCTCACCGACTGACAAAAATGAACTTAAAGAGGCTACTGCCAAAGTGCAGCGTACAGCCACATTATCAGCCTTAAACTCATTCGAAGAGGCTTCCGATGCCTCCTGGCGTGAAAAGGTCGGGGCAGGTTCATTTACTATAACCGACCGGCTGATGGATATGGAGTATAATTCCCGACACAAACCTGTGTTGATAATTACCTATCCCGATGCACTGGATCTGCCGGTTCTCAAGAAGAGTGAAATCAGACGTACTTTACTTTCAATAAAAAGAGGGGAGAGGCTTTCTCACGAATTTATAAAGGAAGTACTGTACGACAGTGGATTTGAGAAGGTGGATTTCACAGCTGAGCCGGGTCAGTTTGCGTTGAGAGGAGGTATAATAGATATATTTTCGTTTGCCGACAATCTACCGGTAAGGATAGATTTTTTCGGAGATCAGGTTGAATCCATTCGAAGATTCGATATCAATACTCAGCTCTCAAAAGAGAGCCTGGAAAGCGTAGATATTTTTCCAGATATCCATAAGGATTTTGAAGAATCTGCGCTGGTTCCTTTTTGGGATATTCTTCCGGAAAATACGCTGTTTTGGGATTTGAGAGGAGAAAATCCTACCGGAGAAAATTATGTCATTCCTCAGCCTACATTCAATAAAAATTTCGAAATACTCTCACAGGATATTCGGAGCAAAATGGATGAGGGATATACTGTAACCATCCTTAGCCCCAATGAGGCTCAAACCGACCGTCTCAGGCAGATTTTGGTTGATACAGGCGAAAAGGTTCGACCAAATTTTCTGCCGTTATCACTTCATGAAGGTTACGTAGACAGGATTTCGAAAAACTGCTACTATACCGACCACCAGATATTCGAACGCTACCACAAGGTAAAGGTAAAAAGGCAGGTTGAGAGATCCGAACGTCTTACCATAAATGAGATAATGGCATTCCGGATTGGAGACTATGTGGTGCATATAGATTACGGAGTGGGCAAATTCGGCGGTCTTGTCAAGACAAATGTCAACGGTAAGATACAAGAGGCGATAAAACTGGTCTACAAAGATAATGATGTGGTATTTGTCTCCATTCACGGCATCCATCGCATTTCCAAATATAAATCGAGGGATGGCGAACCGCCTAAGATTTACAAACTCGGTACCAAGGCGTGGGAAAATCTCAAATCCAGAACCAAATCCAAGGTAAAGGATATTGTAGATGATTTGATAAAACTTTATTCTGCCAGACATCATTCGAAAGGCTTTGCATTTTCAGCGGACAACTATCTCATGCACGAACTTGAATCCTCATTTATGTACGAGGATACACCCGATCAGGCGCTTGCTTCGAAAAAAGTAAAGGAAGATATGGAGAGTGATAGGCCGATGGACCGTCTGGTATGTGGAGATGTGGGATTCGGTAAAACGGAAGTGGCTATCAGAGCGGCTTTTAAAGCAGTTTGCGACAGCAAGCAGGTAGCTGTTTTGGTGCCGACCACTATTCTTGCGCTGCAACATTATCATACCTTCTCTTCTCGTCTGAAGGATTTTCCCTGCAGGGTGGAATATATCAGCCGCCTGCGCAGCACAAAAGAGATATCGCGCATATTGGAAGATCTCTCGACGGGAAGGGTGGATATCCTCATCGGTACCCATCGTATTCTCAATAAGAAAGTACTCTTCAAGGATCTGGGACTGCTCATAATCGATGAGGAGCAAAAATTCGGAGTCTCCTCCAAGGAGAAGATCCGTCAGATGAGGAGCAATATCGATACTCTCACCCTCACAGCTACTCCCATTCCCAGAACTCTGCAATTTTCACTTCTCGGAGCGAGGGACCTCTCCATAATCAACACTCCTCCGCCCAACCGTAAACCGGTCTATACCGAGGTGATAAATTTTAATGATGAGGTGATAACCGATATCATCAACTCCGAGCTCGAAAGAGGAGGACAGGTCTTTTTTGTACACAATAGGATAGAAGATATACTATCGGTGCGTGACATCCTGCAGCGTTTGGTGCCTGAAGCACAGATATGTGTTGCGCACGGCCGGATGGAACCGGAGATGCTGGAGAAGAGAATAGTGGAGTTTATCGCAGGAGAACATGATATCCTTCTGGCTACAACCATCATCGAAAACGGTATTGATATTCCCAACGCCAACACCATGATCATCAATCAGGCGCAGCGCTTCGGCCTGAGCGACCTACACCAGCTAAGAGGAAGGGTCGGCCGCTCCAATGTCAAGGCCTCATGTTATCTTTTGATACCTCCAATCGCCTCCATCACGGACGATGCACGAAGACGTATCAGAGCTATTGAGGCTTTTTCGGAGTTGGGCAGCGGATTCAACATTGCTATGCAGGATCTGGATATTCGCGGAGCGGGCAACTTACTGGGAGCGGAGCAGAGCGGATTTATTGCGGAGATGGGATTTGAGACCTATATGCGTATACTCAATGAGGCAATTGCGGAGCTACGGGAAGAGAAGGTAAGCAAGGGCGAGGATGCAGCTTTGCCAGATACAATGCAATCTGCCCCAATGGTGGATACCCAGATAGAGACCGATCTCGAAGCTTATATTCCGGATGAATACGTACAAGTTGTTTCAGAGAAAATCCGTCTCTATAAAGATCTGACAAATATTAGTGACGAAAGGCAGATTGAGGCTTTGCGTAAGGAAATGGAGGATCGTTTCGGTCCTATTCCTGAGCAACTCGAAGAATTGATCCGCATAGTACAACTTAAGAAAGTGGCCCAGAATCTCGGTTTCGAGAAAATAATCCTCAAAAACGGAGTAATGCTGGCCTATTTCATTTCTAACAGTATGCACTCCTATTATCGCGGAAACCTCTTTCCCGCCATACTTACAGCCATACAGTCACTTGGTGACCGTTGCAGAGTAAATGAGGTAAAAGGGAAACTTTATATCAGGGTAAAAAGTATTCCTGATGTACGTCAAGCCATTCTCTTTCTCTCAAAGCTGATTTAGATTTCAAAATTTCTTACCTTTGTAGCCCCAAACATTATACGATAGAATGTATTTACTTATTGATATCGGCAATACGGCATGCAAGGCGGCCTTTGCCGACAACGAGAGGATAGGAAAGGTTTTCCGTTACGCGGGAGATGATATTCCACAATTTGTTCGCGATACTTTCGCCTCTGAATTACTCGGGCAAAGAGTACAGGTGGCAGTTTTAAGTAATGTCCGTGCCGACAATCCCGAATTGGAGTCAATCTTGCGCAATGAGTATTGCGATCGCTTGGTGGTACTCGATGTGGCCGAGTGCAATCGTCTGGTAGAGACGGGGAGCACCCAGTTCGAAGTGCTTGCCAATATGCCTGAAGGAATGGGAGCAGATCGTATAGCGGCAATTCTGGCTGCAAACAATCTTTTCCCGGAAAATGATCTTATGGTGTTTGATTTTGGTACGGCCACTACTGTGGAATTTATCAATTGTCGCAAAGGAGATGATCCAGCATATTATGCAGGGGGTTCCATTTCCTTAGGCTTGAATACCAGATATCGCGCTTTGAGCCACTTTGCGGAGCGTATTCCGTTACTCAATCCCAGGGATTTCATAGAGTCTCACAAGGATGAAAAAATCAATCCTATCGGCACCGATTTGGATACTGCGTTGGCAGCGGGAAATATTCTCGGCATAATGTTTGAAATAGAAGGATATCAGAGAGAGTATCCTGAACGAACAGTGATTTTTACCGGCGGGGATGCGATATATTTTGCTGAAAAGCTTAAAAGTTCCATATTTGTCGTTTACAATCTTGTTTTGATGGGGCTCTCACAGGTAGCACAATTTTATGCTGAACAATAGTACCATACTCAAACTTAGAAGAATCGCGGCAGCGATGCATGCACTATTGGTGCTTTTTACAGCTATTCCTTCTTCTGCTCAGAAAGTTGCAGCAGACGGCAGTTTTACTCCATATTCCATGTTTGGTGTAGGTTCTCTTGCAAGACCGGGAATATCATACAACCTCTCGATGGGAGGTATCGGTATTGGCGACCGCAATTATCGCTATATCAATTATCTAAATCCTGCGGCAGTAACGGAGCGTGAGGCACAATCGTTTATGCTCGATTTCGGCATAGAACAGGGCAATAACTATTATGCCGCCAACCCGGTCACAGCTGTTGGAGGAACAGGTTCCGACCTTCTAAAGAGTGTTAACAACACTTTTAATATGCACCACATCATCGCTTCGTTCCCGATATGGAAGAGCTCAGCATTTAAGGTTGGAATAGTACCTTATAGCAACGTCGGATATAAGTTTATAACAACCGAGAGTAATGATGACATAATTGCCGAAGCGGGAGATATAAAATACTCCAAGATAGGTCAAGGCAGCATCTATCAGACATTCTTAGGTGCGGGAGCCACTTTCTGGAATAGACTTAGCGTGGGAGCGGATCTGCAGTATTACTTTGGTACTATAGATAGATACAGCAGTGCTACATTCACTACCAATACATCATTCAGATCTATCAATTCGGGTTGGACCTTCGTTACACGTGCGATATCGGGAAAGTTTGGACTCCAGTACAGGCAGCCGTTGACCGGCAACACGTCAGCCACTATAGGAGTAACATACGATCTGGCTACCGCATTCAGAGGAGAAAACATCCGCTACGCTTATGGAGTATCGACAAGCGGCAAAGATACCGTCTTTCACCGCAACAATCCCCTTGAGACAATGTCAATACCCTCCGAACTTGGAGTAGGATTTACCATACGCCATACGGAGAAATGGATGGTAGGATTTGATTACACGCGGTCAAACTGGACAAAACATTTCCTCGAAGAGACCCCCGGAGTCGAGATAAAACCGACGACAGCACAGGCATTCAGGGTGGGATTTGAGGTGACCCCCAACCGCTACGATATAAGATACTATCTCAGGACGCTCACTTACAGGGCTGGAGCCTACTATGAGCAGAATTATTTTACCCTAAATGGCTCTTCCATAGCAAGGAGTGGCATTACTCTCGGAGTTTCTTTTCCGGTATTCCGCTACTACAACGCAGTGACTTTGGGTATAGACATAGGCCAGAGAGGTTCGGTCGCAAACGACATGATAAGGGAGAGATATTTCCTCTTTACCCTCTCGTTTGACCTGCACGATATCTGGTTTATCAAAACTTTGTATCAGTAGATTAGATTATTTTATTAACTTTGCTTGATATTTTTAAAAAATGGAAACAATGAAGAAAATCGCAATTATCCTCTTTGCAATGGTTCTTTCTCTTCCTGCATTTTCCCAGGGAAAGTATGGAAAAGATAGTGTGGAATGTACAAAATATCTTTCGTTCTACTCAGAACTTTATAAACAGAGAAATTATGACGAGGCCGCCCCGCACTGGAGGAAGGCCATCGCCATCTGCCCTCCGACAGCTAGTCAGAATATGCTCCTGCACGGTCAGAACCTTCTCCGTATAGACATCCGCAGAAACGCAAACAATCCGGCCCGCAGACAAGAACTAATCGACTCTCTGATAATGCTCCATGATCTCCGCTCGGAATATTATCCCAAC
The DNA here is from genome assembly GCA_033811195.1 of Bacteroidales bacterium. Lineage (GTDB taxonomy): Bacteria > Bacteroidota > Bacteroidia > Bacteroidales > UBA932 > Cacconaster. The sequence goes on along the minus strand of JAPXOZ010000002.1, from coordinate 7,467 downwards.
AATCGCGTGAGAAGTATGGACAACAAGGCAATAGATATTATTAACTATAATTATTGTGGAGATGATCCCCTCAAGCAGTATCAGATGTTGACTGAGATCATAAACACCATCAACACAGATTGTAGCCCCGTTGTCTTTATCAATCAAATGAAAGGGGGAGTTGCTCTTTATCAGGCCGGCGACCTGCCAGCAGAGGATTTGATGAACTGTTTTGAAAACAACATCTGCCACATCGAGGATATGATTACCATGGATCCTGAAAAAGAGGAGTACCGCACTGTAAAGCAGGATATCGAGACTATTTTTGCTGAGAGCGGCGTTGCAACCTGTGACAACCTCATCGAGCTTTATACTCCTCGATTTGAGGCAAATCCTACAGACGTCAACCTTCTTACCACAATGGTTAAAATGCTCACCAGAGCAGACTGTGTCAGCACGGATCTCTTTCTCAAGAGTGCAGTTGCTCTCCATGAGATCAACCCCTCTTCCAGCTCAGCATACGGCCTTTACAGGCTCTATTCTTCACGCGATGAGGATAGGCTTGCCGCTCAGTTCTTCGAGAGCGCCGTATCACTCCTCGATCCCAACGACACTAAGACAGCGGCAGAATACAACTTAGAGCTGGCAACTTTTTATTTCAAGAAGCTTAATCGTGCAGCAACTGCCGTAGCTACCGCCAAGAAGGCTATCGAGTATGACCAGAGCATTGCAGGTAAGGCATATCTCCTTATTGGTACCGTCTGGGCGTCACAGGATTGCCCCGGCAGTGAGGTTGATGTAAGATCCAAATATTGGGTTGCAGTCGACTATATGGTGAAAGCGAAGAATGCAGACCCGGAAGTTGCTGAGAATGCAGACGAGCTGGCAGCACAATACCGCAGATACTTCCCCATGCAGGTTGATGCCTTTATGTATGACGTAACCGACGGTCAGAGATATACCGTATCCTGCGGCGGCATGACGGAAATCACAACAGTAAGGACACAGAAATAGTCTCTTGATTCCCGCATCACACCAAAGAAGCAAACCTATAGCCATCGGTTTATACTTGATGGCTATAGTGCTTTTTGTGCCTTCTTCCTGTAGAAAAGAGCCGACGGGAGATCCTGTTGATCCGACTGTGACTCCGGTGCAGGTGGTAAAGAATATGGAAGTGGTGCAGACGGTTAACGGTGGAGTGGAGATGAGGATGCGCGCGCCCGAAATGCGCAAATACTCATATATTGCCGATTCGGTTGAGGTGAGTTACGACCTATATACCGGCGGATTCTCCGTCAATGCATTCACACCTGACGGGGAACTCGAGACGCGCATCACATCGAAGGAAGCAAAGCACATCACTACCGATGGAAAGGAGCAGTGGCTCGCTTACGGAGATGTGATAATTACGAATTACATCAAACAGGAGAGCATGGAGAGCGACACTATTTATTGGGATCGTCGGGAGCAGAAGATCTATACCAACTGCTATGTCCGGCTCTCTTCACCACAGGGAATGATGCAGGGCTATGGGATGGAATCCGACGAGATGGCGAGAGACGCAATCCTTCTGAAACCCTTCGATTCTTACGCTATTGCCGATGACAGCACAACAATTTTGCTCGATTCTCTCAATTTTGTTGGTCCACCCGTGCAACGTTTTTGATCTTTTATGCATCTATATAATATATTTTTGTTTACTTTTGTACTCCATTTTCGTTAAATGGGTAATAATTGTAGAATAAAAATAAACTAAAACTTAACAAACACAATGGCGGTTCTTGAAAAAATTCGCGTCAAATTAGGTATACTTATAACAGTTCTTATCGCGGTCGCGCTGTTATCATTCATTATTGATCCTCAAACACTGAGTTCGACTGCACAAAGATTTTCATCCGACAATAAAGTAGGCGTAGTGGACGGAAAGTCCATTTCATATAGTGATTTTTACCGGGAAGTTGATTATTTTACTCGTCTTACTGAGCTGATGGGACAGAGTTCCAATAGCGAAGAGGTACAAAAATCCATCCGCGATGCGGCGTGGCAGTCTCTCCTCGATAAGCACCTGTTCCAGCCCATGATTGCCGATGCCGGCATAGTTGTGGGCGATGAAGAGATGCTTGATCTTACACAGGGAGCCAATATCTCCCCTATAGTGGCAAATCAGCAGATGTTCCAGGATGCCAACGGCCTCTTCAGCCGTGAAGCTCTTGTAAGTTTTGTACAGGCGATTCCTACCGATCCTTCCGGTCAATATGAGATGTACTGGCAATCTGTAGAAAATTCGGTTTATACTGACAGGCTCTATAACAAGTACGGCTCATTGATAAATGCCTCCAATGTATTCAACAAGGTTGAGCAACGCCGCATGATAGTTGAGAACAATGTTCTCTCTTCCGTTGATTTCGTACTTTCCCCGCTGGGCTTTGAACGTGATACCACTATCACAGTTTCTCCAAAAGAGATAAAGGAGTACTATAAGGCACGTAAGGAGCTCTTTACTCGTCCTGCTACCCGCAATATAGAGTATGTGCTCTATGAAGTTGTGCCCTCAGAGGAGGATATCGAGAGACAGACCGAGGCTTTCAATGCGCTATATGCAGAGTTTGCCGTAGCTGATAATCCTAAAAACTTCATTGCTCTCAACTCGGACCGCAAGTGGGATCCCTACTATTACACGGAAGAAGAGCTTGAGTCCGAGCCTCATTTCAAGGCAGTGGCTTTTGGAAGGAATGTTCCCGCAGTGAGCGAGATCAGCGTCGGAGAGAACCAGCTTGCTGCAGCTCGTCTGATTGATATCAAAATGATGGCCGATTCCGTAAGGATATCGTATGCCCCCTTTACTCTTGACAGCGAGGCAGAGGCCGATGAGTTGCTAGCAAGGGCTTTGAAGATGAGAGAGCCCTCCGGTGAATTCACGGAGATGGGTTGGATTACACAAGATATTCTTTCATACGCCGGTATGGAAGGTTTCGAAAGGGCTTTTGAGCCCTCTACAGGCAAGGCATATAAGATAAAGAACAATACCGCCAACTCATATTTTGTAATCTATGTGGCAGAGCGCACAAAGGCTCGTAAAAAGGCTCAGCTCGCCACTTTTGTCAAGAACATAGTTCCATCCGAAGAGACCTACCGTGACTTTCAGATCAAGGCCACCGATCTTGCGGACAGATCTGATGGAGACTACGACAAGTTTGCACAGATTGTAAGCGAGGAGCAACTCCCCGTCATTCCCGTAAATGGCCTACTCCGGACTACAGAGCGCATCGGCGTTGTGGAGAATGCGCGCAGCGTGGTGCATTGGGCATTTGATCGCAAGACCAAATCAGGAGAGGTATCGGATGTAATTTCCGTTGACAACAAATACTATTTCGTCGCTGCCGTGACCGCAGTATACAAAGAGGGCACAATTCCTCTGAGCGACATACAGCAGGACATCATCTACACCATCACCGCAGAGAAACAGATCGACAAGATGGCTTCTACCATCGGTGAGCAGATTGAAGGTTGCACTACTATGGAGCAGGTAGCCGAGATTCTCGGCACTACCGTGAGCCATCAGGACGGCATTACCTTCGGTACTACACTCCAGCAACTCGACCCTAAGTTTATAGGCGCAGTGACATCCGCCCAGCCGGGTGTCATCTCCGGACCGGTTGCGGGAGACATCGGAGTATATGTATTCCAGGTTATCGACCGTCAGACAGGTACCTTCTATACAGAGGGGGATCTGCAGAGAGCGCTATCGCGCAGATCAACTTATCAGACCCAGTTGTTGCAGCAGGTAATGTCGGAAACTGTCGAGATTAAGGACAACAGAGCTCGATTCTTTTAGATTTTTTCAACAATTTTTGATAATTATTAACAATTTTTTTTGAAAAGTAAAAAAATATAACTAAATTTGGCCATTAAATACTATGGAAAAACTGTGTTTTTTCGGCAACTCATTTATGTTTAACCAATAAATATCAAACACTTAACAATTTTTTTTTATGAAAAAGATTATTTATTCATTAGTGATCATGATTGCTGCAAGCAGTCTGTTCACTTCGTGTCTTGAGTATGTTGAGCCGGTTGGTATCCAGCAGCTTCGCACTGCGAAAGCCGACTATCTTGATGCACTCGCACAACTACGCTTGGCAGATGCCGAGTTGCAGAGAGCCAATGCTGCTTTTGTGCTGGCTCAAGCTGCCTATGTTGACGCTATGACTGAAGCACAGCTGATCGAGAACAGAATTCGCGAGTATGACATTCAGATCAAGGCTGCTCAGACTCAGTTTGACATTGATTCTCTTACGAGAGAAAAAGAACTCCTCATGATTCAGTACGATGAATTGGTAGCTGATGCAAAAGCCGATCTTGCAGAGGCTGAGGAGAACCTCAGAGTAACTCTTCGCGCTATAGCTGCAGTTCAGCACCTTCTTACAGTTGAAGAGCGCTGGCTTCTCTTTGCAGTTATGACGGAGTATGAAGAAGCTTTCGACGAGTACAACGATTTGCTTTTCGATCTCGAGCAAGCTAATGCAAGACTCTGGGAGCTTGAGTATCGTCTCAACGACTCCACCGATTGGAATGCCAACTTCCAGGGAGAGGTTGATTTCTTCACAGGTGAGGTTGAAAGGGCAGAGACTGCACTCGCAAATGTTCCTGAGAATCTCGATCTCGAGGCTTGGAAGGCAGAGCTCGACATGCTTCAGGACTCTCTTAACGCTATCGATTACTCAGCTGCCCAGCTTTCACGCGACTCCGTTCTCTACATGGTAAACACCTGGTGTGAGGCCAATATAGGTTATGAGGAAGAGTGGCAGGCAGCTAAAGAGAAGTACTTAGCTGACGTTGCTGCAGTTCCCGTTAAGCCCAACCCCGGTCCTAAGCCTGCTGACCCCGGTGCAGAGCCCGTAAGAAGTGATTATGACGGCAAAGGTGACTACCGTGATTCGGTAGGATTCCCCAAGCTTGTGGTTCCTGCCGACAAGTTTAATTCTTCACCTGTTTACTATCACTTTGGTTTCCTTATGGAAGCGTATTATTGGGAAGATGCTCCCGTTGGCAAGGACTCTACCGATAGATTCGTTGACTTTGATGCTCCCGGTGGCGTGACCCCCGCAACGTTACCCGTAAAAGGATGGATCGAGTCTAATGCCACTAAAGAAATGGTTGAAGGATTCCTCTTCGGCAAAGAGAATACGGAGGATCCCTTGACTCTCACATACAGGGATTTAGCGAACGATATCGATGTCACTCTTGAAGACCCTCTCTTTATCGGTCTTTATGGAGCACATTCGGTACTCAACAGACATCTGGTACTCACTCCGGGTAGCCCGCTTGAAATTGAAAATGCATTGAAAGCCAAAAACAAAGCTGACTCCATTTACAAAGCACACCGTGAGATTCTCGAGGCCGGCATGGCTGCTTACCCGCCCCTCATTGACTCCATTGCACAGTTCAAGGCCGACTCTATCGCATGGGAAGCAGCGAAAGCTGCGGCACTGGCCAGAGCACAGGCACTCGTAAATGCTTCAAAGCTTCTTACAGGAGATGGTGTACCCAGAAAAGGTCTTATCGCCAACTATGCGTACCCTTATAACAATTCCAATCCGCCTGATCCTTCGCGTCCCGATGCAAAAATCAATGCAGATGATACGACCAATCTCTTAGCAGGAATTATAGCATATGCAGCTGCAAGGATCGCTTTCTTCGAGCCGGATGTTGCGCTCTCTACTGCAGGTGCTCCTCCTACTAATTATGACGTGAACTTTCTTCCTTATAAGAACAAACTGGATCTTTCCGAACACAAGGTTCGCCTAGATAGCCTTGAAAGAGATGGCTTTAAACAGAAGCAAGCAGGTGTTTTAGCTCCTTGGCCCTTCTATTCGGAATATTCAATGGATAGCTATGTGACTGTTGATAATACTGTTTTCACTCGTCCTGATGCCAATGCTCTTGCGCAACCTGCGATATTTTTTGATCCATTGCTAGGAACTGTGGCTATCCTCTTCCAAGCGCCGATGTTCACTACTTGGGATATAGTAGACCTGGTCTTCAATATTCAACCTGGTGGTGGTGTGCCTTTCGACGCTCTTTACAATTACGGCTTTGCGTATAATGATGCCCAGCCCTACTTATTCGAGGATGGTGGGGGAGATCCCTTCATTCCTAAGTCAGTACAGGATGCAAAGGCCAAGATGGACCAATCCGAATTAGGTGTTGCCGCAGCCAAAAAGGCATATACCGATATCTACGAATCGTTCTGGAATCTAGGCCCCGGTGATTACCCTGGTTATGGTCTAACAGAAGAGTTACCTCTCAACTGGTCAGATCAGACTTTCAACGTTCCCAATAAGCTGGTTATATTTGACTTTGCTACAGGAGATATTTACTATAATGAGAGACTTGGAGCAGTTCTTTCGTTCCTCGAAACAGGTGGTCAGGCAGATCCTTGGGATTATTGGATTTGGACCGGCGAGCTTGTAAATTCGCGCATTCTCAACGGAGCAGGCCCGAATGCCGGTACCGAGTACTACTTTAAGCTCTGGACTGAATTCAGGTACAATTGGCTTGCAGCCGGCGAGAATAACATACAAGCTCTTGCTCGTATCAAAGATTGGATTGACGATTGTATGGATGCTGTTGAGGCCGCCAGGACTGCAGCCGATCAGAAGAAGTACAAAGCTGAACATGATGCTTGGAAAGCTGCTAAGACAGCTTACGACGAATATCCTGACAAGAAAGCAGCTTGGGATGCATATCAGGCAGCTCTCGCAGCACTTAAGGAAGCATTCTACGGTGTGAAGAAATATGACAAAAACGGCAAACCCGTTGAATACTTCTCCACAGATGTTCCTACAATTCCCGCTCCCGTACCGGGTGCCATACCTGCAACTTACGAGTCTGTTGATCCCATAATCAAGAACTGGGCTTACAACACGAAGTACTTCGGCGGCAAGCAGCTCGAACTTGCTCAGAAGTGGCATGGAGACTATCCTGAAACCCTCCACGGCTTCTATGATCGTGCATATCATATCACTCACATTACTGACCACCTTGACGCAATCATGACTGCTCTCGATGCTGCCTACACAGCCGCCACAGGTATCTATCAGTATGAGTGGGAGAAATATGTAATCGTTGTAGATCCTGTTACCCACGAGTACAAAATCAACATTACCGCAGTTAAGAAAGACTACGGTGAGAACCTTGCTGCCGACCTGGCTACCTTCTTTGATAACTACAACAAGTTCCAGAGACAGTACAGGACAGCATGGGAGACATACCTCGAGAAATGTGAAATTGAACTCGGTTACTGGAAGAAGCTTCTCGCCCAATTCAATGCAGGCTACAATCCTATCGAGATGGCTGTTAAAGAGCAGCAGAACATCATAGCACAGCTTGAGATCAAGGTTGAAACTGCTAAGAAGAGACTCGAATTGGCTGAGGCTGAGTACAACGCAACCATCGCTAAACTTTTGAATTAATCAAACAATCTGA
>JAPXOZ010000001.1:0-274021 GCA_033811195.1 Bacteroidales bacterium | reverse complement strand
ATCTTGATAATCCTGCTGTCGTTCCTTTTGTCCGGAATTGCTTGTCCGGGCATAGGTCCGGGATATCCTAAGCAAACTTCCATTTTATTGTCAAAGCTTGTAAGAATCGGGTCTATATAAACCCAGTCACAAGTTGAAGACAAGTAGAGGGGCCATAAATATCCGGTATAAACAATTTCCTCATCTGCTTTTACAGCAAATGCAATTAAATCAACAGATTTTTCCGTATCGTTAATTAGTGCTTTTGCTGCCTTGTCTGAAATCAAAAATTCGTGAGTAATTGGGTCATAAGAGATGAAATCATCGTAGCTTATTAATGGATTGGCTTTTGTTTTAACCGTTGTTTCATCAATTTGGCATGAATGTTCCCTAACTGTTTTATAGGAGTCCAACAAGTATAGTTCGACTTTGCCATCTGAGGAAAATTTTCCGCACCCAAATGCCAGGATACTGAAAATAGCGATAATCGCGTAAGTTAAAATTTTCCGTCTCATAACTTTATTGATTTAAACTATTGTTGCATATTTGCTCGCCTGCGAACTCTCGACACTCCTATTTCGTCAACTACGGACTACACACTCCCCACTCAAAACTCCCCACTCAAAACTCAAAACTCAAAACTCCCCACTCAAAACTCAGAACTCCCCACTACATACTCCATACTCAAAACTCCCCACTCAGAACTCAAAACTCAAAACTCCCCACTCAAAACTCAGAACTCCCCACTACATACTCCATACTCAAAACTCAAAACTCCCCACTCAAAACTACTTTACTCTTCTCACGCACCTTACCGATGCTCCGAAATGTGCTTTTGAGGTGAAGTTCATCGGACATAAGTCGTTTTCGCTATGGATGTAGCGGTAGTAGGCCTGTGTCTCATTTTTCTGAGTAGAACTCCACCAGAATGCATATTCGTTGAAACCCCTGAAAAGGGAGTGATCATACTGAGTGTTGCCCATGGCGAGGGCATTCCAGCCTACAGTATTGGAGTGGGCATTATCCGGAGAGTAGGGCCAGATCCTTTCATCGTTAAACCAGGCATCCACTGAGAGTTTATCTCCAAGTCCAGCCCAGTTATCCACAAAGGTCATCGGTTTGCCTGCCACTGCGGTAGCCAGATCAACCCAATCCTCATTGGTGGGGACAGACCAGCCTTTGGGGCAGATGCCCTGTGGTCCGCACCCCAGTCCTGATGCGCTCTGTCCACCGGTGGCCTCTTCCCAGGAATAGTAACGTCCGAATAGGGTGTGAGTAATGGGAGAGTGCTGGAAAGCCGAACCCTTTTTGTAGTATGCGAGATTTCGTACAAACCAGTCGAGGTTACCTATGGTGACATATTCATACTCTATACCGTCTCGTGTGTCGGTAAAGACCTTGTTACTGTACTTAAGGCCTTTGAGAGATTTTTCACGTCTGATATCTACGGTAGTGACGTGCTGTGTAGCTGAGGAGTTGTAGTAGCCGGGAGCTACAGCAATGCCGACAATAGAAAAAGTGCCTAAGCTATCAGGAAATGTGATTGTTACTGTCTGTGAAGAGAGAGTATCATTGTATGAGGCTCCAAAATACCATTTGTATTCGACCTTCGAAGGCTCGGTGATACCGGAAGCAGTGAGAGTAATTGTCTCACCGATGCCTACAAAAGTGGGTATGTCGTAATCCACAAATCCGCTCATATACAACTTTTCCACCTCTTCCTCTTCTTTCTTTTCACAGGAAGCACCCACGCCCAATAAAAGGGCTGTTAGTGCCAAAATCCAAAGAATTCTGTATCTATTTTCCATTGTCTGTTATTTCCAACCTACAAATATGAGTATTTTTTGGCGCAATAGCAATTTTTGATTTTTTATAGTAAATTTGCACCAATTGTTTTGTCATTTCGCCAAAATCGTGCCATCTGCCAATGAACAACAAAAGCCTATTTACGCTACTCCTTATTGTAATTCATGTAATTGCAGGTTGCTCAACCGGCAAGGGCAGATATGAGCACGTAGAAGGCTATGCACAAGGAGGTACCTTCCACATAATTTACTCCCGCCCGGTAAATGTAAAGAGCGCACAAGTGGAGCAGAAGGTCAACGATCTTCTCAACGCCATTGACAACTCCCTCTCCGGATACAACAAAGGTTCGCTCCTTTCCCGTTTCAATGCTGGAGAAGAGATAACTCCAGATTCCCTCTTTATCGAAGTATTCAACCGCTCGAAAGAGATTTGGCTGGAGAGTTCAGGAGCATTCGACCCTTCCGCAGCACCATTGTTTGATCTCTGGGGCTTCGGTTTTGGCAACCGTGAAACAGTCACTCAAGAGATCATAGACAGCACTCTGCTCCTCGTGAGTATGGACCTGATTTCCATTAAAGGGAGCGGCGACTCGGCCAGAGTGGTAAAGAAGATACCCGGTGTGAAACTCAATTTCAACGCTATTGCGCAGGGCTACACCTGCGATGTAATAACTAGGGCCCTTGACGACTTCGGATGTACCGATTATCTGGTTGAGGTAGGCAGAGAGATTGTCTGTAAGGGGCTAAGTGCACGCGGAGATAAATGGAGAGTGGGTCTTGATAAGCCTTTGGACGGCAATTTTGATGAGGGGGCTCATTTGCAGGAGATTATTACCATCTCGGATGGGGCGTTGGTTACCAGCGGCAATTATCGCAAATTTTATGTTGAGAATGGGGAAAAACGGGCCCATACCATAGATCCTGCCACAGGTCGTCCGGTGACTCACAATCTTCTAAGTGCTACGGTTATTGCCTCTGACGGAGCTACTGCAGATGCTTATGCCACCTGGATGATGGTAATAGGGTTTGAAAAGGCCCGGGAGTGGGCTTTGCAGAGAAATGATGTCGAAGTCTATCTCGTTTATGGTGAGCAGGATTCGATGAAGGTATGGCATACCGAAGAATTTCCCATTTTTTCAAATGAATCCCCAAAATAGACAGAGTACTTAATTATAATTGCTTAGAAACGATTGCAAGCGTTTAAAAACGCATCTATTCACAAATTGATATTCAACAACACATAATATGGAAAGACGAGATTTTATCAGAACCACACTCATAGGGGCGGCCGCACTTGGTATCGGTTTCTACGGAGGACGTAAAATCGGGATCAAACAGCCTTTCGAGACAATTATTAAAAACGGAGTCATCTACACCGGAGATGGTAAAGCTCCTATAAAGGGTGATATCGGCATACGTGACGGCCGTATCGCGGCTATTGGGACTCTCGGCGATAATGCCGACTTTATCCTCGATGTTAAAGGGCTTGCGATCTCTCCGGGTTGGGTTGATATTCACACCCATACCGACACAAATCTCTTTCTGGCTCCGAAGGGTGATAGCCGCATATTCCAAGGCATCACTACTGATATTGGTGGCAACTGTGGCGATTCTCCCTTTCCCTATTCCGATGTACACTACGAAGCCAATAAAGATACTTTGAGGCACGGATACCCCTTTTGGCAGGATATTGACGGATTCTTTGATGCATACCGCAAACAGGGCATAGGTATCAACTACGGGAGTTTTGTAGGCCAGGGTCAGCTCCGTTCCGCCGTAATCGGTGACAACAATATTCCCGCAACTCCGGAGAGACTGGCGAAGATGTGCTCCATCCTCGATCGGGAGATGGAAATGGGTGCAATGGGCATCTCATTGGGTCTCGAATATGCTCCCAGTTCATATGCATCTGATGAAGAACTGATAGAACTCTGCAAGGTGGTGGCAAAACACGACGGTCTTTATGCCATTCACATGCGCAATGAAGATGACTTCGTGGAGGAATCCCTTAGGGATGCGATCCGTATAGCAAGAGAGTCGGATGTGCGTCTACAGGTATCTCACCTTAAGGCGCAGAATGCCGCAAATTGGCACAAAATGCCCGTACTCCTCGCAATGATCGACCAAGCGAAGGCGGAGGGCATTGATATTGCCTTTGACCGCTATCCATATATCGCATTTTCCACCGGACTCTCTTCATTTATTCCGATCAACGACAGGCAAGGTTCTTCGGAGGAGGTACTCGCCCGTCTGGAAGATGAAATAAAAGCCGCCGAGATCGGTAAATATGCAGAGAGTCGCATCAAGCGTCTCGGAGGTCCTCAGAATGTACTTATAGCCACCTGCCGTGCAGAGGGTAATTTACAGTATTCAGGTAAAAATGTGGCTGAATGCTGCCAAATTTCAGGTATGGATGTTTGGCCGATGATCCGGCACCTGCTTATCTCCGAGAAGCTCAATGTACAAATGGCGGGCTTCGCGATGAAAGAGGAGAATATAGAGATGGAGTACCGCCATTCGCTCTCAATGCCCGCCTCTGACGGCAGCGTCTATTCTCCCGAGGGTCCGTTGGGTGAAAAAATGCCTCACCCGCGCTCGTATGGTACTTTCCCCCGTTTTTTCCAAAAATATGTACGCGAGAAAAAGATCCTAGATTTGGCCACTGCAGTCCACAAGTGTAGCGCACTGCCTGCTTCCCGTCTTAGACTTAAGGAGCGCGGATTGCTGATCCCCGGATATTGGGCAGATGTAGTGGTCTTCAATCCCGATACCATCGAGGAAAAAAGCACTTATGACAATCCACACCAATTCCCCGTGGGTATTGAACATGTATTTGTGAATGGTGTCTGGACCATCAAAGAGGGCTCGCACACCGGTAAGCTCGCAGGTATGATTGTTTGATTTATAAAAAGGATTAAATATGAAAATAATCAGAACAATTATTTCGGCGCTCTGTGCCCTGATACTCTTTTCCTGTGCGGGAAATGCTTCGAAAGAGAATGTTTTCGAATATGATGAATTTGGGGTTGTAACCAAGATCAATCCCGACGAAAAATGTGTCTGGCTTGTCTTCACTGCTCATTACAGTCTTGACGACAATGGACACTTCGAGAATTTTGACGGAGTTGTTCCTGTACTCAATACATTAAAAGATAAGGAGATCAAAGGCTCTTTTTTCCCGACAGGAGTCTGTTTCGAGGTTGAGAAATATCAGGAGGCTGTCAGAAGAATCATCGATGAAGGCCACTATCTCTCTTCACATTCCTTTAACCATCTGCTGCTTTGCGAAGAGGATAGCACTCTTGTAAGCGTCGACTCCATAAAAGCCGACTTTGCACTGATGGAGGCATCTTTGGAGAAATACGGGCTTAAAAAGGAACAATACGACTGGCTGATTCCTCCCTACGAGACATATAATCAGGAAACAGCCGATGTAATGCGCGACCTGGGCTACAAATTGATCAATCCCACACCCGGATTCAAGACAGGTATGGATTGGACCTCACCGGGTGCGCCTAATTATATTTCGACGGAGGAGATTCTGGAAGGAATATGGCAATATGAGTCTGAAAACACTATGAATGGGGTTATACTGCTGATTCATGCGATGAATTATCCCGATCGTACAGATGAAGATCGTCCCTATACTTATTTGGGTGAGATCATAGAAACCCTAAAGTCTAAAGGCTATACTTTCAAAACAATGTTTGACTTGTAGCAATTCGGTCTACTCAGTCTATTCTTTGATTTTGTCCTTTTCGCGTAATTCGTACTCTTCGCGTAATTCGTGTTCCTCGAAGGCATCTACAATTTTGGTAACGAGGGGATGGCGGACTATGTCGTCGCGGTCAAATTCGATTATGCTGATGCCACGGATGTTTTTGACAATTTCGATACCGCGCACAAGGCCGCTGCTGCGCTTGTCAGGAAGGTCAATCTGCGTAGGATCTCCGGTTACAATAAACTTAGCATCGCATCCCATACGTGTTAGAAACATCTTGAGTTGGCCTAACGAAGTGTTCTGAGCCTCATCCAGAATAACGAAAGATCTGTCAAGTGTACGTCCTCTCATATATGCTAGCGGTGCAATCTGGATTGTGCCATCTTCCATAAGTGAGTGGAGTCTCTTAGCGGGAATCATATCTCCAAGTGCATCGTAAAGAGGTTGTAGGTAGGGGTCAAGTTTGTCTTTGAGATCTCCCGGCAGAAATCCGAGTCTTTCCCCCGCTTCTACGGCAGGACGGGTAAGTATCAGACGCTTTACTTCACGGTTTTTGAGTGCACGGACGGCCAGAGCGATGGCCGTATAGGTTTTGCCTGTACCGGCTGGTCCCAAGGCAAACAACAGGTCATTGTTATAATACTCCTTGACCAATCGTTTCTGGTTTTTGGTGCGTGCTTTAATGGCACGTCCGTCATTACTGTAGACAATGATGTAATCCTTGTGGTCATTCATTTCAACCTTTCCCGTTTCTGCAGAAATAACCCTCTCCAAACAGACCTGCTCCATGTCATATTCGGTAAGCGCACCTTTTATACGGCATATCTTCATCACTTTTTCCACTTTTTCCTCAAAGAGATGGAGTTCATCTGCAGGTCCCGTTACATAAACTTCAGCACCTCTGGCGACAACTTTTACTTTTGGAAAGAAGGAGGTGAGAAGGTCAAAATTCCTATTGTTGACCCCGTAAAAATCTATAGGATTGACATCTTTTAGTAAAATTGTTTTTTCAATCATATATGTATTTTATTCTTTTTCCTGTAGTGTCTATTCCGAATTCTTTGACAATAGCATTCCATTCGCGCACCAATTTCTGATACTGTCCCTCCTTAAATTCCTCCTTTCTGTCGAGGTACTCCATAATGGGGACTACCGTATAGTTGCGCTCCAATTTGTTGGTCCTTGCGCACCACCAGTAATCCACCTTAGGAGGAAGGAGTGCAATGGTCGAGTCGGGTCTTCTTTTGAGTCGCAGCTCATAGACCATACCTATTTGTCCGTAGGCGATACTCATATTGGAAACAAAATTGCCCAATGAGTAGGCGATGGCGTGAAGCGTGTCATACTCGCATTTCTGCACCACATGCGGATGGGTTCCGACAATTGCATTGACTCCAAAGCGGTAGAGGATATCTCTCCATCTGCGCTGTGTAGCCGATTCGGTGAGCTGGTACTCTTCGCCCCAGTGCGGCGTGGCTATGATAAATTCGGCACCTCTCTCCATCGCCCTTTCTACCAACTCTCTGATCTGTGTGGTGTCCATCATGTTGACGATATAGGGCTCAGGCACCTTGAAGCCGTTGAGGCCATAGGTAAAGTTGATGATAGCTACGCAAATGCCTCCGATGGAGTCCATAAAGGGGTTACAGCGGTACTCCTCCTCTGCATCCGCATAGAAGCCTGTATAGGCTATTCCCTCCCTGCGTAGAATGGCCCTTGTACTGTCCATTCCCTCTTTACCTTTGTCAAGCAGATGGTTGTTTGCTTTTAGAAACAAATCTATACCGCTGTCTCTTGCCTCGATATCGAGGGATGAGGGGGTCGAAAAAATGGGATACCCCGAAAAAGGGATGACTCCCGTAGGATATTCCATATTGGCCACCACAAAGTCAGCTGAGTCAAAAAGTGGTTGTATGTGTTTGAAGTAGGAGGAAAAATCGTAATCATTAGGGTTGGAGGCATTACCCCCACTGATAAGTGCGGTCTCCAACTGGAGCATGTGCGCCATCACATCTCCAATGAAAAGAATTTTGACGGTATCATCCGCGGGCGGCGCTACTGAAATAGGAGAAGCTCCGTCTGCCTGAGATGCTGTTTCGCGCGGGGGAAGAATCAGTGAGAGTAGTGTCAGCAATACTACTGCAAAAATTGTAAATCTTACTACTTTCACTACTTATTTTGTATAACTGTAATATTCTCTGTTTCCAGACGCACACAGAGCCATTTCTGTAGTTTAGTAACAACTTCGTTGCTCACCGGTTTCTTCCACTTGACAAGTACAAATATGCGTTCGGTCTCCTTGAGGCTGTCAAGTGTTACCTCGCTGCCTCTGGACATACTGAATCCTGTCAGATCCGGATATTGTGTGAGTAGTTCCTTTGCGATCTGAGCTACCGGCAAATCTTTGTCATGTAGAGTCCTGAGTTCTTCCTGAAGCTGTGCCAGCAAATCTTCGCGCTGTTTTATCTCCCTGTCGCTCCTCTCAAAGAAAGTCTTTAACATTTCGGATTCTGAGAGCTCGTCACGTGTGAAGGGGTTTTCAATTATGGTCAGTTGGTCACGTCCGATGCCGCAGCTTTCTGCAGAGCGATAGAGCAGTTCTTTGTCGGATGACTCAAGAGGCTCTCCGGCCATATAGATATTTAATGTGCTGCTCATTTTTTCATGTTTAACCTCATGGTCGTAGATATAACTTTTGTTGAAGTTCTTATTTTCGGAAACGAATTTACGCGCGTTCTGACGGAATTGATTCTCTTGAATTACCATTATTGCGGAGATAATGCTGGGGATAATCAATATCAATGTAAATGCGATTATGGTACCGGATACCTTTCTATGTTTCGTGCTGTCGGACACTTTGACAAGCGGAAATTTAAGGTATTTTACCATTATAAAGGTTGCCAGAGCAATGAATACTATATTGATAAAGAAGAGATAGAAGGGTCCTATGATGTATAAAGGATTTAATGTAACAATGCCATAACCGATGGCGCAGAGAGGGGGTATTAGTGTGGTAGCAATAGCTACTCCCGATATCACAGTGCCTTTTTCTTTGCGACAGGTCTCCAATATGCCGGCAAATCCACCGAAAAGTGCAACCAACACATCATAAATTGTGGGTCTGGTCCTGGCCAGCATTTCTGTCGGATTGTCAAGTTCCAGTGGAGTAACGAGGTAATATAGAGTGGAGGCAATGATACTTACGAGCACCATAATGCCGAGATGTTTGAGCGACTCTTTAAGGAGAGAGGTATCGTTTACGCCTAATCCGAGACCAAAACCCATGATAGGACCCATCAAAGGGGAGATAAGCATCGCACCTACAATCATGGGTATAGAGTTGATATTGAGTCCGATGGAGGCTATGATTACGGCTGCGGCCAGAATCCATACGTTCGGTCCTCTGAAATAGATATTCTTGCGGATACTTTCCGAAGCAATAGCCCAATCCACATCCCTAGAAATATTAACGATCTCTTTGAAACGTTGTTTAAATTTACTCATAAAACAATGATCTTCTTTGAATGGTAAAGATAGGAATATTTTTGCGTTTCATCTATAAATGATTATTTTTGTATGATATCTCCAATATGCTTATGTGCTTAGAGATACTTAACCAACATAATTCCGTTAGTCATGAAACCGATAAAAATTGTAACCATTCTACTTGCCGTATCTCTGCTTTTTAGCGGATGCGACTTTTTTCGTTCCATATTGGGCAAGCCCACATCCAAAGAGATTGAGGCTGCAAGGATCGAGCAAGAGGCGGCTGCGGCTGCCAGAAGAGACTCCATAGCCAGGGCAGAAGAGCTGGCGCGTCTAGCCGCAGCCCGTCCCGTTTACTCCAACTACTATGTTATAATGGGTTGTTATAAGATTCCCGCAAATGCACAGCGTTTTAAAGCCAAGCTTGAGGCAAGAGGATACGATGTAACGGAGCTCCGTTTCAAGAATGGATACGATGTGCTGGCTATTCAAGGTTCGGAGACATTCCGCGAAGCGTATAAACACTGGTATACTATGTTGGATAGAGGAGAAGAGCCTTATGATATGTGGATCTACCAGACCTCCATGGCATTGCATGAAGAACGGAAGTAAATTTGACAAAATCAGTCTAACACAATAAATAATAATGAAAAATACAGTATTCACCGAGAAGCACATCGCATTCGGTGCTAAAATGGTTCCCTTTGCCGGCTTTAACATGCCGATACAGTATGTAGGTATAAATGAAGAGCATAACACCGTAAGAGAGGGTGTAGGAGTATTTGATGTTTCCCACATGGGTGACTTTTGGGTAAAAGGTCCAAATGCGGTGCCTTTCCTTCAGTATGTAACTTCCAATGATGTTTCAACCCTTTTCCCCGGTAAGGCGCAATATTCCTGTTTCCCCAACGGTAAAGGAGGTATCGTGGATGATGTTATAATCTACTGTGTAGATAAGGAAACCTATCTTCTTGTGGTAAATGCCGCCAATATTGAGAAGGACTGGGCGCATCTTTGCGGATTTGCGGAGAATTTTTCAATTACTCCCGGTAAAGAGCTATACAATGCTTCCGATGAGATCTGTCAGTTGGCCATTCAGGGCCCCAAAGCGATGGAGGTGATGCAGAAAATTTGCGACCAGGACATAATGTCCATGGAGTACTACACCTTTAAGAAACTCACGGTAGGCGGAATTCCCAATGCTATTCTCTCTATCACAGGTTACACCGGCTCTGGCGGTTGCGAGGTTTATGTTGCCAATAGGGATGGAGTTAAGCTATGGGATGCCATTTTTGCTGCAGGTAAGGAGTTTGGTATCAAGCCTATAGGTTTGGGAGCACGTGACACACTGCGTCTCGAAATGGGTTTTTGCCTCTATGGTAATGATATTGATGACACAACATCACCCCTCGAGGCCGGTCTCGGATGGATTACCAAATTTAATGATGTCAAAGGTGACTTTGTGGACAAAGAGTATCTGCTGGCACAAAAGAGTGAAGGTCTCAAAAGCAGACTTGTCGGATTTGAACTCATAGACAGAGGTATCGCACGTCATGGCGCACCTATCTGCAATGCAGAGGGTGCTCAAATCGGTGTGGTGACTTCCGGCACAATGGGTCCTTCCGTAAAGAAAGCTATAGGTTTAGGTTATGTCAATCTTCCCTTCAATAAAGTGGACACAGAGATCTACATTGATATACGGGGCAAGCTTTCCAAAGCTGTCGTGGTCAAGACGCCCTTCTATAAAAAGTGATCTCCGGAGGGCATAATATTTGCGAAAGTGGGTTCGTTAACAGGAGTATGATGAAACGATTGCTCACTTTCGCTTTTTTTATTGCCATTGCATTTCAGCTCTCCGGGCAGTCACACGACCTATTGAGGCGTAATCTAAAGAGCCATATTCAATATTTGTCATCCGACGCACTGCAAGGCAGAAAAACCGGCACCAAGGGAGAAAAAATGGCCGCAGAGTATCTTTACGATGCTCTTGAGGCTAATGGTGTGATAATGCTGACCGACCGAAACGGTCAGGATTTCACGATAATGAGTGGTAATGACAGCATTCATTCCAGGAATATTGTCGGTATTATTGAGGGTTGTGACTCTCTTCTCAGAGATGAGTACATCGTTGTAGGGGCTCATTTTGACCATCTGGGCACACACACTCTTATGGTTGACGGCAATCCTGTAACACAAATCTTTGCCGGTGCAGACGACAATGCATCAGGAGTCGCGATGCTTATCGAACTCTCTAGAATAGTATCGGAAAACCGATTTGAATTTCCCCGTTCGATAATTTTTGTAGGCTTCGGTGCGAAAGAGCATGCGATGGCCGGTTCTTGGTACTTTGTTAACAGAGCTTTTCAGGGGATAGGCAATGTCAAGGCAATGGTCAATCTGGATATGCTCGGACGTGGCAACGCGGCAAATCCATTCAAACTTTTCTCTCAGATTTCAGTGGCGGAGCTCAACCCTTTAAAGGAGGAGGCAAGTAAACGTTCGGGAAGTATCTCTGTGGCTGTAGCTGATGCTACAGTCCAGCCATCGGATTTTTTGCCCTTTTATGAAGCGCAGATACCTGTCTTTTTCTTTACCACAGGCAAACACAGGGAGTATCACACTATCCGCGATACACCAAAGTTGATATTATACAATAATTTAGTCGATGAGAGCATCTACATTTTTCATTTCCTCGAGGTGATGGCAAACCAGGAAGTGCTCTTTAAGGCCTTTTATGCCTCCTTTAAAGAACCTAAGGAACCGACCATCTCGGAGGATGGTGTTTATTCCGCTACGGAGTGTGACAAACGTCCGCAATTTTTCCATTCCGATGAAAAACATTTTCTCGACTCCTGGGTTTACAAATATCTCAAATATCCCAAAGCAGCCATTTCCCAGGGTATTCAAGGGGTTGTGGAGGTGGAATTTATCATTGAAAAAGATGGCAGCGTAACCAATGTCCGAGTGGTCCGTGGTGTTGATGACCTTCTAGATGACGAAGCGGTAAGAGTGATATCTGTTTCACCCAAATGGATACCCGGCCGGATAGGAGGCAACAAGGTGCGCACAAAAATAACTCTTCCGGTGCTGTTTATCTTGCGGAAAGGTTGAAAAGTGTTACCTTTGCAGGTCTATTTAAATACTGATTATACTAAGACTTGCAATGGAGTACAATTTTGTTGACATCGAAAAGAGATGGCAGGCCTATTGGGCTAAACACAAGACATTTGAGGTAAAGTCAGATCCTTCCAAACCAAAGTATTACGTTTTGGACATGTTTCCTTATCCTTCGGGAGCGGGACTTCATGTGGGACACCCTCTGGGATATATTGCCAGCGACATTTATAGTCGCTATAAACGTCTAAAAGGCTTCAATGTACTTCATCCGATGGGATTTGATGCGTTTGGTCTTCCGGCAGAGCAGTATGCTATCCAGACTGGACAGCACCCTGCCGTTACTACAGATCAGAACATTGCCCGCTATCGCGAGCAGATGGAGCGTATCGGGTTTTCTTATGACTGGTCTCGAGAAGTCAAGACTTGCGATCCGGCCTACTATAAATGGACACAGTGGGCATTCCTCGAGATGTTCAATAGTTTTTACTGTAATATTTGCCAAAAAGCAGTTCCGATATCAGAGCTCGTGAAGAGATTTGCTCATAACGGTACGGAAGGTATAAACGCCGCCTGTACAGAGGAGATGGAATTTAGTGCAGAGCAGTGGGCTTCATTTTCCGAAAAGGAAAAGGCCGAGGTACTGATGAACTACCGTATCGCCTACCAAGGTGAGACGGCGGTCAATTGGTGTCCCATGCTCGGTACTGTGTTAGCCAACGATGAGGTTAAGGAGGGATTTTCCATTCGCGGAGGCTATCCGGTTGAACAGAAGAAAATGAAACAGTGGCAGTTGAGAGTTTCAGCTTACGCTGAGAGACTGCTGGATAATTTGGAGTTACTCGAATGGACCGACTCGTTAAAAGAGATGCAACGCAACTGGATCGGCCGTTCGCAGGGCGCCGAAATGATCTTCAAGGTCTCCAATGGCTCCCGGGAGTATGATATGACCATTTTTACCACCCGTGCTGACACTATCTTCGGAGTGACCTTCATGGTACTTGCACCTGAGAGCGAATGGGTAGAGAAGCTCACTACCGTAGAGCAGAGGGAAGCAGTTGATGAGTATCTGGCCATGGCCATAAAGAAGACCGAGCGCGAGAGGATGGCAGATACTCACAATGTCACGGGAGTATTTACAGGATCCTACGCAGTCAATCCTCTAACCGAGGAGAAAATTCCCGTGTGGATATCGGAATATGTGCTTGCAGGATATGGTACCGGTGCCATAATGGCGGTACCTGCGCACGATAGTCGAGACTACCTTTTTGCAAAGCATTTTAATCTGCCTATAGTACCGCTTATCGAGGGTTGTGATATTTCGAAGGAGAGCTTCGATGCCAAAGAGGGTATCATGTGCAACTCCGGATTCCTCAATGGCATGAGCGTTGAAGAGGCTATCCCTGCAGCTATTGACTATGTTGAGGCTCAGGGTATTGGCCAACGTAAGATAAACTACCGCATCCGGGATGCTATTTTCTCTCGTCAAAGATATTGGGGAGAACCTTTCCCTATTTATTTTAAGGATGGAATAGCAGTACCCATGGATATCTCCGAACTCCCTCTGGAACTTCCCGAGGTGGATGCATTCCTCCCAACGGAGAGTGGTGAGCCACCACTGGCAAGGGCGCAGGGATGGGAGATTGACGGTTATCCAATAGAGACGAGTACAATGCCCGGATTTGCCGGCAGTAGCGCATATTATCTGAGGTATATGGATCCCCACAACTCTGAGGCGCTGGTAAGTCGCGAGGATAATGAATATTGGCGCAATGTAGACCTCTATATTGGAGGAACAGAGCACGCTACCGGCCATCTCATATACTCCAGATTTTGGAATAAATTCCTTTACGATCTCGGATATATATGTGAAGAGGAGCCTTTCAAGAAGCTCATCAATCAAGGAATGATTCAGGGACGCTCCAATTTCGTATATCGCATCAAGGGTAGCAACACCTTTGTTTCCTATGGTCTCAAAGGGGAATATGATACCACAGAGATTCACGTAGATGTCAATATTGTAGAAAATGACCGTCTAGATATAGAGGCTTTCAAAAACTGGATGCCCGATTATGCGGATGCGGAATTTATCCTTGAGGATGGCGAATACATTTGCGGGTGGGCAATTGAGAAGATGAGCAAATCAATGTTCAATGTAGTAAATCCCGACATGATTTGTGAAAGATATGGTGCGGACACACTAAGGATGTATGAGATGTTTCTTGGCCCACTCGAACAATCCAAGCCTTGGGATACGAGGGGTATTGATGGTGTACACAGATTCCTTCGCAAATTCTGGAGACTCTACTATGAGCGTGACGTGTTTGCCGTTTCTGATGCCAAGGCGACTCCTCCAGAACTTAAGGTACTTCACAGACTTATTGCGAAAGTGCAAAGTGACATAGAGTCATTCTCATTCAATACCTCGGTCAGCGCCTTTATGATTGCTGTCAACGAACTGTCCGAACTCAAATGTGACAAGAGGGAGATACTTGAGCCGCTCGTGATTCTGCTCTCTCCCTTTGCACCCCATATTGCAGAAGAGATATGGAGCTCTCTCGGGCATGAAGAGAGTATCTCTACCGCATCCTACCCCGAATATGTGGAGGAATACACCATTGAAGAGAGCTTTGAATATCCCGTTTCGTTTAACGGTAAGTTGCGTTTCAAGATCACTCTTCCTCTCTCCATGTCTCCCGAAGAGGCTAAGGCTGCGGTACTTTCCGACCCTATGACTGAGAGGTATCTCCAAGGAGGTACTCCGAAGAAGATCATAGTGGTCCCTTCCAAGATTATCAATATTGTAGTCTGATATGCAAAAGAAATTCTTTGCCAAAGAAACAGTTTCATACCTGATGCTTTTCGCAGGTATGCTGCTTTATACCTTCAGTTGGGTTTATTTTCTTATCCCCAATGAAATTGCCGGAGGAGGTCTTACCGGTCTGGCCTCAGTAATCTTCTATGCCACAGGCATTCCCGTGCCTTACACCTATTTTGGAATAAATGTGCTCCTGTTGGTGGTGGGCACCATAATAATGGGCAAGGGCTTTGGTTTCAAGACCATATTTTGTGTCATTTGCGGTACTCTTATGCTTGAATTCCTGCCTATGCTCGGCTTTGTCAGCACCATAGAAGATTCGCTGATAAATGCCGTTCTTGGCGGTACCCTCAGCGGTGTGGGTATCAGCATTGTCTTTATGAGTGGTGGCAGCAGCGGGGGCACCGACATCGTTGCCATCATCATTTCAAAATACAGAGAAACCTCTCCCGGACGCGTTTTTCTTGCATGCGACTTGATTATCATCGGCTCAGTCATTTTCTTGCCCGGTAAGACTTTGGAAAATGTCATCTACGGTTATATACAGATGGTTTCATTTTCCTATATATTGGATTCCATACTTACGGGCAACAAGCAGTCTGTGCAAATTATGATCTTTTCTTCGAAATATGCCGAAATTGCAGATATGATCAACGCTAACTTCGGCAGGGGTGTCACCGCCCTGAATTCAATTGGATGGTATTCTCAACAGGAGGGTAAGCTCCTGATTGTTGTTGCGCGCAAAAATCAGTTGCAAGCGATTGCAAGGGCAGTCAAAGAAATAGATGAAAATGTATTCATAACAGTCTCTCAGGCCTCAAGTGTTTACGGTAGAGGGTTTGAGCAGATAAAGGGCGGTTTCAAAAAGAAAAACAATGAACTTAAAAAACAAAAAGATATTACCGGAAATTAGGTCCTATGTCATCATCACCTTAGGCCTTCTGTGTTACGTGCTGGGTTGGTCCATTTTCATCCTTCCCAATAGTCTGGTGGGTGGAGGAGTTACGGGTATTGCAGCTATTTTGCACTATTGGACCGGTTTTGATGTTAGTTACTCTTTCTTTATTATCAATGCAATTCTACTTTTAGTAGGTTTCAAGGTACTTGGTGGTGGTTTCGGGGTTAAGACCATTTATGCCATAGTTGTATCTTCTCTGCTTTTCAAGGTTATACCGGGATTGATCCCTGAATCATTTATTCAGGAAATTGCCATCAATAATGGCCCGATGCTTTGTTGTATTATAGGAGGTGCACTTGATGGAGTTGGCATGGCCATGACATTTGCTAACGGAGGCAGTACGGGAGGTACCGATATAGTTGCTTTGATAATTAATAAATACAGGAGTATTTCCCCAGGTAAGATTATCGTGTTGTTGGATATTATTATAATTGCTTCTTCCATGATTGTGCCCTCTGACGGTACCTGGGGTTCTAAATTTGCTGTTGTAATATATGGTTTCATAATGTCAGGAGTATTGAGCTTCACGTTGGATATGGTCCTTTCGGGGAACAAACAGTCTGTGCAGATTCTCATATTTTCCAAGCAATATGATGTTATTGCCGATCGCATAACAAAGGAGACGGGGCGTGGTGTGACCGTCCTCAATTCAAAGGGTTGGTACACAAAAGAGGAGGGTAAGGTTGCCGTGGTTATTGCCCGTAAGAATGAATCGAGCTCTATTCTTCGTATTATAAAAGAGGTTGACAAAACAGCATTCCTCTCCGTAGGTAGCGTCATGGGTGTCTACGGCAAGGGTTTTGAACAAATAAAAAGCGGTATCAAAAAGTAAAAACAATGAATACAAAAAGCAAAAAGATCTTATCGGAAATTAAGTCCTATTTCATTATTGCATTAGGACTTTTGTGTTATGTGCTGGCATGGTCGATTTTTATTCTTCCTAATAATATGGTGGGAGGAGGAGTTACCGGTATTGCGGCTATCATACAATATTGGACCGGTTTTGAGGTTAGTTACTCTTACTTCATCATCAATACAGTGCTGTTATTGGTGGCTCTAAAAGTGCTCGGACGTGGTTTTGGGGCAAAAACCATTTTTGCCATAGTGGTGACTTCTGCGCTTTTCAAGGTTGTGCCGGCACTAATACCCGCATCATTTATTCAGGAATTTGCCGTTAATAACGGTCCTATGTTGTGTTGTATTTTCGGAGGTGCGCTTGCGGGACTGGGAATGGCTCTTACATTCGCCCAAGGAGGCAGCACAGGAGGCACCGACATAGTTGCTCTGATGATCAACAAATACAGAAGTGTCTCTCCGGGTAAGATTATCGTGTTGCTGGATGTTATTATTATATCTTCTTCCCTTATTCTGCCTTCTGAGGCCACCTGGGGCTATAAATTTGCCATAGTCATATATGGTTTTATAATGTCCGCCGTGTTGAGTTTCACTTTGGATATGTTCCTTTCGGGCAGCAAACAGTCGGTGCAGATTCTCATATTTTCCAAGCAATATGATGTGATTGCCGACCGAATAACAAAGGAAACTGGACGTGGTGTTACTATCCTTAATTCACGTGGCTGGTACACTAAGGAGGAGGGCAAGGTTGCCATAGTTATCGTGCGTAAGAACGAATCAAGTTATATTCTTCGTATTATCAAGGAGGTTGATAAGACGGCATTTATCTCTGTGGGTAGCGTTATGGGTGTCTACGGCAGGGGTTTTGAACAAATTAAGAAATAGATTCCGTTTTATAAAAAACGAATTTTATCCGATTTTCACACTCTCTCCAAAAGTGTGATGCCGTCATTAGGTTATATTTGTCGGGGTTGTATCTCTTTTGTATAGTTTCGTTGCCGGAACTAAAAAAGAGTAATATGAAACCGACAGTATTGATCCTTTTACTGGCCTATGTGCCGCTTTTTATCATCCTGGCCTACCTGACGGATTATTGGAGAAGAAATCGCAAGAGTGAAAAAACAAAGGAGAGGGTCTATCTGGATCTGAGCGAAAGGCTTCCGGAAAAGCCTCGCATGCTGTCTGATGAAAGTCCGGATAACTGTGAATTTGAAGATCTCAAGGAGAAATTACTTGATCTTTTTGAAAGAGAGAAGATTTTCCTCAATCCTGACATCAGAATACACGAAGTCGCTTCGCGTCTCTACACTAATAAAACATACTTGTCAAAGGTCATCAGACTGAAAACCAACAAGAATTTTTGTCAACTGGTCCACTTTTATCGTGTCAGAGAAGCTATCCGTCTTTATGCAGACAATCCTGATCTGACCATTTCACAATTGGGCAAAATGGTGGGCTTCAATTCGATGACTACATTCAATACGGCCTTTGGAAGAAACACGGGCTATACTCCTGCTGAATGGTGCAAGGAATATCGCAAAACAATGAGAAATGGGGAGCAGAATGGCAGAAAAAGGCAGATTGCGTGAACTTCTAAACGGCAATAGCCGCATCAAGGTAATGATAAGTCGTAAACGACAAGGTGTATCATATGAAGAGCTCTTCTCCCGAATAGAAGAGGCTATCGTGAAGAAAGAGCTCTATCTTGACAGCAGCTTCTCGAGAACCCTGCTCGCACGTGAGGTGGGTTCAAATAGGACTTATGTTACAAAAGCGCTAAACACTCATGGAGTGGGGTTCTATGATTACCTCAACCGATATCGTCTGGAGCGCGCCAAACAGATTCTCAGTCAGAGGGAAAACAGCACAATGCTGATGGAGGAGGTTGCCTGTGGCAGTGGCTTCTCCAGCGTGAGGGTAATGAACCACTGTATGGTCCAATCAGAGGGTGTTACTGCCTCGCAGTATCGCAAGAAGATACTCAAGAGATAATACCCAACTCACGTCCAATTTCGGTGAAAGCGGTTATGCACTTGTCAAGGTGTACTATTTCGTGTCCTGCCGAGAGCTGTACTCTAATACGCGCCTCTCCTTTGGGCACTACCGGATAGTAGAATCCTGTTACATAAATACCCTTATCAAGAAGCTTGGATGCCATTTCCTGTGAGAGCTTGGCGTCGTAAAGCATCACGGCACAAATGGCTGACTGGGTAGGTTTGATGTCAAACCCGGCAGCCTGCATCTTGGCTACAAAGTAGTCGGTGTTGGCGTGCAGTTTGTCCTGAAGGATATTGTTCTCAGTCATCATCTCAAACATCCTGATACCCGCAGCAGCAATCATAGGGGGAATTGAGTTGGAGAAGAGATAGGGTCTTGAACGCTGGCGCAGCATATCGATAATCTCCTGACGTCCGGTTGTAAAGCCACCTATGGCTCCTCCGAATGCTTTTCCGAGAGTACCGGTTATGATCTCTATTTTTCCATGCAGGTTAAACACCTCTGTGGTGCCACGTCCGGTCTTGCCTACAACGCCAGCAGAGTGGGATTCGTCCACCATTATCATAGCGTTATATTTGTTGGCAAGTTCATATATTTTGTCGAGAGGGGCAACATTTCCGTCCATCGAGAATACTCCATCGGTCACAATCAGACGGTGACGCTGTGCCTGGGCTTTCTTGAGGCAGTTCTCAAGCTCTTCCATATCGGCATTGGCGTAGCGATAGCGCTGTGCCTTGCAGAGACGTACTCCATCGATGATGGAGGCGTGATTTAGTGAATCTGAGATAATTGCATCCTTTTCGTCAAGCAGCGGTTCAAATGCACCACCGTTGGCATCAAAGCAGGAAGCATACAATATGGAATCTTCGGTACCGAAGAACTCTGAAATTTTGGCTTCGAGTGCTTTGTGAAGGTCTCCGGTCCCGCAGATGAAACGGACAGAGGACATTCCGTATCCGTGAGTGTCAAGTGCCTTTTTAGCAGCTTTGATCAGCTCTTTATCGTTGGAGAGTCCGAGATAGTTGTTAGCGCAAAAGTTAAGTACCTCCTGACCGGTGCTTACTTTTATGGCAGCTTGTTGCGGGGAGGTGATGATGCGTTCATTTTTATACAGACCGGCTTCTTCTATGGCCTGAAGCTCGTTTTGCAAATGTTTTTGAAAATCTGAGTACATAGATGTGAAATATCAATTAGTTTTTATTATTTCGCAGAATATTTTAACCGACATATTTTCGTGCTAGTCGATAGCATCGGTGAATAATATACAAAGATACAAAAATTCCGGATAGTCAAGATGTCGCTAATGCGCCTGTGGCACGAATTTTGGTCACTGAATGCAAAAAACTATTTTTGTTTATTTAGTTTTCGAAAACTATGAAAATGAAAGAAAAAATACTCAAAAAAACTTCTGATTTTCTTATCAGAGAAGGTTGTCGAAAGGTGACAGTTGATGAAATTGCTGCCTACAACGGAGTCTCCAAGAGGACTCTCTATGAGCTATTCCTGGACAAAAACGACATAATCGAGCAGACTCCTCTCTACTGCAATGATAAAACCCGTGAATATTATCATGAAGTTTTCAAGAGTCATGATGATAATATAATCAGCGTTGTGCTGGGCGGACACCACTACCGCCCGAACAGCAAACTTGCAAGTGCTTTCCGTCTCTTTGCTGATGCAAAGAAAAACCTTCCGGATATCTATGAGAATGTGGAAAAGGTCATTTTAGAAGAGCATCGTGGAGATTTGCGAAAATTTCTAAGCAAAGGACAGGAAGATGGTTTGCTTCTTCCCGACCTGCAACTTGATTCTCTGGTGACTCTGCTCCCTATGCTCATCAGGCTCATAGGAAGGGTCGAATACAATGCCGATAACCATCTAAGTAATAAAGAAATCTACTATCAGACAATCATCTATTATTTCAGGGGGATTTCTACTGAAAAGGGCAGGATGCTTATTGACGACTATTTGAATAAAATCAACAATATCGTATGAAACGAAAAACTATGAATCTTATGAGATCGGTAGTCTGTATGATGTTGCTCTTTGTCGCCTTTGCGGCCGGGGCACAGGAAAAGATTTACCTTTCCCTCCAGGATGCCCAGGAGTATGCTCTTGAGCACAACCGTACCCTCGAAAACGCCTCTCTGGATATTAAGAAGGCAGAAGCTGCCCGCTGGCAGGCCATAGCAAGTATGCTGCCTCAGGTATCTGCGGGTTTGGACTATACCAATATGATGGGTTATAAGATGGATTTTGGTATGATGGTCATTTCCATGCCACCCAGTGCCTCTTTTACCGTTACTACCGCCATCGCGTTGAGCGGAGCTCAGATTGTTTCCACCCAGGTGGGAAATATTTCAAAGCGTATGGCGGATATCTCATACCGCAAGAGTGGACAGGAGATCACAGATCAGGTAAAGATACTCTATTATTCGGCGCTTGTAACTGAAGAGACCCTGGAGTTGCTAAGAGAGAACCTCGAGAGCATGAAAAAGCTCCATAGTATGGCTCAAAGTGCAGTAGATGTAGGGGTCTCAGAGCAAACGGATGCTGATCAGCTCAAGGTGCAGGTAGCCACCATGGAGACCTCCATCAATGCTACCGAACGTTCACTGGAAATGGTCTACAACTCTCTTCGACTACAGCTCAACCTCGATGCCAATTCGGAAATCGAACTTACCCAGGGACTTCCGGAACTGATGAATGTAGATGCGGTAAGTGACCTCTTCCGCGAGGAATTTGATATAAATAGAAATTATAACTATCAGTTGCTCAAAGCCAGCACCGATCTTGCTAAAAAGCAGATTGCGCTAACCGGATGGTCAGGGGGTCCTACTTTCAGCATTTTCCACCAGTATGCCAAGAAACACTACTTCAGCGATGAGATGACTATGAATATGACTCCTCCGAATATGCTCGGCATTTCGGTTAAAGTGCCTCTATTCACCAGTCTCAGAAATACCAAATCGGTACAGGACGCACGTCTTTCTTATCGCAAGCAGCTTAATACGCTTGCAGATACTGAAGCAGCCCTGAAAATCCAGCACAGACAGCTGGTTTACAATCTCAAATCAGCTCTTGAACAGTACCGGACTCAGAAAGATAATGTTGAGGTAGCAAGAAGAGTGTTTGAGAATATTGCCCTCAAATATGAGTACGGAGTAGCCTCCGCACTTGATGTGACTAACGCAGGCACCAATCTGATATTTGCTCAGAATAGCTACGTGCAGTCCCTCCTTCAGATTGTCAACGCGCAGATCTCACTCGAACAACTTTTGAACAGATAATAATCAATGAAAAAACATATGAAAATCATCCGTATTTCACTCATTGCCTTGGCGGCAATACTCCTTGCAGGCTGCGGTGGATCGCAGCAGAATCAGGAGGAGACAACCCAGGAACGCGTGGAGCAGGTAGAGACTACTATTATAAGCAGATCAACCATACAGCGCGTAGTGGAGTTCTCAACCACTCTTATGGGATATGAAACAGTAAATATCTCTCCTTCGCTTACCGGTAAAATTGAGCACATATATGTTGAGGTGGGCTCCAATGTGCAGAAGGGCTCTATGCTTGTGCGAATGGATCAGACCCAACTCAATAATACAAAACTGACCCACGCCAATCTGGCGGTTGAGCTTCAAAGGATGGAAGCGCTCAAGGAGAGTGGCGCCATTTCCAAACAGGTATATGATCAGACCAAACTGGGATATGATCAGACCGCGGAATCCCTGGCATTTCTCGAAAAAAACACTTTTGTCAGAGCCCCTTTTGCAGGTGTTATTTCAGCCAGAAACTATGAGGCCGGTGAGCTTTATAGTGGGATGCCTATTCTGGTGCTTACACAGATAAATACTCTGAAGGCTTTGATAAATGTCCCCGAGACCTATTTTCCCCTCGTGAAAAAGGGAATGAAGATTGATATCAAGTCGGACATCTACCCCGAAGAATCATTCTCGGGCACGATTGAGATAGTATATCCCACAATTGATGCCGCTACCCACACCTTCCAGTGTAAGGTGAGAATTCCCAACGGCAGTCTTAAACTCCGCCCGGGAATGTATGCGCACACATCACTTCCTCTCGGTCAGTCTGAGGCTATAGTTGTGCCCTACCAGACTATCCTCAAGCTTGTAGGATCTAACGAACGTTATGTTTATCTCGAGAAAGATGGAAAGGCTGAGCGAGTATTCGTGCAGACCGGCCAACGTTTCGACGATATGATAGAAATCATCAGCGATGAAATAAATGAAGGCGATCGCCTTGTCTCGGTAGGCCAGGCCAAACTTGTTGATGGAGTCAAACTCAATGTAGTAAAGCAGAACTGATAAAATGAGTATATACAAAACCGCGATTAATAGACCGGTGACGACAGTACTTATCTTCGTCGCCGTGATTATCATAGGACTCTTCTCCCTGAACAGATTGCCTATTGACCAATTTCCGGAGATTGATGCGCCCTTCATAACGGTGATGACCACCTATCCGGGCGCAAGTGCAGGTGAGGTTGAGACCAATGTGACCAGAATTATTGAAAACAGTCTCAACTCGATTGACGGGCTTAAAGAACTTACTTCCAGCTCCAGGGACAATATCTCCATTGTCCTTCTCGAGTTTGAATGGGGTACTAATCTTGACGAGATATCCAATGATGCACGCTCTTATCTCGATATGATCAGAGACTATCTCCCTGAGGGTTGCTCTACACCGGTACTTTTCAAGCTTAACACCAGTATGATGCCGATACTCCAGTATTATGTGTTGGCGGAAGAGAGCTATCCTGGACTTGAAAAGATGCTCAATGATGAGGTGGTGACCGTATTAAACCGTGTTGACGGTATTGGTGCCATAGGCATTGCCGGTGCTCCGCAACGCTATATCTACGTGGATATAGACCAGGCCAAACTAGAGGCTTATGGTCTGCCGTTGGAACTCGTTGGCAGTGCCATCGGCTCAAACAACCTCAATCTTGCCTCCGGTACTGTTAAAATGGAAAAAGAGCAGTACCATATGCAGGTACGCAGTGAATATATTGAGAGTTCTGAAATCGGAGATATAGTGGTAGCCACCGTTATGGGCAAGCCCATTTTTGTGAAGGATGTTGCTACCATCCGGGATACCATAAAAGACCTCACTCTTGATGAGAAGGTAAATGGCCAGGAGGCGGTCAGACTGATGATTTCCAAGAAGTCCGGAGCCAATACGGTACAGGTCTGCAAGGATGTGCGCAAAGAGATGGCAAAAATCCAAAAGAGACTTCCATCAGATATCGAAATAGGCATTATCTACGACTCCTCCGAAGAAATTCAGAACTCTATCGACTCCTTGAAAGAATCCATCTTATATGCACTTCTCTTCGTGGTGCTAGTGGTCTTTTTCTTCCTCGGAAAATGGAGGGCGACATTTATCATCGCTGTCACGATTCCCATCTCGCTTATAGTGTCATTTATATACCTGCTCTTCGTAGGCAGTTCTCTGAATATTATTTCGCTCAGTTCGCTGACGGTAGCTATCGGTATGGTGGTAGACGATGCTATAGTGGTGCTTGAAAACATCACCAAGCATATTGAGAGGGGTTCTTCACCGCGCGAGGCAGCAATTTATGCGACGAACGAGGTATGGATTGCTGTAATCGCCTCAACACTTGTGATTGTTGCCGTATTTGTGCCTTTGACAATGCTCACCGGTATGGCCGGTATCATGTTTAAGGAACTGGGATGGATAGTGACCATAGCAATTTCAGTCTCAGCCATCGTGGCTATTTCCTTGACGCCGATGCTTTGTTCCCAAATGCTTAAGGCCAATAAAGTTAGAATTGATGAAAAGGGACGTCTTCAGATTGTAAAGCCCAAACTGGACTGGTATGATAGATATATCGAGAAATTCCACAATAAGGTAAGCGCTTTGTATGCAGATCTACTACGCTGGTGTCTCAACCACAAGGGACTTACAATTCTTATATCATTCATCTTCTTTGTCGCTACGCTTCTTCCTGCACTTACCGGCAGGATAGGTACTGACTTTATGCCCGAAAGCGATAATGGACGAATCAGCGTCAAGGTTGAACTTCAGCGAGGCACCCGTCTCGAAGAGACCCTTAAGACCGCACGTATTCTTGAAACCAGATTTGGAGAACTAATACCTGAAATTCAGATTATTTCTACTTCTGCGGGAAGCGACGAAGATGCCGGTATTGGGGCTCTATTCTCCTCAACAACCAATAACAAGATCTCAATGACCGTAGTCTGCAACAAGAAATACGATAGGGAAAGGTCGATATTCGAGATTGCTGAGATATTGCGCACAGAACTTGATAGATATCCCGAAATCATCGACTACCAGTGTGCGACGACCATCGGTATGGGAATGGGAGGTGGCAACAAAGTAGATGTGGAGGTATACGGTTACGACTTCGATGAAACTAATCTCTATGCGGAAGAGTTGCTTCAAGCCATAAGGGCCAATATCAAGGGAGCTCGTGACGTTAATATCAGCCGTGATGAAGAACGTCCGGAACTCAAAATTACTGTGGACAAGGAGAAAATCGCATACCATGGACTTAATTCCGCTATGGTCTCTACTTATGTCCGCAATCGTGTGAATGGTCTTTTGGCCGGATACCTCAAAGAGGATGGTGACGAGTATGATATTGTAGTACGTCTTAAGGAAGAGGATCGCAACTCGATCACTTTGATAGAAAACCTAACCATCCCCACAAATACCGGCCGCTCCATCAAACTTAAAGAGGTAGCTGAGATTGAAGAGTACTGGGCTCCGCCCACTATTGACAGAAAAAGCCGACAGCGCTACTTAACAGTCTCCGTAACCCCATACAATGTCTCTTTGGGCGAACTTGCTGCGCAAGTACAGACGGAGATTGATAAAATATCCGTTCCCAGCGGTTTGCAGGTACGGGTTGCGGGTGACTATGAAGATCAGCAAGAGACCTTTGCAGATATGTTTGAGTTACTTATGTTGATTATCCTTCTGGTCTACATTGTGATGGCCTCGCAGTTTGAATCACTTTCCAAACCGGCTATCATTATGATGTCAGTACCTTTCGCACTCTCGGGTGTCATTTTGGCGCTATGGGTCACAGGCATTAATCTTGATATGATAGGTGCACTAGGATGTGTAATGCTTGTGGGTATTGTCGTCAAGAATGGTATAGTGCTTGTGGACTACATTAATTTGATGCGAGATCGCGGGCACGAACTCAACGAGGCAATTGCCCTTTCCGGCGAATCCCGTCTACGTCCTGTACTAATGACAGCGGTGACTACCCTTCTGGGTATGCTTCCAATGGCATTGAGCCAGGGTGAGGGTTCTGAGTTGTGGCGTCCGATGGGTATAGTAGTGATAGGAGGTCTCTTGATATCCACGTTAATCACTATGATCATAGTGCCTGTTGTATATGCATTAATGTCGCGCCACGGAGAGCGCAACAAAGAGGAAAAGCTCCGTAAAGATTTTGTTTTTATGCAAATCTCGGCTGACGATGAAACAGCTTAAAAAAGTTGACAGATATGAAATGTGTTTTTATAGTTTTCAATCAGACCAACACGGCACGTGTTGAATATATGCTCGACCAACTTGAGATAAAGGGCTTCACATTTTTTGAAGAAGTGCAGGGTCGCGGAACCTATGGTGGGGAACCTCGTCGTGGTACCCACACCTGGCCGGAAATGAATTCCGTAGTAATGACTGTCGTGGATGACGATCTTGTGGAAGAACTCCTGCTTACCATCAAAAAACTGGACAACCGCAACAAGGAGATCGGAGTACGCGCTTTCGTCTGGAATATCGAGCAAACCGTATAGTTTTTGAAAAAATTGACTAACTTAGCGCTTTATAAACCAATTTTAAATAGACATTTTTATGGCATTAGCAGTAAATGATTCCAATTTTCAGGATATAGTAATGGCTTCTGATAAGCCGGTTGTAGTAGATTTTTGGGCACCCTGGTGTGGTCCTTGTCTAATGATATCTCCTATTATAGATGAACTGGCAGTCAAGTATGAGGGCCAGGTAATAATTTCCAAGTGCAACGTTGACGAAAATAATGCGATTCCCATGAAGTATCGTGTGATGAATATTCCTACAATCCTTTTCTTCAAAAACGGAGAAGTTGTAGACAAGGTTGTCGGCGCTGTACCCAAAAAGGAACTTGACAATAAGATAGCTTCACTAATACAATAATATTATGAAACGTTTATCAATTTTTCTTGCAGTTCTGCTCTGTTTTGCTGCTGGTACTACAGTAAGTGCGCAGGGTTTGATCATCAAAGGCGGCTTCAATTATACCAATGTTGATCTTGAGGGCAGGAACTTTAGGTTTGACGACGGAACCGGATGGCATTTTGGTGCCGGTTTCCAGACAGCCAGTATGATGGGTTTTTCCCTTCAGCCCGAACTTCTCTACAGTGTTCAAGGTATCAAGCTGATTGACGGTGCTGTTGAGGTTCAGAAAAAGTGCTCGTATCTTGAGCTGCCTGTAAATATTCAGTGGGGTATTGACCTGATTGCGGCTAAGCCCTTCATAATGGTTACTCCGAAGATTGCCTATAACCTTAAAAACTGGGCGAATAGAGAAACAAATAATTCATTGTTGAATCAACTCATTCAAGAAAAAACCAATTTAGAGTTCGGTATAGGAGTCGGTGCAGGTTTGAATGTATGGAAACTCCAGATTACAGCCAAGTATGAATGGGATTTTGGCCATGTAAGCAGTATTGAAGAATATCTCGCTAATGCCAAAGAGGCAAACAAGAGTATCGGCAATCTCCAGATTTCAGTAGGTTTCCGTTTTTAAACCATAAAAGTGCTGTATCAGGAGGTGAAAGAGTATCTGGGGAGCGACTGGATCGCTTTCCAGGAACTGTTCAGGAAGAGCCTCCATTCGGAGATGCTCCTCCTGAATCGGATTAATGCCTATATGCTTGAGCACCCGGGCAAACAACTCAGACCCCTTCTTGCTTTACTTACCGGAAGAGCTGTATCCGGTGTTTGTAATGAGAAAGTGCTCCGTTGTGCAGTAGCAGCGGAGCTTTTGCATTCAGCCACTTTACTTCATGATGATGTGGCGGACGATTCACCCACAAGGCGTGGGGTTGCAACGATAATGTCACTCTATTCCCCTACAGCTTCCGTGCTTGTTGGGGATTTTTGGCTCTCTAGAGGTATAGATCTTATACTTATGAAATGTGACAATCAGGTGATCAGTTATTATTCCAACTGCCTTGCCGATTTGGCGGAAGGGGAGATGCTCCAGCTGGAGAAGGCAAGCTCGCTTGATACTACTGAGGAGGATTATAATACCATTATATTCTGTAAGACTGCATCTCTATTTAGAGCTTCGATGATGAGTACGGCATATTCTGCCGATGCATCAGCAGCGCAGATGAAAGCCATCGAGTCTTATTCTTTCCATCTCGGAATGGCATTTCAGATGATGGATGATATCTTCGATTACTCTCCACGTCTTAATACCGGTAAACCGGTAGGAGTAGATATTCTCGAGAAAAAGTTTACCCTTCCCTTTTTCGGTTTCCTTCACAATGCGCCTTACGAGATTTCTTCAGAGTTCGTAGAACGATTAAGGCTTCTCGAAACAAATTCCGGCGAAGAGGAAAAGCAGGCTTTTTCACGTGAGGCAATTGCGCTTGTGGAGCAGTATAAAGGTCTGGATTATGCCTATGACCGCCTTGAGCAGGAGATAGACAAAGCGGTGACTTCACTTTCAGTTCTGGATGACTCACCAGCCAGAGAATATCTGGTTGCATTTGCTCGATATATGTCAGTCAGGGAGCACTGACACTCGATTTATGACTTTTTTAGAGCTTTTTATAATTGCAGTTGGTCTTTCAATGGATGCCTTTGCCGTCTCCGTGGCTAAAGGTCTTTCCGTAGAGCACCTTCGCCCACGTAATGTGTTGAGTGTCTCCCTCTGGTTCGGCGGATTTCAGGGGTTGATGCCTATAATCGGCTTTTTTCTGGGAGTGAGTTTCGCTTCATTTGTGGAGCACGTGGATCACTGGATTGCTTTCGTTCTGTTAGGGTTGATCGGAATAAATATGATGAGAGAGGCTTTTTCCAAGAAAGAGAAGAATGTCAGTCCTGATTTCTCGTTCAAGACAATGCTGGCGATGGCGGTGGCTACAAGTATTGATGCTCTTGCAGTCGGGATTTCCTTTTCATTTCTCAATGAAAATATTTGGTTAGCAGCGTTGCTTATTGCCGTTACAACCGCAATATTCTCCGCCATCGGTATCCAGGTGGGCAATATTTTCGGGTGCCGCTTCAAATCTCCCGCCGAGTTTATAGGTGGCCTTATCTTGCTCCTTATGGGTATAAAAATTCTTGTTGAACATATTTGGGTATGAATGTGCAGTGTAGTAGAAAAGTTTTCGCCCCTAAGGGTGGTGGAGCTGAGCTCCAGATAATGATTTGCGCTCCTTCTGTGGAGAGTGCACTTAAAGTTGCTCTTGACTCTATTCCGCAGGGATTTAATGTGATTGCAGGTCGCTTGTTTTTGGATGAATTGACTGCTGTCCCTCCTATTGGGGCACCGTTTGATGCTATATCAGTAGTAAGAGAGAGGCCCCTTGGGGATCATCCCGTTTCCCTTTGGATATGGACTTCTGCACCCTCTCTCGCTTCAGGTTTGCTTGTATGGAGCGCCAATCTGGTTTCGGACCAAGAGGATGTGTATGATCAGACTTATGAGATCTTGCGTAACTATCAGCAGTTTCTCACCTCACAAGGGTTAAATATAAGCGACAACTGTATACGCACATGGTTTTTTGTGGATGATATCGACTACAAATATGCTGACTTTGTAAGAGCCAGAAGGGAATTTTTTGACACTGTCGGTCTTCGCAGTGACACTCACTATATAGCAAGTACCGGGATTTTCGGAGTTCCGGGCAATAGGCCTGCCACAGGAGGCGACGTTATGCTGGACGCTTTTGCGCTTAGAGATCCCGAAAAGTGCGTAATACGATATCTAAACGCTTATTCACATCTTTCTCCCACCTCATTGTATGGGGTCACTTTTGAAAGAGGTACGGTCGTAGAGTATGATGATCGCAATCATATCTTCATCTCAGGTACGGCAAGTATAGATTCCCACGGCAAGGTAGTCCATGCAGCCAATGTTGGAAAGCAATGTGACAGGATGATGGAAAATGTCTCAGTTCTGCTTTCGGAGGCTGACGCCACTATGAAAGATGTACAGATGGCTATAGTGTATCTCAGAAATAGTGAGGATTTGGATATAGTCCAACAGCGTCTCTCGTATATTCTTCGCAATATACCCCACACCTACCTGCTCGCTCCCGTCTGTCGCCCTGAATGGCTTGTGGAGATAGAGTGCATGGCCGTTACTTCATTATAGTAATTGTCTTGTAGGATTGTATGTAGGGGCTTTGGTCCCATTCAGGTGAGATAAGATCTTCCTGACTATTAATCCTGAATGCCATATATGTGATGGGGATATCCCGCATCAAAAAATGTGACTCATAGAAGGTCTGGATAGTCGTAATCTCTTCGGGAACGGAGCCAGGTGAGCCGTAAATGTCTTCACAATGAGTGATTACTTCAAGAGAATTGGTTGCCGCTACTTCCATAGTATAGAAATAGAGCAACCTGCTGTCGGTCTTGAGATGAATAATTCCGTTCTCCTTGAGAATATTGCGGTATCTGGTAAGAAATAATGGATGGGTCAGCCGTTTTTTTGGTTTACCTTCCTGAGGATCTGCAAATGTAATCCAGATTTCCGCCACTTCACCGGCGGCGAAAAGCGACTCGATAAATTCTATTCTTGTGCGGAGGAATGCTACATTAGGAAGTTGGTTATCATTGGCATACTTTGCTCCTTTCCACAGACGTGCTCCCTTGATGTCCAAACCTATGAAATTGCTGTCGGGATACTTTTCTGCCAGAGCTATGGTATATTCGCCTTTGCCACAACCGAGCTCCAGTACAATAGGACTGTCATTGCCGAATACCTCACGATGCCAATTTCCCTTTAGCGGATGGTTACATCTGAGCACCTCTTCCGTACGGGGCTGGATAAGGCATTTGAAAGTTTCATTTTCCTTAAATTTCAGCAATTTGTTTTTTTTACTCATGTAGTCAAAAGAGTCACTCGTTGAAATGGTATGAGAAACCAACTCCCCGGAGCCACTGAGTTGCATCTGTATGGAGAGGTGTCAGGGCTATAATCCATTCTCCTTCGGAGGCCCTTATATTATCTCTGTATGGCCAAATGATATCCACAATGCCAAATCTACTCTTCCTGATCTCCACCTGGGAATGTTCAGTAAGAGGCAGGGTTATCTTTTCGGTAAAAATTTCACCTCCGGGTGAAGTCGCCTCCACCTCGAAAAAAATGAAGTTCCTTTGGAGCCGACAATCATATCTTATAGCAATGAAGGTAGAGCAGAATGCCGTGCTGTCGGCCACCGGTAGTGAGAATCTGAAAACCGGTATGGAGTCGCAGTCCGGATCCAGATAGACATATCTATAGCCATCGTCCGGCCTTGAGCACGATTCAAAGAGGATCACACAAGCAGCCAGAAGTGCCATCACGGTTTCGAATGCCCTACTGATTCTCAGTTGATTCTCTTTTTTCTCCACTGTTTTCTATGGGTTTGCTCTGGTCTTTTGTTCTGCCTCCGCGACGTTGTCCCTGACGGCGGTAGCTTTTATTCTGACCACCCTTGTTGCTCTCGCGTGGTTTATTATCGCCTTCCTGACGAGGATTTTCCTCCTCTGAGCGTTGTTGTTTGTTTCTATCA
Source organism: Bacteroidales bacterium (assembly GCA_033811195.1). Classification (GTDB taxonomy): domain Bacteria; phylum Bacteroidota; class Bacteroidia; order Bacteroidales; family UBA932; genus Cacconaster. Next base: position 242,484 of record JAPXOZ010000001.1, on the reverse strand, counting down.
GAGCGTTTTTGTTGTTTTTTTCGTTTGGAACGACGTTTCTCATCAAAACGGGAAATGCTAACATCGCCCACTGCACTTACAAAGTCAGTTTCTCGATTGTCCGGTTCCTTACCCTTCAAGGAATCAGGTTTGATACCCTTGCGGTTCATCGCTATTATATCACGCACGCGCTGGCCACTAAGAGGAAATAGATTAATCATACTGTGCGGCTCGTAGGAGAAGTACATTAGTCCCTTGAGGATATCACATTTCTGAAGATATGCATTCCCATCCTTAAACTCCAGTGGTCCGCGAACATCCGGGAATTGCTTCTGGGCATCAACATAGAGTGAAGCTTCGTAGTTGATACAACATTTGAGTTTACTGCATTGTCCGGCAAGTTTCTGGGGATTGAGAGAGAGGTCCTGGCAGCGTGCTGCCTGTGTGGTGATTGACTTAAAGTCGGACATGTATGCGGAGCAGCAGAGGGCTCTGCCACACACACCTATCCCTCCGATGAGTCCCGCTTCCTGACGAGCACCGATCTGTTTCATCTCAATTCTGATGTGAAATTCTTCTGCAAAATCCTTAATCAACTGCCTGAAATCCACTCTTTCATCTGCGATATAGTAAAATATGGCCTTTGTGCCGTCTCCCTGAAATTCCACATCACCTATTTTCATATCAAGTCCGAGACCTGCGGCAATCTGACGTGCACGGATCATCGTCTTGTGCTCACGTGCAATCGCCTCTTGCCATCTTTCAATATCAAGAATTTTCGCTTTACGATAGATACGTCTGAATTCGTATGTGGAGGGATCTATATTGTGACGCACCAACTGACGTCCAACCACGGGGCCTTCGAGAGTGACAATTCCTAAGTCGTGGCCTGTAGGAGCCTCCACCACCACCAGGTCACCGGTCTTGATAAGTTGTCCGGAAGTATTCTTGAAGATGATTTTACGGGTATTTTTGAATCTTACCTCAAATAGGTCCTTATAGCGTTCCTGAGAGATGCCCTGCATCCAGTCAAAATCAGAAAGTTTGCAGCAACTCGGATTGTAGGAGGTGCGTAAAGAGCCATGTGCAGTCCTTTCGACTTCACATCCCCTTGCACAATCATATATTTTGTTTAAGTCTTTTTCTTCCATGATTACAGGTATAGTAACAAACGGTTTGACAAATCGCAGAATGTCAGTTTGGAATTGGTGTTGCTTTCGATAGCCGATATCGTGCGGTCAAAAGCTGAAAGGGCTTTTTCGTAAAACCCGGGTCTGATACGGGACGCCAGGTCGCGGATTTGACTCTCCTCTTGAGGAAGCGTCTCCGCAATTTGTTCCAGACCCTGCGAGGTCATATATAGTTTTCTTATAAATCTTTCACTGTAGAGGCAGAATTCTTTCTGCTTCTCCCTGCCCATATCTGAGAGTGTTTCCCAGATGGCAAAGGTATCAATCAATTTTTTGGAGATACCGGCCTCAATAAGTCCGGTCAGCAGGTCACGATATTCAGCCGGATCCTGTGACGTGAGCTGAGGGTGGCTTTGACGCTGCTCCTCGGTCAACGGAGGTATCTCTATGAGCTGGCATCTTGAGCGTATGGTGGTAAGGAGCTTCTCGGGGGCCTGTGATACCAACAGGAAAAGTGTGCCTGCTGGGGGCTCTTCGAGAAGTTTGAGGAGCTTATTGGAACACTCCTGGTTCATTTTTTCGGGAAGCCATATCACCATCACCTTGTAATCGGCCTCAAAAGAGCGTAACAGCAACCTTTCGATGATACGTCTGGCCTCATGAACACTGATGTTGCCGCTCTTATTATCAATACCTATAGCTTCGTAAAGGTCTTGTTCCGCAAAATAAGGATCATTCAGCACGAGTTCCCTCCAGTTTTCGAGAAAATAGTCGGAAATCGGTCGTCCTTTTTGACTTTCCGCCACATCCTTGGAACTATTGACAGGAAATGCAAAATGCAGGTCGGGGTGGATAAGCTTCTGAAATTGATTGCAAGTGGGGCAGGTACCACAGGAATCTACGTCGCTTCGGTGCCGGCAGTTGACATACTGACCAAGCGCCAGGGCAAAAGCAAGACCTCCACCACAAGGTTCCTCTCTGAAAAGAATGGCGTGAGAGAGCCGTTTCTGCTCAACCATCCTTATAAGATTTTCCTTGAGTGCCTTATCTCCTATAACATCTCCAAATCTCATTCTGCGTCTCTTGTTGGTCTAAACTACAAATTTACAATCATTTCGCAACTTTTGCAATCAAACTCCAATCTCAATTTGTAATTCCTGTTAGCCAGATAGAGGGGTTCCCTGAAAGTAGCAACATTTTTTCTGCCATTCGGATGTTTGTGGCAGAGTCCGAGTTCATATTTGATACAATACTTTGTTCGCATTACTTGCACTCCTTCCGGAGCTTCAATTTCGTAAGCCTGATCCACCAATTGTACTCCACACTTCAAATAGAGCTCCCTGCTGAGATGGTTGGAACAATTGGCCAGATAGCTCAGATGTTCTTCGGGATATTTGGCTGCCGCTTGAGTAACCATATCATCAGCCGGTATCCTTCTGCTCTCTTCCATTCTGCGTAAAGCAGCCTCTTTAAGTGCCTCTGCAAGTTGGCGTCTGATGCCATTGAGCACAGAAGTTGGATAAAATCGTATGATGTCAAAACCCACATTTCCGAGCTTAAAAATATATTGCCCGGAATTTTTGCTTAACTGCCTTGAAAGAGTTTCCAGAGCTTGTTCCGGTTTTTCTGCCTGAGGATTATCGTCCTCAAAAGTGAAAGTCGCCTTGTCGCGGCAGCTGACAGCCTCGAAGGTAGTTACTCCTGCTTTAGAACTGTAGTTGATGGTAGCCTCAATCAATCGTTTAGGCATATTATTCTCCAACTCTTTCTCGAAAGCAGTATTGAGATTGCGGTAGACCTTCATACCTTTGGTCAATGCGGATGTCTCTTTGATGCGCACACGGTTACCTTCGCACACATCCGCCCGAAATCCGGTGATTTCTCCCGAAGGGGAAACAACCGCCAACCCGTCACCATTCTTGAGCTCTTTGTCGTGGGAGATGGTAATCCAATTGCCTTTGACGGATTCAATCTCTCCCAGGTACTCTCCCATAGATTTAGCTCCGTCAGAAGAAGCCCAGAGATCCCTTCTCCCATCAATGAAACAGGAAGTGTAGCCACGATTGAAAGTGGCTTCCATGTCCGGGGTAAATCCTCCGCGAATTTCACCTGTAGATGCTTTGCAGTATTGCGGATTGCTGTTGATAAATTCGTCGATTATGTGGCGATACTCCTTCACTACATTCTTTACGTAAGAGGCGTTCTTGAGCCTTCCTTCAATTTTAAAGGAGGTAATGCCTGCCTCAATCAGTGCGGGGATATGCGCACTTAGGTTCAAATCCTTTAGTGAGAGCAGCGGTCTTTTTCTGACAAGTACCTTGCCATTGCTGTCCACCAGATCGTAGTCTGACCTGCAGGCCTGGATGCAGGCTCCGCGGTTGGCGCTACGGCCGGCAAGATGTTGACTCAGATAGCACTGTCCACTGTAAGAAACACAAATTGCTCCATGGATAAAAAATTCAAGGTCGCAAGTTGTGATACGTCTTATTTCCTTAATGTGTGCAAGTGAGAGCTGGCGTTCCAGGATCAGCCTTTTAAAACCGAGAGAGGAGAGGAATTGAGCTTGTTGCGGGGTTCTTATGTGTGTTTGGGTGGAGGCAAAAAGAGGCAGGGGAGGTCTCTTCATTCGGAAAATGCCCAGGTCCTGCACTATGAAGGCATCTACACCGGCATTGTAAAGTTCCCAAAGGAGTTTTTGGACAGCTTCAAGTTCATCATCATAGATAATAGTATTGACTACCGCATAGACCTTCGCGGAGTATCTATGTGCATAGTCCGCAAGTTCTTGTATATCCGAAACAGGGTTGCCTGCAGCCTCTCTGGCCCCGAAAGAGGGGCCTGCTATATATACAGCATCGGCACCACAGTCTATCGCTGCAATGCCGATACTTTTATTACGCGCCGGAGCGAGAAGCTCAAGCTCTATTTGCATTTAAGGACGGTTATCTGATATCTTGCAGCTTCACCCCATTTGGGATCCTGTGCAATTTCCTTGAAGTAACCGCAAGCTTCTCCGGTCTGGCCGGCACCGATTAGGGCTGTTCCAAGCTGATAGACGATCTGAACTCTGTCTCTTGCATCGGGGCTCATTGCAAGATATGCCTTGAGTGCCTCTGCTGCTACAGCATTTTGCTTCAGACCGAGAGCTGAGAGACCGACAATCTTCTGAGCGTTGGCGTTATCACCAAACTCGATGGACTTCTGAGCATTCTCCATAGCACCTTTGAGGTCTTTTGCTCTCTGGCAGGCAACAGCCTTCTTAATAAATACGGTTGAAAGCTGTCTGTCAACATTATCTGCAATGCTCTCATCAAGCTCTTTTGCCTTGAGGAAGGCTTCTTCTGCAGCGTCAGTATTATCGGCCGCGTTGGCAGCTTGTCCCATACGGAAATATGCGTTGGCATTATTGGGATCTAATGCTATTACATCTTTGTATGCCTCATAAGCCTCAGCATATTCTCTCGCAGTGAGCAGATCGTTGGCAACTCCCATCAGTTGATTGATCTTGAGTTGGCCGAGAAGGTCGTTTGCCTCAAGGAGTACACCTTCGTTTTCATATTCGGTGGCTTTTTCGGCGGCCTTTTTGATCTTTACTATGGCGTCGTCGATATTACCATCTCTAATCATATCTTTGCCGAGTTTCAGCATAAGCTGCGGAATAACTGTTTTACATTCAGTAACGATTGCGGTACCCTCTTCGCCAAGTTGCAAGGCCATATCCATAGCCTTCTGGAAAAGATCCAAAGCGGCACTCTCGTTGCCTTCCTGAAGTGTCATACCTGCGTTGTTGAAAAGTTCTGTTGCCTGACCAAGGTCCTGAGCCATTGAAATGCCCATTGTAAAGAGGGCAACAAAAATAGTAACCAAAATCTTTTTCATCATATTTATCTAGTAATTAAAATTCGTATTACTAATGCTTCTTGCATAAATCCGGCCAAAATTAGAAACTTATCTTTATTTTTGCAAAAAAAATAAAATGTACCCTTCAATAATACGGATAGGCGACATACTTGTCTCTTCAGAAATCCTCACCGAATATTTTAGTTGTGATTACGAAAAATGCGGAGGTATTTGCTGTATTGTGGGCGATAGCGGCGCACCTTTGGAGGAGACGGAAGTTGATATTCTAAAAGCGGAATACCCGAACTATTCAGCCTGGATGAGTGCTGAAGGACGTACTCAGGTAGAGAAGAAGGGTTTTTCAGAGATAGATATGGATGGTGATCTGGTAACACCGCTTATCGGTGACAGAGAGGAGTGCGTCTATACTAGATTTGAGGGCGCTAACTGCTTTTGTGCCATAGAGAGGGCATTTTGTGCCGGAAGGTGCGATTTCGCAAAGCCGATATCCTGTCGCCTCTATCCCATCAGGGTTTCAAAACTATCAAGTGGATTAACTGCGTTAAACATCCATCGCTGGCCAATCTGTGACTGTGCTTTTGAAAAAGGCAGAAAAGAAGGGATCCCCGTATACAAATTTCTCAGGAATCCCATCATATTCAGGTATGGTGAGGAGTTCTATTCCGAACTGGAGTCGGCTGCCAGCACTTTAAGTGCCAGGTCATAATCCTCGTCATTCACCACCAGTTTAATAGCCCCGTCATACATATTGCATAGGCCGGGCAGTGATGAATTTTCATTCAGAACCGCTGCGGTTATACCTTCGCTTTCAAGTAACCCTTTGGCAATGTGAGCCAAATAGGGTTCCGTGTACCTTGCAACTTCTTTCATTTTTGCTGTTCGTTATAATTAGGCCTCGTTTGAGATATTTTCCTCTTCTCCGCGCGTAATGCGGTAACTGATGGCGCGCAGTATGCGATCCACATCCTTACGAAATCCATCAACCACAATAGGGTCCTGCGTCAGATCGAATTTTATGGCATCTTCATACATTCTGGTAAGGCGTGTCATCGCCTTGCTGTGTCTGAAAATAATCTTTTCATCATCTTTTTTATCTACTACGTATCCTGCATCCTTGAGTGTATCTTCGATAGTATCCGCATACTTTGAGTAATCACCGTTGAGGTGAAATTTTCTTTTGACAAATCCCAGTGCGGGGTATATAGCAGCTACCAGCAGAAAGAAAATGACCAGTTTAGGCATTGCTCCCTCCCGGAAAAGTCCCGAAAAGGTAATGTCGGGATTCTTGGCATGCTGCCATAGGAATAGTAAACCCACTATGATGAAAAATAGAATCAGGAAATAGATTAAGTACTTTATAGAGCGGATAAGATACTTCATAGCCATATTGTTTAGTAAATAATGATTTGTTTTGACTGTTTTCTGCAAATTTAATACTATGTTTCAAAAAAAGGAATTATTTTTGTAGCATAATAAGGAAAACCACAAAACAGTTATACGATGAAAAAAATTGTAATCACATTATCCGTTGTGGCAGCAGTCCTTCTGGGAGTGCTGGTATTTGTTTGGGTAAGCAAACACAAATTGGTTAAGGACCTTAATCTCGAAAAAGAGGATCTTACCACTGAACTGGTTGCCCTCCAGAATGATTATGCCACCCTTACCTCCACCAATCAGGCGATCAACGACTCGCTTGATGTAGAGAGAGAAAAGGTTGGACAGCTAATCGAGCGTCTTCAGAAGACCGAGGCTACCAACAGGTCTAAAATTCGTCAGTACGAAAAGGAGCTCGGTACGCTTCGTTCCATCATGAAAGGCTATATCGTCCAAATAGATTCTCTCAACACCCTTAATACCGCTCTTCGCCAGCAGGCGACGGAAGCACGTCAGGAGGCTGAGGAGAGTCGTAAGCAGTATGACGAGCTGGTAACCACTACAGAGGCTTTATCTGCCAAGGCATCCGCCGGTGCAGTGGTAAAGGCCAGGGGTGTAGTACTTTCGGCTATCAATGCCTCCAATAAGGAGACAGACCGCAGCAGTCGTGTGGAGAAGCTACGTACCTGCCTCAGTCTGATCGAGAACTCTATTGCAGAGAAGGGCCCCAAGATTATCTATATCAGAGTGAAAGGCCCCGATGGTATCCTGATGACCGGCGATCAGCAAAGGATATTTACAATTGATGGTGAGGAGATGATTTATTCTGCTTCACGCGAGGTTGATTACCAGGGCGATGAGGTAGAGGTTTGCATCTACTTTGCCAGCGGCCAGGGTTTCGTGAAGGGTATCTACAATGTTGAGGTTTACTCTTCAGAGATCAAACTTGGCAGTGCGGATCTGCTCTTGAGGTAGAGCGCTGTCATGGCGGGCATCTATATCCATTTGCCTTTCTGTTCCTCTTTTTGCCTCTATTGCGATTTCTATTCGGAGATTGATGGCAGAGTACAGCGCAGGCGCTATTTGGATGCCCTGAAGTCCGAGATTTCGGAAAGAGTCGATTTTTTTGCAGGAGTGTTCCCCGATACCATTTACATGGGTGGGGGCACTCCTTCGCTTTTGGATGCTGAAGAGATCGCAGATCTGGCAGATGTAGTGCGCAATGTGTTTGGAATAAAGATTCTTCATGAGTTTACCCTGGAGGCCAATCCCGATGACGTGACCCCTCAAAAGCTTGAGGGATGGCGTCGTGCAGGAGTCGACAGACTAAGTATAGGAGTTCAGTCTTTTTGCGATGAACATCTTGTCTGGATGCGACGCAGACATACTTCTGCTCAGGCAATTAAGGCTTTCATTATGGCGCGGAAGGCTGGTTTTAACAATATTTCACTTGATTTGATCTTTGGTTTTGAAGGGCTTTCCGATGAGCAATGGAGAGCTAATATTGCACAGCTTACTGCTCTTTCCCCGGAACATGTCTCCTGTTACCAGATGAGCATTGAACCGGGTACTGAACTTGCTTTGCTTGCCGATTCCGACCACTACCACGAGCCCCCTCAAGAGATTTGCGCTGCACACTATTCTATTTTGCAGCAGATGCTTGAGCAGGCAGGTTACCGCCAGTATGAGATCTCTAATTTTGCCATTCCCGGACGAGAATCGATTCACAACTCCTCGTATTGGGAGAGAGTGCCCTATCTTGGGTTGGGAGCTTCGGCGCACTCTTTTGACGGTCGCAGCTGCCGTTGCTCAAATATTGCAGATATTAAGAGTTATATCGGGGCAATGGAGGGCAATGTTTCTCTCAATATAAGAAACGATGAAATCCTATCGGAGGATGATAAATTCAATGAACAGATAATGCTTGGATTAAGAAAAGTTGCCGGCCTCTCTCTCTCCTCTCTTGAGAATTCGAGACTGGCAAAAATAAAACCGGTGCTCGAACATCTTACGAACACCGGAGATATCATATCTGAAGGCGACATTATCCGCATTCCGAAAGAGAGATTGTTTGTCTCGGATGGGATAATGCAGCAACTTTTTCTCTAGACTATTCCGTTTGCTTTCAAGTAGGCGTAAATGGCTGTCAGGGCAAACCCTCCCATAAGCACGGTGACTATCACAATGCCAATCACCTTTAATCTTTTAAACCATATTGTATTGCTCAGACCTATGGATTGGAATGCGCTCCAGAAACCGTGGGTAAGGTGAAACCAGATTGCTGCGAACCAGATCAGATAAATGATGGTAATCCATATATTTCCAAAGGTGGCAGTCATCAGCTCGTTGGGGTTGGCAGATTCTTTGCCCATCCACTCTGCCAGCTGCATGTCAGCCCAGAAATGTGTGAGGTGTAGCACAAGACCCAGAACCACGATGATGCCGAGAACAATCATATTGCGTGAAGCCCATGAATCGGTGGGTGCTTTATTGGGCACTGCATAACGGTTATAACCTCCGCGAGCCCTAAGGTTACTGAGAGTGAGAATGAATGCGTACACGATGTGAATTATAAATCCGAAAGCAAGCAGGGGTACCAGAATGCTCACAATGGGGAGAGCCATAAAGTCACATACTTGCCGGAAAGTCTCCTCACTGAAGATGGATGTGAAGTTGAGGCTCATGTGAAGCAGAAGAAAAAGGATCAGGAACAATCCGCTGATGCTCATGATAACCTTTTTTCCGATGGACGAAGTGAATATATTTGCCATAAGTCAATTTTTGTATCTTAATTTGAGAGCGCAAATATAGACCTTTAGTTGTAAAAATCATAATATTTAACTACTTTTGTTCGTTGTAAAAACCAAACAATAGACAATTGTATGAAGTACAACAGGATATTATTGAAACTTAGTGGCGAGGCCATAGGAGGTTCCGACGGAGTAGGACTCGATGAAGATGTGATGGCTCGTTATGCCGAGGCTGTAGCTTCCGTAGTACGCCGTGGTGTACAGGTTGCCATTGTCATCGGTGGTGGTAATATTTTCCGGGGTTTGGCCGGCACGGAACGCGGATTTGATCGGGTTAGAGGAGATCAGATGGGTATGCTGGCTACTGTCATCAACAGTATAGGACTCTCCCTTTCGTTAAGGAATGCGGGGCTTAAGGCGGAGGTTTTCACCGCCACGCCGATGCGTCCTATGGCGAGGTATTATATGCGTGACGAGGTCCTCGAGTATATGGAAGAAGGTGGAGTGGCTGTAGTGGCCGGAGGTACAGGCAACCCTTTCTTTACTACTGATTCCGCGGCAGCTCTCAGAGCCTGCGAACTTGGCGCGGATGCCCTTTTGAAAGGCACAAAAGTAGATGGAGTCTATGACAAGGACCCCAAAAAACATACGGGTGCGGTGAGATATCGTTCCATTACATTTGACAAAGTTATTGAGGATAATCTTCGTGTGATGGATCAGACCGCATTCACTCTTTGCAGAGAGAACGATATGCCTGTTGTTGTCTTTAACATAAACGAAGAAGGCGGCCTCAAACGGCTCGTTGCCGGAGAGGAGGTGGGCACGATAGTCTCAAACCATGTTAAAACGATTATTTAATATTCAAAACTGATAATGATGATAGAGAAAGCAAAAGAAATCATTGCTTCGACCAGTCAAAAGATGGCTGAGGCCGTGGAGTTTCTGGACGAAGATCTCAAAACCTACCGTGCAGGCAAGGCCAATCCGGCGGTATTCAACGCAGTTATGGTCAATTATTACGGATCGATGACCCCCGTTCCCCAGGTAGCCAGCATCAATACCCCCGATGCCAAGACCATTATCATTCAGCCTTGGGATAAAAAGATGATTCCTGCCATTGAAAAGGCCATTATGGATGCCAATATAGGATTTACTCCACAGAATAATGGAGAACAGATCCGTATCAATGTGCCTGCTCTGACAGAGGAGCGTCGTCGCGAATTGGTAAAGACAGCAAGAACTGCCGGCGAAAATGCCAAGATCAGCATTCGCAATGCTCGTCGCGAAGGTATAGATATACTTAGGAAGCTCCAAAAAGAGGGGATGCCCGAGGATGTGGTAAAAGTTTCCGAAGTTGACATTCAGAAAGAGACCGATACCTATACCAAGAATGTTGACGACTTGCTTGCCGATAAAGAGAAGGAGATAATGACAGTATAATGATACAAATCATCTGCGGACCCTGCAGTGCCGAGTCAGAAGAGCAGGTGCTGGCTACAGCATCTGCTCTTGTTGATATTTTTGCAGACAGGAAAGATTACCGCCACATAGCCTATAGAGCGGGGTTATGGAAACCTCGCACCCGTCCCGGTACTTTTGAAGGGGTGGGAGAGAGAGGCCTTCCCTGGTTGCAGCGAGTACGCCGCGAAACCGGTCTGAAAGTCATTGTGGAGGTGGCAACAGCAGCCCACCTGGAAGCGGTATTGAAGGCCGGAATAGATATGATTTGGGTTGGAGCCCGTACCACAGCCAACCCCTTCGCCGTACAGGATCTGGCAGATGCCCTTCAGGGAGTGGATATCCCTGTTTTTGTGAAAAACCCCCTCAATCCTGACCTTGACCTATGGCTCGGGGCCGTTGAAAGGCTTGAAATGGCAGGTATTAAAGATATTTCTGTTATTCACCGAGGTTTTTCTTTCTATGAGAAAGGTCGTTACCGCAACGAGCCTAAGTGGCAGGTGCCAATTGACCTTATGCGCAAACGTCCCGATTTGAGGATACTTTGCGATCCTAGCCATATAGCCGGCAAGCGCGAGCTTCTTTACGAAGTATCGCAGATGGCAATGGATCTGGGCTTTGATGGACTTTTTATCGAGAGTCACATATCCCCCGACTCTGCACTCAGTGATTCAGAACAACAGATTGAGCCGAGCTCTCTGGCCCGGATGTTCGACAATATTCAAATACGCAGCAGCGTTCCTGAAGACGAAGAATTAAGTAGAAGATTACAGGAGCTCAGGGCACGCATCGATTCGCTCGACGACAACATTTTGGAAATACTTGAACTCAGAATGGGAGTGGTAGATCAGATAGGCGAACAGAAGCGGCAGAGTAATATTACTATCCTGCAACAACAACGCTGGGAAGAGATTCTCGAGAAAACACGCAGCGGTGCGTTATCACGTGACCTTGATCCTGAATTTATAGAGGAGCTTTTCAAGCTTATACACATGGCTTCAATTAGACGACAGGTTTGAGTTATGAGTGTGTAGTGTGTAGTATGTAGTATGTAGTCTTGAGTGGTACGGGGTGTAGATGAGTCCTGAGTTATGAGTTTCGAGTCAGGAGTAAGTTGTGGTTGGTATTGGGTGTGGAATATGTGGTACGAGGGTGCAGATGAAAAATATTTAAGATTTTCATCGGTTAGACTTAACCGATTGAGGAATAAACTTTTAGCGAATTATTTGAAAAGTGGCGGTAACGAGTTAGCAACCGTGCGAATTTCAGCGTTTTGCGTTGCTATGCTGTCAAATAACTCTTTCATTTGCAAATATAGCATCTTTTTTCGAAAGTACGAACTATCGGCGGCAGTTTTATAAAATCGACTGGCGAAAAAACAAATAGAATTTTCCAAAATAGCTTGGGATAAGCCATTAACGAAATACTTTCTTTTAAGAGCACAGTGGTTTACCCAATAAAATTATATACCTTTGTAACAAGTTAAAGAAGATGTCGCAATGAATCGGATAAAAGAAGCATTGATTGAGGCGGGGATTAGTCAAACTGAATTGGCTAAACGACTTGGCAAAGGTTTTAATATGGTCAATCTATACGCCACGAACAAAGTGCAACCTCCTATACCCGTACTATACAGGATAGCGGAAATACTGAATGTGGATGTGCGTACACTTCTTGTACCTAACGAAATAAAAAAATAGACATATGGCAAATACTAATCTAAAAGAAGCTAAGGCGGCTAAGAATGATGAGTTCTATACGCAATTTCATGACATAGAGATTGAAATGAATGCCTATCTTGAATATGACCCGGACGTGTTTAGGGGAAAGACTGTATTGCTTCCTTGTGATGACCCCGAATGGAGTAACTTTACCCGATACTTTGCTGCCAAGTTCGATGAGTTAGGCTTGAAAAAACTGATTTCTACGAGTTATGCTCCGGATAGCAAAAAATACAAAACACCTTATCAGCCCTCTTTGTTTGAGCAAGAAGCGCCTCAATTCGACCCGTCCAAGGCACAGGTAAAAGGTAAGATATTCATCTTGGAACGAGACAAAAGCGGGGACGGGCGTATCAATATTGATGACCTCGAATGGAAGTATATGGATGGTGACGGGGATTTCCGAAGCAAAGAAGTTACCGAACTTCGTAATGAAGCGGATTTTATTATCACCAATCCGCCGTTCTCCCTCTTTCGTGAGTTCTTGGCTTGGATTGTGGAAGCTGGGAAGAAGTTTGCTGTAATAGGTAACATGAACGCAATCACTTATAAAGAGGTCTTTCCCTTGATAAAAGATAACAAAGTTTGGTTAGGTGCTACAGGAAATGGAAATGATATGGTTTTTGGCGTTCCTGACGGAGCTAAAGTAGATGAGAAAGACAAGGCTAAAGCTGCAAGATTGGGATATGTCGGTAATTATACCCGATTAGGTAATTCATGTTGGTTTACCAGCATAGAGCATGGCCGTCGTCATGAACCATTGCCACTGATGAGCATGGCAGACAACCTCCGCTTTTCCAAACATAAGGAACTGAAAGGCAAAGCTGCCTATGACCGCTACGATAATTATGATGCCATTGAAGTACCTTTTACGGATGCCATTCCTTCAGATTATGATGGAGTGATGGGAGTTCCTATATCCTTTTTGATTAAGTATTGTCCGGAGCAATTTGAAATCTTAGGGATAACCGATAGGGGCAATCAATGGGGATTAAAAACCAAGGAATACACCATTTCCGACACACCTAACTTTGCGGATTTGAACCGTAGGGGAGCTATTGGGAGCAATGGCTCTTTGGTTTCAACATATGCCCGATTACTCATACGCAAATTATGATCTGATATGTTTAATAAGAACTCTTGCATAAACTTGGGTATAATATTTCCCGTCAACCATATAATATGTTTCATTCTGAGGAACTTCGGAATGAAGCAAGACTGCCCCGTCATTGAGTTTCGTCACTTTCGTCTCTTTGCCATGACGGTCTACTTGAATCTGTTCTGGATAGACCTTGGAAGCACTACCATACCAAGTTTTAGTTATCCCTAAGATTTCAAAGTACTTCATCACTCGCAATTTTTCTAATTAGTACTCGTGCATATGGTTTTTGAGGTATTCCGTTCTCTAAATAGTAAAGCTGACCATCTCGTAAACTGGGATTTAGTTTCTTTAATTCACGGGGGTATGGACGCAAACCAAGTTCTTTTCCTGAATCACCTTGTGTCTGACCTAAGATTTCAACTTAAAAACAAAAACAATAAATTATGACACAACATAATACCATCAAGCTTTTTGAAGCTAAAAAAGTCCGTACTATTTGGGACGACAAAGATGAAAAATGGTACTTTTCCATAGTGGATGTGGTGGCTGTCCTAACCGATAGCCCTAATCCTCGTAAGTATTGGAGTGTCTTGAAAACACGTTTAAAAAAAGAAGGGAGTGAGTTGACTACAAATTGTAGTCAACTGAAAATGAAATCGGCTGATGGAAAGATGTATTTAACCGATGTGGCAGATACTCAGCAGCTTCTCCGTTTGATTCAGTCTATTCCATCGCCCAAAGCAGAACCGTTCAAGCAATGGATGGCACAAGTGGCGACTGAACGTCTTAACCAAATGCAAGACCCCGAACTCTCTATCAATCAAGCACTGGTGGACTATAAGCGGTTGGGGTATTCGGATAATTGGATTAATCAGCGTCTCAAATCCATAGAGATTCGTAAAGACCTCACGGATGAATGGAAGCGGCACGGATTGCAAGAGGGAGTGCAGTTTGCTACGCTGACCGATATTATTTATCAGACTTGGAGTGACATGACCGCCAAGGAATATAAGCAGTTCAAAGGTCTGAAAAAAGAGAACTTACGTGACAATATGACCAATAAGGAATTGGTGCTAAATATGTTGGCGGAACTTTCCACCAAAGAAATATCTGAAAGTAAAAATCCGGAAACATTTCGGGAACACATGGATGTGGCGGAAGCCGGTGGTGAGATTGCCCGTAATGCCCGTATGGAGTTGGAAGCCAAGACGGGTAAGGCAGTCATCAGTCCGCTGAACGCCAAGACAGGCATTGCGCTCAATTCATCTCCGGAAGAAGAAGACACAAAAGAATAATCCTAAAAAGTGAATCAATATCATGAAGACAACATTGCATACAGAATGGACTGTCGAAGACATCTGTAAAGGATTTACCTACAACGAATTGGAAGGTAAAGGTCTGTTTGGATTGGACGGGCGGCTCACTATCCAACCCGAGTATCAACGCCATTACATCTACAACGATGGGAAACGTGATGTAGCGGTGATAGAATCCCTGCTGAAAGGTTATCCCATCGGACTAATCTATTTCAACCGGACTGTGGACGGACGATTTGAAGTACTTGACGGGCAGCAACGCATCACTTCTATCGGTCGGTTCGTTACAGGAAAATTCGCCATCAAGGATGAAGCGGATAACGTACAGTATTTCTCGGGATTGCCCGAAGAGCAGCAACAAAAGATTATGCAATCCTCTCTGCTGGTATATGAATGCGAGGGTGAAGAAAAGGAAATAAAGGAGTGGTTCAAGACCATCAATATTGTAGGCATTCCGCTCAAGGAGCAGGAATTGCTCAATGCCATCTATTCGGGCGAGTTCGTAAATGCAGCCAAGCGGGTGTTCAGTAATTCCCAAAATGCGGAAATACAGAAATGGAGTCATTATATCAAGGGAGATGTGAAACGGCAGGATTATCTGGCGGAAGCCCTCCGGTGGATTTGCGACAGTAAGGGGATGAGCATTGATGCCTATATGAGCATACACCGTCACGAGCCTTCCACGGGAGAATTGGAAAGTTATTTCCGTTCTGTGATTGACTGGGTATCGGCTACCTTTACTATGGAAGAGCGTGACATGTGCGGCTTGGAATGGGGACGGCTGTATGAAACGTACCATGCCACCCCTTATAGCACCGTCCATGTCGCGGAACGGGTAAAAGCCTTGCAAGCGGATGAAAGTGTGCGGTGTCCCCGAAATATTTACGAATATGTACTGGGAGGAGAAGAGGATAAGAAACTGCTTGACATCCGTATCTTTGAAGAATCAACCAAGCGGGCTGCTTACAAGCGTCAGACCGAAGCGGCTGAGAAACAAGGAATTTCCAATTGTCCGCTCTGTGCGTTGGGGAATAATGCCAACAAGACCCGCATTTACAAACTTTCGGAAATGGATGCCGACCATGTGACTGCATGGAGCAAGGGAGGGGCAACCAGCATGGAAAATTGCGAGATGCTTTGTAAAACCCATAATCGTTCAAAGGGAAATCGGTGAAAGTGTGTTATTTTGAGAGAGTTAAATCAATTAATTCTCTCAAAATATGAACAATAAAAAAACATTTCACGAAGTTTCCGAGATTTGGTGTGATGCAAAGCGTCCGATAGTGAAGCATTCCACCCTATGTGCTTATCAGCTTACGTTACAAACACACCTATTGCCACGATTTGGCGCTGCGGAAAATATAACAGAGAAGGATGTCCAGCAGTTTGTGATAGACAAATGTACTTCCGGATTAGCAAGAAAAACAGTCCGGGATATAGTGGCAGTGCTCAAATCTGTTATCAAATACGGGAATAAGCACGGGATTTTCCATTTTGAAGAATGGGAAATCGAATATCCTACCCAAACAGAAAACAAACTGCCGCCCACATTGTCATTAAATCATCAGCGTATATTGATGCGTCACTTGCTGGAACAGCCCACTCCACAAAATATAGGTGTACTGTTGGCTCTCTGTACCGGAATGAGAATCGGTGAGGTTTGTGCTTTGAAATGGGAAGATGTGGATTTTGCACAAAAGACAGTCATCGTGAAGCATACTGTAGGCAGAATATATAACTGTGAGTTGAAATCTACAGAAAGGGTTCACTCTTCCCCAAAAACCAAGAATTCCTATCGTGAGATTCCTATATCCAAACAGCTTCTCCAAGCGTTGAAAATGGTAAGGAAACAATCTCAATCCCCATACGTGGTAGGCACTTCCACACAATCTAAAGAGCCCCGTTCTTATCGTGATTATTTTGGCAGGTTGCTAAAACGATTGGATATTCCCCACTTGGTCTTTCATGGACTTAGGCATACATTTGCGACCCGATGTATTGAAAGCCAGTGTGATTATAAAACTGTCAGTGTCATACTCGGTCACTCAAATGTGGCAACGACACTTAATCTGTACGTTCATCCTAATCTCAATCAAAAGAAACGGTGTATTGACCGTATGAGTAATTTCTTGGGAATAACATGAGTTAGTCTTGGACTCTATATATACATGGGGGACAAAAAATGTCCTCCATGTATGTGATGCGCATGATTGACTATAGCTTGAAGCCTTTATTCTTTTTCTGAATAGGCTTCAAGCCGACATTCTGTTGTAATCGTTCAAATTGTTTCTTGAACCATTCCCCGATATGCAGTCCGTCAATGGCAAGTATCAGCTTTCCATTGTTTGTACCAACTTTGGCAGTAACATCATTCGTCTTGAACTTACGCCTATGCTCATCGGAATAGAGTTCGCCGTTGTACGGCAATGGCTTGCCTGTCATTAAATGGGCGGTCTGTTCATGGGTAAAACCGACAGCAAGGCACAATTTCTCAATACGGAGCATAGCACGAAACCAAGGAAACCATTCTGTGGCTTTTATCAACAAGGCGTTAAGCCTTGATACTTCCGTTTGATGTTTTGTTACCGTCTCGTTCTTTTCCAGCAAGTGCCGTTGCTGCATTTCCAGCACTTGGCGGCTGTGGTCTGCCCGTATGGTCTGTATCTCGGCTTGCAGGGCTTCGATGGTCTCCTCGTGTGTGGCTACCTTCCTATGCAGGGCGGTGTTCTCCCTCTCCAGTGTCTTGACCTTGTTGCTCCCGAAAAGAGAACCGACACTCTCGGCGATGTTGGCGGCTGCGGTCGTGGCTGCCCCTTTCAGCCGTTCGGTCTGTATCTCTTTTTTCGCCCGTTCAAGCTCTTCCCGTGCCGTTTCTTTCCGTTCCTGCAATTCCACCACTTCCGTTTTCAGTTCCTCTGTTTGTCGCTTTATGTCACGGTAATATTGCTGCGTGGAAACGTGCCTCGCTTCCGAACCGTCCACGCCCCGTTGTAAACCGTATTTTTTCATCGCAACAGCGTAGCTGTCTTGATAGGCTTTCAGTTTCAAGCGGCTCATGATGTCATCGGCGCACAGCCTCACGGTGTCGGTCGGCTTCTTGCGGTAGCGTTTCTTCGCCTGCTCCTCCCTTTTCTTCCGCTTGCGTTCCCCCTTGACTATCGGCACAAGTGTGACGTGCATGTGCGGTGTTTTCTCGTCCAAGTGCAGGTGAGCCGCCACGATGTTCTCCTTCCCGAACGTGTCGGCAAAATATTTGAGGTTGTCGGCGCACCACTCGTCCAGCCGTCCCTCCCGTTCGATGCGTTCCATGTCTTCGGGTGTTGCCGACACGTTGATGCGGATTGCCCGCACTTGGTTACTTCCGATTTTGCGTGTCAGTCCCGCTTCTTCCAGCCTCCTTTGGATAGCCGCCGAACGGTCTTTCACTCCTTCGGGATATTCGATGAGTTTTCGGTTTAGATGCGTGCGTGTGGGGTCAGCGTTCTTGGGTATGATGAAACGCTCTATGTGGGCGGTCGTCCCGCTGTCGGAACCGTGCGCCTTTTCCATGTGTAAAACTACGAAACCCATATATTCTTCCTTTCTTTTTTGGCTTGTGCAACAATGATTTTTTTGTATCTTCAGGGGCGGCAAATGCCGTCCCCGATGGGGTGTGCAGAGGGGCTTGCCCCTTGCCTTATTGGGGAATTTTCAGCGATACGTAGTATTGCGGCTCGGAAAATTCCCTAATAAGCTACGGTATTTTCTCCGTAAATACCCTGCGGCGTACCGTCCGTCTGCCTTTCTGCGGTGGCTATCCCTGCCGTCTGCTTACCCATATAACCCCACCCTTATTTTTTCCCTTTCGGTCGGTGGGTGGCGGGGCGGTCGGATACAAGGTTTTCCCGATAAATACGCTCGCAGCGAAGCGAGAGGAAGATTTATCGGGAAACGGCGCAGCCGCCTGACCTTTTAGCCGACATAAAGCCCCGTGCTTGCTTTGCCTTTGTAAACGGAAATGATTGCTCCGCTTTCCTCTGAAAAGAGGAATAGAACCTGCAATATATATCACCATAGTGATATGTTTGCATGTTGGTATGTTGATATATCATCATGCTTTCCAACGGCTGTTGGGCTTGCCGTCCGAAACAACCGACACGAATACCTTCGTTTTCTCTTTTCGCCCGTGTATAATCCTTTCCAACAACACTTTGCGGACTTTCGCCGCCCCGAACGATTCAACACGGAAAGCGAGGGCGGCTATCGTTTCGAGGTTGTAAACCTCCGCGCTGTATTTGTCCGATATGCGGATAATGCGCTTTATGTCATATACGCTCAAAACTCCGCTTTTGCAGAGTGCCTTTATCCCTGCCCGAACCGTCGGGGCGATAACCCCGAACAGTTCGCAGATTTCCCGCTCGGTCATGGCGGTTGCACCTATATCGCTCGGCAGGGAGATATTGCCCTGCCCGTCCATCGTGATAATGTTCCTTTCTTCTTTCATCGGGATTCTGTTTTTAATTAGATGGCTCGGCAGATATTCTTCTCCATATCCTCCAACTTGTGCGACAAGGTTTCCATGTCTTGGCTTATCTTCTGGGCGGTGATTTTGGCGTAAATTTGGGTGGTTTTTATGTTCGTGTGTCCCAAAAGGCGGCTCACCGTTTCGATGGGTACGCCGTGCGACAGAAGTACGGTCGTGGCGTTCGTGTGGCGTGCCACATGGTAGGTCAAACGTACCTTGAAGCCGCATTGTCTGCCTATATCTTTGAGTATCTTGTTGCAGCTTCCGTTACTCGGAACGGGGAAAACATGACCGTCCCTTGCCAGCCCCTTGTACTTTTCGATGATACGCTTGGGAACGTCCAAAAGGCGGATGTTTGATTCGGTGTTGGTCTTCTTTCTTCGGGTGATTATCCACAGGTTGCCGTCGAAGAATGTTTGCAGGCGGTCGACGGTGAGGTTCTTCACGTCCGAATACGCCAAACCCGTGAAAACAGAAAAGACGAACAAGTCCCGTACAAGCTCGTGGGTGGCGTTCTTCATCGGTGCGTCCATGAGCGTCTGTATCTCCGTTTGGGTGAGGTAGCCCCTATCCACGCTTTCGGGAGAGTTGATATATCCGGCAAAGGGATTGAACGGCAAACGCCCGTTGTTCCTTGCAATGGAAACGATGTGTTTCAACACAATCATGTAGCCCCACACGGTATTGGTGCGGCATTTCTTCTCCGTGCGCAGAAAATACTCGAAATCGTTGATGAACGTGAGGTTGAGTTCCTTTAACGGAATATCCTCACGCCTGTAGGTATGGGGCAAAAACTCCCGAATATGGTTGCAGACCGTCCGATAACGGGTAAATGTACCCTGCGCCCTGCTGTGCCCGACTTTCTTCTCAAACTCGGCGTTGTGCTGCTCGAACAGTTTCAGCAAAGTTTCCTGCTTGACGCCGATACCGAGATAGGCGTCTTTGAGTTTGGCGGCGGTAACATAACCGTCCGTCTGCATTAACTCTTGATAGCGGCGGTTTACCTCCACACGGATTTTATCTACCGCAAGGTTGATTTTCTGTGCTTCGACGCTCTTGCCCGAAGCACGGCTGTTCTTCACGTCCCACAACCGTGGGGGAACGTCCATCTTGCAACTGAACTGTTTAATCTCGCCGTCCACCGTGATACGGCACATTAAAGGCAGGTTGCCGTTCGGCTTCTCGCTGCCTTTCTTCACGTAAAATAATACCTTGAATGTACTACGCATAACTCACTCCTTTTTTTGATTACAAAATTAGTTATTAGTGAGTTACCGACAGCTATGTAAATCTACGCAAAACGCAGAAACAGAACTGTTTAGCAAGAAATCTGCACCCGTTACGGGAGTAACGAGGTGGTAACTGAACTTCTGCACCGTTTGGCTTCGAGGTGGTATTTCGTTGGCTCTGTCCCATAGAAAAACAAAGCGTAACGAACGCTCTATCAGCTAATTCGCTACGCTTTGCCCAAATTTACTTTTTCGCTATGTGTTTATTTTAAAAATATTATTATAGTTTACAAATAATTTCCTATCTTTGGCATTGCCAATTGTATCGAAAAAAGAGTATTAACGATTAACAAGAAGATTAATAATAAGTAACTTAAAACAAAACATGATGAAAAAAATGGGTAATTTGTTGCTAATGGCGGCTGTGCTGCTTGTTACAACATTCTCTGCTAACGCCAAGGCTGACAAGGTTGAACTCTGTGACGGCAAGATCGTAGTGGCTGTAAAAGACATTGCTCCCAATGCGGATCTTACAGGCCTGGTTACCAACTACACCATCACAGTAGCTCCCGACGTTATCGAACAGTGTACTGCGCTGATTCTGACTCCGGCTGTAAGGGATGCTGATACCAAAGCCAAGAAAGTTGTCGAGATTCTGGTCATCAGCGCTACCGGAGAAAGGTATCGTAGTATGTGGGTTGAAGAGCAACTCTACAAGGTATGCGACCCCAACCGTGTAAAATTCTACACTGCCAAGAAGGGCGAATACCTCACCATCGAGACAAACACTCTCCTTCCCTATGAGGAATGGATGGATGACGCCAAGTTTACAGTAACCACACAGAAAGGCACTTACAATCCAGATTGTATTGAAAACTTATGCGGTACCGAAGAGGTTTGCGATGTTCCCTATCTCAGCAAACCGCTTGTCGTTGATCCTCTCTGGACTTCCGTTACCCCTGTTTTGGTTGACATCGACCCCATCAGGGCACTCAAGACCAAGCTCTACTATCCTGTAAATATTTCCAGGTCTGTTGAGTCTTATCTCGAGAATCAGGATGCTCTCGCACTTCTGGGTACACTCAATCAACCTAACTTTACAGTTGCTAGCATTCAGATCGGCGGTTGGGCATCTCCTGAGGCAACAGTAGCCTACAACCAGAGACTTTCTGAAAAACGTGCTGCTACTCTCAAGGGTATCATTGCAGGTAAATATGACTTCCCTGAGAGCATTTACATGGTATCCGGTAATGGTGAGTACTGGGATGATGTGATCGACTTCATCGCAACTACCGATGATCCTACTGTAAAGGCTTCAAAGGATGAACTTGAGGCTGCAATAGCAAACAATGCCAACCTGGACGCCAGAGAAGCTGCTATAAAGAGAATTGATAGGGGCAGACCCTACAAAGTGATTTTTGATCAAGTATATCCAAGATCACGTTTTGCTGACTGTACTGTTTCATACCAACTCAAGGGCTTTAACAGGGAGCATGCTATGATAGTGTTCAGAAATGATCCTTACCAGCTCACGGAGAACGATTACATCCAGCTTCTCGCAGTTGATCCCGATCCCGAGGTACTCGAAAAAGCTGTAGAGATCTATGACAACGAGAGTCTCTATGCAATTGCTGCAAAGGCTGAAGCTGATGCCGGTAATTACGATCAGGCTATAGCATACTATGAGAAGGCCGGTGACTCGGATGAGGTTATGAACAACATTGCCTGTTGCTACCTCCTCAAGGGTGACTCAAAGAATGCTCAGAAGTATCTTGAAAAAACCAAGGGTCTGGATGTTTATGAAGGCAACCAGAATGAGTTGAGAAAAGTAGTTTTGAACAACAAGTACTTCAACTAAAAGTTCACTACTCAATTAAAAGTGATTTATGCTGTCCGGCTTTGTCGGGCAGCATTTTTTTATATGATATTGTCAAACTCCAATTATTTCGTACATTTGCAACTCCAAGGCAATAGCCCCATACCTGGCTCAGGTGGTGGAATAGGTAGACACGCAGGACTTAAAATCCTGTGGGCAGTGATGCCCGTACGGGTTCGATTCCCGTCCCGAGCACAAAAACCCCTCTTAATCGTGTGATTTTGAGGGGTTTGATTTTTTGCTAAGTGTACTATATAACAAAAAAGTTGTTTTTTGCGTAACTCACACTAAGAGATTATTTGAATAATTTCTTGCAAAGCATTGGGATGTCGGAAATGGGAGTGACGGTGATGCCACCTTCCGGACGCTTTGCAAAAGAACTTTCTTTGTTGTATGAAGAGATGAAAATCTGTTCAAATCCGAGTTTCTCGGCTTCAGCAATACGTCTTTCCACCTGGCTGACAGGGCGAATCTCACCACTCAGTCCCACTTCTGCAGCAAAGCAAATCTTCGGACTGATATAGAGATCAAAATTGGAGGAGAGAATTGCGGCAACAATAGCCAGATCACACGCCGGGTCACTGACTCTCAATCCTCCGGCAATGTTGAGAAATACATCTTTGGCAGCAAGCCTAAATCCTGCGCGTTTTTCCAGCACAGCAAGCAGCATATTGAGTCGTCTGACATCAAATCCGGTAGTGGAGCGCTGTGGAGTACCGTATGCCGCCGTACTCACTAATGCTTGGATCTCAATCAGAAAGGGCCTTGTGCCATCCATCATGGCGCTTACTGCTACTCCGCTCAAATCATCCTTGTGCATAGGCATGAGAATTTCTGATGGATTGGAGACTCCCCGAAGGCCACTGCCGGTCATCTCGAAAACTGCAAGTTCATCGGTGGATCCGAAACGGTTTTTAATGCTGCGAAGAATGCGGTAGGCACCCTTTGTATCGCCTTCAAATAGCAGTACTACATCCACAATGTGCTCCAGGATCTTTGGGCCTGCGATGGCGCCATCTTTGGTGATGTGTCCAATCAGGATTACCGGTACATTGCTCTCCTTTGCATAGCGTAGCAAAACTGAGGCACATTCCCTTACCTGTGAGACGCTACCGGCGGAAGATTCGATGTTTTCGCTATAGATAGTCTGTATTGAGTCGATGATGAGCAAGGAGGGCTTTACCTCTTTAGCCTGCACCAGGATATTTTCCAGCAGGGTTTCTCCCAACACATAACATTGGGAGTCATCTCCTTGCAATCGTTGGGCACGGAGTTTAATCTGGACCGCACTCTCTTCTCCTGATACATAGAGGGTCCTGAGTCCTTGGGCATGGAGTGGAATCTGTAGGGAGAGAGTCGATTTGCCGATGCCCGGTTCTCCTCCTATGAGTATCATCGAGCCCTGTACCATTCCACCTCCAAGAATTCTGTCCAATTCCGCATTTCCAATGGAAAATCTCTGTTCTTCATCAAATTTAATTCCCGTCAGCAGCTGAGGACGTGCCTCCTGTGTTTGTAGGAAAGCACGGTTACGTCCGGAAACCCCGCCTCCGGTGCCGGAAGAGATTTTTGGCTCCTCCACCATAGTATTCCATTCGCCACAAGCGGGGCAGCGTCCCATCCATTTCGGACTTTCATTACCGCAGGAACTGCAGAACCATGCTGATTTTGTCTTTGCCATGATGCAAAGATAACAAATCACTAAAAAATCTTGAACATACCTGAAGATTATCTTATGGAATAGTTATATTTTTCCTATTTTTGCGAGCAAACTTAAAACCTCAAAAACAGTGATCAGTTTCAATATTGAATACAAGACCCGTTTTGGTCAGCAATTATTTGTTGCGGGGTCACTCCCTGAGCTCGGTGAGTGGGATTATTCCCGTGCCCTTCCGATGAATTACTCGGATGGGGGAAACTGGAAAGCCGAGATTAGAAACCCTTCGGGCATTTTTTCATATAAATATATACTTAAGAGTCCTTCAGGTATTTTGGTTGAGGTGGGTGAGCCTAGAAATATTTCAACCGACACACGCTCCGGTAATATTACACTGCATGATATGTGGCAGGGGAGCAGCGACCATTCTGCTTTTCTTTCTGCTCCTTTTGCAAATGTCTTTTATAGGAGGGAGAGTCTAAAGGCTCCGGTAGAGTCAGATTATGCCAAGGAGCTCGTTATAAGAGTGACTGCGCCTCTGGTTCAATCAGACGACTCAATCTCCATTTGTGGTGAGTGCGATGCTCTCGGAAACTGGAATCCGCTTAAAGCTCTGCCTATGCGTCCCATCTCCGGATGCAGGTGGGAGGTAGCCTTGGATGCGTCACTTCTGCCTGAAGTGGTGAGGTTTAAATTTATTAAGCTCATCGGAGAGTCCGCCTGCATCTGGGAAACTTGTGATAATAGAACTCTGGAGGTTCCTGTTCTTGCAAAGGGCGATTCTATTCGTTATGAATGCGGTGTGACTACTTTCCCGCCGAGGACTCCCCGTTTTGCCGGAGTAGCGGTTCCTATATTTTCGTTGCGAAGTGAAGATGGCTATGGAATAGGTGATTTTACCGATATTAGAAAATTGGTGGATTGGGCCACCATTACACAGCAGAGAATTATTCAGCTTCTACCGATAAATGACACCTGGTCTACCGGCACCTGGACTGATTCCTATCCCTATTCGGGAATTTCTATAATGGCCTTGCATCCGATCTATATCAATCCCTCTCTCCTTGGAAAGGTGGAAGATACAGTCAAGACAAAGAAGTTCGAGTCTGAACGAAAGTCTCTCAATGCCCTCGAGAGTCTCGATTATGAAAGGGTGCTGCGCCTAAAGGATGCCTGGTGCCGTACACTTTTCGAGCAGGATGGCGGTGCATTTATGGAGAAACCCGGGTTCAAGGACTTTTTTGAGGCTAATAGCGCATGGCTTCTTCCTTATGCGGCCTTCTGTGTTCTGAGGGATAAATATGGTACAGCTGACTTTTCCCGTTGGGCAAAATACTCTGTTTATGACCGGAAGAAGGTGAATACACTTTGGAAAAATGTGCGTTCCGGCCGGGAAATGAGATACTATGTATATCTACAGTACCATCTTCATCTCCAAATGCTGGATGCCCGTGACTATGCCCATTCCAGAGGAATTGCTATAAAAGGTGATATTCCGATAGGTATCACCCCCCAAAGCGTGGAGGCCTGGAGTGAACCGCATTATTTCAATATGGATGCACAAGCGGGTGCTCCACCTGATGACTTTTCAGTCAAAGGTCAGAACTGGGGCTTTCCGACCTATAATTGGGCCAGGATGGCCGAAGATGGTTACAGTTGGTGGAAGAGACGTTTCGCCAAGATGGCGGAATATTTCGATGCATACCGCATTGACCATGTTCTTGGATTTTTCAGGATCTGGGAGGTGCCTTCCGATCAGGTGCTCGGCCTTATGGGACATTTTAATCCCGCCATGCCCTATTCCTATGAGGATATGATGTCGCGTGGTTTTGATTTCAGGTATGACCGTCATGCTACCCCCTATATCCGATATTATATGCTTCGCGAAATGTTCGGGGAGAGATGTCAGATGGTACAGGAGACCTTCCTTGATTCAAATGAGTTGGATGTGTTTACTCTCAAGCCTGAATTTTCCAACCAGAAACTTATTGAGGCCTGGTTTGATGGCAAAGAGGATAATGATCTCAAGGATGGCATAATGGCACTTGCAGGAGAAGTGCTCTTTGTGAAAGATCCTAACAATTTCGGATGCTTCCATCCGAGAATATCCGCCCAATATACTTATAGTTACAAGGCGCTCTCTGAAGAGGAAAAATCGGCATTCAACCGGCTTTATGATGAGTTTTTCTATACAAGGCACAACGAATTTTGGCAAGATGCGGCAATGCGCCGACTGCCTCAGTTGATTACTGCCACTAATATGCTCACTTGCGCTGAGGATCTCGGTATGATACCTGCTTGCGTACCGCCTGTGCTCGAGCAGCTCAAGATACTAACACTCGAAATACAGAGAATGCCTAAGGAAGTGGGTGTTGTTCTTGGCAATCCTGCGCACTATCCCTATCTCTCTGTATGTGCTACCGGTACACACGATACCAGCACACTCCGTGGTTGGTGGGTTGAAAGGTATGGTGAAGATTGCCCCAGCCATCATTGCGAAGATATAGTGGAGAGTCATCTCCGCTCTCCGGCCATGCTAACCATACTGCCGCTTCAGGATTGGTTCTCCCTGGACGACACCCTACGTGTAGAGGATCCGGAAAGTGAGCGCATCAATATCCCCTCCAACCCCAAACACTACTGGAGGTACAGGATGCATATTACACTTGAGGAACTTTTCGCCAAATCACAATTCAACTCACATATTGCACATAAGGTGATCCTAAGCGGTCGCTCTGAAAGATAATCTATAACACACAACTATGACAAAAAGCACTTCTACTGAAAAGAAAACCCGTAAGAAACTGGCTATTCACTGGCAGATTCTCATCGGTATTGGTCTCGGTGTCATTTTCGGTATCGTGATGACCAAATTCATCCCTTACGAAAAATGGTCTCCCTATATTAAATGGGCAGGAGACATGTTCCTCAGGGGCCTGAATATGATTGTAATTCCTCTGATCTTTTCATCCATTGCACTGGGCGTGGCCGGAATGGGAGATTCCAAGTCCCTTGGACGTATTGCAGGCAAAACATTCGTATTTTACATAGTAACTACACTGATTGCAGCAACTATCGGATTGTTTTTGGTAAATCTTGTTAAACCAGGAGTTGGAGCCGATCTCAAACTTACCGAGAATGTTACTGAACTGGCAGGTACCCAGGTTTCATTCATCGATCAGATTGTAAACATAGTGCCGGCAAACATATTTGAAGCATTGAGCACGGGAAATCTACTTGCCATCATCTTTTTTGCCATAGTTTTTGGTTTTTTTATCACTATGGTGGACCAGAAACAGCAGACTACGCTAAAGGATATCCTGCAGGCAATCTACGATGTGATAATGAAGATTACACTCTTTATCATCAAGCTTGCCCCTTACGGAGTTTTTGCTATTGTGGCCAATGTGGTGGGTAAACAGGCAGGAGACACAAAAGCCCTGCTCGATATTGCAGGCAGTCTGGGAATATTCGTTCTCATTGTTTGGGGAGGGCTGCTTCTTCATGGTGGAATCGTACTGCCTGCACTTGTCAGGATACTCGGCAAGGTAAATCCCTGGAAGCATATTTCCAAAGTATCAACAGCTCTTTTGACGGCATTTTCTACCTGTTCCTCAGGGGCGGCCCTGCCTTTCAATATCAAGCAAACGCAGGAGTGCGGTGTTTCGAGCAAAATAGCCAGTTTCGCCCTTCCTCTGGGATCCACCGTCAATATGAACGGTACCGCTCTCTACGAGTGTGTAGCAGCCATATTTATTGCACAAGCCTATGGCATAGAACTGACAATAATGCAGCAGGTCATCCTGGTCTTTACCTCTTTAATGGCTGCTATCGGTGCCGCCGGTATTCCCATGGCGGGATTAGTTATGCTTACCATCGTACTCAATGTAGTTGGTCTGCCTCTTGAGGGTATCGGGCTTGTGTTGGCTGTTGAGCAACTCTGTGACATGCCTCGTACAATGATCAACACCTATGGCGACACATGTGGTGCCGTAATAGTTGCCAGAAGCGAAGGCGAAGAACTTACGATTTAGAACAAACCATGTAACTGCGCATCAATCCTGTCGGTAATGGTGCGGAAATGAATAGGATTCTCCTGAAAATTGAGGTTATCCACGTCAATTATCAGGAGATTTCCGTCTTTATATCCGTTAATCCACTTCTCATAGCGTTCATTAAGGCCTTTGAGATAGTCAAGGCGAATACTGCTTTCGTACTCGCGTCCGCGTTTCTGGATATTATTAACCAGATTGGGAATGCTTGAGCGGAGATAAATCAACAGGTCGGGAGCTTTAACAAGCGATACCATAAGCGAAAAGAGGGAGGCATAATTTTCGTAGTCGCGGGTAGCCATGAGCCCCATTGAATGGAGATTGGGAGCAAAAATACAGGCATCCTCATAAATGCTACGGTCCTGCACAATCACATCTTCGGACTTGCTGATCTCTACAACATCAAGAAATCTTTTGTTGAGAAAATAAATTTGGATGTTGAACGACCAGCGTTCCATATCGTTATAGAAATCCACAAGGTAGGGATTATAATCCACGGACTCGTACTTTGGAGTCCAGCCATAGTGTTCGGCAAGCATCCTGGTGAGTGTAGTCTTGCCACTTCCGATATTTCCTGCGATAGCGATGTGCATAGCTCCTGATAAAATTGCGTTATTGACAAAAATACAAACTCTTTTTCGTATTTTTGCAATTATTCGTACAAATCTCTTATTATGGTCAATTATAAATGTTTCTATTTTAATGAATTGAGAGTGGGATGCTATCTTATTTGGGATGACACCCGCGAGTGTGTGATTGTAGATCCGGGATGCAAGGATGATAATGAATTGGGACGCTTGGAGAAGTTTGTTGAAGAAAACTCCCTCACTCCTGTCAAAATCCTCCTTACCCATGGCCATTTTGATCATGTAATGGGTGTGCAAGGCGTTGCCGACAAATGGGATCTCAAGGCTTATATCCATCCCAGTGATCGCAATTTTGCCCTTTCGGCCCATGAGTCGTGCAGTTATTTTGGTTTTAATATGAAGCCCATAACCTGCGAGATGCTCAATATCTCTGATAACTCCACTATAGAATTCGGTACAACCAAATTCAAAGTTCTCCATACACCCGGTCATACCCAGGGCTCTGTTTGTTTTCATTATAAAAAACAAAAACTCCTCTTTTGTGGTGATACACTTTTTGCAGGGAGCATCGGGCGCACAGATCTTCCCGGAGGCAACTATGATCAGTTGATAGAGAGCATCACTCAGAAGCTCCTCTCTCTGGACAGCGCTACAAGGGCAATGCCCGGCCATGGTCCAGAAACTACCATAGGATACGAATACTCTACAAACCCCTTCCTCGGTTAATGTTATGGGCGGAGGCACCGACTATATTGAAATTACCGGTGCGAGGGTCCACAACCTCAAGAATATTGATCTGTCAATTCCGCGTAACAGGCTCGTAGTAGTGACAGGACTTTCCGGTAGTGGTAAATCCTCCCTTGCATTTGATACCATCTATGCGGAGGGACAGCGTCGCTATATGGAGACTCTATCCGCTTATGCACGGCAATTTATAGGTATTCTCGAGAGGCCTGATGTGGATGATATCAAAGGTCTGAGTCCCATAATTGCCATAGAGCAAAAGACCACCGGCCGCAATCCCCGTTCGACGGTCGGCACCATAACCGAAATATATGACTTCTTCCGTCTTCTCTATGCTCGTGCAGCGGATGCATTTTCGCCGGAGAGCGGAAAAAAGATGATACGCTATACGGATGAGCAGATTACCGATCTTATCATAGAAAACCACAAAGAAGAGAAAATTCTGTTATTGGCGCCTCTCGTAAAGGGACGCAAAGGCCATTACAAGGAACTCTTTGAACAACTCATACGTAAAGGATACAGCCAGGTGCGCATCGACGGAGAGATGCAATGGCTCTCCGATGTCAAGCCACTCGATCGCTATAAGGTCCATTTTGTAGAGCTAGTGGTGGACAAACTAATTCCCCGTGAAGAGGAGCGCAAACGTATCAGAGAATCGGTGTTAACGGCGCTACATCAGGGCAAAGGTTCTCTGGCAATTGTAAGGTTGGAAGATGATTCTATCGAGCACTTGAGTCGCCATCTTATATGCCCTGAGAGCGGGCTCTCTTTTGCTACACCGGCTCCTCACACCTTTTCTTTCAATTCCCCGCAGGGTGCCTGTCCACACTGCAAGGGATTGGGCACCATTGCTACCGTTGATATCAGCAAGATAGTTCCGGATCTCTCCAAATCTATCGCCGGTGGAGGTATTGAGAGTATCGGAGTGTTGAGGGACAATACTACTTTCAGATATTTGGAGGCTATTGCTTCTAAATACGGCTTTTCGCTGCATGACCCCATCAGTGCCATTTCGGAAGATGCCTTAAATCTTATCCTTTATGGTTCAGACGAGCTCCTTAGGATAGGCAAAGGATCCAATATGGAAATGTCCTCTTTTCAGGGAGTTATAGCGCTGATATATCACAATGATGAGGAGAGCGATCGGGTTTGGGATAAGAAAGAACTCTTTGTGGATGAAATGGTTTGTCCGGTGTGCAACGGAACGCGGCTCAAGAGCGAATCGCTCTGTTTCCGTATAGATGGTAAAAATATTACCCAAGTGACCCAAATGGAGATTGATACACTTTATGAATGGGTTTGCGGCCTCAATAAAAAACTCTCCTCCAGGCAACAGCTCATAGCTGAGGATATCCTCAAGGAACTGAAAGACAGAATAGGTTTTCTCAAAGAAGTAGGACTTGACTATCTTTCACTTGATCGTACCACACGTTCACTTAGCGGCGGGGAAAGCCAACGCATACGGTTAGCCACACAGATCGGTTCCAAACTGGTCAATGTGCTCTATATTCTTGATGAGCCCAGTATCGGTCTCCATCAGAGGGATAATCTCAAGCTCATCAATTCCCTAAAGGCACTTCGCGATGAAGGGAATTCCGTAATGGTGGTAGAACACGACCAACAGATGATGGAAAATGCAGATTGGCTGATAGATCTCGGTCCCGGTGCAGGAGAGAAGGGTGGAGAGCTGTTGTACAACGGCCCTCCTGAAGAGATTGCTTCCAGTGGTTGTCAAAGCCCTACAATTGATTATCTCCTCAGACGTAAATCAATAGAGATTCCCTCGGTTCGCCTCAAAGGCAATGGAAAACAGATAACTCTCGAGGGAGCCAGCGGCAATAATCTAAAAAATGTCACTCTTAATCTCCCCCTGGGCCTCTTTGTAGGCATTAGTGGAGTAAGTGGCAGTGGCAAATCCTCGCTTATCAACGAGACTTTGATGCCTATTCTTAGCCGCCATTTCTACAGATCCAAATATAAGGTACTGCCTTACAAATCAATTCGTGGAATAGAAAATATTGATAAAATTATAGAGATAGATCAGGCACCCATAGGACGCTCACCACGCAGCAACCCCGCTACCTATACAAATGTGTTTACTGACATAAGGAGATTATTCGGGGAGACTCCCGACGCAAAAATCAGGGGATTCAAGGCCAACAGATTTTCTTTTAATGTCAGGGGAGGTCGCTGTGAAGTATGCAAAGGAGCCGGAGTACAGGTGATAGAGATGAATTTCTTACCTCCTGCCTACGTCACCTGCGAGGAGTGCAACGGACTTCGTTATAAGCCGGATACCCTTGCGGTTAAATACAAAGGTAAGAGCATAAATGATGTCCTGAATATGACCGTTTCCCAGGCTTTTGATTTTTTTGAAGCTATACCTTCCATATCACAAAGGCTTCGCACACTCAAAGATGTGGGACTCGGTTACCTTAAACTCGGACAACAGAGTACCACTCTCAGCGGTGGTGAGAGCCAACGTCTAAAACTCTCTGCTGAGCTTGCACGCAGAGATACCGGCAATACACTCTACATTCTGGATGAGCCCACGACAGGACTTCATTTTGAGGATATAAAAGTGCTTCTCAAAGTACTACGACGTCTGGTAGATCAAGGTAATACAGTAATAATCATCGAGCACAATCTCGATGTGCTCAAATCAGTCGATTACCTTATCGATCTAGGTCCGGAAGGGGGTAAGGCAGGAGGTCAGATCATTGCGGAAGGCACTCCCGAGCAAGTGGCTGCTTGTAAAGCCTCTTACACAGGTGGTTTTCTTCGTGAAGTCCTTGGAGTGAAATAATCCTTTATCAACGTGGTCTTAACCAGACTGTCGGGTTCTGTTTCGTAGTTCCTTTCCATATCTGAAAATGAAGTTCCGAAGTGTTTCCTTCTTCGTTGAGGATACCGATCGGCTCTCCTGTAGTCACCTTGTCTCCGTTTTTGACATTCACTTTTTTGAGTTTGCAGTAGAATGTAAAGTAACTGCCGTGCTGGACAAGTACACACTGGTTGTAGCCCGGCATCATGATGATCTGCTTTACAACCCCATCAAAGACGCAGAGCACTTCCGCATTTTTAGAAGTGGATATGTCAATGCCATTATTTTCCGGCAGTTTTAGATTTTTGTAGACAGGATGGTAATGGACGCCATATTTCCCAACTACAACTCCTTTAGCTACAGGCCAGGGGAGTTTGCCCTTATTCTGCTCAAACATCCCTGAAAGGGTGTAGTCAATTGGGGTTTTCTCCTTTTGTTGAGTTTTTACGGTCTTGCTGAGTATGCTTTCTATCTCGCGGTTGAGTCTTTCCACCTGCTGGCGTTTTTTCTCCAATTCTCGCATTTGTTGTTTGCGACTTTTGGCAAGGTTGTCTGCCACCTGCCGGCTCATGGTCTCCTCACGAAGGAGTTCTTTGTACTCCTTTTCACGTTCTGCGCGGGTAGTCTCCGCTTCCTTCTTCATATTCTCAAGTTCTCTCTTCTCCAGTTCGAGTTGTGCCTGTTTTTCCCGTATTTTGACTCCTTGCATGTTGACTACAGCGGCAAGGTTTTTCAGGTAGGAAAACCTACGGTAGCCTTGTCCGATGCTTTCGCTGGCGAAGAGATACATAAACCACACTTTAGTATCTCGGTTTTTATAGGTATTGCGCACTAGACGTGCGTAATAACTTTCAAGAGTGTCAATTTCGCGCTGAAGGGTTTGTATAGAACGGTTTTTGTCGTTTATATTGCGACCAATCTCGGCGATTTCCTTATCGATGCCTTCAATGATGGTCATTCGGTTGGATATTTTTTTTCTTATGAGAGTAAGTTCCAAAGTGCTGGCTTTTTCCTTCGAAAGAATCTCCTTGAGCTGGCGGTTGATAAATTCGATTTCCTCCTCAAGCCGTTTTTTCTGCTCTGTCTGACGTGAGGTGTCCTGTGCAGATAGACTTAGAGAAGAGAGCAGCAGTGCGAGTATGAGTAGGGTCAGGAGCCGTTTCATGGTTATCTTCCGATTTCGGCCTTCTTGGATTTAATTTTCTCCTCGATACCAAGGGTGTCATCAAGTGCTTTTGCCTGATTCCAGTAGACGAAAGCTAGATCATACTCCTTAAGTGCAAAGAGCACATCACCATAGTGATCTAGGATTACAGCACTCTCCTTACCTCCATAGAGCATTGCATGCCTGAATATCGCTTTGGCTTCAATGTTCTGTCCGAGCAGGTGAAGGATCCAGGCGTAAGTGTCGAGATATGTAGGATTGTCCGGCTCCTGCTTGATAGTAATTTCACTCATCGCCTTGGCCTTTTTAAGCTTTTTGCCTTCCTGAGAGAGGTAATAGGCGTAATTGTTTAGCGCCGGTGCATAGGTTGGGTTGACCTTGAGAACTTTTTTGTAGTGCTTGTATGCTTTTTTGCTATCCCCACTCTGATAATAGAGGTCGCCTAACATGGAGTTGGAGAAGACAATTATTGCACTGTCTTTCGGCGAGGATGCGGCAATAAGTTTGAAGTCCCTAATAGCCAAGTCGTAATCTTCCTTTACGCTGTATGCTATGCCCCGAAGCTGGACTATGTCAAAATTATAGCCGAAACGTTCAATAACCTTGTCACATGCTGGAATAAGTTCGTCCCACAGTTTCTGATAATAAAGCATCATCAAGTATTGAAGGGAAGCCTCCGGATTGTCCGGATGATTGTCAGCATTCTGCTTCATCAGTTCAATTGCATAGTGTGGTTTATCCATTCTGTAGAAAAACACTCCTGCCATTGTGGTGATGCCCTCATCTTTCGGATGTGTCGTATAGGCGTCCAGCACCATTTGTTCTGTCTCCTCCGGAAATGCCATAACAAATTGTGAAGATTCGGTCAGATTTTTGAGATATTCGGATTTTAAACGGGGAGAGATAGCCGGATCCTTCATAAACAGACTCATATCTTCAAAATAACGGTCGTATTGCCTGAGTGCCTGGAAAACATGTGCGCGACCATAATATGCCGGAGAATACCCTTGATCAATATCTATGGCCTGGTTGTAATAGAACATAGAGAGAGAGTCGTTATAAAGCGAAGCGTAACGGTCACCTAGCATTGTGGCCATTCTCGGACTCTGACAATCCTGATAATAACTCTCAAGGTAATCGTAGAGCTCTTTGTCAGTATAATTGCCCTGTTTGCTCATCAGATCCATCCTTGTCAGGCCTATCATCTCGTTCTTACCGATCTTGCCTTCTATTTTATCGAGTGTAGCAAGGGCCTTTGTGACATCGTTCTGGTTGAGATAAGCATTTATTGCTGTAAAATAGAGCTCACTCTTTTTAGGGAAAGCCTCGATCAGTTCTTCAAGTAGCAAGGTGGTCAATTCAATCCTCTCCGTTTCAGCGTAGAAGAGAGCCAGAGAATATTTATACCAATAGTTATTTGGATCAATGGCGAGAGCCTTCTTGAATTCTTCTTCAGCCTTAGAGTGAGTGTTTTCGCT
This sequence comes from Bacteroidales bacterium, assembly GCA_033811195.1. Classification (GTDB taxonomy): domain Bacteria; phylum Bacteroidota; class Bacteroidia; order Bacteroidales; family UBA932; genus Cacconaster. The sequence goes on along the minus strand of JAPXOZ010000001.1, from coordinate 207,677 downwards.
CGCCGAATAGATTATCGCCAGATAGAAGTGAGCGGCATCATTATTGGGATTTGCTTTTATCTCCTGAATGAAAAGTGAATGAGCCTGAGCTATTTCTCCCACCTGGTAGGCTTGCAACGCATCAAGATAGGTGTGTGATTGTGCTGTGCTCAGCAATGGAATAGCGATAAATGTAAATATTAGCAGAAATTTTCTCATTTTTCTCTACAATTCTTTATATTGTACGCAATATGCAAAATTAAGTATAAATGTTCAAACAAAAACCACTCCAAAAATATTTTGTCCCCGATGCAACATTTTGTGCTAATTTTGCATCTATATAATGAAACAGTCAATGAAGAAGCAGTCGGCTTTAACTGATACTGACTTAAATGATCTCATCCAGAGGTGTTTGAAGAGAGATGTAGTAGCTCAGAAGCGCTTGTATGACACCTACGCGCCAAAGATGCTGGCTTTGTGTATCAGATATATGGGCGACCGTGAAGCGGGAATGGATGTCTTGCAGGACGGATTTGTAACTGTTTTCTTAAAACTCCGTACCTACAAGGGTGAAGGTTCTTTCGAAGGTTGGATGAGGAAGATTTTTGTCAATGAAGCATTGATGGTACTTCGCAAAAACGATGCTCTTCGCTATGCAGATAAGATTGACAACATTCCTGCGGCATTTAATATGCACAGCAATGACGATGCCGTTTCCAGGATGGGAGCCAAAGAGCTCACCGCACTCATTGAAAGTATGCCCCCGGGATACCGTGCGGTCTTCAACCTAACCATTGACGGTTTTCATCACGACGAGATCGCCCGGATGCTGGGCATATCTTCAGCATCGTCAAGGTCGCAACTCTCGAGAGCCAGAGAATGGCTGCAGAAAAGAATTGAGGAATTATATTGAATGAACGAAAAAGATCTATACAAACTCTTGCAGGAAAAGCTTGATACCAGCGTTGAGTTGCCAGATGCATCTCTTTGGGATGGTATCCGCAGCAAGATGGCACGCCGCTACAGAATGATGGTGGTGCGCCGCATTTCGTTCATTTCGGTTGCAGCTGCAGCAGTACTGGCTGTTGGATTGTTTGTGTTTAGGGGAGATGAGATTTCCACACTCCCTATAACACCTTCAGTTATGGCGGAGAGTATTCTCCCTGAAACGGAGACTCCGGCTGATCAGGATGTCATGCCCATGGCTGAACAAATTGTCGGCCTTACTTCTTCAGGTGTAACGGCTCAGCAGGCACAGCCTGTCTCTCGTCCCGTAACACCTATTTTAGATAAACTTACAGAGATTCCATTAACTACAGCTGACAAGGTTGTTGAGGAGAAAGTCGTTTCCGATATCGTTGTAACAGGCGATGATGTAGTAGAAGATCAGGTAGTTGTACAAGAGGATAAGCCTGCTACGAATCCTGTAATCCAGGAATGGGACGAAAAGGATCTTGAAGGGATTCTCGGCACAGAAAAGTCTACACGCCGTAAATTCAAAAAGAACACATCATTATTCGCTATATCTTCCAATATATCACAAGTAGCATCAAAGGATGGATTAATGGCCGACCTGGGGCCTAAATATGCCCCGTCGGAATTAGGCACCGCTTTTGAGTCCTATAGTATTATTCCCTTTGATGATGACCCGCAGTTTGATATACCACTGTCGTTCAGTCTCCAGTTCAAACAAGCCATAGTGCCGAGATTATATATCGGTACAGGTCTTGTTTATACTTATCTTCATTCGCAGTACAGCGCTATGATAAACATGGAGCGACAACCCAATGTCTCCAGCCAACTTCATTACCTCGGCATTCCACTCAATCTCTCTTACAATTTTGTTGACCGTCCAAGGTTTGACGCATTTGTGTCAGTGGGTGGTATGGTTGACAAGTGTATTATGAAGCGTTATGTTTATGGCAGTACGGATAGACGTGAAAAAGGTGACGAGGGTGTGCAGTGGTCTGTAAACTTGGGTCTGGGTGTGGAATACTGGTTTGTACAACATGTGGGTATCGCCTTCAAACCGTCGGTGATTTATTATTTTGATAACGATCAGCCACTCAGCATTCGTAACAGCCAGCCGATACAGTTCAATCTTGAATTGGGCTTGAGATTCAGGATGTAGCGTAATATTCCATACATAAAATAGAAAAACAACCCTTTTGGGTTGTTTTTCTATTTTATGAGTTCTGAGTTCTGAGTTCTGAGTTTTGAGTTTTGAGTTCTGAGTTCTGAGTTCTGAGTTCTGAGTTCTGAGTTCTGAGTAAGTTGTTAGTTGTCAGCTTCTGCTCTCGAGTGCGTATTGCGAGTTTCGTGGTACTCGGTGTGGCTCAATACTCCATATCACACATTGAAAACAGAGAACCAAATACCTCGCAACCCGTACCTCGCACCCCGCAACACAACTTTATTCTTCATACAGTAGATATGGTCGTCTTTGTTCTTTAAAGAAGGCGACATCTTCGGCCCACATTGCCTTGATCTCTTCGGCTGAAGCACCTGACATTATCATTTTTCTGACGTAGTCACGGCCTATGAGCAGCTCAAAGAAGGAACGGAAGAAATGAGAATCGAGATTGAGATTATTATATGCATCGATAACATATTCGAGATTAATCCCTTCAGCATTGATTTGTTCAATTGATGGCTCGGTGCGAAGGTCCACTCCAAAACACTCTCTGTCGAGTTGAGGAGGATTTTTTGCTCCATCCACGCTTCGGGGTGTAAATGAATATTTATACCCCTTCATGTTGGGGTGACCATACATCTGGAACGCTTTGTCAGTACCGCGTCCAAGACTAACCGGAGTAGCCTCGAAATAGCACATCGAAGGATAGAGATATATCGAACGCATATCGGGAAGATTGGGTGAAGGTTTTACTGGAAGAGTATAGCGTGATTGGTGTGTATAATTTTTACATTTTATAACGGTAATATCACACTGGATGCCATCAGGCAGCCATTTCTCACCATTTATCATCATGCCCAGCTCGCCAAATGTCATGCCGTGTGCTACAGGTATAGGCAGGTATCCAACTGTAGATTTATATTTCATATCAAGAATGGGTCCGTCAACATAGAATCCAATTGGATTGGGTCGGTCCATTATGATCATTTTCTTGCCATTCTTTGCACAGACCTCCATTGTTTTTGTCATGGTGGTGATGTAGGTATAGAAACGACAGCCCACATCCTGAAGGTCAAATACCATTATGTCAATCTCATCCATTGTCTCTTGTGTGGGATAGCCTCCTTTGCCGTCATAGAGCGACCTAATAGGAATTCCGGTCTTTTCGTCAACGGAACTGCTCACCAGTTCTCCGGCATCGGCATCGCCTCTGAAACCGTGTTCAGGCGAGAGAATGAAAACTACATTTATTCCGCGAGAAAGGAGAGTATCTAGCAGGTGAGTGCCGTTAGAGAGGATGCCGGTCTGGTTGGAGAGCAGGCCTACCTTCTTTCCTTCAAGCAAAGGTAAATATTCGTCAAGTGACTCGGCACCTACCAGGATTTGCTCCTGAGGCACATTCGTGACAGTTTCATCATTTTGATTTTTTGGGGAGCATTGGCAAATAGAGACTGCAAGCACAACTGCTGCAATTGATAAAAGGAATCGTCTCATAATCAAATAGTATTAGAATTTTAGAATAATAGTCTTCTGGTATCGGCGTCATCCACAAGAATGTTGACCTTCAGAGTTTCCTCCGGCAGCAGTTCCTCTATCATCTCCGGCCACTCTATGAAGCAGTATTCACCCGAATCAAAATATTCATAAAGGCCTATGTCCATCGCTTCGGAGAGGCGATTGATGCGGTAAAAGTCGAAATGATAGAATCGCTTTCCTTTCGAATCGGCATATTCATTGACAATGGTGAAAGTAGGACTGTTGACTATGTCCCGCACCCCCAATTGACGGCATAATGCGGTGATAAATGTAGTCTTCCCGGCTCCCATTTGTCCGTAGAATGCGATTATCCTGCTTTCACCCGCCTTTTCGAGAAAAACGCGTGCAGCTCTCTGAAGGTCGCCGGTACCGTTGATGATAATCTCAATCATAAAAATTGCCTCTGTCCAGATTGCGAAATTGTATGGCTTCGCTGATATGCTGCAAAGATATAAAAATATCGCCATCAATATCTGCAATGGTACGGGACAATTTGAGGATACGGCTATAGGAACGGGCCGACAGATTGAGCCGGTGAATGACATCCCTAAGGAAGCGTTTCTGCTCTTTGCTGACCTTGCAATAGGTGTTGAGTTGCCTCACATTCATCTGGGAATTGGTGAATATCCCTTCTCCCCTGAAACGTTCATATTGAATCTGTCGGGCCGCCAATACTCTCTTAGCAATAGCTTCGCTTGACTCTTCTTCACCATCGGCGATCAGGTCGTCGCCGCTCACTGCTTTGACAAAAATGTGCATGTCCAGGCGATCCAACATAGGTCCCGAAATGCGGGACATATAGCGCATTACGGCCGATTGTGTGCAGGTGCACTTATGGGAATCGTCTCCATAGTAGCCGCAGGGACAGGGATTCATCGAGGCAATCAGCATGAAGGATGCGGGATATTCTACTTTGTAGCGTGCTCTGGAAATGGTTACTTTTCCATCTTCCAAGGGTTGGCGCAGTGCATCCAGTATGACTTTGCTGAATTGGGCCATTTCGTCGAGGTACAATATGCCGTTGTGGGCCAAAGAAACCTCTCCGGGAGAGGCATTTTGTCCGCCTCCTATCAACGATACAAGACTAGCGCTATGGTGTGGGCTTCTGAAAGGACGCTCCAGCATTAATCCCCTTTTGCCGGTGCGGTTGCCGGTTATAGAGTATATTTTACTGGTCTCGATAGATTCGTCTCTGCTCATTTGTGGAAGTATCGAGGGTAAACAGGAGGCCATAAAGGTCTTCCCGCTGCCCGGTGTGCCCACTAAAAGGAGATTGTGACCGCCGGCTGCAGCAATTTCAAGTCCTCGCTTAGCTAATCTTTGACCCTTTACATCCTTAAAATCCTCCGAATAGTCTGGTCGGTCGGGCTGTCGTGGGTCGCGTACTACCAGCAAATGGGAGCAATTATCATTGCGCAGTATATCCAACACCTCATTTAGCGTACTGACTCCATAGATGTCGATTCCCTCTACATCGGCAGCCTCTAAAGCCGATTCCTTTGGAAAAATGCACCCTGTGAATCCCATTTCTTTGGCGTGTTCAGCAATTGGAAGTGCGCCGGTCACATTACGGATGCTACCGTCCAGTGAAAGTTCTCCGAGCATAATATATTGGCTGCATCCGGGCAAATATGCCTGCTCCGATACCGCCAACAGCCCTATGGCTATGGCCAGATCGTAGGATGAGCCCTCTTTACGTATATCGGCGGGCGCGAGATTGAAGACCAATTTGCGTCCGGGAATCCTGTATCCGTAAGTGGAGAGGGCTGTAGTTACGCGCAGCAGACTCTCTTTGACTGCATTGTCCGGTAGCCCAACCAGATGTATGCCGATACCATTGGAAAGATCCACCTCCACTGTCACCGTAACTGCCGTTATCCCTATGCAGGTGGCACAATAAGTCTTGCACAACATTTTTTATAGCAAAAATAGGTTGCGATACGGCTCTCTGCAACCCAGAGCCGTTTATACATATTTAAATGTTAATATTTGTAGAATTCCGAAAAAGTGACATTAATCTCTACGTGAAATCAAAAGTTTTGCACACTATTGCACTTGTCAGATGAAAAATCTATTTTTGTATGATGTAATCCGCTTGTAAACGGATACAATTGTTTCAAACCATTTTCAAACATTTATACATATGGAAAAAAAGAAGAACCAGCTTTCCCGGCGCGAAGCATTGAAACTTTTCGGTACCGGTATTATTGGCATGGCTATGGCCACAACCGGCATCAGTTCCATTTCAGCTCGTGAAGTAGAGCCTAAAGAGCCAATGGTGGCCAGACGCAAACACAAAGGGACTTCCAACATGGCTCCTCTTTTGGGATTCGGGATGATGCGCTTCCCGACCCTTTCCGATAAGTCCATCGATGAAGAATTGTCACTCAAAATGATTGACTATGCCTACAAGCACGGAGTCAATTATTTTGATACAGCCTTCAATTATCATGGCGGCACCTCGGAGATATTTACCGGTAAGGCACTCAAACGCTATCCGCGCGAGAGTTTCTATCTTGCGACCAAGATGCCTGGCTGGATGGTCACTTCCCTTGATAAGGCCAAGGAAATTTTTGCAACCCAGCTGGAACGTTGCCAGGTGGATTATTTTGATTATTATTTGCTCCACTCCATAAGCCGCGAAGCGGACTATGTACGTGTATATGAAGAAATAGGTACCCTCGACTATCTTATTGAAGAGAAGAAAGCCGGTCGCATTCGCAATCTCGGATTCTCCTTTCATGGGTCAAATGAGTTGTTTGACAAGATGCTCGAAAAATATGATTGGGATTTTGTGCAGATTCAGTTAAACTACCACGATTGGGATCAGATTGATGCCAAATATCTCTATAAAAGGCTTGAGGAAAAAGATATCCCCTGTATAGTAATGGAGCCCATTCGCGGTGGCATGCTTGCCAAACTCAATCCTGATGCCGAAGCGGTGCTGAAAGGAGTGCATCCCGACAAGAGTATTGCATCCTGGGCTTTGAGATATGTTGCCTCGTTGCCCGGAGTGCTCACCATACTTAGTGGTATGAGCGCGATGGAACATGTGGTGGACAATGTCAATACTCTCTCCACCGAATTTCAACCACTTAACGATGAGGAGCGTGTGGCTCTGGACAAGGCTCTGAACATTTTCCTAAAGACACGTCCTATCAGGTGTACGGCTTGCAAGTATTGTATGCCTTGTAAATTCGGAGTGGATATTCCCGCCAATTTCATGCACTACAACAAGTGCGTGAACGAGAGCAACATCCCCGAGCGTGACAGCCAGAGTCCTGAGGAGTTTGAGCGCAGGAAAAAGATTTTCCTTGAGGGCTATTATTCTATCCCCGAGGAAGCGCGGGCCGACAAATGCAGACTCTGTGGTAAGTGCGAACGCAGTTGTCCTCAGCGCCTGAAGATTGCTGACGAAATGGAGCGTATTACAAAGTTGGTTCAATCACTACAATAGAACATTTAGTGCGACTTGGTCATTTTTTTTCGTACCAAGAAATAACCTTTAGAATGAAAATTCCGGAGTCAGTCAAGAAGAGGCTTGCCCATTTCTTTTGCTGTTATAGTATAGCCATTACACTCTATCTGGTGTTTAAGCCGGATGCGGAAATTTGGTGGGCTATTGTCTTTTCAGCCGGCTTTGCATTGGCGTGCGTAATAGGTGCTATAATAGATGACAAGTTGAAGTAAGTGATTGTTATAAAAGCTGCCTTTAATAATTATCCAGCGAAATTAAATTTTGCACTACAGCATAAATAGTGAGTCCTGAGACAGATTTGATGCCGGTCTTTTGTGAAATATTTTTGCGGTGTGTAATTACGGTGTTGATGCTGATAGTCAGTTCATCTGCGATCTCTTTATTGGATTTTCCCAAAGCGAGCAGTCGCAACACATCCTCTTCGCGTTTGCTGAGACTCTCTCTGTTTTGCGAATCTTCATCGGAAGCAGCTTCCAACCATTTGTTAAGTTTTGCAGACAATATCTCTTGATCGTCAAACACATCCACCACACCATCAAATTTATTCAGAAGATCTTCCGAAAAGAGGCTATATTGCACACCAATCCATTTAATACTATTGTGCTGACTGCGCAGCTGCTGAATTTGACTTTGATAAATAAGCAAATAATGGGGACCTATCAACACCATTTGAAAAGATTTGCATTCCAGCATGTGCATCAACTCTTCAAATGTGCCTGCAATTGATACACTATGGACATTTCTCATACTATCTAAAAGAGATTTTAGCCCTTCTCGTACAATGGGTGCATCTTCCAGTATCAATATGTGGGTTTGTTTCATGTGCGGGCGGCTTTGAATTTATTCTCTAATTGTATAGCGAGCGGGATAAGAATGAGTTCTTCTATTTTAGAGTGAATATTCAGATCAAATTCCACCTCAGAAAGCAAAAAGAGCAATTTCCTGCGGATTAGCCGGTCGTCGCGCGAGGGCAGATATTTTATAAGCAGATTTTTGAGGTCCGTTAATTTTATCTCAATATCGTCGTGATGGTCTTTATATTGAGATACTGAATAATTTATATGTATCTCTTGGCTGATAATGCCTTTATCTCTTTCCACCAAACATTCCACATAAGGGTGGAAAATCTGATTTTCATAATCCAAATGAGCAGTAACTTCCTTGAAGTAATCGGCAAAGAAGACCGAAACCAATTTCATCTCACGATGGTTGTTCTGTTGGCTCATTTGCTCAATCAACTGCATGATTTCCGGATATATTTGCTCCGAATAGTAACGATGTGAGGCGGCTAGAAAACGGGTTATGGTTATAGCATCATCGGATGTAAGGTTTAGAGATGGTATCGATTGTTTATTGCAATAGAGATTTGTAAAAGCGACAAAAAGTGCTTCGTTAATGTTGTGCTGCTTGCAGATTTGGGCGATACTTAGATCCTGTACCGGAAGCGAAATATCAAAATGTTCCAATAGTAGAATAACGTATGGATAATTAATAAGAATCTCAGACAATTTGCTATCCGGATGAATATCGTTTTTTGACATCATAGTGATTGTGGTTTATCTGTCCTAAAATCAATTTCCAATTTAAGGATTTCTGCGGATATTTTATAATAATTGTTTAAAAAATCTCATTTTTCTGTTTTATCTTTATTAAAAAAGACATTTCTAATTTAACAACGCATTATCATCGAAAACGAATAATCTTTTTTTGCTTACAAAGTATTTATTTCCTTTTTTTGTTGACGCAAACCTTAGAGGGCTGCTATTAGTTAGGTTGCTCTATGAGCAACGCTGTAGATTGTAAATTTAAAGATGATAATAACAAAGATATACTCCTATGGATACCGTTGTAAAGAAGCCTAAAAAAGGTTTTTTTGGTTTCGTAGAGCGGGCAGGAAATGCCTTGCCACATCCGGCATTGCTGTTTGGATTGTTTGCATTGATTACCCTAATAATATCCTGTATTGGTGGATGGTTAGGATGGAGCGGAGTACATCCCGCCACAGGAGCGCAGGTAGAGGTAGTTAATCTACTCTCACGCGAAGGGCTACACCGCATTTTGCTTGATATGGTGGACAACTACACGGGGTTCGCTCCTTTGGGCATTGTGATGGTGGCATTGTTGGGGATCGGGGTGGCAGAAAGCAGCGGACTTATCCGGGCCGCTATTAATGCATTATTGGTGAAGGCTCCTCCCAGATCAATTACCTTTATGGTGGTCTTTACCGGCATTTTATCCAATATCGCTTCCGATTTGGGATACTTGCTCATTATTCCATTGGCAGGTGTCATATTCCACTCATTGGGCAGACATCCCATTGCAGGTATGTCAGCAGCTTTTGCCGGAGTTAGTGGGGGATTTAGTGCCAACATTCTTATAGGCACAATCGATCCGTTGCTTGCAGGGTTATCTACCGAAGCCGCCCACATATTAGATATGAGTTACTACGTAATGCCGACGGCAAATTATTATTTTATGGCTGTATCTACGCTTGTGATAACGATAACGGCTACATTTGTAACATCTAAGTGGATTGAACCGCATCTGGGGAAATATACGGGTAATGTGGAACGCGAGGAAATTGTGCAACCTACCGCTTTGGAGCGAAAAGGGTTGCGTCGCGCAGGATGGTTGATGATTGCTTGGGGGGTGATTTTTGCTGTAGGACTAATTCCCGAAAACGGCATTTTGAGAGGAGCAGACGGCACGGTGCTACACTCGCCACTGCTACGTGGATTTATCTCGGTGTTGTTTTTAGTAGTAGCAAGCGTGGGAGCTGTGTATGGCTTTACGGTAGGAACATTTAAAACACAAAATGATTTGATAAAAGGGATGAACACCAGTTTTAAAAGTTTAGTGTCGTTTCTGGTACTGGTGTTTTTTGCAGCCCAGTTTGTGGCATGGTTTCGTTGGAGCAATCTGGGATTGCTTATAGCGATAAATGGGGCAGAGCTGCTTCGAAATGCCGAAATAGGGCTTATCCCGCTGGTAATTATCTTTGTTGTTTTTACCGGGTTTATGAACCTTTTTATGGGAAGCGCTTCGGCAAAGTGGGCTATATTGGGTCCCGTTTTCGTGCCAATTTTTATGTTGTTGGGGTATTCGCCCGAACTTTCGCAAGCTGTGTACCGTGTGGGAGACAGTATAACAAATATTATCTCTCCGATGATGAGCTTTTTTGCCCTTATCATCGTGTATTATCAGAAGTACGATAAAAAGTCGGGTATTGGCACCATCATGGCAACTATGATGCCTTACTCCCTCGCCTTTTTTGTAGTATGGACGTTGTTGCTTATAGTTTGGATTATACTTGGAATACCATTGGGACCTGAGGCACCGTTGTATTACAGTGGTGTGGGACAATAATTGTTGAAACCAGGCATCATCATTGTTTATTTTTCAGCACTATAAGGCTACCGTTTTCATTGAATGCCTATCCGCAAGCCTTCCTAAAAAAGGAACATTTACATTATAAGTACATTTATTTGAATCTTTCATCTGATTTGATTTCATCTAAGTTGTCGGTTTTTCTTTCAATCCATCCGTGCTTTTCAGTCCTATGAATATCAAAGTCCGGAATATAGGGTTTTATATCTAAAAGAGGCGTTCCATCTAGCATATCCACATTCTCAACATAGATAATATTCTTTTCGATTTTTAAATTTCTAACAACAGATAATCCTATTGCATTAGGTCTCTTAGGGGCCCTCGTCGCAAAAACTCCTCGTGGCACAGTGTCGAGAAAAGGTTTTGTTAATAATTTATATTCCTTAGATTTATGAAAATAATAAACCAAAATAATATGTGAAAATCCATCGAGGTCAGCTAATCCCGGTACAAATTCTTCGTTTAATTCTATTCGCCCCTTTGCACCTTTTGCTCCAATTGATTGAATTGGCATTCCTTCCTTCGTATTAAAAGGAGTATATATTATTCCTATCGGTTCTAGTACAATCGACATAATTATAAAACTTATTACGTTATCAAGTCGTGTTAAAACAATCTATCTAGTTATCGCACAAATAGCAAAACAAAGAAGTTGCATTTGCAAATATAAAAAGTGAAACGATGACTCTTTACTTCGCTAAATTCAGTTTTACCCCTTTATTTGGATTTACATTCATTTCCCCATTTGTTCGCCTTGCGCTTAGGGTACCATCCCTTACGCACCCGCTTTCGTTGTTCGAACATCTCACGAATGCCCCAAAATGAGGCAAAGGCAAATACTCCCAGTAGTGTAGATAACACTTGATGAGCTACAAATAATGACCCAGCCAAACCTAGTAGTCCCATTATAAGGAAAACCCACCAAAATTTCACGCCAAAATAGTATTCAGCCTTAATTACAAGTGGGTGAAACAGCCCAATAATGATAAACGAGCATATACCCACGATAATACCTGAATAATGTAATTCTATCATAATTTTTATACCCCCGTTGTTGACCTTCTATCTTCCGCCCTCCATCCTATTACGCATATGTGTTGTGTGTTCTCCCTTTTGTATATGCTTATGTCGGTAAAACCGGCTTTCAGCATAGCGTCAGAAATTTCTTTCGCTGTGTAAATATGCATATTATCTAATATATTTATCCAGCGTTCATTTCCTTCCATTCTTGAGGATTCGTTACATACGACAAACTTACCATTAGGTTTTAATACTCGTTTAACCTCCTTGAAGTCGTCAACTATATTTTCCCAAAAGTAGATAGTTTCAAAGGCAGTCACAACATCGAAAGTTTCGTCTTTTAATGGAATAGCAGAAGCATTGGCTTGCACAATTTCAGTGCGTTTTTCGAGTACGGCTTTTTTGTTCTTTTTCAAAGATTTTGTAACGCTTGCAGGTGAATAATCAATGCCATATACCCTTCCGTTAGTGCGTTTTAAAAAGTTAGCTATGTTTTGTCCGCCACCACAACCAATATCTAAAACGTCTTCACTTCCGGATAGTTTGATATGAGTATCAATGCACCATAATGCCATTTTTTGATGTCCATAGTTCATGCCAGCAAGCATGAGCCTACCTGCGAGGCTATTGGATGGGTTCTCGGTATTTTTTATAAAATTCTTGAATAGATTCATCTCTTTAATTATTGTTTAACTCTCCCTTTATCCATAAATAGCGATGTCCCTTTCGCTTAAAACTCATATTCCACACACTTAAAACTTGGAACTCCTACTCGCGCCCTATACTCTGTACTTCGCACTCATTAACTCGGAACTTTCCTCCGAAACAGCCTTTACAATTTGAGCAACTGCTGCATTTGTTGTGATTGGAGCCAATATTCGTTTGATATTCCACCTGTGTGAGAAATCCTCTTTCAGAAAGATATTGAAGATATTCCTGTAGTGTTTCCGTAGAAATACCCAATTCCTCGGCTAACTCATGCTGAGAATAACTCTTGCCGTTACTCAATAGATTGATAATTTGTTGAAACATGACAATCCCTTTTTTACTTTAAAAAAATAGACCGGAAATATGATATACCAAAAAGGAAAGAATCAGAGAGGTCGCAATATAGTATCCCAAAATGCACAAAGTCCACTTCAAGGATCGGGTCTCTTGATATGTAGAGGTAATTGCCATGAGGCAGGGGGCATTAAAAGTAACTGCAAAGATAAAGGCGAGAGCTGCCGGGGGAGTAAGAGAAGATAGTAACACGGTATCCAGACCCGTTATCACCTCACCTCCGCTTTCAATAGCTGTCGTGAATAGACTTCCACCACCCAAATATAAAGAACCTAAAACTCCTAAAGCTGCCTCTTTACTTACCATAGAGGCGATATACGCTAAAAAGGTTTGCCACGTTAGGCCAAATACCATTGTTACCGGTTCTATGACTCTTCCGAAGCGGTAAAGCATCGTTCCTTCAGGATTACCCGAAGCACTATAAGTCAGGAGCCAAAAGATCAACGAGACGACAAAGATGACTTTAAGCGCCCGAGATAAAATATCCCATGTTCTCACCCAGATTGACCTCAACAATGCTTTCCATTTCGGCTTATGATATGGTGGAAGTTCCATTATAAGGCCTGCTCGCTCCTCTTCCCTTATTAATTTAGGACCAAATATTTTGGCGGTTATCAACATATGAATACCTGCCACCAAAAATATAGCGACAATAATTATTGGTGCCCACGCACCAAAAAACATAGAAGAAATCACGGGTACGATTGCCCAAGTGGCCGCACAAGGAACAACCCACGCTAAAGCGATTGTGAGAACTTTCTGCCCCCACGAGTCTATCACTCGCGTTCCTGCCGCACCACCAATTGTGCAACCAAAACTAACAATCAGTGGCATAACCGATTTCCCTTGTAGTCCCAGTCTAGACATAGTACCGTCGAAGACATAAGAGACACGAGCCATATAGCCTACCTCCTCCAAAAAACCAAACACTAAATTAACGCCGAACACAAACCCTATTATTGATATGGCAAAAAAGAGAGTATTCAGCACTACCTGGGTAATCAATTGGATGATAAACATAGGTGTATTAATGGCAACCAAAGCATCAGTAATCGGCCCTCCCAGCATAGGTATGAGTTCTCCTGCTTTCATAATGGGAGCAGCCGGTATAAATGAGGCAACCAGACCCAAGAGAATAATTAATATCGCGAGGGGTTTTCCCCAGCTTCGATGAGTTGCTATTCTGTCAAACTTTGTAAGAATTGGTTTTTTACCATTTTGGACAAGAGTATCTCTCAACAATTCATCAATCCATTGGAATTTGTGGCCAGCTGTTTCCAAAGCACCGTTTTCAACAGAAGAGAGAAGCTTATCCAAATCCTGAAACTCATTCTGTGAGAAAATATTCTTTATTTTTATCAGAACTTCCGAATCCTTTTCAATGAGCTTTACGGCAAGCCAAAAAGGCGAATAATTGTCGATGCCATTTTCAGGCAATAGAGCAAGAATCTTATCATAGATTCCATTTTCCATCAAGCTGTACTTTTCTGTCAAGGTGGCTATATTAAGCAATCTTTTTTCCTCTAATGCAGTATCAACAACATTATAAAAGAGATCATATTTGCTGAGGTCAGCAGCGACAAAAGGGATCACGGGAATACCCAATTTCTCCCGAAGTTTCTCTGCTTCAATTATTTTTCCTTGTTCTTCTGCGACATCCATAAGGTTTAGCAAAAGGACTGCAGGGCATAGAATGCCTGCATAATCAGCCAACATAAAAAGACTTCGGGATAGTTGAGATGAGTCAGCCAATATGCATACGATATCCGCTTGCCCCGATGCAATATAATCACGTGTGATAATTTCTTCTTCCGAATTAGCGGAAAGGCTGTAAGTCCCGGGCAAATCGACAATATTATAGCGTATGCCGTTTTTGACATAGTGTCCTTCTTTTTTCTCAACCGTTTTTCCGGGCCAATTTCCGACTCGTTGCCTTGCCCCCGTCAATCCGTTAAAAAGGGTAGATTTTCCGGAATTAGGTTGACCCAAAAGGGCAATGGTGGGTGTTTTGGGCACTGTGGCACTCATGCTAATGCCTCCACCATAATATCCATACTCTCTTGTTGATTCAAAGCGATCACAGTATCGCGACTAAAGAAAAGTAAAGGAACCTTTTTTTCGTTGTAAAGCATTACAATTTCACTGCCCAATGTTAGACCAATTGAAGTTATTCGACTGAGAAATCTGGAATTACCTTTTATCTCTTTAATAACAACCTTTTGACCTGCGTTTATCTCATTAAGTTTTAACATATCTGTTCTCCTTTTTTACAATTATTTTAAAGCGACTATTTTCAATCCTAAAACACTTCGTCCGGCTTTCGCACATTGTTATTTGCGTGGGCTACGTATGTTGAACAGGCCATTTTCCCAATATCGTATTGTTCTATATTCATTTATATGCAAAGTTCACGATAGAGAAAGAAAGAAACAATCCCAATAAATGATGATTTTTGATCGACTAAAATCCCAATATTTGGGGATTGATTGCTGTTTGTATTCGCAATAATTTTGCAGTGTCAAAATACAGTGCTGACGTTACACACAGCTTGTAATTTAAACGAATACAGTAAAGTTAGTTACAGTTATGTTTGGATAGTTTTTTATTTATAAAGGTTTTACTGTAGGTTACACAATTACGCATCTCCACCATTTGTAAGCCATTTGAAAATATATAAGCGTAATTGTGTAACTAATTTATAGGGCAACTATTGTTTGTTGTTTATTACTTATTTAATTTCTCCCAATGAACGCTTCATTGCGTTACAATATGCAAACCCCGAATGTTGTATCTAACTTTCGGGGTTAATTGTTTAGCACTCGTTTTAGTGTTTAAAACTTAATCCTAAACCCTGCGAAAAAGGTTCTGGGAATTGCCGGTCCATAGACATAACCGGACGCTCTTCCAGGGCCTGTGTCGAAATCTTTTTGATAGGAGTTAAAAAGGTTTTTTATCCCTATATTTAACTGAAATTGAGCATCGTTGTAAACAGTAAATGTATAGCTTGCGCTTAGATTCAACTCAAAAAATGAAGGTGTGGTTTCAGTAATATTCACTTTTGAAAATCTGTGAATACCTTCTTTCCCTTCTCCCACTTCGTGGGGAACAAGCATACTCCCTGTATATTTTCCCGACAGCGTTGTAGATATTCTCTTTGAGGCGTTATAGGTCGTCACAAAATATGCATAAACATTAGGTGTACGCATAAATCTTCGTGTAGGAACCACCTTATCCAACTCTTGCTCTTCGGGGCTTTCGGGTTCCCACCATTTGCGCTCGTTGTCGTACTCACTTTTCTGAAGAGTGACTCCTGCCTGCAAGTCGAAAACATTTCTGTATGCCACCCTGCCTTCAAGGTTAATACCGTAAACATTTGCACCATTCGTATCATTTTCAATCAAAAGCTCGTTTCCCGTTTTCACATTGGTGAAAGGATTCATCAAACGAGTAAAGAACCCTTCGATCAGGGTATTGCATGAAACGTTACCTAACTTATAGTAAAAATCGGCAGATGTACTGATACTGCGTGAACGCTCTTCATGCAACTCTTCTGACAGCACTCTTATTATTTGTTCTCCTCCTGCAATTTCAACGTGTAAATCCTCGTCAAAAAATTGAGGGGCACGGAATCCTTCACTATAAGAGACTCTGAGATTAATACTCTCTATCGGGTTATAACGAACATTGATTCTAGGAACGAAAATGGCATTTTTTACTA
This sequence comes from Bacteroidales bacterium, assembly GCA_033811195.1. Taxonomy (GTDB): domain Bacteria; phylum Bacteroidota; class Bacteroidia; order Bacteroidales; family UBA932; genus Cacconaster. The sequence continues at coordinate 191,363 of JAPXOZ010000001.1, read as the reverse complement.
AATTATGTTTATCAACGCGTCCGCCCAATAAAAAAGTCCATTTTGTGGTTTTCCACTCATTTTGAAAAAAGAAACCGAGGTTTTTTGTTTTTTGAGAAATAGGGCTCTTCCGGTAACCGCTTACATCTTCCAAGTTGCTGCCGATAAATTCTATTCCCATTGTTAAATCAGCCGGCATAAACCACAATTTATCAAATGAATAAATATAGTGACCTCCGACTTGATAGGTTAACTCGGTGGTTTGTCCGAAGGAGTTTTTTCGTAAATTATTATTTTCGACGATGTTGTTTATCTCTTTAACTCTTTCGGGAGTCATATCAGGAGTGATCTCCGGGACATCGTCAATATAAGGATCTCCGGCACCGTAATATGAATTTCTGTCGGTATGTTGAGCCGCTGCATAAATACAGAATTGGTGCTTCTGATTAGCAGAAAACCGGTCGAATTTGAGCGAACCACCATTAATGTAATGTTTTATTTGTTCGGTTATGTATGCTTCAAAGGGCTGCAAATGAAACCGGTCGCCGCCACGACGAAATTCGTGCAGATTTTGGTAATCTAAAGAGAGCTTTGAATAAATGCCGGTTTTAAGATATGAACGAAAACCGAAAGCCCTATTTTTCAAATGGGGCAACTCTGAAAAGCCGTCACCATCCAAATCATAACCGTCACGCTGGCGATGTTGCCCAAAAACCACGATACCCGCTTTCTGTGCGTCGCTTACGAGCGAAGCATTAAAAGTTGTGTTGCTTTCCAATGCTCCGGAAGCATTTATGTTAGATAAAGTGTGTGTAATTTCGCCTGAATTGCGATTTGGCTCGCGAGTAATTATATTGATGGTTCCTCCAATGGCGTTGGCGCCAAAAAGTGCCGATCCTCCACCACGAACCACTTCGATACGTTCAATCATATTGGTCGGGATTTGCTCCAAATTGTAAACACCCGCTAATGCGCCGATTATTGGGCGAGAATCAATAAGAATTTGCGAATAAGGTCCATCCAATCCATTGATGCGAACCTGTGTAGTACCACAGCTTTGGCAATTGTTTTCCACACGAAGTCCGGGCTGAAAGTTCAATCCGTCTGAAAGTGTGTATGCGTTTGTTGTTTCGAGCATTTTAATTCCGATTACATTAACCAGTGAGGGCGTCATATGACGCGTAGTTGCGCTGCGGTTTGCCGACACCACCACTTCGCTCAGCGAAACGCTCACCTCCTCCATTTCAAAGTCTATTTCCTGCGTGGTTTTTTCTTTTATTTCTACCTCTTTTAAAATAGTTTTGAAACCAATCATTGATACCTTGAGCGTGAATTTTCCAACCGGTAAATTACGCAGGAAATAGTGTCCGGTGGCATCGGTTGAAATGCCTATGGTAGTGCCTTGCAAATGTATGGTTACGTATGGTAAATGTTCTTTTGTTGCTTTGTCAAGTACGTGTCCGATAATATGAGCGTCACTAGTGTGTTTCACAGACTCTTCTGACCAAGAGTTCGTCCAAGCACACAACAGGCATAGAATTAGTAAAATATGTCTCTTCGTTAAAACGGAAATAAATATTTTTGAAATTCTCATTGATTACTGATCTTTAGAGGTGATAATTAAAGTAATTTCAAATGCAAAGTTCACGATAAATAGAGATGGGGGCAATCCCCAAAAGTTGGTATTTTGGTAGTAAAATATCCTCATTTTTGGGGATTAATTTGCTGTGGGAACAGTCAATATTTTCTTAAACTAAATAGGCCGATACATACGGTAGTGCATTTTGCCTGTTAGAACGAATTATAACACACTCTCATTTTCAAATTGTAATAAATAAATGTACATTTGTAATAAAAATAATAGCCATGAGTAAAAGTATATGTGATATGCCTATACCTGCATTATCAGACATAATAAAGGCGAAAAAACTATTAGAAAAAATAGTTAAACGTACTGATTTGGAACGTAGCAAGTCATTTTCCAACATGGTGAATGCGCAGGTCTATTTGAAGCTTGAAAATTTACAATCTACGGGTTCATTCAAAATCCGTGGAGCTTACAACCATATCAGCAATTTAAGTCCCGAAGACAAAGAACGCGGCGTACTTTGTGCTTCGGCAGGAAATCATGCGCAAGGTGTAGCTTATGCTGCTACAAAATTGGGAGTTAAGAGCACCGTCTTCATGCCCGAATTTGCTCCTCCGATAAAGGTTATTGCGACCAGAGGTTATGGAGCCAATGTGATTTTAAGAGGAGACAGTTTTAACGATGCCTATGAAGCCGCCATGGATTATCTTGAAGAGTCCGGAGCTGTTTTTGTTCATCCATACAATCATCCCGATATTATAGCAGGAGCCGGCACGATAGGTTTGGAAATATTTGAACAGTTGGATGACATAGATATGGTTTTTGTGCCTATTGGCGGTGGCGGACTTATTTCGGGAATTGCCATTGCTTTAAAGAGCATGAATCCAAACATTAAAGTTATTGGTGTAGAAGCTGAAGGTGCACACAGCATGCGAGTTTCACTTGACAATGGCGTGCTTACACCTTTTGTGTCAGGAAATACGATAGCAGACGGAATTGCAGTTAAAGCTCCCGGAAATCTCAACTTCGAAATAGTTAAAAAATATGTTGATGATGTTGTTGTGGTAAATGACAATGAAATAGCGCAAGTTTGTTTTAATTTGCTACAACGTGCCAAGAACTTGTCGGAACCCTCCGGTGCTGCCTCTTTAGCGGCAATTTTAAACAAAAAAGTAGATGTTGAAAATAAAAATGTAGTTGCAGTTATTAGCGGTGGTAATATAAATACCAGTATTTTGGAGCAAATTATCGAAAAAGGTGTTATAGGACAGGGATTAAGAGCCAGAATAGCAGTTCTCATTCCCGATCAAGCCGGTATGTTAAGCCAAATTATTAGTATTTTGGAAAAATTACGCGCTTCTATTCACGATATTGAACACGAACGTTCCATTACCAACGTTCCGGTAGGATATGTACAGGTCACAATAACCTTTAATTTGCAAGACACCTCGCAGCTTGAAATAGTAGGTAATGAGCTAAAAGCTAAGGGCTGGCAGTATAAAATATTGAAATAAAGTTAAGTTCCTGGTTTAAAGTAAATAGTATTGAATTTAGTGTGTCATATTCAATACTATCTTTCTGTTTCGAAGCTGTTATTCCGTAAGAGAATAAGGTTTTTGATAAGAAGCGGACTTTCTGTTTGGCCTATTGTTCATTTCAAAAAGCATTTCACCACCTTTGAGGATATCCGAATGTGTTATGAAATGCCTTTCATATTTTTTGCCGTTAAGCTTTATGGATTTTACATAAACGTTTTTATCGGATAAATTTTCGGTTTTAACGGTGAATGTTTTTCCGTTTTCCAAATGAATGGTCGTTTCTTTTGTCTTGGGCGAGCCGATTACGTATTGGTCGGAACCGGGACAAACGGGGTAAAAACCGAGTGCCGAAAATATATACCAAGCCGACATTTGTCCGCAATCGTCGTTGCCCGACAGTCCGTCTATTTTGTTTTTGTACATCTGCCGCATAATTTCGTGAAGGCGGTATTCAGACTTCCACGGTTCGTTCGTCCATTTGTACAAATAGGCTACATGATGACTTGGTTCATTTCCATGTACATAGTTACCCATCAGGCCCTCTTCGTTGATATCTTCGGTTTTTTCGAAATATTTGGCAGGAAGATGCATAGTGAAAAGCGAATCAAGACGGCGAACAAATTGTTTCTCGCCACCCATTTCATTTATCAATCCGTTAACATCGTGAGGCACAAAAAAGGAGTAATTCCACGAATTTCCCTCTATAAAACCCTGCCCATGTGTATCCAACAGGTCAAAATCCTCTTTAAATGTTCCATCTTTAAGTCTTGGACGGGCAAAATGCAGGGAAGGGTCGAAGATATTGCGGTAATTCAGGGCCCGACGTGCGTACTCCTGACTAATTTCAATTTTGTTTAAACGATTTGCCAGCTCGTGAATGGTCCAATCATCATAGCTGTATTCCAAAGTAATGGAGGCAGCTGATGAACTTCTTTCCAATGGCACGTATCCATATTTTTTGTAATCGCCCGTACCATCAAAATAGTCAACATTGGAACTATGAACACAGGCTTGTAATGCCAATTCTTTATCAATATCCAATCCCTTGGCAATTGCGTCTGAAAGTACTGAGACGGAGTGATAACCGATCATGCACCAATTTTCATTTCCCATATGTGACCATACCGGTAAAGCCTTATGTACGCTTTGTTGGTAGTGATTTAACATAGAGTTGACAAATTGGGCGCTTCGTGCGGGCTTTATAAGATTCATAAGTGGATGTTGTGCGCGAAATGTGTCCCAAACAGAGAAAACCGTGTAGTTGGTTTCTCCTTTTTCAGCTTGATGAATATTGTGATCGATGCCACGATATCGCCCGTCCACATCTTGATAAACGGAAGGGTTTATCATAGTATGATAGAGTGCTGTGTAAAAAACATATTTTGTCTCTTCATCGGCTTCAAATTGGATGCAGCTAAGTTCTTTTTCCCATTTCCGCTGAGTTTCATTGCGAATATCATCAAAGGATTTTCCGCCGGTTTCAGACTCCAGGTTTTTCATTGCGCCAAGGCAATCCACAGGTGAAAGTGCTACCTGAATTTCGAGAGGCTTCCCATCGGAAAAATCGAAATCAAAATAGGCTGTCAGATGTTTCCCAAACATTTCAGGGAAGTTTTTGGTCATATCAAATTTCCGCCAGAAACCGTTGTAGAGCACTTTTTCCTTGTTACGACAACCATAGTTTTGGATAGGTTTAGAGAACTTCACGGCAAAATGGGTATAATTCATTCTCGACCATCCGCGAGTTATACGATAACCTGTAAGTGTATATTCATCTTCCACACGTAGGTTTGCCATCAGCACCTTGCCGTCGTAATTGTAAATCCCGTAATCCAAATCGAGAATGATATGTCCTGTTTCCGTGCCTTGCGGGAAAGTGTAGCGATGTACCCCTACTCTTTCTGTTGCAGTCATCTCTGCAAGGATATCATAGTCTTGCAAGAGGACGGAGTAGTAACCGGCTTCGGCCTGCTCATCATCGTGACTGAATCGTGAACGATAGCCGCTCTCGGGATTTTCTTCGGTTCCCATATCCAACTTTACCTCGCCAGTCATAGGCATTATCAGAATATCACCCAAATCGGAATGCCCCGTCCCGTTAAAATGGGTATGACTGAACCCCACAATGGTTTTATCATCATATTGGTAACCGGCACAATATTTATATGCATCGGGTTGATAAATACCGTCGATATTGTGAGGAATCATTTCCGTATCGGGACTTAATTGAACCAAACCGAAAGGAGCGCATGCCCCCGGAAAAGTGTGTCCCATGCTTTTTGTGCCAACCATGGGATTCACGTAATATAGCGGTGAATTTTGAGCGGATAAATGATTTGCAGACATCAATAATATTATAACTGATAAATGAAGAAATTTATTCATGTTTTTTCTAATTGGTAAGTAAAATCAGACTCCAAACCATAAAGATAGTCAATAAAACGATGTGTATCACGAATATATTGAAAGATGAGTATGTAAAGAATCCCGAGTTAATTACTCTCAACTCAGAACTCAAAAACTTACTCAAAACTCGGAACTCAATACTACTAACTAAAAAAACTCCCCTAAGGGAGTTTTTTTAGTTAGTCATTATTCATCTCTCGGATGTCCACCTCATGGCGTTTTGAGGTGCCGAGGAGCCATTCACTGTACCAGTCCGCCATTTTCCAGAAGAAATATTCATTCATATCTCCGAATCCGTGGCGCTGACCGGGGAGAATCAGCATCTCAAAACGCTTGTTGGCGCGGATAAGAGCATTTACAACGCGCATGGTGTTACCAGGGTGCACATTGTCGTCAATATCGCCATGGACTAGGAGCAGATGACCTTTCAGATTCTTTGCAATATCCTGGTTTTTGTCAATGTTGTACTTGAATGTAGTGTCGCCTGCTGCGGTAATCTCTTCGAGAATGCCGTGGTGCTGTTCACTCCACCACCTGTTGTACATACTGTTGTCATGGTTACCCGCACAGGAAACGGCTGCTTTGAAGAAATCGGGATACTGAAGGATGGCGGCGGTTGACATAAATCCTCCTCCGGAGTGTCCGTGGATGCCGACTCTGCTGATATCAATAAAGTCGTGACGTGCTGCAAGTTGCTGGATAGCATATTTTTGATCTTCCAGTCCATAGTCGCGGAGATTGCCGTAGCCGTAGTTGTGATACCATTTGGACCTGTTGGGGTGTCCGCCCCTATTGCCTACTGTGATGACTATGAATCCAATTTGTGCAAGACGGTCGACGCGTGTCAGACCTTTGCTCCACACCAGGTTGTTGCCCTCAGTTTGAGGACCGGGATATACATAGTCGATTATGGGGTATTTTTTGTTGGGATCGAAGTCAAACGGCTTGTACATCACTCCGTATAGATCGGTAATACCATCGGCAGCTTTAACCTTGAAGGGTTCGGGGAATTTGTAGCCTGCTTCCAGAAGCAGGGAAATGTCAGTCTCGGCCACATCCAGCAGTTTTACACCGGCTGCGTTAAAGAGAGCTACTTTCGGTACGACATCCACCCTGGAGTAGTTGGCTACAAAGTATTTGCTATTGTCGGAGAAACTAACTATCGAGGAGTTGAAACCCTCTGCGTCAAGACGCTTCATGCCTGTACCGTCGAGATTGATGCGGTAAACATGTCCGTTGTAGGGACTCTCATCCTTGTTTACTCCCATTGCCAGGAAATATACAACTCTGGCAGCCTCGTCTATACTCAGTACACTCTCTACATGGAAAGCACCGGAGGTAATGGGGTTTTTGAGGGTTCCGTCGGAAGAATAGAGGTAGAGATGGGCCCAGCCATTGCGCTCTGACCACTGTATGAGTTCTGTGCCGTTGTTGATTACCTCAAGACTGCGTGTTTCCACGTAAGTGTTGAGGCGCTCCTCTATGATCACTCTGCAGCTATCTTCTGCCAGATTTACGGCGCAGATATCCACCCGTTTCAAGTCACGGCTGGTGCGGTACAGATAGAATTTACTGTTGTCTCCCAACCATGTATATACTCTATAATCGTCATAAGCGTTCCTGTTTTTGAAGGGAGTCGTCATGATGCTGATATTCTGGTCTTTAAATGCATCTACACGGATTTCCCTGGAGGTTTTGTCTTCCATATTGAAAACAAGAAGATGCTCCTTTGGACCCGGTTCACCCGGCATCTGATATTTGTAGCTTTCGAGAGTGGGACGTGGCTGGGATACGGCATTGATGACCCAGAGTTCCTTGATCTTACTCATATCATATTTGCCGATGGCAAAATGTTTGGAGTCAGGCGACCATCTCACACCGGCAGAGAAACGTTTTGTGGTATCGCTCTGGTCAGTACCTCTGTAGCTTCCACCGCCATAATAGAAATCCTTTGTGCCGTCGGTGGTCAGAGGGTGGTCTACAACAGTAGTGTCTTTGTCATCTTCCGTCAGTTTTTTTACATCTTCGATGCTCATCCAGTAGAGATTGTAATTTTTGCTATATACAGCAGTCTTGCCGTCTGGAGAGATGTTTGCCCAGTTGGGATAATCCTTCTCCTCTTCATTTTCGGTCACATCGGTGAGTTTACCTGAAGCAATGTCATATTCAAACCTGAATACCTTTTTCTCCTTTTTGGGAGGAGCCTTCTTTTCTTCTTTCTTTACATCTTTCTTCTCCTCTTTTTTCTCACCGTTATTTTCTTCTTCCTTCTTTTCTTCTTTTATCTCCTCTTTTTTCTTTTTCTCCTTCTTTTCCACCATCATCGTGCTTTGGATCTCAAAGGTAAATTTGGTGTCATCCTTGAGTTTCAGTTTGCGGAAAGGGATGTTTTGTGCATCGAAGGGGTCCTTTACAATTTCGGTCAATTCCATAGCAAGCTTCTCGAGGTCGAAAACCGGTTTCTGAACCTTAGTAACAGGGTCAACCATGTAGTAACAGTTGCCGGCCGGAGTCTTCCACTCATACCAGAATTTGTCGGAATTCTTAAACCAGTTGGGTCTCATATAGGTCGAGAAGACCATATTGTTGACTTTTTTGGCTGAAAAACGGTCGGCCAGTTCGTAATTGGGCTCTGTCACGGGCACCTGCTGCGCGAAAAGCGCACTTGCGAAGAAAATGCCCAGAGCAAAAATCAAAGTTCTTTTCATTGTAGCAATTATTATTGTTTTGTAAAATTTCTTTCCCATTCACCCACCTCCATATCGTGGATTTTTCCATCGGAAATGTGGAACCTCAATGCAGTGCGTACCAAATGAAATCCCTGTATGCCGGCGGCACCCGGATTGAGGGTGAGCATATTGTAATGTTTGTCGTTAATCACCCTCAGGATGTGCGAGTGGCCGCAAACGAACAGATTGGGGCGGTGGGCCTCTATCAACCGCAACGCTCGAAGGTCATATCTACCCGGATACCCTCCGATATGCATCATCAGCACCTTTAGCCCCCCTACCTCCATTAGCTGAATATAGGGATGATAAGTACGGATATCGTATCCGTCGCAATTGCCGTGAACTCCCACAAGGGGCTTGAAAGCGGCTATCTCCAGCGCGGATTCCAGAGTGGCGAAGTCTCCGGCGTGCCAAATGGTATCCACCGGCTCGAGGAAGTTTCTCAGTTGGTCATCAAAACAACCGTGTGTGTCAGATATGAGTCCGATATATGCCATCGGCCGTCAGATCTTGATGAAAATTTTCTTGCGGTACAATATCATACACATCACGAGGAAAATGGCAACCATAATCAGTGCGTGCATAAGCGAAGCATACTCGTTGTTACCAAAGATTGAGACACAGCAATTTCTGTAAAGCCATGAGAGAGCGCTTATTTTAACCCCCTCAGCATTGGTCCAGGTAATCACCCTGCCGAGCAACTTGACCAGCACTCCGGCCATCACGAAGGCAAAGAGCGGGTTCATACCCATTGCCTTGAATGGAGTGAAATACCTCTCTTTTCCTTTGATATCTATGAAATAGATGAAAAATGCAAATAGCATGATGGCCCATCCGCCGGTGTATATCACATATGAGCCGGTCCACAAAGGCTTGTTGATGGGGAGCCAGACGTTCCAGATGCGTCCCAGACCAAGGCATATCAGTGCTATGGTGTAGAGCTTTGCCACAGCATTGATTTTACTTTCACTGGAGCGGATCAATTGCCCGATGAAGTATCCCAGCAATACCGTACCGGCCCCAGAGAGCACTCCGAGGAGTCCTTCCGGATCAAACGGGATGCCGAAACCGCGGTACACATGGCTCTCTCCAACCAACGCGATATCGATCTTACTTGCAATATTTCCCTCCAGGGTGCTCCACCCCGGCTCCCCGCCGAAAATCCACAGGATAAGCCAGTGGAGAATGGTAACTGCCGCTATACCCAGCAAAATGCGCTTAGGTCGCTTAAGCCACAAGGCAAGAAATCCCCCCAGGATATAGCATAGTCCGATGCGCTGCAGCACTCCGAAGATGCGAATATTTTGCAGCCAGATAAGATAGTTTTCTCCAAAAGAAAGTTCCGGATTTCTTGAGGTGGGGTAGAAGGGGAACATATTAAGGGCCAGACCCACCGCAAAAATCAGCAGACCTCTGACCACCAGTTTCCGTGAACTCTGTTTGTTTATCGAATCGCCATATTTTGCAAAAGAAAAGGCCATTGCAACTCCCACGCAGAAGAGAAAGAAGGGAAACACCAAGTCTGTCGGTGTACATCCCGACCAGGGGGCATGTTTTAAAGGTGGAAAAATATGTCCCCAGGAGCCCGGGTTGTTGACAAGAATCATTCCCGCTACGGTCATTCCCCTGAGTACGTCAAGGGCTACATAGCGCTGGTTCGGAGCTTTAGTCATAAGAGAGATATTTGGATTGGTACTCGTATTTAATCTACAAATATAGATAAAATCCCTATCTTTGTTTAGGCGAAAGAGATCGAAATGGAAATTTTTTATTCACCGGACATAGCTCAGGGCGGCACACGGCTCGATGCAATTGAGTCCGGCCACTGCATCAAGGTGCTCAGACACCGTAAAGGCGACACCATCAATATCGTGGATGGAGCAGGTACGCTTTTTAAGTGTGAAATCACCGATGATAATCCCCGCTGTGTGGTTTTTACTGTTCTGGAGCGTCAGGAGGGCTATGGCAGCCACCCCTATCGGCTCCATATTGCGGTGGCACCTCCAAAGAATAAAGAACGGTTTGATTGGTTTGTGGAAAAGGCCACTGAAATGGGTATAGATGAGATTTCCCCCATTTTCGGCGATTATTCGGAGAGGCGCATTTTTAAACGCGAACGTTCGGAGCGTATTATGATTGCTGCAGCAAAGCAGTCGCACAAGGGAGTTATTCCCGTGCTTCACGATCCTGTGACAGTGAAACAATTTCTCGAGTACGGTTCGTGTGCAGAGTCAGAAAAAGTTATTCCCAGCCTGTATACTAAAATACAGTTATCTGAAAGGACTCTGCTACGGCTGATATGCTATTGTGATGAGGTGGAATCTTTGGGTGCTAAGAAAATCCACATTACTGAGGCATTGCACAAAGGTGCTTCGGATGTGATTATTATGATCGGTCCTGAAGGGGATTTTTCGCGTGAAGAGATTACTCAGGCAGTCAAATTGGGATGGCAGCCCGTTTCACTGGGCAATTCGCGTTTGCGTATAGAAACGGCTGCAATGACCGCAGTGGCGGCTGTTTATCTGGTAAATTGTTGATACCTTGAACCGTTTTAGCTGCGGATAATAGCGATCTCGCCTCTCAATCCTACTTTAATGATTTGTGATGCCTTTCCGGTAGAATCCGATTCTAGAGAAGGGTCTGCTACCCAATCTACACTTTTAATTATCTCTTCCGAAATTGCGCTGTAGTTAGCCGGAGCTTTACTTCCGGAGAGATTGGCTGAAGTGGAGACAATCGCTCTTCCGAAACGGGATATCAGCGCTTGGCAAAAGGCGTTGTCGGGTATGCGTATTCCCACGCTGCCGTCGTCAGAAACCACATTTGGTGCAAGTGCGCTTCCTGCGGGAGAGGAGTCGGTGGCTATGATGGCTCCGGGATAGATTATAGTCATCGGACGGTCATTTACCTCTATCAGATCGAGTGCGATGTCGGGGATTTCTTTTACATATCTGGCCAGCATATCGGTATCGGAGACCAGCGTGATGAGGCTTTTGCTATCGGCGCGGTGCTTTATGGATAAGACTTTAGCTACTGCTTCGCTATTTGTGGCGTCACATCCTATGCCCCAGATGGTATCGGTGGGGTAGAGTATCACTCCCCCCGCTTTTAGCACCTCCAGGGCAGCATTTATAGCTTCGCTATCAATACTTTGGTCAATATGTTTATTCATTGTTTCACTCTAGTTTTATTTGTGTAAGTACCGGATAGTGGTCCGAATAGGGAACTCTCTCTATTTTGTGATATGTGGTTAGGTATTCTTCCGGAATGAGTATGTAGTCCAGGCGCAGTGCAGGCCAAAGTCTCGAATAGGTGGCTCCGAAGCCCTTCCCCGCTTCGACGAAGCAATCTTTGTGATCTTTCTGCAATTGATGGTAGGTATATGACATTGGGGTGTCGTTGAAATCACCGCAAACGATAGTCTTCAAGCTGCATTCACTGATACTGTTTACTACGCGGTCCACCTGTTCGGCGCGTTTGATATTGGATTCCTTGAGATGTCCGTGGAGAGAGATGAACTCATCGCTGAATGTATCCTTATTGAAGAGTCTCTTAACGATTGAGGTAAATGAGATACTGTAGGACTCCAGATGGCAGTTGTAGATGCGTACTATGCTATTGCCTATTCGCAGATCTGCCCAGACAGCGAGATTTGTGCTGTTTTTGAAGGTAAGTTTTCCGCCTCCTCTTAGTGGAAATTTACTGAGGATCACATTTCCGAAACTTGAGCCGGTATCATTAAAGAAATGGGAATGGACATAAGGATAGTCAGGAAACTCTATCAAGGAATCCTTGTACCTTACGCTGACCTCCTGAAGACAAATAATATCTGCTTTACAGAGCTCGAGATAGTTACGAATTTCTGCTATAGTCTCCCTTTTTGACTTCCCATCTCTGTTTAGAGAGTATCTTCCAACATTGTATGTAACTATGCAAATACCCTCCTTTTCTTCGTCTGGGATTTCATTACCCACTTTTACAAACATATCGAAAAAGAAGAGCGATGGCAGCAGAGCTATTAACGGTATCAGCAGGCGCTTTCTTCTGCGGATAATGGCTATGATTAAAAGAAAAAGATTCCAAAACGCTATCGGAATATAGTAGAGGCCGAAAAAGAGAGGAGGCCAGAATCTCGAAGGATTGATAAAAATGGAGACGTATGATATCAGTAGCGCAACTGCGGAAATAAGCAGTACGGTGACTGAGATAAAACTCCCCAGGCCAAATCTGCGTTGTTTCTTCTTTTTCATAGTTATAGTTGCCGGATGTTGGGAAGTCTAATGGTAAAGCCGGTTTTGTTTCTTCCAAATAAGGATCATTATCAGGCCGAAGAGCATTCCACCCAGGTGAGCGAAATGAGCGATATTACCGCCCATTCCTGTAAGACCGGTGATAAGCTCTATTGCTCCGAAAATGATCACAAACCACTTGGCTTTCATTGCCACAGGTGGAAATATCAATTGTAATCGATTGTCGGGAAAGAGCATTCCATAGCCCAACAATACGCCATAAATAGCTCCGGAAGCGCCTACAGTTGGGGTTCGAAGTACTGCGGTGGCAGCAACTATCTTACCTGCTTCCATAAGGGCATCATATTGTAGATGTAGCACAAGACTGTGGCACAATGCAGCTCCTATCCCTGTCACAAAGTAGAAAAGCAGAAATTTTTTACTACCCCAGATTCTCTCCAGCACCGTACCGAAGATCATCAGGGTGTACATATTGAAAAACAGATGCCAGAAATCACCATGCATAAACATATGTGTGATTAGCTGGTAGGGCTTGAAAAATGGGGATTCGAATGCAAAAAGCGCAAGCTTTTCATACATCGTATCACCTATAAACCAGGTTGCAATAAGCATTATGGTATTTATGATGACCAGATTCTTGATAACCGGTGACATCATTCCCCAAAAACCGGGTCGGCTATATCCTTGATTCATAAATATTTCTCCAGATCTTTAACTGTAATAACAGACATGCACTTGCGTCCATCCGGCGTAAGTCCGGACTCCTTGCAGTCAAACAACTCATCCACCAATATCTGTGCCTGAGCATCTGACAGGGGATTGGTGTGGCTTTTGGCTGCCGAAATGGCCAGTTTTCGGGCAAGAGCTTCGCCATATTCTGCAAAATCGGCAGTAAATGTCTGTTCTTTTAGCGAAGCTATCAGTGAGTCAAGGAGAGCCGGAGTATCTCCCTCTGCCACCGAATATCCCAGAGGGACTCCATACACAGCGACTGAATTTGCTCCGAAATCACGGATGTCAAATCCCAACTTCGTAAGCTCCTCAAGATGCTCCGTGAGGATGAGATAATCCTCGCTCTGCAGGTCAATATTCCTCGGGAAGAGCGTCTGCTGGGTTAGCGGCCTCTCATCCAATAGATTGCTCAGATAACGTTCATACCAGATACGTTCCCTCGCTCTTGAGATGTGCACCAACAGGATAACTTCGCCGTACTGCGAAAGTATATAATTGCTGCCGGCCCGCAAGATTGAGACACGTGAGATCTCCCTCTCCTCGAATAGCATTTGCTCCTCATTCTCTGCTCCATCAGGACGAATCTGAGATGGTATGGTGGAAAACTCCCTATCCTTTCCGATATTGAATGGATTGAACAGTGGGTCGTAGTCGATCCTGGGCATCCTGATATGCTCTCTACCGCGCTCTAGCGAGCCACGTCCGGGCATATTCGGGATTTCAGGCATCCCTTCGGTGTCAAAGTCTATGCTCGGGACAAAGGAGTTCTTTCCCAGCGACTCTCTGACTGAAGCCATCACTATTTCAAATATCATCTGCTCGTCCTCAAACTTTACTTCACTCTTTGTCGGGTGGATATTTACATCCACTCTATTTAAAGGAGTTTCAAGAAATATAAAATAAGAAGGCAAAGTATCGTCGGGGATAAGCTGCTCATAGGCCTTCATTACTGCCTTGTGCAAGTATGGTGAGCGGAAATAGCGTCCGTTTATAAATAAAAATTGATTGCCTGGGGTCTTGCGGGCGGATTCGGGCTTGCCGATATGACCACTGATTTTAACCACCGATGTATCTGTGCTTATCTCCACCAGGGAGTTGATCAATTCGCGTCCAAATAGGTCGCGGATACGCTGTTTGGTGTTCTCTGCAGCACGTAGGTCGAAGAGTGCTTTGCCATTGGAGAGCATCTTAAATCTGAGCTCCGGCCTTATGACTGCTACTCTTATGAACTCTTGAATAATGTGCCGCAGTTCGGTATTGTCGGATTTGAGAAATTTGCGCCTGGCAGGCACATTGTAAAAGAGGTTGCGAACTTCAAAGTTGGATCCTATAGGAGATGAGGCCTCATGGGTCGAGATAATACGAGACTCACTCACTTCCACCTGCCACCCCACTTCACTGTTGGCTTGACGTGTTCTTAGTGTCACATGTGCTACCGCAGCGATAGAGGCCAGTGCTTCACCCCTAAATCCATATGTGGAGATTGCTTCAAGGTCTTCAGCGTGATCTATCTTGGAGGTTGCGTGGCGCTCAAAACAAAGTTCAGCATCTCCGGGGGTCATACCGGAGCCATTGTCGATCACCTGGATGAGGGTCCTACCCGCATCAGTTACAACCAGTTGGATTGCATCCGCTCCAGCGTCAATGGCGTTTTCCATTAGCTCCTTGACCACAGATGCAGGGCGACCGACAACCTCTCCTGCTGCTATTAGATTGGATATGTTTGCGGGTAAGAGCTTCAGCATATTATTTAAAAAGTTGGCCAAGACCGATGGCGACATAGTATGCAACCACCATTAAAGCTACAAGGGTAATCAGAGTAATCAATTTTTTGATCTTTTGATTGCCGGCCTGACGGCGGTGCTGCTCCACACTTTTGCTAAATGAGCCACGGATCCTTTCACCAGGCACATATTCTTTTGTTGTTGTGGCGCTTTGCCTATCTGTTTTTTCCTGTGAAGGGTCGATAGGAGTGCCGTCGGGGTTCTTGCCATACTTTTTGTAAACCTCTGCCAGACGCTCTTTACGCTCGTCATAATAACGGGGAGTGTAATGGAAAACCCGGTGAGAAGGTGTTTTGAAAAAGTTTATGTTGAAAAAGCCCATAATGTCACAAAATTGTCAATTGAATATTTAGGACAAAGTTAACATATTTTTTATTTTTGTGGAAAAATAGGAGGTTAATATGGAGATTCGTATAGGCAATGGATTTGACATACATAAGCTGGTCCCAGGGCTGCCTCTGAGACTCTGTGGGGTGAATATTCCTTCGGAAAAGGGATGTGTTGCCCACTCTGACGGAGATGTGGCTATTCACGCCCTTTGTGATGCACTTTTAGGGGCCCTTGCCCTTGGTGATATAGGAAAACATTTCCCCGACACTTCGGATGAATACAAAGGCATAGACAGTCGTATATTGCTTAAACGCGTTTGGGAAATGATCACAGAACAAGGGTGGCGTATCGGCAATATCGACATAACTGTAATGCTTCAGAAACCGAAAGTGGCTCCTTATATCCTCGAAATGAGGAAAATGTTGGCCTCTGTATTGGATATGGATGTGGGGCGTATATCGGTTAAAGCGACTACTACTGAAAAACTCGGGTTTATTGGCCGCGAGGAAGGAATTGCCACTTTTGCCACAATTATATTGTTCAATTGAGAATTATCTCTATATTTGCACTCCCAAACATTGACCTATTGTGTAATGGTAGCACAGCAGATTCTGGTCCTGCTAGTCTAGGTTCGAATCCTAGTAGGTCAACTTCTTTAACCCTTTTCCATTTTAATATTATGAAACGTTTATTTGCAGTTATCCTGCTATGCTTTGCGTATGCAGCTCTATTCTCTATTGCCGCAGATGCGCAACGTATAGAGAACACCAATCCCAACAAACAGTTTATTCCCGACAAGTCCAACCATGTTCGTAACGAGGTTGTTATCCCCGATTTTGCAGGCTACAAGGTGCTTAAAGGAGACTTTCACATACATACCGTCTTTTCGGACGGTGTCGTATGGCCTATTTACAGGATTCAGGAGGCTTGGCGTGACGGACTTGACATCCTCGCCATTTCCGATCACATAGAATATAGGCCCCATAGCCAATATATTAATGCCGATCGCAACACTTCTATGAAAATTGCCGCTCCTGAGGCTGAGAAACTGGGTATCTTACTCGTTCCGGCAACTGAGGTGACACGCGAACAGGGTGTTATAGGTCATTTCAACGCGATTTTCATTAAAGATGCTGAATTGATGAATCTTGAGGATCCCAAGGAGGCCTTGCGTGAAGCACGCAGACAGGGAGCATTTATTTTCCTTAATCACCCCGGCTGGAAAATGGACACTCTTGTGTTTTCACCTTTTCAGAAAGAGTTATTGGAGGAGGGGCTGATAGATGGTGTTGAAGCGGTAAACGGATTCGAGTTCTATCCCCGCGCAATCTCCTGGTGTAAGGATCTGAACTTGACACTTTTTGCCACTTCCGATGCTCATGATCCTGTTCCTGTTTATTTTAAGTATGATCGCAGGGGAGCGGAGGATGTGCGCTACAGGCCAATGACTTTGGTGCTGGCCAAAGAGAAGAGTCTCGAGGCGGTGCGCGAAGCACTTGATGCAAGACGCACTATCGGCTCTTACCATGGTTATCTGATCGGCATGTTTGATTTGCTTGAAGGGCTTTTTGATGCATGCGTTTCTACAGAAAAGCTTTCCGTTGTGGGAAAAAACACAAATTGGCAGCTGTGCAACAACTCTTCTCTGATATTTAGATTCAACATTGGAGGTTCAGATTACATTCTGTTGCCATTTACATCTTGTACTTTGACACGCACCTCAGACATCACTTCCGTTGATGTTACTGTGCTCAATATGTACCACTACGAGAATACTCATCCGGTGTTTAAGCTGGAGCTTAAGTAGCATAGTGCTGATCAAAAAAGCATAGATATAAAAGGCCGACTAATTTTTCTTAGCCGGCCTTTTTTGGTAGCGAGACCGAGAATTGAACTCGGGACCTCATGATTATGAATCATGCGCTCTAACCATCTGAGCTATCTCGCCATTGGGAGTGCAAAAGTACGCAAAAAAAAGATACTGCCAAAAAAAAGTATGCTTTGCATCATGAATACTAAATTGCCGAACGGTTAGTTGCCAAATTGGCGAAAAGTGATAAATACCTTTTTCTACTGAAAGTTCATTCTCACAGTGCGACGATTTCGTCAATGCATTTTTGCAAGTCTGCTTATTCTTTTCTTTTTTCGGTTTCAAAGTACTATGTTTGCGATTCCTTTTGCAAACCGACAAGTCAAGTGAACGCGAAAAGACAAACTATTAGCCTAAGATTGTTTCGATCCGAGCGATTGCGTGTGAAATCATATAAATTTGTCAATTGCCTTTATAAAGCCATTGTGCTGGGAGTAATTTCGTGTTGCACCTTGCTAAGCTCCTACGCAGTACCGGTAAACCCTACGGAAAAAGTTGCTCTTGAAGTCCAAACGGACACAATTCCTGAAAATTTGGATGAAATTGTCATTACAGCTTTTAAAGATGCATTGCCTTTGAAACTTTCGGCGAAAATGGTGAATATCATTTTGGCTAAGCAGATTGAACAGGCTCCCGTCAAAAGTCTCCAAGATTTACTCTGTCATTTTTCAGGGGTTGATGTGCTTCAGCGCGGGCCGCATGGGGTACAGGCAGATATAACGCTTCGCGGCGGCTCATTTGACCAAACTGTAATTCTCCTGAATGGCGTCAACCTTACCAATCCGCAAACAGGACACTATAGTCTGGATATTCCCATAAATCTCTCCGATATCGAACGCATCGAGATAGTCCAGGGACCCTCATCTCTTATTTTTGGCGCGAGTGCATTTTCCGGAGGGATCAATATTATCACCAAAAAAGATACTCAGACCAATGCATTTGTAAAGTTAGAAGGGGGAATGCATGCCCTTTTCAGTGGTGAGGTGCGCGGTGCGTTAAGAACAAAGTCGTCGGTACACTCTCTCTCGGCCGGATATAAGCGCTCAGACGGCTATATTGCCAACAGCGATTATAAGATTATGAATTTCCTTTGGCAAAGCAGTTTCAATGCCGAAGGATCCCATATCGACATTCAGGCCGGTGTAAATGATAAAAAATATGGCGCCAATACCTTTTATGCTGCTGCTTTTCCCAATCAGTATGATGACACTCAGGGACTGTTTTTTTCTATAAAAGGAGAAACAAACGGGAAAATCAAGTTCATGCCTCAGATCTACTGGAGCAGACACTATGATGAGTTTCATCTCTTCAGACCGGGAACTCCGGAGATTCCATCGTGGTATAAGGCCCCAAATTATCACCAAACCGATGTTTATGGCGTTAACCTTAATATCCAATATATCTCGAGGCTTGGAATCACTCGTTTCGGGGGAGAATTCCGCAATGAAGGTGTATTGAGCAGCAATTTGGGAAAGCCAATGCGCCAACCGAGGGATAACTACACTTTGTGGGATAATCGCTCCGATCTAAGTTGTTTTGCAGAACATAATTTTGTCATAGATAAGCTGACTCTTTCTCTCGGCTTACTTTACAATTACAATACTGCTCTTGCCGATACCTTGAAAGCAGGCGGTTTCTATCCGGCAATCAATCTTTCCTATCGTCCGACCACTTCCGTCACCCTTTACACTTCGTGGAGTAAGGCAATGAGGATGCCGACCTTTACCGATTTATATTATAAGGCTGGAAAACATCGCGGTTTTGCCGGACTCGCTCCCGAATATACTCAATCGGCAGAGGTGGGCGTGCGTTATAGCAGACAGGTTGTGGCTGCCAATCTGAACGCGTTTTATACAAAAGGTGACAATATGATCGATTGGATTTTTAATACCACCGATTCTCTCTATCACGCTGAGAACCGCTCGGCATTGAGCACTTGGGGTGCCAGTGTGGATGCGAGTATAAACGTTTCACGTTGGCTTGGTGAGAGGCAGCCCTTCGAGCAGTTGAGGTTTGGCTATCAATATATTTCGCAAAAAAGCGACAACGACAGCCAAGACAACCCCATATCAGCTTATGTTTCCAACTATCTGAGGCATAAAATTACGCTCGGCATAGAGCATCGTATCATTAAAAATCTCACTTTTTCGTGGAATTTGCGTTATCAGGAACGCGCGGGGAATTATTTGAAATATATTCCCGCTACTGCCACTGAAAAAGCGCGCGAAATAATCACAGCTTACGAGCCCTTTATGTTGCTGGATCTGAAAGTAAATTATTCGCTTAGGAAGCTCAATCTTTTCGTTAATCTCAACAATATTCTCAATACCACACACGTGGATTTCGGCAATATTCCGCAACCCGGATTCTGGTTAACCGGTGGAGTGAGTTATTTATTTAAGTAATTGAAAATCTAGGAGGACTGCTTAATTGTCTGACATAAAGATGCTTGCGGCTATGTTTTAAGTTGTAGGCATCTTTTTTATGTTACAAAACCATTAAATTTTCAAAAAAGATTTGGAGATATAAAAATAAGCATTACCTTTGCAGTGTCCTACTTCACTAATACGCTGAGGTGCGAGATGCAAGTTACGGGTAGCGAGGAAAAGTTTTTAGTGGTACGAGGTACGTAGATAAGTAATGAAAAACAAATAATTAATAAACAATTGAAAGCGAGTAGCCAACAACTAATGGCCCAGTCCAAGCCAATAGCCAAAGGCCAACAGCAAATAGCCAAGTAGAGACATATTAATATTTAGAAACAATAACACTATTGGTATAAAAGGCAATCAAACGCGAAGCTAACAGCCAAAAGCCAATAGCTAAAAGTCAAACAGATATGATTACAATTAACGATCTCTCGTTCAAGTACGGTAAAAAAGAAGTTTTGAACGATATTTCAATGAAGCTTGAAGCCGGAAAAATTTACGGATTATTAGGGGAAAACGGGGTAGGAAAGACCACTCTCCTGAAAATTATTTCCGGATTGCAAAAGCCCTGGAAAGGAACTTGTACGGTTTTTGGTGAAAATCCTTTCGATAGAACACCATCCTTTTTAAGCCGTGTCTTTTATCTGCCCGAAGAGTTGGAGTTTATCCAAAACGACTACTCCATTCGCTATTTTGCGAAAATGAACGCACCGTTTTATCCCAAGTTCGATAAGGAAAAATTCGAGTCAATTTTAAAAGAATTTGAGGTGGAGGGCGATAAAAAGCTAAATAAGCTTTCCTACGGACAGACCAAAAAGGCAACTCTGTCATTCGCTATCGCTACAAATGTCGATTTGTTGCTGTTGGACGAACCGAGCAACGGGTTGGATATTCCCTCTAAAACACTTTTCAGAAGTATTATAGTACAGTATATTTCGGAAAACACATGTACTGTGATTTCTACTCATCAGGTGCGCGATCTGGAAAACCTTATCGACCCGATTATTATACTCGACAATAAGGCTGTACTGATGAATGCATCCTTGGAGAAAATTTCCGAAAAACTCTATTTCGGACTCTACTCTTCTGTTCCTGCTAACTCTCTCTATTGGGAACCTGCGCCTGGCGGTTACATCTGTGTGATGGAGAATGAAGACCTGGGAGAAAGTAAGGTAAACATAGAAGCGCTCTTTAATACCACTATGCATCACAAAAGCCTTATAAAGGGACTCTTGGCATAGGGTGTAACTGAGTGAATTCTTTCAAAATAATCAAAAAGAGATTCAAAATCAATTAAAACAGTACAACAATGAACAACAATATATTTCAATTCAAGCGAGTAGGGAAGCTCTTTTGCAGAACGTTTAAACAAAACTCCAGAACTCTTCTAAATAATGCTTTGATTTTAGCCGGACTCCCCATCTTGTTTTTACTTATAGCCGACTTAGCAGCGGAAGTGGTAGTATCGTCGGTTTTTAGAAGCACCTTTTTGGCTTTTACTGTGGGAGTTATATTTATCTTTTCTCCTTTCTTCTACTACTATTTTTATAAGCATCCCAAAAAAGGGCTATCCGAAGTGATGCTACCTGCATCGGTATTGGAGAAATTCGTAGTAATGCAAATGTTTTGCATGATTTTCGCGCCACTTATGGCATTGGTTTTTTACGGCGGAAGCGATGTACTATTGTCTATTCTCTTTCCCGAGCGTTTTATTGGCTTTGCAATCACTCATTTTTTCTACAAGAGGTTTACTATTGACGGAGTGCTGTTACTGTTCCTTTCTTTGCAAGCCGTATTCTTTGCCAACCTCTTTTTTGTAAGAAGGAAAATACTTAAAACTATTGCAAGTTTTATGGTTATAAATTTTATAATCTTAATAATCATATTAGCCGTAATTAAAGTGATGGAATCTTATGGTTATTTTAATGCGATGTCGGGCAGTGCAAATGTTTCTTTCAATGACCGCGGACTATTTGAGTTTCACGCAGGAGATGATGCTTTGATGATATTTGTCATGACACTCAGAATAATTATGGGGGTAGTTATGCCGATACTCTTCATGATTGGCTCATATCGCCTAATGAAAACTAACAGATATTGATTATGATCAATTTTGATGAACATAAGCCCATTTATCTTCAAATATCGGACTCAATATGTGAGAAAATTCTCAACAGTGAGTACGCAGAAGATGAACGAATACCTTCCATAAGGGAAATGGGGGCAAAGTTGGGGGTAAATCCCAATACCGTTATGCGCAGCTACGACCATTTGAAATCGCTCGATATTATTTACGATAAACGCGGCATGGGATTTTTCGCATCGCCCGATGCAAAAAAGAGCGTAAAGAAGATGTATAAAAAGGAATTCATGGAGTCGGAAATGCTTTTTATTGCCAAGAAGATCAATCTATTAGAGATTAGTTTAGATGATTTTGTAGAGAGCCTAAAAGAGGTTTTAGAAGAACAAAAAAAGTAGAATGGTCATTTTTGGCATGAATTTACCTTAATAATGGCAATTGAATATAAACAACAAACAAGCAGCTAACGGCCAATAGCCAATAGCCAACAGCTAATACATAATGATTTCTCTTACAAATTTACACAAATCCTACTATACCGAAGCCATTTCGCTGCATGTGCTTAAAGGTATCTGTCTTAACATTGAAGCAGGCGAATATGTCTCCATTATGGGAGCTTCCGGTTCGGGAAAATCCACATTACTAAATATTATAGGAATTCTCGATACCTATGATGCGGGAGAATATCGGCTAAACGGTACACTCATCAGAGATTTGAGTGAAAAACAGGCTGCGAAATATCGCAACGAAATGATAGGGTTCGTATTTCAATCTTTTAATCTTATCAATTTCAAAAATGCTTTGGAAAATGTTGCGCTTCCGCTTTATTATAAAAATATAGGCCGCAAACAACGAAACATCATAGCGATGGAACATCTCGATAAAATGGGATTGAAAGATTGGGCGCATCATTTACCTAATGAACTTTCGGGTGGACAAAAACAACGTGTCGCCATTGCTCGTGCAATGATTTCCAATCCGAAAATTATTCTGGCAGATGAGCCGACAGGTGCACTGGATAGTCAAACTACCATCGAGGTAATAGGTCTCCTCACCGAATTGAACAAACAGGGCATCACCACCATTATAGTCACTCACGAACAATCGGTCGCAGATGCCACCAACCGCATCATCCGCCTAAAAGACGGCATGATCGAAAGCGACACCTCGCACCTCGCACCCCGTAACTCGTAACACGAAATGGATTATTTACAAGAAATATTCGCCACCCTGCGCAAAAACAAGCTGCGTACTACACTGACCGGGCTCTCGGTTTCGTGGGGAATATTCATCCTCATTGTATTGTTGGGTGCGGGCAACGGATTGAGAAATGGTGTAACCGCCAATTTTGAATACCGTTCCGTAAATCGTGTCAACCTGTGGTCTGGAACCACGTCAATGCCCTATAAGGGGTTAAAATCGGGACGAGATATTCAGTTTTCCGAACAGGAAATATCGGCTATAGAAAAAGAATTGGAGGAAAGTCGTCTGGTTACAGCTATTTCAGATAAAACACAAAATATCTCATACGGTACAGAATACGGTTCATATAGTGTGCGCGGAGTAATGCCGAGTTATGTTGAGATAGAGAAACTGATTATTGCGCCGGGTGACGGACGATTTATCAACCGGCTTGATTATAATAAGAAAAGCAAGGTGATCGTTTTGGATAAAAAAATGGTAGAGGTGCTTTTTAAAGGTAAATCACCCTTAGGAGAATATGTTAAAGTGGGGCAACTTATGTTTAAAGTTATCGGTGTTAATTCCAAGTCGGAGCAGTGGGGCGGGCCGGTTGCTTATATCCCCTTTTCTACATCTCAGGCCATATTCAATCCCGATCAAAAATTCCGTGAACTCACCTTTACTGTAGAAGGGCTTAAGACGAAAGCTGAAAACGAAAGTTTCGATAATTTATTGCGGAACCTTATGGGGCGTCGACTTAATTTTGATCCGCTCGATAATCAAGCACTTTGGGTATTTAACTCGCAGGCAAATTACATTGAAACTCAGAAGACATTTGGCGGCATCAACCTATTCGTAACCATTATCGGCATATTGACTTTAATTGCCGGAATAGTGGGTGTGAGCAATATAATGCTGGTATCGGTAAAAGAGCGTACACGCGAAATCGGTATCCGTAAAGCTATCGGCGCACCACCGGCTTCCATACTAAAATCGATTATTCTGGAATCCATTATCATAACCGCCATTTTTGGATATATAGGTTTGTTTATGGGAATAGGTCTTACTGAGTTAGTCAACTTTTTTATGGAGATGTCTGCAAGTGCCGCTCAAAGCGTCGATGGAGTTCCGCAAATGTCTGTGTTTAAAAATCCTACAGTCAATGTCGGGTATGCAGTGTTTGCTACCATTCTATTAGTTATATCCGGAGTTATTGCCGGTTATGTGCCAGCCAGGAAGGCTGTTAAAATAAAGCCGATAGAGGCAATGAGACAGGAGTAGTGTGTTAGTTTTGAGTTCTGAGTACAGAGTATTGAGTTATGAATTAGAATAAAATGAAACAAGAGATAAATAGTCAGTCACAATTTAAAATAGCCTCTATCTGGAGACGGTTCAGATTGGTTTTCGATATTGACCGCTGGCAAGAGATCTGGATTACTATTACAAGTAATAAATCGCGCAGTTTTCTCACGGCATTCGGAGTTTTTTGGGGTATATTTATGCTTGTGCTGATGGTGGGTGCAGGAAATGCTTTACAAACAGGTATTTTCTCGCAAATAGAAGGGTTTGCAACAAATTCTGTCTTTTTTGGGGCAGAACGTACGACGGAGCCCTATAAGGGTTTCAGGAAAGGACGCGTCTGGAATATGACCAACAGTGATTTGCCTATTATTCGTCATAGAGTTGATGATTTGCAATATATGTCGCCTGTACTTTTTGGAGGAGGTGGTGGCAATGGAAAAAATGTGGTGCGAGGAGAAAAGGGAGGGTCATATAGGATAAAAGGGTGTTATCCCGAATATGATTTGATCGAAAAAAGCAAAATGCTCTATGGACGATATGTAAACGATATAGATATTGCTGAAAAACGCAAGGTGTGCATTATCGGAGAGCGGATATATGAGGTGCTTTTTAACGGTGAAGATCCCATAGGAAAGCAGATTCGTGTAAACGGAATATATTTTCAAGTTATAGGTGTAGCTCGAGGAACATCGAATGTAAGCATTGGCGGTCGGGCAGACGAAACCGTTGTATTACCCTTTACTACCATGCAACAAGCTTTTAATCAAGGGCATGTAATTCACCTTTTGGCAGCTACCGCCAAACCGGGTGTAGATGTGAAAATTATTCAGGATAAAATCACGGAAGTGTTGAAACAACAGCATCAAATTTCGCCTGATGACAAAGAGGCTGTTTTTAGCATGAACATCGAAGAGCAATTTAAAATGTTCAACTATCTGGGGATCGGAATTGCTGCGCTCATCTGGATTGTCGGTATTGGCACATTGCTCGCGGGAGCCATTGGCGTAAGTAATATTATGCTTGTAACCGTGCGTGAACGTACGAAAGAGATAGGCATTCGCCGTGCCTTGGGAGCCACACCGAATAATATTATCGGACAAATAATGAGCGAAACCGTAGTGCTGACTGTTTTGGCAGGCATTGGCGGAATTGTGCTGGGTGTGGGTTTGCTCTCTGCAGTAGGAGTGGCTTTAAGTCAAGGTGACCAATTCTTTAAAGATCCTCAAATCAGCTTCACAATGGCAATAGGCTCTTTAATAATACTAATCGTTGTCGGAATGTTGGCAGGGCTTATTCCCGCCCAACGTGCAATGATGATAAAACCGGTAGAGGCCATTGCTGAAGAATAAAAGTGTTACGGGGTGCGGGTTGCAAGGTACGGGGTGCGAGGAAGTTCTGAGTATTGAGTTCCGAGTAAAGAGCAGAAGACAATGAATAAGAAATAAACAATAAAAACAACAACATAAAATGAAAAAAGTATTGAAAATTGCGTTATTAGTCCTTTTAGGACTATTGGTTATCGGGACATTTGTGTTTCTCTATAAGAAATCACGTCCGGTAGAAAAAACATATCAAATTGAAATTGTTACGCAAGGCACTATCGAGAAAAAAACGGTAGCAACAGGTAAGGTTGAACCACGTAACGAAATCCTTATCAAACCACAGATGTCGGGCATAATTTCCGAAGTATATAAAGAGGCAGGTGATAGGGTTGTGGCAGGCGATCTTATCGCAAAGATTCAGGTTGTACCCGATATGGTCAATTTGAGCGGAGCAGAGTCACGCGTTGCACGTGCACAGCTTGCTGCGGAACAAAGCAGGATAAATTATGAACGCGACCGAAAACTTTATGAAAATCTGGTAATCTCGAAGGAAGAGTTTGAAAAGGTACAACTTCAATATAAAAACGACCAGGAAGAGCTACAGGCTGCTACTGACAACCTCAATTTGGTTAAAACAGGAATGACGAAAAGTACTCAGAAATCAAGCAACACATTGGTGCGTGCTACTGTGAG
This sequence comes from Bacteroidales bacterium, assembly GCA_033811195.1. Classification (GTDB taxonomy): domain Bacteria; phylum Bacteroidota; class Bacteroidia; order Bacteroidales; family UBA932; genus Cacconaster. Next base: position 165,149 of record JAPXOZ010000001.1, on the reverse strand, counting down.
CGGAACTATCCTGGATATTCCGGTTAAAGTTGGAAATTCGGTTATCCAAACCAATAACTTCAATGACGGAACTACAGTTGCTGCCATTGCCAATCTGAGCGATATGCTATTTGTGGGAAAAATAGACGAAACCGAAGTTGGTAAGCTCTCAACAGGAATGCCTATGGAGATAACAATCGGTGCTATTCAGGACAAGAAAATTTCAGCAGTATTGGAATATGTTTCACCAAAAGCTACCGAAGAGAGCGGAGCCATTCTATTTGAGATGAAAGCCAAAATGGAGATGCCGAAAGATGTTTTTATCCGTGCCGGATATAGTGCAAATGCTGAGATTGTTTTGGAGAGAAGAACCGATGTTCTGATGCTACCCGAAACATGTATCGAATTCAGTAACGACTCCGCATTTGTATATGTGCTAAAAAACGAAAATCCGCAAGAGTTTGACCGTAAACATGTCGCTGTGGGACTATCGGATGGGATCAATATCGAAGTAATTGAGGGATTGGAGATAGAGGAAAAAGTTCGTGGAAATGAGATTATTGAGAAGAAGAAATAGTTGTTGCGAGTTGCGAGGTGAGTGTTTATAGTTGCGAGTGAGTTTTAGTGTGTAGTGAATGTAATAGCAAATATAGGTACTCTATCGCTAATTGCAATAAAAGCAAGAATTAACAAATATTCAAAGTAAACTTACTTATACGGCCAACAGCCAATAGCAATTAATATCATGAGACAAATAATAATAGCATTATTTCTTACCATTTCCCTAACGGGAATGGCACAGCAATATACCCTCGGGGAGTGTATAGAGATTGCGTTACAAAATAATCGCACAATAAAACAGCAGGAACTTAACAGAGAGCAGCGCAAAATTGCCTACACGCAAGCACGAAACGATTTGCTGCCTAATCTAAATGCGCAAGCGGGACAAAGCTTCATATTTGGACGCTCTATAGGACTGGATAATATTTATCAAAATACCAATTCGATGCAAACTTCGTTTGGAATCGGAGCAGATATAACGCTTTTTGACGGATTGCGTATGAAACACAATATTGATGCGAAACGCGCAGATCTTAGTGCGGCAGAAGCCGATGTGGAGAAATTTAAGGACGATATTGAAATGAGTGTGGCTACAGCTTTTCTGCAAGTTTTACTACAAAAAGAACTTCTTGAAATCGCAAACGAACAACTCGCTTTAACTGACGAAAATATCTCCCGTCGTAATGAGCTTATCCAAAGTGGAAAAATGGCGGAAGGAGAAATATACGAATTGGAAGCGCAACGTGCACGCGAAGAGCAAAACAGGGTAGAGGCAGAAAGCAATTTGAAATTGGCATTGCTCGATTTGGCGCAAATCATGGAGCTTGATGAATTTTCAAATTTCGATGTTTCTGCGCCCCCTGTGGAGCAAATCATCAAGAACGAAATGTTGTTATCTCCAACAGAGGTTTACCAACAGGCGTTGCTCGTTCGTCCTGAACTCCGTGCTTCTGAATATCGCCTAAAAAGCAGTGAGAAAGAAGTTCTTGTGGCAAAATCGCAACTCTATCCCACGTTGTCGTTTGGGGCTAATATGGGCACCGGTTATTATAAAATGAGTGATCTTCCCAATGACCCTTTCAGCTCACAATTTCGCAACAACATGAGCAATGCCCTCGGTTTCAGCCTGCGTATTCCCATTTTCAATAGATTTCAGACCCGCAACAATATTCGTTCTGCCGAACTTGCAGTTGAAAATAGTCGCATTGAAATAGACAAGGTTAAAATTGAGCTTAGAAAACGTATTGAGCAAGCATATCAAAATGCAGTAGGTGCTCAAAGTAAATGGAAAGCGACACAGAAGTCGGAAAAATCAGGCAGGGAAGCGTATAGATTTGCACAAGAGAAGTTTGACAATGGTCGTGCCAATGCTTATGAGCTATTTCAAGCAAAAAGCAATCTTACCCAGGTTTTGAGCGAACAGGTACAAGCAAAATATGAGTATGCTTTCCGATTGAAAATATTGGAAATGTTAAAGGAGTAAAGTAAGCTTACTTCGCTTTGATTATCAACCTAGCTTTTGCATAAAACGTTCCGGATCTATGATATACCGACTATGAGTGCCCTCTCCGAGGATATTACCCTCCCGGTCGGTTACTTTTACATCAAAAGTAATGCGTTTGCCGTCAATTTCTGTCAGTAGCGCTTCAGCAATAACCACCGTACCGGGTTTACAGGCCTTTTTATGTTCGATATTTACAATGGTCCCTACACTATCCAGACCCGCTTCCATCAACAATGTGTGGGCAGCACATTCCATTCGCGCGATCATTGCCGGAGTAGAATAGACATGCATTGCTCCCGAATCATAATTGAAAGCAGTTTCATCTTCCCTTACGGTATGCTTCAGGACATACTTCATTCCAACTTTAAGTTTTGAGCTCATTATCTTTTATAGTTTTAAGTTGCAGCCGCGAAAATAGGACAATTATCTGAATATTTGGGCCGGTAGGTGAGGTAGACTAACGTGCTCGCACTATGGATGTCGTTACAAATGGGGAATGATTCACAAATTCGCAATGAGAATATTGCTATAGATCGCGGGTTTCTCAGATACTCGCTGTAGGAATGTCACTCCAGAGAGTTGTGTAGTGAGGCGAACGGTGTTCACTTAACTTATGTATGCTTCCGTCTCCTTGAACACCGATACGGATTGAACCGTGACCGTATTGTTGATTTATTGAGTCGATAAGGTAAGAAATACGGGATTCGCGTTCGCTCGTTTCGTTATCTTCAAAGAGTGAGCCCATGATTTGATTGCGTTGCTCCAGACGCGTTATGATCACTCCGGCTTTTTTGTAAGACATTCGGGCATTAAACAATTCCCGTACAGCAGTAACGGCTGCACTAACTATAGGGCGTTGCTCTCCGGTTGGCTCGACAAAGGGCACAAGTATGCTTTTGTAGGCTTGCGGAGCATTCTCGCGGAAGCGGTTTGTCATCGCAAATACCACCATTTCAAAGGCCACGGATCCCTGTCTGCGGAGCTTTTCCGCCGCCTTAGCGGCAAAATTGGCCACCTGACTGCACAAATCTCTGCAATCGGTTATTTCCTTTGAAAAACTGCTGGAAACACATATCGATTGTTTAGTCACGAGGCTATCCTCAAATTTTATACTGGGGATACCGTGCAATTCCCTGTGTGTTCGCACTCCGGTGATGCCCATAAGTGCACGAACTCTCTCTTCATCCATTTTTACAAAGTCAAAAGCTGTACGGATGCCTCTCTGATACAGTTTTGGGGTAGTCTTGCGTCCAATGCCCCATACATCCTCTACCGGAAATTTACGTAGTACTGTTTCTATATCCTCCGAACGATGCATATAGCACCCTCCTTGCAATTTCGGATATTGTTTGCAGAGTTTGGAGGCGATTTTTGCCAGAGTCTTGGTGGTGGAGATGCCGATTGAAACCGGAATACCGGTATTGCGTAGGCAGATTCGTGATATTTCCCTTGCATACCTGCCGAAATCTTCAATCTGCATCCCGTGCAGGTCGAGAAAGACCTCATCTATGGAATAGACCTCTAATGAGGGGGCAAATTCTTGCAGAGTTAGACGCACTCTGCGTGACATGTCGCCGTAGAGTGCCATATTTCCTGAAAAAACGATAATCCCGTACTTCTCTACCAGGTGGCGTATTTTGAAGAAAGGAACTCCCATTTTTACACCGAGAGCCTTGGCTTCATTGCTACGTGCTACGGCGCAACCGTCGTTGTTTGAGAGCACAATGACCGGTTTTCCGTTGAGGTCAGGTCTGAATACCCGCTCACACGAGACAAAAAAGTTGTTGCAATCAGCCAGCGCATACATCGCGGTCAGACTTTTTTTATGACATAGGTTACCAACCCCCAGACCATAAACTGGTTGTCGGGAGTCACGATAATGGGTTTGTAGGAGACATTGCTCTCATTGGCAGGTAGCAAATGCAGCTCTTTTCCATGGATTTCCACTCTTTTGACCGTATAGCCGCCATCAATATAGCAGACTGCCATACAGCCGTTGAAAGGCTCTATGCTCCTGTCAACTATGATGATGTCCCCTTCATCCATTGCAGCGTCCACCATAGAGACACCATCTATCCGGAAAAAGAAAGTGGACGCCGGATTACGCACTAGGAGTTTGATAAGGTCGAGTTTTTCGTGAATATCCTCTGCAGGCGAGGGAAACCCCGCCTTGACGTCACCTACCAGCCAACTCTCCGTAGCAAGATTCTCATCTATTTCATAAGGTATCATCCTTACTCTATCCAGCGGATTTTGCTCTCATCCCTGGGCTTTGCATCCGGACTTTCATCGGGATAACCGAATCCTAAAACAAGCGCCAGTGTGTAATTGTCGGGAAACTCCAACCTTTTGTAATACTCTGCGGCCTCTTCGCTCTTAAAAAAGTCAACCGGACTCCCGAGTGCAATTGAGCCGATCCCAAGTGATTTGGCTGCAAGCATCATATTCTGGGCCATCAGACCGCAGTCGATATAGGCGAACCTGCTGTCACCGAGAGCTATAAATACCACCGTAGGAGCATTTCTGAACATATTTTTGAAAGAGGGGTCTTCCACCATTTTCGCTCTGCGGGGATCTTGTTTCATGCGTTCTACAAAAAGCTTGGTGCAACCCTCTATAAACTCCGGGTTGTCAACAATGCGGACTTCCCAGGGCTGGGCATTCATTCCATTGGGAGCATTTATGCCGCACTTTATAATCTGGTCCATAATTTCGCGTTCGACAGCCTGAGGCTTGTATGCCCTGATGCTGCGACGTGCCATAATAGTTTCAATTACTTCATTATTCATATCATTCTGAGTTTGCTTCTCTTGATTACTACAACCATTACCTAAAAGCAGCGTTGTAGCCATAATATACAAAAATATTTTCTTCATAACTTATATAGATTAAGGGTTGGTTTTGCTATTTCATACCGAGTTTTTCAAGAAGAGCCTCCGGTTGGGGATCCCTTCCACGGAAATTGCGGAATAATAGGTCTGCATCTTCAATGCCTCCTCTGGAGAGGATTTTATCGCGAAATTCAGCTGCCACCTCCCTATTAAAAATGCCTCTCTCCTTGAAGAGCGAGAAGGCATCAGCCTCAAGTACTTCAGACCACTTATAGGAGTAATAGCCGGCAGCATATCCACCTGAGAAGATATGGCTGAATGAGGGCGAAAAGACGACACCTTCGATTGCAGGCAATATGGTCGAATTTGCAAGAATCCGCTGTTCATAATCCACTACAGAGGCCTCGGGTACAGATGTGACGTTGTGCCAGGCCATATCTGTGATACCGTAGTTAAGCTGACGTACGTTCATATATCCTGCAAGAAAATTCTTTGCTGCAATAATCTTGTCAATCAGATCCTGAGGAATAACCTCACCTGTTTGGTAATGCTTCGCAAAAGAGTTCAGATATTCGGGCTCGTATGCCCAGTTCTCCATAATCTGGGAGGGAAGTTCTACAAAGTCGCGTGCTACATTTGTGCCTGTCAAAGTACTGTAAGTACCCTCTGCCAGTATTCCGTGAAGCGCGTGCCCAAATTCATGGAGAATAGTCGTGAATTCATAGAAGGTAATCAGAGATGGAGTGTCGGAAGTAGGTTTGGTGAAATTAGTTACCAATGATACATGGGGTCTCTCCTCGACTCCGTTGTAGAAACCCTGCTCCCTGAAAGAGGTCATCCAAGCGCCACCTCTCTTGCTTTCGCGTGGGAAATAGTCTATGTAGAGCAAAGACATAAATCTGTCGTTCTCATCTTTTACCTCAAATACCTTTACGTCGGGATGATATACCGGCAACTTCGGATTTTCCTCAAATTTTAGTCCGTAGAGGCGTTCAGCCAGGTCAAAAATGGCTGCTTGTACACTTGATAGTTCGAAATAGGGTTTGAGCAGCTCTTCGTTTAGCGAGTATCTTTCCTCTTGGAATTTTTCTGACCAATATGAGAAGTCCCATGGCATCAGTTCTCCTTCAAAGCCGTTGGTTGTAGCGTAAGCCTGAATTTCGGCTACGTCACGTTTTGCAAAAGGAATGGATTTCTGCATCAGATCAGCAAGGAAATCGTTAACTGTAGAGGGATTCTTAGCCATTCTCTCTTCAAGCGCATAATCGGCATAGGTCTCATATCCCAACAGCTGCGCTACGCGGATGCGGAGATCCACTATCTTCCTGATATTGGCAGTGTTGTCAAATTCTCCACCGATACATTTGCTGCTGGATGCCCTCCAGATTTTCTCTCGCAATTCGCGATTGGTGCTGTACTTGAGAAAGGGACTGTAGCTTGGGTAGTCGAGAGTAAATACCCATCCCTCCTTTCCTTTAGCCTTCGCATCTGCAGCGGCCATTTCCTTTACATAATTGGGAAGTCCCGCAAGATCGGCTTCATCAGTAATTTCGAGTATGTATGCATTGGTAGCGTTGAGTACATTGCGTCCGAATGTAAGAGTGATTACTGAGAGTTCCTCCAGCAGTCGTGCGTATTCCTCTTTTTTGTCGTCCGGGAGGTTGGCTCCATTGCGGGTGAAGGATTTATAACTCTCCTCCAACAGTTTTGCCTCCTCTTGGTTAAGACTAAGGCTATCTTTCATCTCATAGACGGCCTTTACCTTCTGGAAAAGCACGGGGTTGAGGATTATCGACATACTATATTCAGTCATCATAGGGGCTACATCTTCGGCAATTTGCTGCATCTCTTCGTTGGTGCAGGCTTGATTGAGGTTGAAGAATATGCCGGCAACAGTGTTGAGCGTGCGTCCTGAGTTTTCGAGCGCCTCAATTGTATTGGCAAAAGTCGGTTCTTCGGTGTTGTCAACAATGAGCTGGATTTCAGATTTAGCCTCTTCGATAGCCGCAATGAATGCCGGCTTATAATGCTCTATTTTTATCTTGTCGAAGGCCGGTGCCTGATAAGGGTGTGGAGATCTCTGTAGCAAAGGATTTTCTTTCATTGTGCAGGAAATAAGCATCAATGCGGCAAGAGATGCCGCAGTCAGTGTTTTGATGAGTTTCATATGTGCTAATAAAATTAGTTTCAGAACATCAAAGATAACGATTTTAAGTCAAAAAAGCTCATTCCTTGAGAGAGAAATACACCGCGCCGTTAGAATAATAATAACAGTACTCGTAAATATGGTAACAGGTGCGTCCAAGAATTCGTTTGTCCATAGATGTAAAGTATCCGAAATCAAAGGCAAGCATACTCAACTCTCTGGTCTCTATGCTCTCAATACCCCTGGAAAGCAGAGAACGGATAATTTCGCGGTTACGTGAGAGTATCCTGTTTACACGATTCATCCCTTTGTTTCGCTCCCTGCGAAGAAAATTGTGATAATCATTTCTGCAGCTATCGCAGCAAAAGATCTTATCACTTCTACCTGTGAATCTTTCGCCGCACCTTTTACAGTGTCTCTTTGTTTCCATATAGATATTCCATTTAATTGACAAAAGGTTTATTTTTAATGACAAAAGTACTTGAAAATATTTACACGTAGGTGTTTAAAAGGCAATTTTAACGGATTACAGTGTATTAAACGGATATAAGCATTTAGAGTATGGATAGAGTGCGTTGATCTCTTTTACTTTGTCTTTGAAACAAAAACCAATTATTATGAAAAGAACATTTATCAATCGGGTAGAGTTGAAAGGACATGTAGGCCATGACCCGAAAATTACAGATGTGGGCAACTCGCAGGTCGCCAGATTTTCCATTGCGACCAACGAGACATTCAAGGACAAGAAGGGAGAAATTAAGGAGGAGACCACCTGGCACAACATTACCGCCTGGAGCGGACGTAATATTGATGACTTTTCACTTATTCGCAAAGGTCTCCTGGTCTCAGTCATCGGGCGTATACGCAATGTCAGATATACATCCAGTAGCGGTGACGAACGACAGTTTATGGAGATTCTTGCCAGCAAAGTGACTGTAGTGCCGCAGGAAGAATAGCTATTTTAGTCCAACTTTCGGTGATACCGAGCCATATATTGCCGAAAGTTGTTAAATTTGTAGTTTAGTGCAATAAACAGAGGATTATGGCTCGTGACTTATTTCTTTATGATACCCTCAAAAGGGAAAAACGCATCTTCAAACCTGTAAATCCCGGGCATGTCGGAATGTATGTCTGCGGTCCCACCGTATATGGAGACCCACATCTAGGTCACGCCAGGCCGGCAATCACTTTTGATTTGCTCTTCCGGCTCCTTAGACATTTAGGATACAAGGTGAGGTATGTGAGCAATATCACCGATGTAGGTCACCTCGAAAACGATGCAGATACAGGCGAAGATAAGATTGCCAAGAAAGCCCGCCTTGAGGAATTGGAGCCCATGGAGGTGGTACAAACCTATACCTTGAGGTATCATGAGTCCATGAAACAACTGAACGTACTGCGTCCTTCAATTGAGCCCAGAGCTTCCGGCCACATCATTGAACAGATAGAGCTTATTAAAAAGATTCTTGATGCAGGATATGCTTACATTAGCAATGGCTCGGTCTATTTTGACGTTGAAAAGTATGATGGTGTATACAAATACGGAATGCTTTCAGGTCGTATTCTGGACGAGATGATGGCCGGTTCTCGCGAGTTGGACGGGCAGGAGGACAAACGTTCTCCTAATGACTTCGCTCTGTGGAAAAAGGCTCCGCCTGAGCACATAATGCGCTGGCCTTCCCCTTGGAGTGTAGGTTTTCCGGGATGGCATCTTGAGTGTTCGGCAATGAGTGAAAAGTATCTTGGAGAGGAGTTTGATATCCACGGCGGGGGCATGGACCTGATATTTCCACACCACGAATGTGAGTTGGCTCAGAATGTTGCTTCACGTGGTAAGGGCGGTGTCAACTACTGGGTGCATAACAACCTGATTACCATAAACGGCCAGAAGATGGGTAAGTCCAAAGGCAACTTCATCACTCTGGAGGAGTTGTTTGCAGGTAAACATGAAGCCCTTGAACAGCCCTATTCGCCTATGACTATCAGGTTTTTCATCCTTCAGGCACATTACAGGAGCACTCTCGATTTCAGTAATGAGGCTTTACAGGCAGCAGAGAAGGGACTTAGGCGTCTTATGCAGGCAGCTAAAGATCTCCTTTCACTCAAACATTCATCCGCTGCCCCAAGATTGAATCAAGTGACCTCCATAGAAAAGGAAATCTACGAGGCTCTGCTCGATGATATTAACACACCTGTGGCTCTCTCCTCTCTTTTTGAGGCAGTTAAGATTGTTAATGGAGCTAAAGATAAAGGAGAGGTGCTCAATGATGCTGATTATGCTACACTTACTAAGCTCTTTACGGAGATTGTGTCAGATGTGCTCGGCTTAACGGAGGATCGTCAAGACTCAGCAGCTGAGTCAGTCATAGGTGGTCTCATGGATATGATTCTTGAGAGCCGCAACGCAGCAAAAGCTGCAAAGAACTGGGCTGAAAGTGATAGAATTCGGGACGAGCTAAAAGCTATCGGTATCCAGATACGAGATACCAAAGAGGGCACCGAGTGGGAGCTTACCAAATAAAATTCACCACTTTATTTATAGCCGGATCAATACTATTTGCCACAGGGCAGGTTTTGGCAGCATTGATGATGAGGGTCTTCTCTTTTTGGGAGTACTCCACGCCTTCAGGGAATTTTATGTCAAGACGAAGTTCTACAACACGACGAGGATTTGTGCCCATTATCTTTTCAGTGGTGATGGTGGTCCCGTCAATTGAGAAGCCGTAGGTTCGAGCAGTCATTCCCATTATGGTAAGCATACAACTGCCGAGTGAGGTAGCAAAAAGGTCAGTGGGGGAAAACAAGAGTCCGTCTCCATTGTTGTCTTTTGGGGCACTGGTAATGAGTTTGCTGCCGGAGTCAAGATGCTCCGCCTCTGTGCGCAGATTGCCCAGATAAGTAGTCTTGATGAATGTCATAATCTCTGAATAATTATAATAATTCCACTCTTTGTTTGGCTACAGGTATGCCTAGCTGGTCTCGGTATTTGGCTACTGTGCGTCTTGCTACTTTGTAACCCTTTTCCGAAAGGGCTTCCACAATACTTTCGTCCGTCAGTGGAGAGCTTTTGTCCTCGTTCTCTATAATTTGTACAAGGACATTCTTTATTTCTCGGGTGGAAACTTCCTCTCCATCTTCATTGAGAAGGCCTTCGGAGAAGAAATATTTCAACGGATAGATGCCGAAATGGGTTTGGATATATTTGCAATTGACTACTCTCGAGATGGTTGAAATGTCAAGATTGGCTTTTTCCGCGATATTGCGAAGTACCATCGGCTTGAGTTTGGTTTCATCACCATCCATAAAGTAATCCCTCTGGAAGTCTATAATGGCGTTCATTGTATTCTGCAGAGTGTTTTGGCGCTGTTTGATAGCTTCAATAAACCATTTGGCATCATCGAGTTTCTTTTTGACGAAAACAACAGCATCCTTGCCAGCTTTGGTGTTTGCGTTTGAGCCTTTAATTAACATATCTGCGTAGCGTTTATTGACTTTAAGCTCAGGTATGGAGTATCTTGGCATTGTCATAACCAATTCGCCTTCCCTAAGTTCCAGGATGAAGTCAGGGATTACCTGTTGAGTTTGCTCTGAATAGGAGTCGTCAATCTGTCCCCCGGGACGGGGATTAAGACGCTGTATCTCTTCAATAGCCTCTTTGAGTTCATCACTGGTTATACCCAGCCGGGACATTAGCTTAGGATAGTGTTTTCTGGAGAATTCGTTGAAATGGTCTCTAAGTATGGTCTCGGCAAGTTTTTGTGAGGGTGTTTGGTTCTTGGCTGCTATTTGCAGCAGAAGGCACTCTCTGAGGTCTCTTGCACCAACGCCCACAGGCTCAAACTCCTGTATTATAAAGAGAATATCTTCCAGTTCGTCCTCAGTAGTTTCGATACCCAGACGAAACGCTATATCATCCGTAAGGGAGTCCAGACTGCGCCTGAGATATCCATCATCCTCAAGCATTCCAATCATAAAGGTGGCAATTTGCTTTTTTCTATTGTCAAGAGAGTAGAAACCAAGCTGTTTTATAAGATTTTGGTGAAAACTTTCCTGAACGGAGAATGTGTTGTATTGGGGCTTGAGGTCTTTGCCTTGATTATTGACGCGAAGCTTGTATGAGGGTGTGGGATCATCATGATCGTATGAGTCAAGTGCAACATTAGCTGCCTCCTCTTCCTCGGATTCAGGTATAACTTCATCCAGGACAGGATTTTCTTCAATCTCCCTCTGTATCTTCTGCTCAAGTTCCAGCATTGGCAGCTCCAGAAGTTTAATGGTCTGAATCTGCAGCGGAGAGAGCTTCGTAGTCTGTGTCTGTTGTAATGTTTGCTTTAACATTTCATAACAAAGGTAATAATTTTTCCATCGTTTTGACAATTTGGTTATCTTTGGGCCATAATATCACGGAGTAATGAGCACTTATTACAAATGTGTCTCTTTTTATTATAGCAATACACAAAAATGATGCGATTCATCAAAAAACTATTTTTTGTCCTAACGCTCCTGTTGGGAATTTCTATTGCAGCATATTCACAGTCGAATCAGGTCTCCTGGAAAATTGGTTCGGAGGCGGTAGGTAACAACATATTCGATATAAAAATAACCGCTTCTATTGCCCCGGGATGGCATATGTACGACATGGGGCCTTATGAAGAGGGTCCTAATGCAACTACCTTTATCTTCACTTTCCCCAAGGGTGTCACCAAGGTGGGAGAAATCAATTCTATTGAGAAACCCATAAAGGTTGACGACCCGATGTTTGGCATGATAATCGGCTATTACGAGAAGAGTGTCACTTTTGTTCAGAAAGTGAAACTTGCAGTTCCGAAAGCAACTGTTGAGGTGCTCGTGGAGTGGATGACCTGCGATGATACTAGCTGTACTCCTCCGGACGACTACAGCATGAAAGTGGAACTATTCTCACCCTCTGCGGCCTCTACAGAAGAAGTTTCAGATGTAATAGAAGATGTAATAGAAATAGAGGTAGAATCTGATATAGCCGAGAATTTGGATTCCTCAGTTGAGACCGAAACGCAGGTATCTGTTCCCGAAAGGGCTACCAGGGGCGGTTCACTCTGGGCTATGATCATTGAGGCTATTCTATGGGGATTTGCAGCGCTATTGACTCCCTGTGTCTTCCCTATGGTGCCTATGACCGTATCATTCTTCATTAAGGGCTCTGAGGACAAGGTAAGAGGCAGGTTCCGTGCGATAATGTACGGGGTGTTTATTGTGTTGCTCTATACACTCCCTATTGCGGCGATAATCATAATAACCCGTCTGGTAGGAGGAGATGCCGTCACTGCGGATATCTTCAACTGGTTGGCTACCCACTGGTTTCCCAACATTTTATTCTTCCTGGTATTTATGGTCTTTGCGGCCTCTTTCTTTGGTGCTTTCGAGATAGTGATGCCGAGCAAGTTGGTCAGCAAGAGTGACCAGCAGGCGACCAAGCGTCAGGGATTGGGAGGAGTATTTTTCCTCGCTCTGACTCTCGTGCTGGTATCCTTCTCATGTACAGGCCCCATTGTGGGTACAGTGCTTATAAAATCCACTGCAGGTGAGTTTTGGACCCCGATTATCACTATGTTGGCCTTCTCTTTGGCCTTTGCGCTCCCCTTTATGATCTTCGCTCTCTTCCCTTCTCTGCTGGGCAACATTCCTAAGAGTGGAGGATGGCTCAATTCCGTTAAGGTGGTTCTTGGATTTATCGAGGTAGCACTCGGGTTTAAGTTCCTCAGCGTTGCTGATCAAGTCTACCACTGGGGGCTTCTTGACAGGGAGGTATATCTTGCAATATGGATTGTCTGCTTTACATTGTTGGGATTTTACCTGCTGGGCAAGCTCAAGTTCAAGCACGATAGCGACCTCCAGCATATTGGGGTTTTCCGTCTGGTACTTGCGATAGCATCCTTCAGTTTTGTGGTATATATGATACCCGGTATGTGGGGTGCTCCTTTAAAAGGCCTCTCCGGCTATTTGCCTCCTATCAGCACACAAGATTTTGTTATACCAACCGACGGAAGTCGTATTACTCAGGCGGAAGCGGCAAGCACATATACTGTCAAGTATGGGGATTTTCTTAAACTTCCTCATGGATTAAGCGGCTTTTTTGACCTAGAGGAGGCCCAGGCTCATGCCGCAAAGGTCGGCAAACCGGTATTCGTCGATTTTACCGGGCACGGATGTGTCAATTGTCGCGAAATGGAGGCGAGGGTATGGAGTGACCAGAGGGTGCTTGAGATTCTCAAAAGGGATTATGTAATATGCGCTCTGTATGCAGATGACAAAAAGCAGGTCCCTGAGGAGAATTGGGTAACGAATGCCAATGGTAAAGTGCTCAAGACGCTCGGCAAGATCAACTCCCATTTTGCATTGACAAGATATGGGGTCAATGCCCAGCCCTATTATGTACTGGAAGACAATAACGGCCGACAACTGGTGGAGCCTCGTGGCTATAACCTTGATGTGGAATCCTTCATCCTCTGGCTTGAAGAGGGAGTTAAGGCATACAAAAGTAGAGAACAACTCTAGTTGCAATTATATGAAAAGATGAGTCAGGAAACAGCTCTAAAGATTGATGTAAAGCAAGTTATTGCTGCTAAAAGTCCGTCACTTGCGAAGAAACTTCCGGGATTTGTAATCAACTGGATTAAAAAACTTGTTCATCAGGATGAGATCAATGAGATTCTCTCACTCTATGGACACTATCAGGGAGTGGAGTTTGCTACGCAAGTGCTGGCGCATCTAGGCATCACATACACTCCTCACGGAATGGAGAAGATAGATCCCGCAGGCAGGTATATTTTTGTCTCCAACCACCCTCTGGGCGGATTAGACGGTATGGTGTTGATTTCTCTTATTGGTACCATCTTTCCTGATATCAAATTTGTCGTAAATGATTTCTTGATGCATGTAAAGCCATTCGAACCGCTTTTTATTCCGGTAAACAAAGTGGGAAAGATGAACCGTGAATATGCGCAGAAAATCAACGATACCTACTCATCCGATTCTCAGATACTCTATTTTCCGGCAGGACTCTGCTCCAGGAAAATAAAAGGTAAAATAACAGATACCCAGTGGCATCCCAATTTCCTTAAAAAGGCCGTTGCCCATAACAGGGATATAGTACCGATATTTTTTTCGGGACGAAATTCTAATTTCTTTTACACTCTGGCGAAGATCAGAAAATTTCTCGGTATCAAATTTAACATCGAGATGCTTTTCCTTCCCCACGAATTATTTAAACAGAAAAACAGCAGCTTTGAAATATGGTTTGGTGCCCCGATACCCATCGAGAGCATCACTTCGGACAAATCGCTGCGGGAATGGACAGATATTATAAGAGAAAAAGCCTATGAAGCCAATAATTCAACCGGTTGAGCGTAAACTGATAATCAACGAACTTACTCCCGACAAATACATCAGGGATACCAACAGGGGCGGTAATATGCTCTATGACGTGACCGCAGCGGATTCTCCCAATATAATGCGAGAGATAGGACGTCTGCGTGAAATTTCATTCCGCAGCTCCGGTGGTGGTACCGGCAAGGATATGGATATCGACGATTACGATATAGATCCGGACAATCCCTACAGGCAACTGATAGTTTGGGATCCCGACCAGATGGAGATTGTGGGTGGTTACCGCTATATCGATTGTTCAGGTGGTCTGGACCCCGCCAAGATGGCTACAAGTGAGCTTTTTAATTTTTCAAAACGCTTTTTGAAGGATGTATTGCCATATACCATGGAGCTTGGGCGCTCGTTCGTGCAGCCACTCTATCATCGTCTCAATCTCAAACGCAAGGGTATATTCGCACTGGACAATCTTTGGGATGGTCTTGGGGCCCTCACTGTAAAGTATGACACCCACCGCTATTTCTTCGGTAAAGTGACGATGTACTCCACTTACAATGTCAAGGCGCGTAATATACTGCTCTATTTTCTCAACCATTTTTTCCCTGACAAAGAGTCACTTGTAACTCCCATTGAGCCGCTTGACACTGATGCCTCCAATCCTTTCTACGCAACTCTCTTTGAGGGGATGGAGTATAAGGAGGCTTACAAACAACTCGTAGCCCGCCTCAAAGAGATGGGTGAGATGATCCCCCCGCTTATCAACTCCTACATGAGTCTTTCTCCGAGTATGCGTGTGTTTGGCACCTCTATCAATAGGGAGTTCGGGGGAGTGGAGGAAACGGGTATACTGATGAATATTCAGGATATCTATCCAGAGAAGATTGAGCGGCACATAGCGTCACTCAGGCTGCTACGGGATAAAATCAAAGAGAAGTATCGCTGGTGGAGACGTTAGGATACCCTATTTGCTCTCTTACGATAAACACGGAAGGGTATCTACTACTTATTTGACTTGCAAACTGCTGCGCCTCATATTTGGTGCGGAAGTTGCCAACAGTCACCTTGAAGTAGGGGTTGACGTGGCTGAGATATGCCTTAATGTGGGGGTATTCCCTTACAAACTGGTTGGCAATAGCGTCAGAGCGCACTCTTGCGTTCTGGCTGTTGTCAAAATAAATTCTGATACGATAGCCGATAATTACACGCTCGGAATTACTGTTTATATGGCTCAGGAGTGCATTGCGCAGAGTGCCGGATTGTCTTATGATGGCCGTGCCTCCTCCTGGGAAGGATTCGTTGAGTAGCGAGAATATTTGCCTGCCTGCAAGTAGTGTGTCAACCTCCATTTCCGTGCTGACAGTGATGATAGTGTCTTGAGGGATATATCGGTTCTGCGCTAGAAGATTTGTCAATGGTATGCAGAGGAGTATTGCAAATATGGAAATTATTCTTTTCATAAGGATTTTCATTGGGACTGTGGGTCAGGGAAAGCGGATTTAAGGGCTCGGACCAATTTACCGAGTTCGACGCCTCTGCCGGAGAATTTTTTTCTAATACCGCCTGAAAATGCTAAACTGTAGTCCACCGTCATGTTTTCAACGTCGAGATTTTCCAGTGAAAAACCTCCGGATGCAAGAATTGATAGAGGATTGAGCAACTCTGTCTCAATCTTCCAATTTAAGGAGTTTTCGCTGTTAGGGGGAATGATAATATTATCTCCGGAGGTCAGAATTGCGAAAGGTTCACCGTTACCGCTATAAATAGTGGCTTCGAAGTCCTTTGCAGTAAAGGTAGTAGGGGTGGGGTTGGTCACACCGATATTGAGAGTGAGAATAGCACTGAGACTCCCTTTCTCTACTGATATGTTATCGATTCTTTTTATATTGTAGGATGTGAATTGTAACTTTTTATAGTCCTGGCAGCCGCTAAACAGCAGCAATGTTGAGAGTAAAAGCAGGATGTTACGCAATAATTTGTATCTCATATCAGCCCTTTTGTTTTCGCAAAGATATAAAAAACTTATCTTTGCAATGGAAAAATCCCCATGCATCGATAGTTAGATATGAGAGATAACAAATTCCATTCCGTCAAACCGATAATAGATTCTACCAAGCCGCAGTTGTACATCGAGACCTATGGTTGCCAGATGAATGTCAACGATAGCGAGGTGGTACTCTCTGTGATGCAGGATGCCGGTTATTCACTCTGCGAGAAGATGGAGGATTCCGATATTATATTTGTGAACACTTGTTCCGTAAGGGAAAATGCCGAACAGAGGGTTTTAGGGCGTTTGGATCTTTTCCGTATGGAAAAGAAGCGTCGTCCAGATATTGTGGTAGGAGTTATAGGATGTATGGCTGAACGTCTCAAGGATCAATTGTTTGAATATCCTGTGGTGGATGTGGTGGCAGGTCCGGATGCATACCGTGATCTTCCCCGTCTTGTGGAGGCAGCAAAAACGGGCAAGGGCCAAATCAATGTATATCTTTCTCATGAGGAGACCTATTCTGATATATCGCCGGTGCGAATGGACCGAAATGGCGTAAATGCATTCATTTCAATTATGCGAGGTTGCAACAATGTTTGCTCTTACTGCATAGTCCCCTTTGTGCGCGGAGCAGAACGCAGTCGCGATCCTCAGAGTATCGTCAGAGAGGCGGAGTCCCTCATTGCCAATGGCTACAAGGAAATAAACCTTCTCGGACAGAATGTCGATTCTTACCTTTGGTTGGATCCTCACAACCCCTCCCAACAGGTCAACTTTGCGCGCTTGTTGGAACAGGTGGCTCTGATCGACCGTGGGGTAAGGGTACGCTTCTCCACTTCACACCCTAAGGATATGGGCAATGGTGTGCTCTACACTATGGCTATGTATGACAATATTTGCAAGCATATACATCTCCCCGTACAATCGGGCAGCAACTCCATGCTGGAGAAGATGAACCGTAAATATACCCGCGAAAGTTATCTCGAGCGCGTAGATAAGATTCGCGAAATACTTCCTGGCTGCGCCATCACAACCGATGTGATAGCAGGATTTTGTTCCGAGAGCGAGCAGGATCATCTTGATACCCTATCCCTCTTGGAAGAAGTGCGGTTTGATGGAGCATTTATGTTCCAATACTCCGAAAGACCCGGCACAAGAGCTGCCAGACAATTTAAGGACGATGTTCCAAAGGAAGTCAAGATTGAGCGCCTCAACCAGATCATAGCCTTGCAGAACGAAATCTCCTTGCGAAATAACCAGTATAGTGTAGGACGTGAATACAAGGTACTGATAGAAGGAACTTCCAAACGTTCTGAAGAGGAATTAATGGGCCGTACCTCTCATAATAAGACCTGTGTATTCCCAGCAGCCGGCTACAAAGCCGGTGACTTTGTCAGAGTAAGAGTACTCTCCTGTACATCAGCAACTCTTATTTGCGAAGCAATTCCTTAAAAATCAAAATATATGAAACGTATAATCCTTCCCCTTCTCATCTGCTTTTTTGCTGTCGGTTGCGGTCATAAAAAGCAGGTTGATATGATTGTAATAAACGCCAACATCTACACAGTAGATGAGGATTTTTCCAAAGCACAGGCATTTGCTGTAAAGGACGGCAAATTTGTGGCTGTAGGATCTACAAGATACATTAAGGCAGATTACAAGTCGGATAACCTACTAAACCTAAGAGGTACTACCGTTACCATATACCCGGGATTTAATGACTGTCACGGCCATCTTACCTCTCTTGGATATGCTTTGCTCAAAGTAAATCTGAGGGGAGCCACATCTTATACAGAAGTGGTGGAGCGACTCAAAAAAGCACATGAAGAGGGCAATATGACCTGTATAATGGGGGAAGGATGGGATCAAAACGACTGGACTGACGACAATTCAATGCCCACTTACCATCGTCTCAATGAAGCCTTTCCTGACATTCCGGTAATTCTCACGAGAGTGGATTATCATGCAACTTTGGCAAACAAGGCTGCCATCAGCCTCGCAGGAATGAGGGACAATGGCACAGGACTATTTATGGAGGGTACCGCAGCTCCTCTTGGTCAGATCACACCTAAATATACTTCTCAAGAATTGGCAAACATTATCCTCACCGCACAGGAAAAATGCTTCGCTGCGGGTCTGACATCCATTTCATCCGTGGGCGAGTCGCTCAGGAATCTCCTAGTATTTGATTCACTTTGCAATAGCGGTCAACTAAAACTGCGTGTAGATGCATATCTTTCGGCCTCTAAAGCAAATATGGAGCACTTCACCTCTCCATATCGCAATGATCGTTTGCGTATTGCAGGCATTAAACTCTTCCAGGACGGAGCACTCGGCTCCAGAGGGGCACTTTTACTCGAACCTTATTCTGATGCTCCAAAAACACGTGGCATTCATGTTACCAGTGATGAGACATTCCGCGCATGCCTTCAATGGGCTGATGAGCATGGATTTCAGGTGGCTACTCACGCTATCGGTGACGCTGCTAACCGCTATGCTCTCGATATGTACGGTGAGATCCTCAAGGGAAAGAACGACCGCAGGTGGCGTATCGAACATGCACAGGTGGTGAATCCTGCAGATATGAACAAATTCGGGGAATTCTCAGTAATACCCTCCGTACAGCCGACACACTGTACTTCAGATATGTTCTGGGCAGAAGAACGTCTGGGCGATAGGATTGAACACGCATACAATTTTAAACAGCTAATGGATCAACTCGGATGGATTCCGACAGGTACCGATTTTCCGGTGGAAGATATCAGCCCCATCAAGACATTCTTCGCAACAGTGTTTCGTAAGAATATAAATTATCTTCCCGAAGAGGGATTTCGTATGGATGAAGCCCTGACCAGAGAGGAAACTCTACGATCAATGACTTGCTGGGCAGCAAAAGTTTCTTTTGAAGAGGATGTGAAGGGTAGTATCGAGCCGGGAAAATATGCGGACTTCATTATCACTGACAAAGACATTATGACTGTCAGTGAACGCGAAATTCTTTCTACAAGAGTTCTCCGCACCTATGTGGGAGGAGAATTAGTATTCAAATAGGTCAGATCTTGTCGCCGTAAGCGAGATCGCCCGCATCTCCCAATCCGGGGACAATGTAAGATTTGTTAGTAAGCTCTTCATCTATGGCTGCCGTCCAAAAAGTCACCTTTTTGTGGGGAAGATTTTTGGAGAGATAGTCAATACCATATTTTGATGCGACAGGACATACGAAATGCGTGTGTATCGGAGTACCGCTCTCTAACAATCTATCATAGGCCAGTACCGCAGATGCACCGGTGGCAAGCATAGGGTCGGAAATAATCACAATCTTATTCTCTACCGACGGGGTGCTGGCGTACTCAAGTTGTATAGTGAATTTGTTATCCTTGCCGTACTTGCGGTATGCAGCGATAAAAGAGTTTTCAGCTTTGTCAAAATAGTTGAGAAGGCCCTGATGCAGCGGAAGGCCAGCCCTGAGAATGGTGCTGAGCACTATCTTGTCATTAGAGAGATTGCAATTGGCAATTCCAAGAGGGGTTTCTACCTCTTTAGGGGAATAGGTGAGGGTTTTGCTGATCTCATAAGCAAAGATTTCGCCTATCCTTTCAAGATTTCTGCGGAAACGCAGACTGTCTTTCTGGATAACTATGTCCCGAAGTTCCGCAATGAAGCGGTTGAGGAGAGAGTTTTTTTCTCCTAGGTTAATTATTTTCATATGCAGAGGTCGTTTTGTTTATTCTCGACTACTAAGTTACAAATTTTCGTCAGAAAAACTATAAAATTTGTTTTTTGAAATTATGATGTGGTCAGTAAGGGAGATATCGAACAAGGCTGCCGCTTCCCGTAGGGCTTCGGTCTGACGCATGTCCTCACCGCTCGGTCTGGGGTTGCCGGAAGGGTGATTGTGTACCAGTATTATGCCTGTAGCAAGATGTTCAACGGCTTTTTTGACTATGATTCTGATGTCAAAGATAGTGGAACTGATACCGCCTTGGCTAACCCGCTCCTTGCCTATTAGACGGTTGGAACGGTTGAGGTAAAGCACCCAGCACTCTTCGTGAGGAAGATGACTGATAATTGGAGACATGATGCCGTTTACCTGAAGCGGACTTTGTATTTGCGGCATCGGTTCAGGACTTTCAGTGGCCATTCTCCGTCCGAGTTCAAATGCTGCAAGGATGGAGAGAGCCTTGGCCTGGCCGACTCCACTGATGCGCATTAGTTGTTGTGCCGTGAAAGTTGCGAGTATATTGAGGCTGTTTCCTGCCCTTAGGAGAATCTCTCTCGAGAGATCGATTGCGTTGAGGTGTGCGTGGCCGGATCTTAGCAGGATTGCAATTAACTCCGGACTTGTGAGGGCAGAAGCCCCCTTGGACATCAATTTCTCACGAGGTCTCTCTTCTTCATGCAATGATTTGATGTTCTTTGTCATAAAACTGTCCTTAACGGTATAAAAAAAACTTTCCAAAGATTGGAAAGTTTTCTCGATTCCGTATGTCAAAAAGACAATTTATGAAAGGCTATTCACATGAAGAGAGATGCCACTCTTGAGATTAGCTGCTTTGTTCTTGTGAATAACGTTAGTTTTGGCCAATTTGTCAATCATTGCAAACACTTTGGGCAATGAAGCCTCTGCTGCTGCTTTGTCGGTCGTGTTGCGAATTGCCTTGATGGCGTTTCTTGTGGTTCTTGCATAATACCTGTTATGCAATCTGCGTTTCTCGCTTTGACGATAACGCTTTTCTGCTGATGCGTGGTTTGCCATTATTGTACTTTTTTATTTTTGTGGTAGTGGGTAGGGGAATCGAACCCCTATTGCAAGAATGAAAATCTTGAGTCCTAGCCGTTAGACGAACCCACCATGGTTCCCCTTTTCTATTTTTTGGGGAGTGCAAAGATATAAAGAATTTTTACGATTGCAAATTTTCTCTGATAATTACTCTTCTTTGCTCCATGCGAAAGAGGAAATAATGTATTCCACTTGGCGCAGGTAGTTGCGTTTTTCATATCTTGGTGCATAGACGAATCCCTCTATCACTACCACATGTTTTTTGTCGGGAGATACATAGGTATGGGAAACAAACGGGCCACCCATAAAGTCGTTATGAGTGTCCCAGAGACCTCTCATCTCGATAAATTCAAGACCGTTGTATTCTTTTACAACAAAGCCGGGCTTAGCTGTAGGATGAGTGATCATATAGCTATTTTCTGAAGTGGCAGGGACATTTTCCTTGAGAAACTCATCTCTCCTGGCCACAAGATATTCCAGAGTGAGCTGCCATTCGCCCTGGTAGGGGAAAGTATAGACAAATATGCCCTGATTGGTATAGGATGTCTCGTAAGAGATCCAGAAAAAGTTGTTCGTATGCATCTTTTCCGTGTAATCTCTCGGAAAATCGGGAGAACCACCTACCACAGCAGTGACATATTTTTTCAGAGTAGGGTTTGCATGGTTTTTTGCATTTTTAATAACGCGGTCGCGCTCTGCATTCTCATAATAGGAGAGAAGTTTATCGGCATTTTCGCTTATCAGTTTTGCTGAGCTTTCCGTATCCTTGGCATAGATGGAAACCATAATTTGCGATTTGGCCCAGACATCACGGCTTACCCCAATACGGTCACGAGAGACAGTGTCTGAAATGACAATGTTGAGGAGATTCCGGTGTACCTGGAATACCTTGTTGAATGACTTGGGAGGCACATTGAAAAGGTTGTAAGTAGGTTCTTTTTGTGGAAGATAGGCATACTCGGCAGCAAGGATGCTTCTAATGGTAGTGCCCGGCTCGGATTCCCAATGACTCCTGGGGGATATGACGGCAATTTCTCCCGCCTTCCCGCTTGCCGGGGGAAGTATCCGTCCGGGCTGCTCGTCACAGGATTGGAGTGCGGTGAGGGCTAAGGCCGCTATCGCATAGAGAATCATGGTGGTCAGGTTCTTTCTTTTCATTGTTATATAATGTTATGTGAATAATCCTCGTATGTCATTGCCAAAGGCGAGTAGCATAAGGGCGATCAGTAGGATCATGCCTATGGTTTGAGCTATTTCCAATACCTTGTCGCTGGGTTTGCGACGGGTAATAATCTCAATTAGAAGGAAAAGGATATGACCTCCGTCCAATGCCGGTATGGGCAGTAGATTGAGTACTCCAAGCATGATTGAGAGCATTGCTGTCAGGCTCCACACTCTGTACCAGTCCCAATTGCCGGGAAATATCTTACCAATAGCTATAAAACTGCCCACTGACTTGTAGGCCTTGGTTTTGGGTGATATTATCAGCCCAAGTTCCTTGATATAATTGGTGATGTTGTTCCATGCCTTTTTACAGCCTGCAGGAATAGCTGTAAAAAAGTTGTAATCATGACTTGTGATAGTGAAGAATTTTGTCAGGTCTGTATCCAGCATTACCTGAATCATGCCTGCCGAATCGACTTGCAGGGGAATATCAATCAAATTACCGCTCCTGTCAACTGTAGCGCTAATCGTGCTCTCTTTATGACGGAGCAGCTCTTTTCGGACCTCTTGTGCCAGGAACATCGATACGGAGTTAATACCCTTGATTTCGTCTCCAATTTCAAGTCCGGAATCAGCGTTAATGGAGCCTTCGGCGAATCCGCCAACTACAAAGGGGAAGGCGAGATCAAACATTCCGGGAGTATTGAGTATCGCTGCAATGTACTGTGGGTCTATACTGATGGTCAATGTGTCGTCGCCACGAAGGACCCTAGCCTTTTCCGCTTGAGAACGAACCATATCTACCTGGAGCATCGCGAAATCCTCAGTCTGGACTCCGTCAAAATCGAGAATCCTGTCTCCGTCTCGAAAGCCTATTTCGTATGAAAGGTCATTTACTGCAATACCGTAAATTGCATCTTCATTGCGTAGATATTCGTCTCCCCAGACATTCATTATTGCTCCGTAGAGCAATACAGCAAGAATAAAGTTGAAAAGAACACCACCAAACATTATGAAAAACCTCTGCCAGGCGGGTTTTGTGCGAAACTCGTAAGGCTGTGGAGGAAGTTTCATCGCCTCTTTGTCCATTGATTCGTCAATCATTCCGGCGATAGAGCAATAGCCCCCAAGAGGAAGCCACCCTATGCCATATTCCGTATTTTCAGGATAACGCCTCCAGTCACCTTCTGGTAAAGTGCTTACATCTATTCTATTGTTTCCCTCGTAAGTGGGAAGATTTCTCGAGAAAAATTTGAACCTCCATTTGCCATCGATTTTTTTAGCGCGCATAATGGAAAAATAGGGGTTAAAAAAGAGATAGAATTTGTTAACCCTGGTCTTGAAAAGCTTTGCAAATAGAAAATGTCCTAATTCGTGCGCCAGAACCAGAATTGAGAGCGCAAAAATCACCTGGACAATTTTGATCAGTACAACCATTATATTTATAATCTATTTCGTCAGTGTTTGTTTTGAATAATATGTTTTGCAGCTTCTCTTGCTGCAAAATTTGTGCAATAGATATCCTCTAGCGTGGGCTTTTCGATAAATGGAACCTTTGCAATCGCCTTGATGATTACATCCGGTATCTCCATAAAGCCTATTTCCTCTCTTAGAAAGGCTTCTACCGCAATTTCATTGGCTCCATTCATTGCACAGGTGGCATTGCCTCCTCGGTGAAGAGACTCTTCGGCGATAGCCAGACAGGGAAACCTCTCTGTATCCGGCTTACAGAAGGTCAGTTCAGCTAACTCGGTGAAATTGACCCTTGGAGTATCCAGAGGAATGCGATAGGGGTAAGAGAGAGCATATTGAATTGGCAACCGCATGTCGGGTAAGCTGAGTTGTGCCATTACGCATCCATCCTCAAATTGTACCATAGAATGGATGATGCTCTGCGGATGGATTATCACTTCTATCCTATTTGGCTCAATATCAAAGAGCCAGCGTGCCTCTATAAGCTCCAGGCCCTTGTTCATCAGAGTGGCTGAGTCAAGTGTTACCTTGGAGCCCATCTTCCAGCGTGGATGCCTAAGGGCCTCATCGCGTGTTACTTTGTGTAGTTCCTCAACTGGAGTGTGGAGAAAAGGACCTCCGGAGGCTGTCAGTAGCAGTTTTTCCGGTCTGGTGCACTCTCCTTGCAGGGCCTGGAATATTGCGGAGTGCTCTGAGTCTACCGGAATGATAGGACTGCCGTATTCCCTTGCCAGCGACATGATGATTTCTCCGGCTGCAACTAGCGTTTCTTTATTGGAGAGTGCTATGACCTTACCGGCCTTTATGGCGGAAATTGTGGGCTGCAAGCCACTAAATCCCACCATTGCGGTTACAACTATATCTGCAGTGGAACTTTGAACCAAGTCGCAGATAGAATCCATTCCTTGAAAAACTTTTATGTAGTGGGGTACAAGTGCATTTTTGACCTCCTCATAGTTCGAGGGATTGCATATCACCACATTGTTGGGCTTGAATCTGAGTGCTTGTTCTATCAGCAGCTTGCTATTGTTGTTGGCGGTGAGTAGATCCACCTCAAATAGGTCGCTGTTCCGAGAAATCACATCAAGGGTTTGCGTGCCGATAGATCCCGTGGATCCAAGTATTGCTACTGATCTTTTACGTTGCTCCATCTGCTAAAATTTGATGTAGAGGGTTGGGTCGACCGCTTCTCCCTTGTGCCACAGCTCAAAGTGGAGGTGACTGCCGGTACTGAGCTTGCCGGTGTTACCTACCATTGCTACAGGAGTACCGGCCTTGACTTTGTCGCCGGTTGACTTGAGCAACTGCTCATTGTGCTTGTAAACGGATATAATATCATGGCTGTGCTGTATCTGGAGGGTGTATCCGGTGTCATCACTCCATCCAGCGTATATAACTGTGCCGTCGAGTACAGAGTGCACTATAGTACCGGTCTGAGCGGCAATATCGATATATGGATGCCCTGTTGCCTTGTTGTATTCATCTGTAATTATACCACTTACAGGGGTGAAAAAGTGCAGTCCTTCGATCTGCTCAATCTCTTGCCTTATACCAGAAACACCATATTGTTCACGACGAAGCACTTCCTCTCTGAGAAGTGAATCGTTACGGAAATAGATATCACTTAGACTTTCATCTATCACGGGTGATTCCTTAATCAAGCCGAGAGAGTCAGGTGTAAGAGGTTTCTTGCCGGTGACAATCCTTTGAATATTTGCCACCTGGAATGCCCACATCTCTACTGCTCTTTCGAGAGAGTCAATTTTTATGGCATTCTCTACTGCCATCCGTCTGGTTTCGGGTGAGGGATAGCCTGGAATAGTTTGTCTTATTAAAGTACGTGAAGTGAGTAGATAGGTACCTGCCACAATTGCCAGCAATACCAGTATGGAGATCAGTATAATGTTGATTTTTGATGTTCTGAACGAGAAGAGCTCCTTGTGAGAGTCATCGTTAATTATCGAAAATCTCAACTTTTTACCATATTTTTCTTTTTGACGTGCCATAAAACATTAACTTTGCATCATGAACAGGATAATAGGCATAGATTACGGCAGCAAGCGTACCGGCATCGCAGTGAGTGATCCGTTACGCATATTCGCGTCAGCCCTTGACACTGTTCCGTCTGCAAAGATAATAGATTATCTTCAAAATTACATTCAAAATCAAAAGGTGGAACTCTTTGTGGTGGGCTTTCCTTTAAATATGGACAACACCAATTCACAATCAGCACCGTTGGTGCAGGCCTTTATCAATTTGCTCAAGAAAAAGTTTCCCACCATACCTGTTGTGCTTGAAGATGAGCGTTTTACCTCAGTGCTAGCCCATAGAGCAATGATTGAGGGAGGAATGAAACAGTCTGACCGTCGTGACAAGTCCTTTGTGGATAAGATTAGCGCCGCCATTATTTTGCAGAGTTATTTAGACAGGGTACAGAGACAAAAATGATCTAAAAGATACCTAGTATGATATTGCCGATTTACTTATATGGATCCCAGGTGTTGCGAGAAAAGGCTGCAGAGGCAGACATAGAACAGCGTGAAGAGCTTACAAAGCTTTTGGAAGATATGTATGAAACCATGAGGAATGCAGATGGTTGTGGCCTTGCAGCACCACAGGTGGGACGTTCTCTCAGAGTTCTTATTGTGGACGGAAGTGATTTGGCCGACCGCTATCCCGAACTTGCTGATTTCATTCGTAGGATGATTAATCCTGTTTTTACTTTTAAAAGCGAGGAGATGTGCACCTACAGTGAAGGTTGTTTGAGTATTCCCAATATCGATGCCGACATTGACAGACCTAAAGTGGTTCGTATCAGATACATCGATGAGAATTTTCAGGAGAAGGAGGAGGAATTCGACGGTTTTGCCTCCAGGATGCTGCAGCATGAGATGGACCATCTTGACGGGGTAGTCTTTACCGACAGAGCTGCTCCTATTCGCAAGAAAATACTCGGCAGCAAACTCAATAATATTTCTAAAGGAAACGTCACGACATCCTATAGAGTCAAAATAGACAAATAATAATTATGGGAGCATTTCACGCTTATGATATACGCGGAATCTATAATGTGGATTTCGATAAATACCTTGCCTACAAGGTGGGTTATTTCATTCCGGTTCTTCTGAATGCGGACAAAGTGTTGGTGGGCAGAGATGACAGACTCTCTTCGCCTGAGATTTTTGAATATGTGGCAAAGGGTATCAACGATGCCGGAGCTGATGTATACGACCTCGGTCTGAGCACTACGCCGATTGTTTATTTTGGTACCGCAAGGCACGGATTTCCGGCTTCGGTACAGATTACCGCTTCTCACAATCCTAAAGAGTACAACGGTATGAAGATCTCTTGCGAGAATGCTCTTCCTGTTGGTTTTGATAATGGTCTTTCTACCATACAGCAATGGATAGAAGAGGGTAGGGAGACACCTGTGGCCGAAACTCGCGGTAAAGTCATCCCGTTTGACATCTCCAAGGAATACATCTCGTTTTTGAAGTCCAGAAAAGAGGATATTTCGGATTTGAAAATGAGTATCGATATCTCCAATGGTATGGCCGCCCTTTTTGCGAGAAAAATTTTCGGAGAAGAGCCTGTTTATTTATTCGATGAGTTAGACGGCACATTCCCCAATCACGATCCCAATCCTCTCGTGCCCGAAAATCTTATCGAACTTCAAAAGTCCGTTATTACACAACGCAGTGACGTGGGTGTGATATTTGACGGCGATGCTGACAGAGTTATGTTTGTGGATGAGAGAGGCAATTTTATCTCACCTGATTTGGTTATTGCGCTTCTGGGTCACTATTTCTTGGAGGATGAGAGATATGATGGAGCGCAGCCTATTGTGCTGCAGGATATACGCAGTTCCAAGTCGGTGGCAGAGTATCTTGAACCTATGGGCGCACAGGTTGTCACATGGAAAGTAGGTAGGGCCTTTGCAGCCCGAAAATTGCGTGAGATTGATGGCTTGTTTGGGGGCGAATTGGCGGGTCACTACTACTTCAAGGACTTTTTCTATTCGGATAGCGGCCTTTTAGCCGCCATTCTGGCGCTCAATGTCATTGCACGCTTTAAGAGAAAGGGAGTATCTCTATCACAACTTATCGAAAGGATAAACGGTTACTTCGGTTCCGGTGAAATCAATTTTGCCATATCAAAAAAAGAAGATGCGATGGTTGCCGTACGTGAGTTTTTTGTATCTCAAGAACGCCCGATAGCATCATATGACTTTGACGGTTACAGAGTGGAATTCTCCCAGTGGTGGTTTAATATACGTCCATCCAACACCGAACCCTACCTCCGCTTTATCTGTGAGGCAACATCAATAGATCTTCTCGAAGAAAAAGTCGCCCAAGCCCGCGAAGTGATAAAGAATTTTATTTAATCAGTTCCGAGTTCCGAGTGTGTAGTTTCGAGTAAGTTATTTAGTAGTTAGTTTTGAGCTTTCGACTAACTCAAGACTCCATACTCGAAACTCAGAACTATTTTGAGGCTTCGGAGACCAGTTTTTGGAAGAGTCCCAGAAAAAGGGGATTTCCGGCGTTTGTCATAATCTCGGGGTGGAATTGTGTGCCGAAAATCAGTGCGCCACCATCAGCGTAACCCTTGAGAGGAGCTACTCTTTCCACAGCTTCAATTATTCCGTCTGCCGATCTGGCTGTCACCTTAAATCCTGCAGGCATGGCTTTGATGGCCTGATGGTGGAATGAATTGACCACAGCTTTGTTGCTGCCTGTCACATCAGCCAGTATGGAACCCTTCTCAATGGAGATGGTATGTGTACCATAATAACCGGGGGTGTTTCCTTGTCTGTGCTTGACATAGCTGCTCTTGACCTGTGAAGGAATATCCTGGTAGAGTGAGCCACCGAAAGCGACACTCATCAATTGCTGGCCACGGCAGATTCCCAATACGGGAATGCCTTTGGCTACGGCAGCTCTAATGAGTTTGACGTCAAACTCATCCCTTTCTGGGGCGATTTCTTCATTGGCTCTCAGGGGTTCTTCTCCATACCATTTGAGAGGATCAAAATCTTCGCCACCAGTCATTATAAGACCGTCAATAGCATTGAGTATAGCCTCTATCTGTGCGTCATCAGTGGTAACGGGAATGATTAAGGGAACTCCGCCGGCCATACGGACGGAATTGACATAGGTGTTTCCGACCACATGGGAAGCACCACTTCTGTATGAGGAGATACCGATGATGGGCGATTGTGCGAAAAGTGAGACTGCAAAGAGCAGTGTAAGCATAAAGATGGAAATGCGTTTCATATTATATCTGTTTTATTATTTGCTTAATCTTGTCCAGGGACCGAAATTTTCACCCTCCTTAAAGTCAACTTCAAATGATGCAGCCTTCTTTTGCCCCTCCTCAAATTTGAATTTAATCTCGAAGGCAGTGCCATCAGAGCGGAACTTATAGGTGTTGGCGCTGACATGTGTCATTTCATGTTTCCAACCCTGTTTTCCTATCTTAATGTAGAGTTTTCCCTTCTCCAGCGTTACCCATGCATCTCCGAAGAGAGGATCCTTAGTATATTTTCCTACAAGCAGTTTTGCTTCCGGAGCAGGTTCTACCACTTTTTCGGCAGCAGCTTTGGCCTCTTCTTCAGCCTTTTTGACAGCATTGGCGTACCACGCTTTCAAGAATTCCGCATTATAGTCATAGTCTTCTAGGTCAAGACAAAGGTCCACCAGGCGGCGCAATATTGCATAGCGGGGCTCGCTTGGAGCTTCGGAATTGACCTGTATAGTAAGTCCAAGATTGAGTTCAGGAACGAATGCGCACAACGTAGTCATTCCCCAGGTAGTGCCTGTGTGAAAAAATATACGTCCTTTCTTGCTCTGCTCGATAAACCAGCAGTGTCCATAGAGAGTGGTTTTGGACTCACTTTGGGAGGTAATGGTGACTCCTCTATGGAGATAGTCCATATTTTCCTTAGATATCAGTTGTTTGTCCCCTACTTTGCCCTTGTCAAGTTGGAATTGGGCCCATTTAATCAGGTCCGAAGGAGGGCAACAGATGGATCCGGCGGGTCCTATGACAGTTAGCCACCAGAGTGCCTGTTCTTCACCGTAGAGAGGATTTATCACCATCTTGCCCTCTTTGGAGAGGAATTCGTAAGGGAGCGCCACATTTTGAGCCTCCGCAAATCCTTCACCGTTGATGGTGGATTCGATCATTCCGAGGGGCTCGAAAATGCGTTCTCGGATATTATCTTCCCAGCTTTTGCCGGTCACCTTCTCGATGATTTTAGCAGCGGGGATAAAGGTGATGTTGTTATATTGATAGGCGCCTCTGAAGGTGTACGAAGGCTCGATAAGTTCCAACATTCTATAGATGTCGTCCCTGTCGTATCCCAGATTGGGGATATAAGTTCCCACCTGCCTTCCTAAACCCGTCTTGTGAGAGGTGAGATCCTTTACCTGAAGGTGCTCTGTCACCCAGTAGTCGTACATTTTAAAGTCGGGGAGTATCTCTTTAACGGTATTATCCCAGCTGATGAGCCCCTCTTCCACTAGGGTGGCCAGCAGATATGCGGTAAAGGACTTGGAGACCGATCCGATCTGGAATAAAGTGTGGGAGTCTACCGTGTCCAGAGGGTTGTCGAGGTTTTTAACTCCGAATCCCTTGCATAGAATAAGTTCCCCATCCTTGAGTATGGAAACGCCCATACCTGGGATCTGCCAGTCAGTACGGATCTGTTCTATATAGGATTCAATGTTGGAAAGGTCCTCTTGAGAGAAATTCTTTTGAGCAAAAGAAGAAAGGGGTAGCCACATAAGGGCTACGAGAAGAATTGTCAATCGTTTCATCATGGATAGTTTGTTACGGAGGACAAATATAGCCATCTTTTATTTGGAAAAAAATAGTTATATTTACAATTCATAATGAATTTGTCACTATATGGGAGGATTATTCAAAAGGACAGGTAATGGCGGGAGAGATTTCGGCAAGGCCAATCTCATAATATTTCTTTTTGCACTCGCGCATGCGTTGCTATGTTATTTGCTTCATGACACTTCAGTGGGGGACGGTCTCTTTCTTACCATACTAACCATTGCAATGGTATTCTGTCTAATACGTTTCTATGGTAGTCCTCTCGACGTATTCCTGGGACTGGCATTTCTCAGCTGTTTTGCAGGATTCTATTTCGGCACATCGGTGGGGGATTATCTCCATAAGACATTTCCCGCCTTGGGTGTCTTTAATAATATGATAGTGACTTTTGTCACCACGGAGATTCTGGGACTTGCCACCGTGTTAGTTGTGGCTAGGAAAAATCGTTGATGGATATGAAGCGTAAGGGGAGCGGATATGTCAATCTTGCGGCGGTGGTAATCCTGGCGCTGATTGTGTTTGCTGCAAGAATGATATTCGAGTATTTGCTTCCGGTTTTTTCCCAAGGCACAGGGCAATCCTTCTTTTTTACCCTCAAGGGTATGTTGAGCAATTATGCACTAACTCTGCTGATGCTAATTGCGGATTTTATTCTGGTACGCACTCTGGTGGAATATTTTTCATATGGCCGTTCTTTTCTTTCGCGTACACTCTGGGAGCTGGGAGGAGTCAGTTTTATAGCGTTTGTGGCTGCCATTCTTATGCAACTCACCTCTTCGGATTACTTAGTAGGAGATACTCTCAACCAGCAACTCTTCTTCTCCTTTGTGGTAGCTCTATTCTTCAATATCCTGGTTACAGTGATAATAGATATTTTTTCCTACCTCAGGTGGAAGAGAAGGCGTGAGCTCGCGACCGAGGTGAGGCTCCGCAGTCAGGCCAACTACCAGTATCAGCTGCTTAAAGCACAACTCAATCCACATTTCCTATTCAACAGCCTCAATGTGCTCGACTACCTTATTCACGAGGATCAGGATCGTGCTTCCGATTATGTCAAAAAGCTCTCCGATCTTTATCGCTACCAGCTGAGTATGGAGTCGCGCCAGACGGTAATACTGGAGGATGAGCTCGACTTTGTGATGCTCTACGTAGGGTTGATCAAAGAGCGCTTTGGCGAAGCTCTTGATGTGAGGATAGATGTGGAGAGAAAATGGCTTCGTAGCAGAATAGTCCCCTGCAGTATTCAGATTCTTATAGAAAATGCAGTCAAACACAATATTGTCAAGGTCTCAGAGCCGCTGGTGGTAGAGGTGAAAGTGGAGCAAGAGCATCTGGTAGTCTCTAATCGGATCAATCTCAAAATTGAATCCGGCCACCACTCTGTTGGGATGGGCCTCGAAAATATCGACAAGCAGTACAGACTTTTGTTTAATTCTCCTATAATTATAGATGATTCGGATGGTTTTTTCACAGTTAAAATTCCTCTCTTCATATAAAATTCCGGCAATATGACCCTACTCATCATAGAAGACGAAATACCCGCACAGATGCAGCTTACCCGCCTTTTGCGCAAATTTTTTCCTAAAATCGAACTACTTGGTTGTCTCGATTCTATCGTTACTTCGCAAGAGTGGCTAAGCTCCAATCCTGCGCCGGATATCATCCTGATGGATGTTGAACTTTCTGACGGCAAATGCTTTGAACTATTCAATAGGGTGAATATCACTTCAAAGGTAATCATTACCACTGCATATGAGGACTATGCACTGATTGCCTTCAAGACCAAATGCATCGACTATTTGCTAAAGCCTGTCGGCGAACAGGAGTTCAGGGCATCAATGGAGCGTTGCATTGAATTTTGCAATGCCGAGGAGGCGCTGGAAAGTGCTGAAGAGGCCCAAGAACCTGAGTACCGCACCAAATTTACCATAAAAATAGGAAATCGTATATTGATTGCCGATGTAAATGACACGGCATTCTTCTACTCGGAGAATAAGGCCACTTACCTCGTTACCACCGATATGAAGCAATATTTCTTGGACTCGAGTCTCGAGTCCCTAGAGCAGCAACTCAACCCTAAAGAGTTCTTCAGACTCTCAAGAAGTTGTATCACCAGTTTAGCCGCCATCAGCAACATATCCAAACATTTTAACTCAAGGCTGAGGGTAACTCTTCTACCTGATGTCATCGAACCGGTGCTCGTCTCCCGAGCCAGGGTACCCCTGCTTATGGAATGGCTGGATCGCTAACCCCGTAACTCGCACCCCGCATCACGTACCTCGCACCCCGCATCACGTACCTCGCACCCCGCACCCCATTACTACATACTCCACACTACATACTTATAACTATCTTTTGTCATTTCATCCCGATTTTATTGCAATTCGGAAGGAAACTCTATTATATAAGGGTGTTTTTTAATAAATTCGTGTCCTTCAAATTATAAACTGATATAAATTTATGAAAAGACCAAAGATGAGCTTCTGGGGTATCTTCAATATGTGCTTCGGCTTTTTGGGGATACAGTTCGGTTTGGCTCTTCAGAATGCAAATGTCAGCAGGATTTTCCAATCCTTTGGAGCGGATGTGAGCACACTTTCGCTCTTCTGGCTTGCAGCACCTTTGACAGGTATGATAGTCCAGCCTATTATCGGGCATTATAGTGACAGGACCTGGACAAGGCTCGGCCGCAGACGTCCCTATTTCCTTGTGGGCGCAGTTTTGGCTTCGCTGATGCTCTTTCTGATGCCCAATTCTCCGGCTCTTGCTCCATTTCTTTCGCCCCTTTTGATTGCAGCGGGTGTCTTGATGATTATGGATGCCTCTATCAATGTGGCGATGGAACCATTTCGAGCGCTTGTTGCTGATAATCTTCCCTCAGAACAGAGAACGCTCGGTTTTTCAGTGCAGACTTTCCTCATCGGTATAGGTGCGGTTTGTGGTGCTGTTCTGCCTTTTGTGCTTACCAACTGGTTTGGTATGTCAAATGTGCCTGAGACTGCAGGTGGAGTGGCACCTAATGTCAAGCTTGCTTTCTATATAGGCGCAATAGTACTTTTCGCCTCGGTTATGGTGACAGTGGTCCGCACGAAAGAGTATCCTCCCGAAGAGGGATCCATAAAAAAGAAAGATGGTGGACTGCTTGAGATTTTCAAGGATTTCGGGAAAATGCCCAAAACTATGCGCCAGCTTGGTTTAGTGCAATTTTTCTCCTGGTTTGCCCTCTTTTCCATGTGGGTATATATGACCCCAGCGGTTGCCGACCACTATTACGGTACTGTGGATACCGCTTCTGCCGCTTATGGTAAGGCGGGTGATTGGGTAGGAGTGCTACAGGCGATCTACAACGGTGTTGCAGCCGTGATAGCCTTCCTTCTTCCCGTAACTGCGGACAAAATCGGTCGTAAGGCCACACATGCTATCTCGCTTATATGTGGTGCACTTGGTTTTGCCTCATTCTTGTTTTTTAAGAATCCGACTATGCTCATCATTTCGATGGTGGGTATCGGTATCGCTTGGGGTTCAATCCTGGCGATGCCCTATGCTATGTTGGCAGGATCTCTTCCTCCCAAGAAAATGGGTGTCTATATGGGTATATTCAACTTTTTCATCACGATCCCGCAGATTTGTAACGGTCTGGTAGGGGGATTGATGGTAAAGCATATCTATGGTGGACAAACCATTTACGCCCTACTTTTCTCAGGAATAGCTCTTTTGATAGCTGCTATATGTGTCTTCTTTGTAGATGACAAGGATGACCCTGTACAGCTCTTTCAGAGAAAAAGAATTAAACAATAATTATAAAGGTTTTCCTATGAAACGATTAATGACAATGTTACTATCGGTAATGGTTCTCTCCGTTACATCCGCCTTTGCGCAATATACTGTAAAGGGAGTTGTGGTGGATTCCAGAGGTGAAACTGTTATCGGTGCTGCAGTTATCCAAGTGGGAACTGCAAACGGAACCCAGACAGGCCTAGACGGCGATTTTGTCCTGACAGTGCCTTCTGGTGAAACTATGTTGGAAATCAGTTTTTTGGGTTACAAAACCGTGACTATTACCGCCGCTCAGGCGTCAGCCGCAAGGATTGTGCTGCAGGATGACGTCGAATTTCTAGAGGAGGTAGTGGTCATTGGTTACGGTACTGTCAAGAAAAGCGATATGACAGGATCGGTCGTAGCCATAAAGGCTGATGAGATCAACCGCGGAGCCATCTCTTCTCCCGATCAGATGCTCCTCGGTAAAGTATCGGGTTTGCACGTGACTCCGGCATCAGGCCAGCCAGGCGCATCCGCTACTATTCGTATTCGTGGTGCAGCTTCGCTAAATGCATCAAACGATCCTTTGATCGTGATTGACGGTGTTCCTGTGACTTCTGACGGAGGAGCCGGAATGGGTAACCCCCTGGCATCGGTTAACCCCAACGACATTGAGAGTTACACTGTATTGAAAGATGCATCTGCTACCGCAATTTATGGTTCACGCGCTTCCAATGGTGTGATTATCATCACCACTAAAAAAGGCCGTGCAGGTGCACGCGGTATCAATGTAAGCTACAACTCAAGTTACTCGGTAAAGCAGAATGCCTCCACCATTGATATGATGGACGCCGACACGTTCCGTAGCTTCATGCAGAGCACTTATGCAGGCAACAGCGCCATTCAGGGCCTTCTCGGTACTGAAAGTACCGACTGGCAGAAACAGATCTATCGTCTGGCATTCAATACAGACCAGGCAGTGAGTGTTTACGGAGCCACAAAGCATGTTCCCTACCGTGTCAGCCTTGGCTACAACTACGACCAGGCTACACTCAAGGTGGGTGACAACCAGAAAGCCAACGTCGATTTCAGCCTGTCTCCCAAATTTTTTGATGACCACCTTTCAATCAATCTCAATGTGAAAGGTATTTACCAGAAGACCAACTGGGCTCCGACAGGTGCAGTAGGCAGCGCTCTCTCATTTGACCCTACTAAACCGACACATTTCACAAATCCTGACGGTAGCATCGACTACTCAAAGGTGTCAAACGGTTACTGGAACTGGCTCAATGCTGACGGCAGCGCCAATACGATGGCCGGCACAAACCCCCTTTCAAGCCTTTACGACTTCACGGATGTCAACAAAGGTCTCCGCTCAATCGGTAACCTCCAGATTGACTACATGTTCCATGGATTCGAAGACCTAAGATTCAACCTAAACCTCGGTTATGACGTCGCCAAGTCAAACGGCGAAAAATATAACCACCCCGGTTCAATTTCGGCAATGCGCTCCAGCCTTGATCTTTATACTGATTATGCCAATTACAACTCCAATACATTGCTCGAAGCTTACTTCAACTATAAGAAGGAATTCAGCAAGAGCAACCTCGACGTGATGGCCGGTTACTCCTGGCAGCACAACTACGTAAAGTATGATCAGAGCACATACCTCAATAACGAGGCAAGGCCACTTTATCAGGCTAATCCTACAAATGCAAAGGAGTATTACCTGATATCATTCTTTGGAAGAATAAACTACTCCATACTCGGCAGGTATCTCTTTACAGCTACAATCCGTGAGGACGCCTCTTCGCGCTTCAGCAAAGCCAACCGTTGGGGCTTCTTCCCCTCAGTAGCTTTCGCCTGGAACGTGGCAGAAGAGAGTTTCCTAAAGGGTACTGATGCAGTTTCAGCACTTAAGCTTCGCGTTGGTTGGGGACGCACCGGACAACAGGACATAGGTTCCGACTATTATCCTTATATGGCAAGATACGAGGAGTCCAGTTCCATTGCAATGAAATATTATCTCGGCGATGGATATTACACTACCCTTGCTCCCCAGAAGTACAACCCTAATCTCAAATGGGAGACTACTGAGACCTATAACCTCGGCTTAGATTTCGGATTTATCAACGACAGGATCACTGGTAGCCTCGAGGGTTACTATCGCTACACTTACGACTTGCTCAACGAAATCTCGACTCCCCTAGGTTCTAACTTTGGCAACAGCATCATCTCCAACATCGGTAATATGGAGAATAAGGGAGTAGAGCTCTCTCTCAATGTAATTCCCGTAGAGACAAGCGACATGTCGCTCTCGATTGGCGGAAACTTCACTCTCCAGAGTACGAAGATTACCAAACTTACAAGTGTTGAGACAGAAGGCTATCTTGGAGTTACCACCGGTTCCGGTATGGGCGGTACGGGAGGATACACTTCACTCCACCGTACAGGATTTGCACCCTTCACGTTCTACCTCTTCCAGCAGCTCTATGACGCACAGGACAATCCGATCCAGAATGGATTGGTGGATCGTGACGGCGATGGCGTAATCACTGACGCTGATAGGTATGTGACCGGCTTCAAGCCCACTCCCGATGCGTTTTTCGGACTCAACCTCAAATTCAGGTACAAAAAATGGGACCTCGGCTTCAACGGCCATGGTTCGTTTGGTAACTACATTATCAACAGGGTTGCGATGTCCTACGCAAGTTCATACAGTGACAACTGGAATAAGGGCTACCTTGACAATTTGAGCAACATCTATCTGGTGAATGGCTGGACGGCAGCTATGGAAAATAACCAGAAATATACCGATATGTTTATCGAGAATGGTTCATTCTTCAGGATGGATGATATCAACTTAGGCTACACATTCGACAAAGTAAAATGGGTAGAGAGCATCCGTCTCTCCGCTTCTGTGCAGAATGTATTTGTAATTACAAAGTATAGAGGTCTTGATCCCGAATTGCAGGCATCAGACGGTGTGGATTCCAATATCATTCCACGTCCCCGCCTCTTTACTTTGCGTTTAAATATTAACTTCTAAAAATGACCCGACGTATGAAAAAGATATTAAATATTAGTTTCTTGGCGCTGTTGGTTTCTCTGATCCTTGCTACTTCCTGCATAGGTGACCTGAATACACAGCCTCTCAATGAAACTGACGCAACCTCGGAGACCGCGTATAAGGACGAGGTTAGTTATCTCAAGTCTTTGGGATATATCTATGGATACTGGGCGTTGGCAAGCCAGAATGATGCCGGATCGTCGGATATCAGCGTGGCAGATGCCGGTCAGAGCGAGCTTTGTCGTATGTATGTGATACTCAATGAGCTCAGTACCGACGCACTCAAGATCATCTGGGGCGACAACTATATCAATCCTATCCAGTATCATAAATGGACATCAGCCGATAACGAAGCCATCATCGCCGTTTACACACGCTGCATGAAGGGTATAACCCTGGCAAACGAGTTTCTCGTAAGAACAACTCCCGAGATGCTTGCAAGCCGCGGACATGAGGCGTTCCAGAAAACTGTTGACCAGTATCGTGCAGAGGCAAGATTTAATCGTGCACTCTACTACTACCTTCTGTTGGACTTCTTCGGAAACCCTCCCTTCGCAATGCCTGAGAATATTGGCGGCGACCTGCCTGAGCAGATCGGCAGAGTGGAACTTTTCAAATGGATAGAGAGTGAGCTCAAAGAGCTTTCAGAACTCTCCGATATGCCTAACAAGGGTACAGTTCCTTATCCTCGTGCAACCAAGGGTTCCGTATGGGCTCTCCTTGCAAGGATGTATCTCAACGCTGAGGTTTATACCGGTACGGCACGCTGGCAAGATGCCAAAGATGCTGCAGCTAAGGTTATAGGTATGGGCTACAAGCTTCACGACAACTACCACGAACTCTTTATGCAGGATAACACTACCAATGGTGCTGCTGAGGAGTTTATCTTTGCTATCTCATATGATAAGGACCAGACACAGAGCTGGGGCGGTACTACACACCTTGTTTCAGCAACATTAAGTGATGCAGCAAATGCGGCCATCGGTGCTGCTGTAGTCGGTGAGGGTATGCTTATCAACCCTGAGAATTGGAACGGCTATCACGTAGCAGATGACTATGTTGCTCGTTTCCAACTTGTAAATGTAAAATGGGGTGGAGAGGGATTTGGTTATGACAGAGCAGCCAGCGATAAGAGGGCGTTCTTCTACAACGGTGGTGCGACCAAAGAGTTTGACAACACCACTACTGACTCCGGTTGGAGATGCTGGAAGTTCTCCGGACTCTATTCGGACGGTCATGCCGTTTCCAGCTCCGAGACTAACTATAAATTCTCGTCAATTGACTTTCCAGTCTTCCGTCTTCCTGAGATGTATCTCATTTATGCGGAAGCTGATGCCCGCTTAAATGGCGGAAATGTCACCGATGAGACTGCAAAAGGCTATATTCGTCAGCTCCGTCAACGTGCGGGTGTAGATGCTACAACTCCTTCCATCATGGATCTCAACTGGCTCCTCGATGAGCGCGCAAGAGAGCTTATGTGGGAGGGTCACCGTCGTGTTGACCTCATACGCTATGGCCACTTTACTTCAATGCAGTTCCCCTGGACATTGAAGGGTGGTGTACCTAACGGCAAGATTGCTCTGCCTGACTTCCGCACCATTTATCCTATCATTATCAGTGACCTCAACGCCAATCCCAAGCTGGTGCAGAATCCCGGTTACTAATGGCACGAAACATTGAAAAATCAATAAGATTATGAAACAGTTTAAATATATAGTAATGCTGATGATGGCCATGTTCCTCTTTTCCGCTTGCGAAATGGAGATTGAACATGTCAAAGTCGATCCTGCGCAAAGCGTTGCTCCGACTCTGCTAGCCCAGAAGGACATTATTGTCAATAAGGACAACAGTAAGGTTGAGGCAGTGGTTTTCAACTGGACATCAGCTTCGTTTGGAGTGCCTACTCAGATCCAGTATGCTCTCTATCTGACACTTGGAGAAAACAGAGTTTTGGCGGGTACCTCCTTTTCAAACTCTTTTACCATCAGCAAGCAGGATTTGAACGGACTCGTATGCAATGACCTCAAGGTCAAACCTAATGAGACCGCTAATATCAATGCCGGCCTCATAGCCTCTATTTACGGCACAAATGTGGCGCCTGTCAAATCCAACGATATCAGCTTCAACATTACAACTTATGCTGCTGAGCTGAGGTACCTCTTCCTGCCTGGCAATTATCAGTCATGGAACATTACCCAAGCCCCCCAATTCTGGGAGACAGACGGTGGTACCAATATTTATAAGACACTTGTCGACCTGCAGGACGGAAGTGAAGATTATTCATATTTTAAGGTGACTGTTGCACGCAACTGGTCTGATGAGAACTGGGGTTACAATTACCTCACTCCTTCCTGGACCTGTCCCGAGCAGTCCGATTCCAACCTTTCTGTGGATCTGAGAGATGGCTCTATTTACGAACTCACTGTCAATCGCAGTGCGATGACCATAGACAAGGCAGTTGTTGATGGTGTTGGAATGGTTGGTGCATACAACGGATGGTCCTACGCCACTACCGGTGATGACCCTCTTAAATATGACGCAACAGAGAATGTTTGGGTCTCACCTGCTGTGACATTCACTGCTGATGGGGGACTCAATTTCCTCATACGTCTCAATACTGCACACAACCCTGACAACTGGACATTCAAGTTTGGAACAGATGGTGAGGCTAGTTCGGATGTTCCCGGCGGCATCAAGCTCGTTCAGGGTGGTGGTGATATCTCAGTACCTTCTGCCGGCACTTATGTTATGAAGTTGCACGGCAACAGGACTCCTTATGTATTGGTAATGGAAAAACAGTAACCTTTAAAACGATAATAGAATGAAAAAGATATTAAGCTTTATTGCAGTTGCTGCTTTGATGTTAGGAATTACCTCCTGTGAGGTATTCCCAGAGGATGCATTCTCCACGGCCCCTGTGGCTCCGGAGCTCTATTCCCATTCGGATATCCTTATGACCTCCAATACAATGGATGAGGATATCAATTTCTCCTGGTCGGCATATAGATTCCTTCCCGAGGGATTGACCTATGAATTTTTTGCGGACTACGAGGGCACGGCAGCAAAACTTGCCTCTACAAAAGACCTTTACTACATCGCGTCCAAAAGCGATTTCAAGACACTTCTTTATAACACCTTTCCTTCACTTCCGGAGAACAGCACATTTACGATGTCCTTCTTTGTGCAGGTGATTGATGGTGCTAATACCTACAAGTCAGAACCCATCACCATCGACATCTATGCCTTCGGTGATGCAGTGGCTCCCGTATTCGGCACCGTCATTAAATCGGTTACACTTGATCCTGCAACTCCGGCAGGTGAGATTATGCTCTTTGACTGGGAACCGGCACGTCTCGGATACAACGAAGAGATTACCTATAGCGTCTTCGCACAGTTTGAAGATGGAGATGCGGTTGAATTGGCATCCGGTCTTAAAGCCACCTCATACACCGTAACAGTAGATGCTTTCAATGATGCGATAGTTTCGACAGGTGCACCTGAGGCTGCAACCTCAGATGTGAAATTCTTTGTAAAGGCATTCTCCGAAACATACGCTTCCGGTGTGCCTTCAGCAAAGGTTATAATTCCTGTTACAACTTATTTGGCATCATATCCGGACATCCTCTATCTCCCCGGTAGCCACCAGGGATGGAATCCGGCTACTGCTCCGACTATGCTCGAGTCTACCGTTGCCAAGGGATTCTATGAGGCCGTTATTGACCTCAGGACAGAAGATGGCTCTGATGTTGAGTTTAAATTCTGCATTAAACCTGAATGGGGCGACGATTTCGGCGGTATTGTTGAGATATCCACCTTTGCAGGTGAATATTCCTCCGCAACCGGTGCCGTTGGTGCTCCTGATAACATCAAGGTGCCTTCAGGTATTTATAATATTGCTCTCAACAAGAAGCTTAACACCATATATATGGTGCAGCTCGGCTCTCTTGGAGTAATTGGTACCGCCGTAGGTGGATGGGGTTCAGATATTGATCTTGAATACGATGCTGAGAAGCAGACTTTCAGTGCACCCGTTGACATTGTTCCCGGTGAATTTAAGTTCCGTTTCAATGATGACTGGACCCACTCTTTGGGTGGCCACAGCCTGAGCAATGTTTCGACAACCATAGGGAACAACCTCAATTATGAAGGACCCGAAGGTAACTACAAGATTGTTCTCAATGTTGCTAAGACCCCTTATTCGGTTACCTTCATCAATACCGCATATCCCGACAATCTCTATATCCCCGGTAATCACCAGGGATGGAATCCCGGTACGGCTCCGATGCTTACAGGTGACGGCAATGGCCATTATGAAGGCTTCGTACACCTTGACGGTGACTTCAAGTTTACTCATGAGCGTAATTGGGATAATGATTTTGGTGGCACCTTTGATGCACTCGTAGAGAAGGGCAGCAATCTCAATCTCGAGAAGGGCTATTACTATCTCTCAGTGGATTTGACCGAACTCAAGGCTACTGCACTCCTTATCACAAGAGTTGCAGTTGTAGGTTCATTCTGTGGCTGGGGTAGCCCCGAGGATGTGGCGATGACATACAATGCAGAGTCCGACAGCTGGAAGATTTCAGGTATTGTGTTCCCCGCAAATACGGAGTATAAGTTCCGCATGAATGCCGGCTGGGATCTCCCCGGTGCATATAATCTTGGCGGTGAGACTACTAATCTGGTTTATGGAGGATCTAATCTTAAGGATCCCGATGGCGGAACGTACGACATTGAGTTGATACTCTCCGCAAAGCCTTTTAAGGCCATTGTAACCAAGATAGGTGATGCTCCTGCTCCGGCTTATGCTTCATTTATCACTGTACCCGGTAGTTACTCAGGCCATTCCTGGAGTCCCACCGATGATGTGGCACTCAATCAGGGTGGAGCAGAGGGACTCTACAAGGGTGCAATAGCGATGTATGGCGGTTCCAACCAATTCAAGTTCCACGAGGCCGGTGCAGGCTGGATCTCAGGACAACTTGTAGAGGGTACAACATACGAGTTTAACCTCTGGAGCGGTGACAATATGGAAGTTGCCGATGGTACCTATTTCTGGACAGTAGACCTGCCCGGTAAGAAGGCTGTTGCAACTCCGGTAACCAGGGTTGCCCTCGTTGGCTCATTTGCAGCAGGTGATGACTGGGGAGATGGTGTTGCGATGGCATTTGATGCTGCAACCAGGACTTACAGTGCTACTGTGGAGTTCAAGGCCGGCTCCGAATTTAAGTTCAAATTCAACAACAACTGGGATTACAACCTAGGTGCCGGTGATGCAGGACTTGTTTTCAACGGAGATAATATCAAAGTTACAGAGGCAGGCACTTACAAAGTCACTCTTGATATTGCCAATACTGCAAAATATGTTATGACAAAATAATATATGACTTTACTAACAAAAAATGCGTCGCTTATAGCGGCGCATTTTTTGATTGTTTATATAGAATTATTATCTTTATAGTTTGTAATGATATGACATTCAATTCGGTAGAATTAGCGATATAATACCCGAATAGATACGACACGAAGATAAAATGAGAAGAAAAATTACATTGTTTCTGGTGCTGGCATTAAGTCTTTTTGCCACCGGATCCTCCTGCAATCCTAGCGTCAATCCGGACACTCAGGAATTTAAGGATGTTATTACAACTCCGCCTCAGTGGGATGGAACAAAGAGGGGAGATATCACCTATCAATTGCTGGTTTACAGTTTTGCGGATTCTGATGGTGACGGATGGGGCGATTTTCGTGGCATACTGGACAAACTGGACTATATTCACTCACTCGGAGCATCCGCAATCTGGCTTTCGCCGATACATCCGAGTGCTTCCTATCACGGATATGACGTAGAAGATTACAGTATAACAAATCCCCGTTTCGGCACTATGGCTGACTTCAAACAACTGGTCAGCGAGGCCCACAAACGTAATATTCGCATCTATCTTGACTATGTGATAAACCATTCCGGAGTTAATCACCTTTGGTTCAAAGCCGCAACATCATCCATGGATAACCCATATAGGGATTACTACATTTTCTCGGATGATCCGCAGAAAGATATCGCTGCTGGCAAAATTCCTATGATTGGCACTGAGGGTGCCGGCGGCTATGACGGCGGACAGTGGTTTCCTATGGGTACTATGCCCACCGGCATTTACAAGTTTACTCTCCACTGGATTGATGGTAGTGCTCCGACTGTAACAATATCTATTGGTGGTACACCTGATACCGACAATCCTGACCAATCTACCGAAGGGGCGAAATATCTCTATTACGGTGATGGTATTTGTAAGAAATTTTATTTCAAAGGCAATGGTGTGTATGAATTGACGGTGAATTTTAGCTCTAGCTGGGGCTTTCTTGTGAGGACTTCAAACTCCTCGTCTTGGCCCCTGGGCACCAAATATGGTGCACAACAGGGTGCCTCTGCACAGCTGGCTTTTGATGTGCCGTTTACTCTCTATACCGACTACAAGAGCAATGACAATATACAGAACTTGGCTATCCCAGGGGCGAATATGTATTTCTTCCATTCTCATTTCTGGACAGATTGGTTTGCCGATCTTAATTACGGTTCGGTCATAACAGCGGAAAATTCTCCGGCTTTCAAGGCAATAGTAAAAGATGCTCAGGTCTGGATAGATGCCGGCGTCGACGGCTTTCGTCTCGATGCAGTGAAGCATATTTATCACAATGAAACTTCAGAAGAGAATCCTCAATTTTTGAAAAAATTCTACGATGCTGTCAACTCCCGTTTCAGGGCGAAAAACGGTAGAGATATCTACATGGTGGGAGAGGTTTTCTCTGATTGGGATAGGATTGCACCCTACTACAAAGGGCTTCCGGCCCTATTCGACTTTTCCTTCTGGTGGCGCATGAATGCCGACATCAATCAGGGCCAAGGGCTTGGC
Organism: Bacteroidales bacterium; assembly: GCA_033811195.1. Taxonomy (GTDB): domain Bacteria; phylum Bacteroidota; class Bacteroidia; order Bacteroidales; family UBA932; genus Cacconaster. The sequence continues at coordinate 120,779 of JAPXOZ010000001.1, read as the reverse complement.
TTTGCAGATGCTACGATCCTCATTCACGAGACTTTCAGGAGCTACCGAAGTGACTATATAGCAGCAACCAAACTCTCCAATCACGATGAGAATAGGGCTCGCAGTGAGCTGGGAGGCTCACTATCCAAGGCCAAATTGGCCGGAGCCATGCTGCTCTCCTCACAAGGTTCACCTTACATCTATTATGGCGAGGAACTCGGTTATACCGGAACAAAAAAAGGTGGTGACGAATATGTCCGCACTCCGATGTACTGGGGAGACAGATATGTAACTTCCTATACAAATAGAATTGACCCCGCAGTAGAGGCAGCGGTAGGTAGCGTCACTTCACAGGAAGCAGATGCAGCCTCAATCTTGACAATGTACCGTCAATTGGGTAGGCTCCGTAACTCCTGTCCTGCACTTGCCACAGGAAAGATGGAACGCCATCCTGTAATCAACCCTAAGACGGGTGGTATTTACTCGCAGGTGGCTGCTTGGTATATGGTCGAAGGGGGTCAGAAACTCCTCGTACTCCACAATCTCGGCCAGAGCGAGGTTACGATCTCTCTCAGTGATTCGCTTGCAAAACCTCTCTTCGCCAACGGACGGGTGCAGAGCAAGAAAGAAAAAGAACACTATCAGTTGAAGATGGAAGGATACTCTTCAGTAATTTTCGAAATTTAAATTATACTATATGAAACCTAAATCTTTCACTCTCCGTAAAATGGCGCCGGCTCTCATATCGGCTATCTGCCTCCTATGCGGTTGTTCGCAAAATGAATTTTCGTTTGACTATGCCGATCATCTGGGCAATCTGACACCCTGCATAGTGGAACAGGATACAACCGTCGTGATTTTGAGGGATTATTTCCCTAAAATGAACGATATGGATACTCTGACTATTATAACTTCAGCAGATGCTCCTTTTCTAGTGATGTATGAGTGTTATGATACAGTGGATGGAATGGATAAATTCTGTCCCCTGCTCGTTAAAAATGCTATTCCTGCGAAGCTTGAAGGAGTGGATAAGAGCAAGGCTCCAAAGATGTCCACCTTGCCTTCTAGTAGTTCAGGCAAAGATTTTTTCATCCAAATAGAGGGAGGAATGCAGCAGCTGGTAGTTCTATGGGAGGGCCGTATCCTCGAACGCGGTCGCCATTTTGAGCTGCTAAGCGACTCGCTGGTAAGAGTAAGAGCACCTAGAGCTGCACGCAAGATGGAGCGCTCCCACATCCAGGCCTTTACGGCCAATGCTTCCGGAGTCGGCAATGATATCCTTGTGCCCCTTGAGTATGGTAAAGTCATCAGAGATCCTGCGCAACTCAAGCGAACAGATAAGCACTCACAGATACTCTATTCTCTGCTCATAGACCGCTTTGTCAATGGTAATAGTGATAATGATTGGAGCATCGGAGATCCCTCACTGGTTCACCCTAAAGTGGATTATTGGGGAGGTGATCTGGCCGGAGTAACTGCTAAAATAAAGGATGGCTACTTCAGTGAGTTGGGAATAAACACTATATGGCTTTCTCCGATTACTCAGAATCCTTTTGATGCCTGGGGATATGCGCCTGATCCGGGCACTAAGTTCAGCGGATACCACGGTTACTGGCCAATCTTCGCTACTCGTATTGATACCCGCTTCGGTACCGATGAGGAGCTCAATGAGCTACTGGCAGAGGCTCACGCAACGGATATGAATGTAATCCTCGACTATGTCTCCAACCATATGCACATTGAGAGCCCTACTCTCAAGGCGCATCCCGATTGGACTACTCCTTCTTATACTCCCGACGGTCGTAAGAATCGCGAATTATGGGATGAGTTCCGTTTAACAACTTGGTTTGATGATCACATTCCATCTCTGGACCTTGAAAGAGAGGAGATCTGCAGTCAGCTTTCGGATACCGCACTTTTCTGGATGCAGAATTATGATTTTGACGGTTACAGACATGATGCTACTAAACATATTCCGGAGGGGTATTGGCGTCTCTTGACCAGGAAACTTATAGATTCGCTACCCGGAAAGAGTCTCTACCAGATAGGGGAAACCTATGGCTCGCTATCGCTGATATCATTATATGTTAAGCCCGGTATGCTCGATGGTCAATTCGATTTCAATGTATATGACACTTATATCTGGGCTACAACGCGACCTAGGGGTTCTTTCGAGGGTCTTGCCGGTTGTATAGAGGCCAACCTTGGGGTGTATGGACACCACAATCTGATGGGTTATATTTCAGGCAACCATGACCGTCCGAGATATATCTCCCTCGCATCGGGTGACGTGAAGCATGATGAGGATCAGAAGCTAGCGGGATGGAAGCGCGATATCGTCGTGAGTGATACTATAGCTTATCGTAAGCTGGTTATGCTTCATGCACTCAATTTCACTATTCCGGGAGTGCCCTGCATCTATTATGGAGATGAGTACGGCCAGCCTGGTGCCAATGACCCAGATAATCGCCGCTGGATGGAATTTGAGGGCTACAGCAGTCATGAGCAGCGAGTAGCGGATGAGGTAAAAGAGCTTACGCACTTGCGTCGTTCTTCTATGCCTCTGATGTATGGGGATTATTTCCAGCTTGCAGCCGACAATGACATTTTTGCCTATATGCGTTCATATATGGGCGAAGCGGTCATTACATTCCTCAATAAATCTGAAGAGTTACGTGAAATATCCGTTACACTCCCCTTCGGGCTTGCATACAAAGGTTCTTCAATTGTAAATGTGGAGCTTGAGCCCTATTCTTACCTGATTATAGAAACAAACAAATAAAATATACTATCTATGAAACGTTATTTATTATTATTGATTGTTGCGACCTTTGCGCTGTTCAGTTGTAAATCAGGCCAGCCTGAAGGCAATTTTTCCAACATTGATCATCCCGAATGGGTAAAGAATGCCGTAATATACGAAGTTAACATCCGTCAGTACACCCCTGAAGGCACGTTCGCGGCATTTGAAGAGCATCTTGACCGTCTGCAGCAGACCGGTGTAGATATACTCTGGCTGATGCCCATCCATCCTATAGGAGAAGAGGGTCGTAAAGGTACTCTCGGCAGTTATTATTCAGTAAAGGACTATTGTGATGTAAATCCCGAATTCGGCACGATTGAAGACTTCAGACACCTTCTCGAGGCTGCCCACCAGAGGGGTTTCAAAGTAATCCTCGACTGGGTTGCAAACCATACTGCAAGAGATGCGAAATGGACTGTGGAGCACAACGATTGGTATTACAAGGACTCTCTAGGCAATCTTGCGATTCAGTATGATTGGACAGACATCGCTCGCCTCAATTATGAAAATAAGGATTTGAGGGAGGAGATGATTGCTGCAATGAAATATTGGCTCGAGCTTGGAGTTGACGGCTTCCGCTGTGATGTAGCAGCTGAGGTTCCCACCGATTTCTGGAATGATGCGGTTACGCGTCTCAAAGAGATCAATCCTGATATTTTTATGCTTGCAGAGGCAGAACAGGCTGACTTGCAGTATGATGCATTTAATGCCTATTATACCTGGGACCAGATGCACAATTGGTACGCTCTGGCGGAAGGAAAAATTGATGCAGACTCAATAGCCAACTTCTATGTAAATTATCAGGATAGGAGTGGCATGCCTTCCAATACGATTCCGATGAACTTTACTACCAATCACGACCAGAATTCTTGGTATGGTACCTGCACTGAAATGTACGGCCCTGCTATCAGGCAGTTTGCAGTTCTCTCCTTTGTGGTTCCTGGAATGCCGTTGATTTACAGCGGGCAGGAGGCGGGTCTGGACAAGCGTCTTGAATTTTTCGAAAAAGATTTTATAGACTGGGAGGCAGACCATAACAATATGGCTGATTTTTATAGAGAGTTGATAGCCATGCGCGATAGACATGCCTGCCTCTGGGCACAGCCCTGGGGTGGTGTAATGGTTATTCTTCCCTCCGACAGGCCTGAGGAGATATTTGTTTTTGAGAGAGAGGCCGAAGGTGACCTTTGTCTGGCAATGTTCAACTTTTCCGATCAGACAGTTACATTCAATGTTGACAATCATGTTGTGACAAGGGATTCTGAGTTTACATTGCCCCCTCATGGGTATCACATTATTTTCAGTATAGGCGAATGTTTTGGAGACTGTGATGAGTGTGACGAGACTGTTGAGGAAGAGGTAGAGGCTAAGACTGAGACAGAAGTTGCAACTGAAGTTGAAACCGAAACTACTGAGAAATAACCTATGCGAAGAATAACTGCACTCGTTTTCCTACTGTTGGTAAGTGCAGCGGGATTTGCACGGCAAATCGAACGCGTGGAGCCGCCCTGTTGGTGGGTGGGAATGAAAACTGACCTTCAGTTGCTTATCAAAGGTGACAATATCCGTGGTTCCACCCTGATTCTTGCTCCTGAAGATGCCAAAAGAGGAGTTTCTGTCGGCAAAATCTATAACGGCGACAGCCCCAACTATATCTTTGCAGATATCAAGATAGGGGGGAGAGCTCCCGCTGTCGGGTATAATTTTATCCTTGTAACTCCCGACAAGGACTCAATAAGGTTTGAGTACACCCTTCACGGTCGTGAAAAAGGCTCTGCACAGCGCACCTCCTTTGGTCCGCAGGATGTGGTCTATTTGCTGATGCCGGATCGTTTCGCCAATGGCGACTATTCAAATGATTCAGTAGAAGAGGCGATTGAGAAATGTGATCGCTCACTGCCCGAAGGACGCCATGGAGGGGATATACAGGGCATAATCAATCATCTGGATTATATTTCAGAACTCGGGGTGACGGCAATTTGGTCTACCCCGATGCTCTTTGATAATGAACAGGAGTATTCCTATCACGGCTATGCCTGCTCGGATTATTACCGAATAGATCCCAGATATGGCACTAATGACCTTTATAGGGAATTTGTAGATAAGGCTGCGAAAAAAGGGATAAAGGTAATAATGGATATGGTCCCCAACCATTGCGGACTTGCACATTGGTGGATGGATGATCTACCCTTTGATGACTGGGTGCACATGTATACCTCTTATACTCCCTCTTCTTTTGCCCTTTCGACGCATTATGACCCATATGCGTCAAAGTATGACAAAGATGCCTGTATCAAGGGTTGGTTTGATACTACTATGCCCGATATGAATCTGGCTAATCCCTTCGTACATCAGTATTTTACACAGATGGCCGTGTGGTGGGTGGAATTTGCAGGTCTTGGCGGTATTCGCGTAGATACCTTCCCCTATTCTGATAAGGCTGCCATGTCCAAATGGGTGAAGAGTATCCTCAGGGAGTACCCCAAAATGAATATTGTGGGCGAATGTTGGTATGGCGATCCGCTTTCATGCTCCTATTGGGAGGGAGTCAAGCAACATGACGGTTATAATTCCTACCTTCCCTCGATTATGGACTTCCCATTGAGGGATGCTATCATTGCAGGATTTGCAGGTGATTCCGATACTCCGCTATGGGGCGAAGGTATCATAAAGGTTTATAATTCTCTTTCGCTTGACTTTGTCTATAAAGATCCTTCCAACATTCTCATATTTGCCAACAATCATGACACAAATCGTCTTGCGCACGATCTCAAAGGAGATTTTGCAAAGCAAAAGATGGTCATGGCGCTTTTGGCCACTATGCGAGGTGTACCCCAGCTATACTATGGGGATGAACTTGGATTTGTGAGCAAGGATGGGACCACCGGTCATTCGCAGGAGAGAATCGATTTTCCGGGCGGCTGGAAGGGTGACCGCATCAATCTTTTTGAGAGAAGCGGAAGGAGTCCTGCCCAGAAGGATCTGTTTGATTACACTTCACGTCTTATGAATTGGAGAAAGGGCTCAAAGGCTGTTACACAGGGCTCTTTGCTCCATTATCGTCCGGAAAGAGACAATGTCTATGTCTATTTCAGATATGTGAGAAAAGAGGTTGTGATGGTTGTGATCAACAACGGAAAGAGCGATTTTAGGGTTGATTGGAACAAATATCAGGAAATATCTTCTAAATTTGCGGCTTCTGTTCGCAATGTCATTACAGGTGAGACTTTCCTATCGAATAGTTATGTAATGGTGCCAGGGCAGAGCGCAGCGATATTTGAGTTTAAATAGACAGAGATTTAGAGTATGAAACCGACACTTCTGGTACTTGCGGCTGGTATGGGGTCGCGATATGGGTCCCTTAAACAGATGGACGGACTTGGCCCCTGTGGTGAGACGATTATAGATTATTCAGTTTATGATGCGATCAGGGCCGGCTTCGGCAAGGTAGTATTTGTAATAAGGCACTCTTTTGCCGAGGAGTTCAAGGAGATTTTTACTCCCGATAGATTCGGGGGAAAGATCGAGGTAGAGTTTGTTTTTCAGGAGCTTGAATATCTGCCCGAAGGCTATTCAGTTCCTGAAGGCAGGGTAAAACCCTGGGGCACAAATCATGCGGTGATGATGGCAAAAGAGGTCATTAAAGAGCCTTTTGCGGTGATCAATGCCGATGACTTCTACGGTAAAGAGAGCTTTCAGATAATGGCGGATCACCTTCGTAAGATAGAGGGCACAAAGGGCAACTATGCAATGGTAGGTTATTACTTGAAGAACACTCTTTCCGAGTTTGGGACGGTATCACGTGGGATTTGCGTTACTGACGCTGACTTAAATCTTATAAGTGTAATCGAGCGCACCACCATTCAGCGTAAGGGGTTCGGTATCTGTTACACCGAGGAGGGTAATGACTATACTTTGGCATCCGACACTTTTGTTTCGATGAATTTTTGGGGTTTTACACCGGAATATTTTGACTACTCGGAAGAGATGTTTAAGCTATTTCTCGATGCTGAGAGTACAAAATCCAACCTTAAGGCAGAGTACTTTATTCCTTATGTAGTAGATATCCTTATAAAGAGAGGTGACGCTTTTCTTAAGGTGCTTGAATGTGATGCCAAATGGTTTGGTGTGACCTATAAAGAGGACAGACCTTTTGTGGTAAGAAAGCTCAATAATCTTATTGAGAAGGGAGTATATCCAAGAGATCTTTGGAATAGAGGATAATAAGTTCCTTTACGAGTAGAATTAGTTATAGGAATATTTTCAAATTATCGGAAAATTTATATTTTTGTGAAAGATTCAACTACGGTTGAAATAGTTAAATCAATTAAATTAGATGGATATGACAAAGTACGAATGTGACGTTTGCGGATATGTTTATGATCCGGCAAAAGGAGACCCCGATAACGGAATTGACCCCGGAACATCGTTTAACGAACTTCCTGACGAGTGGGTTTGTCCTCTCTGTTTTGTGGGAAAAGAAGATTTCTCACCTCTAAACTAATATAATAAGGTGTAAGAATAAAGCCTTCTCCAGCCTAAAGCTGCCAAGTTACAAGAACCCCGAAAGTTGGTCAACTTTCGGGGTTCTTGTAATTGTAAACCTATTTCAGGATATGATACTCAGAACTCCAAATTAATAACTCGCCCCTAGTACACATGAATGCTTCCTTGTGCGGAGGGGAGATAGTTTACTCCAATCCACGTAATTAGCAGGAGGATCAAAGCAACAGGAAGGAGCCATAGGGCAGTTTTTTCGTATTTCTTCCCCTGTAGCCTGAGATGAATATAAGCCAGATATGCCATAGAAGTTACAAAAGCCCATGTCTCTTTTGGATCCCAGGTCCAGTAGTGTCCCCAGGCTTCTTTTGCCCACACGCATCCCATCAACATACCCAGTACGAGAAAGCCAAAGCCGACATAGACTAAATTGTCAAGGAAATCAAAAATCTTTTTATCGGAAAGGCCCTTTCGATTAATCTTTCTGAGTTGTACAAATGCTCCTATAGTCGCAGCGCCAAACATGGCGTAAGAGAGGATATAGGAGGTAACGTGAGGAATAAACCATATGCTTTGCAAAGCGGGCATGAGGTTTTTGGAGTGGATTTCCGGTTTGAACAGGTTGATGCAGATAAATACGGAGGCTACTAATGCGGAAAAGGATAATAACCACGGATATTTCCATCTGCGATATGTTACATAGCCCACAACCGATAGAAAAAAGGAGTACCAAAGACGTGTTTCTCCCATTGTGCGAAGCGGAGGACGTTCGATGTTGATCCAAAAGCCTATAATAAATAAAGTGTAAATAGATATTCCTGTGATCATCAAAACATCAGCTAACACTTTGCTCTTTGTACGATAAACTACAATTCCGGCGCAGGCCCACAATATCATAGCAGGTAACGCAAACCATATAAAGGTATCCCAGTTCATTCTTCTTACTCCTCCTTTTGATTATCGGTTAACAAAGTTTTACGATTCGATGAGCGCCCTCTCAATATCATCGCTATAGCACCAATAGCAATCATAACAAATCCTATATATACCGGTATTATCCATGGATCGTAGACCAATTCCATACTGCTATAGGAGGAGAGTCGTCCGGCAGCATTGTCGTATCCATACTGATATATAGTCCAGCCATTAATGCGCACAGGGTGGTTTACTTCCAATATAGCGCTTTTGGTTGCCCCGTCAGGTGTATAAACCTCTATGTCTGACATAAAGCGTTTAGGTTCGGTGACCGTCATCACAACAGCATATTGCTCATTCAGTTCCAGGCTCTTATAGAGTTGTGCCTGATTGCCTCCGCAGACCCACCCTTTACGAGTTTCGCCTGTTGAGGAATTGGTCATTGTGATGTATGCAGCAGGTGTGGCTCCAGGCATTGGCATTTCGCGGTAGGTACTGTCGCTGTTGCGTACTGCCTGATGGATATACTCATTCATTTCCAACTCCCATCCGTAAAGTTTTCCTATCGGTGTTTTTGTATCTATCTGATAGTAGTCAGGTGTTGATTGTGGTTGAGGTTCTCCGGATGTTCTATCAATAATGGTCAATTTTGGTGGATACTCCTCCATATCGAAATCGTTGAGCTGGATAGCTATGGGTAACTCCTTTACAGTTCCTTCTTCGTCATAAACCCTCCATTCTACTTCTCCTTCTCTGACATGCATAATATATCGCTCCATATCTGCATGACCCAGACCACCGGCAAAAAAGACTAACCATAATCCAAGATGGTTTAGATAAAAGCCATAATCCTTAATGTTAAATTTAGCCAGTCGGCGAACTATTAATGATCCAAGAGAGAGGAGTGTGGTAAGATATATAAGAATAAATGGCCATGAAGCGATCATGTTGGTGAATCCCAGCACAGCAAAGAAGTTCCTGTTTCCCGGTCCAGCACCTATTTGAGGTGTAAGCCCCATAATAAGGGTTAGCAGAAGCAAAGCCGTAATAATGCATACTGAGAAAGGCACGCTCGTAAACCACTTGAGGAACTTTGATTGCCTAAAAGCAAGAGTTGATAGGCAAAATCCTATAATTAAAGCTCCTACAATAAGATTAACCGGTGAAGTAAGCAGATAAAAATTAAATTCCTTTATAGTTATTTGTAGCATAAATCCCACAAAAGCAATTCCTGCTGTTATAGTGATGCTTTCAGGATATCCCCATGGCATTTGCCAAAATTTACGCTTATTCTCTTGCTGCATAATTATTGTAAAAAACGCCTACATTATAATAAACATATATGTAGGCGTTAGAATTGTAATGGATGTTTGTTTTAGTTTGCTCCCAACTTGCCGTTTGCACGTGCTGTCTCTATCCAAGTGGGCAGTGTGTTCTGGATCCAGTTCTTTTTGTCGTTTTCGAGCTTCTCCATATCAAGTCCGATAAACTTCTGAGCCTTTGCCTTGGTAGAAATATCGGGTATCTCAAACTTGGTTACACCTAATTCAAATAAAACCTTCTGAAGCTCAAGCTGGGCCTGCATAGAGCGGTCAAGACCATGAGCCAGGATTCTCTGTGTTTCAACAGGTGCGTGGAATGATCCTCCGTGTGATGCAACTCCGAAATCCCAGCGCCATTGTGCCTGACGAATTAGCTGGAGAGCAGTTTTCATTCTTGCCTCTTTTGCTCCATTGTCCCACGCTATTTTTGCCATGATATGAGCTTTAGCCAACTCTACTTCAACTCTGTCCCTAATCTCCAGGGCTTTGTCCTGATACTCATAAACATAATTTCTCAACTCTTCCTCGCTGTCTCTGTGACAAGTCTGGCAGGTTGAGGAGATGTTTTTCAATGGACTCACAACCTGGTGGTCTGAATATTTAATTCCTCCCTCAGCTATGTAAGGCATATGGCAATCTGCACAAGAGAGACCACGCTTAGCATGAGGACCTAGTATAAATAACTCATAATCGGGATGCTGAGCTTTCAGCATAGGAGCCCTGCTCAAATGGTGTGTCCAGTCGGCATATTGTGCATTGTCAAAATATTCCTCCATATCCTCCATGGTAAAGCCACCATCCCAAGGGAATGTGAGATATTTCTCATCACCCTTGAAATAATACTCCACGTGGCATTGAGCGCACACCAGTGATCTCATTTCCTGAGGTGTTGCGTCAGCAATATCTTCTCCCCGACGTTCATATACTTCGATTAGAGCAGGACGGGTAATCGTGAGGTTCATAGTTGCAGGATCATGACAGTCTGCACATCCTATAGGATTTACGATCTCAGTGCCGTACTCGCTCCAGCCAGCTTTGTAGAAATTCTCAATTCCAACTTCTTGCATCATACGAGGTACATCAGGACTTTTACATGCCCAGCAGGTCGAGGGCTGCATGTCTTTGACATCCGGACCGGGCGTACCGGTACGTAAAGTTTGGGTTACATCCTCAATGGTATACATGTGGCCCCTTGGGGAGGTGTAATCACGCGAGAAAGCATAACCTGCCCAGAGTATAACCATTTCAGGACGAGCTGCGAGAACATCTTCGGTATTGCTACCCATATGTTTGCTCTTGAAGTCCATCTCTTTGGTCTTTTTCCAGGTATTATACTCGCGAGGGTAGTTTAATCCCCACTCTTCGCTCTTGGGATTGATGCCTGTAATTTCAACTTTCTTGTTGTTGTAAAGCGTTGCTATCTCGGCTCTGCGTTCGGTGATAGACGCTGCCAGTAGTCCCAGCAAGAAAACCAAAACCATAACTGCGACAAATAATACCCATCCTATTATGGGTTTACGTCTGATCGATTCTGCTAATTTCTTACACATAGTCTATATTGTTTTTTATTTTTTTATCATTTCTTTCAGCCATGAGGGAACAGGAGACTCCGGTAATGGCGCTATTGCATTAGGTGAGGAAGCGATATTACTCACTACGGTATGAGGTATCTCTCTATGACAATCCCAACATGCCTTACCTTCTCCTTGAGAAGCTTCCGAGTAACTTATCATTCCTACTTTTACAAATTCGGTGGTGAGTTGCGTATGGCAGCGAACGCAGTTTTCCATAATAACTCCGTTGCTGGCATTACGGGGACGAATGGACATAGGTTCGTTCCTTAAAGTAAAAACAGCCGAATGGTACAATCCGTCAGCTGCTTTGAATGCATATTTGTTGACAAAGTTGTCTTGTGGAACATGGCAATCATTGCAATGGGCCCATTCACGATGGGAACTTTTCTCCCATGACTGATAATAAGGGACCATAATGTGGCAATTTATGCAAGCCGAAGGCTCATCTGTTGCATAAGTATGAAGCCGGGCGATATAGGCTGTATATACACCTAGTCCTACAATTATACCGGCGAAAACAAATAGCGGTACAACAAAGACGCGGGGTATGATGTTCAATAATTTTTTCATAAAATACAAATCTTCGCAAAGATAATTAAATAAGATCAAATTTCCTATAGCAATAGATTGAAAAAATGCGCGATAGGCGCCATATTTTTATTTTGCGGTTCTCAGACTTGCTTTATGTTATGAAAATTATGCTTGTTTTTTATAGGTAACAGCAGCGAGAATGTTGAAGATGATAGCGAAACTTCCGAGGGCTACGAAGTTTTGCCAAAGTTCCGCAAGGGTTGTTCCTTTCAGATAAACTGAACGTAAAATGTCAACAAAATAACGTGGTGGTAACAGGAGTGTAAAGGTTTGCGCCCAATCCGGCATAGAATCGATAGGTGTGAGCAGTCCGCTCATCAGTATGAAAATCATAATGAAGAAGAACAATACGAACATTATTTGTTGCATTGTATCAGAAAAGTTTGCAGCTGTGAGACTAAATCCGGAAATTGTCAAAATAAAAAGTACAGTACCAAGCAATATAACCCATATAGAGCCGGCAGGTAAAAGCCCATAGACAAGGTGTGCGATAAGCATTGCCACTAAAAGTACGAAAAGACCTATAATCCAATAGGGTATTAGTTTTGACAGAATAAAAGTAAAGCGATTTACTGGAGAGACATTTATCTGTTCAATCGTGCCGATCTCTTTCTCTTCTACAATACTCAATGCAGGCAGAAAACCACCTACGAGGATAAAGATAATAATCATGAGAGCAGGGATCATATAATGGCGGTAATTGAGTGTTGGATTAAAGCGATTTTGTACAGTTACCAATTCGGACAATGGATTTGGCCCCTTTTCGGTGCGAAATTCAATAAGCGCATGAGCTATGGTTTGTACAACATATTGTGTGCCCATGGAACCCTTGACGGCATTCACCGCATTCGCGATGATACTTATTCTTTCCGGTGTAGCTATCATCATATCACGCTCGAAGTGATCGGGTATTTGCACTATAATATCCACCGCACCTTTCTCCAGGCCTTGCATAGCAAGGTCGAATTCTGATGTTGCTCCGACCAATGATAGATAATTCGAAGCCTTGATGTGTGATATAATGCGGTGAGAGGTAGTTGAGTGGTCGAGATCTACAACCGCAACATTGACATTACGCACATCCATTGTAGCAAGCAGAGGTGAGATGAGCATTATCAGTATGGGAAAAGATAATATCAATTTGGGTAGAAACGAATCGCGACGAATCTTTATGAACTCCTTTTGTAATAATACGATAAATTTTCTCATGGCACTACTCTAATTTATCGTTAAATTTGATTAGCGATATGCCCAAGAATGTGATGGTCATACCAAGCAGTATTGTAAACTCTTTCCATACGGCCACAAAAGGAGAGCCCTGAATCATCATTTTACGGATGGCCTCTACGTACCAACGAGCCGGGACAATATTTGAAAATATTTGAAAAAATTTGGGAGAATTCTCAATGGGAAAGAGCATGCCTGAAAGCAACAACATGGGAACCATCATTACCATAGCCGAAATAAGCAGTGCCATCACTTGCGTTTTGGCGACTATCGAAACAAGAAGTCCCAGAGAAAGCGACAACACCACATAAAGTAACGACAATAAAAATATACCCCAAACGCCACCCGACATAGGTACATGAAGCAGATAATAAGAAAGTAGCAGTATAATTATCAATACCACACACGAAATAACGAAATAAGGGATCATCTTAGCAAAGATAATCTTCGTCGGACGTATAGGAGAAACGAGAAGCACCTCCATTGTCCCTACCTCTTTTTCTCGCACAATTGATACCGAAGTCATCATTGCGCAAACCAGAATGACGATCAGGCCCATAATACCCGGGACGAAGTTGTAAGCGCTCTTCATTTGCGGATTGAAAAGCATTCTGGTGTCAAACATTGCCTGCTGTGACTCATTGCCAAGTAGGACCTCTTGCAGATAGCCGGTTGATGCACCTGCCGTATTGACATTGGATGCATCAACTATCAATTGTATTATAGGTGTTGAGGGTAAACCTTCGGAAACCTGCTTCATACGGCGGTCAAAATCCGAGGCAAAGACTATGACGGCGCTCACTTTTCCTGAACGTAATTCTTGATCAATCTGCTCCGGGTTAATATAGCCGCAGAATGTGAAGTAGTCGTTGTGTGCGATGCGATTGACAGCATCAATCACGCCATCGGTGCGCTCGGGGGCTACCACTGCCACATTTACATTGTTTACCTCGGTAGATATGGCAAACCCAAACAATACTATCAAGACTACTGGAATAAGCATTACAATGAGCATTGTAACCTTATCGCGCAAAATATGCAGTGACTCTTTTTTTATGAAGGATAGAAAGCTGTTTTTCATAGTTAAAACTCTCCTCTTTCTGCATCGCGAGCCAAAATACGAAATACCTCATCCATTGACTCAGCATCAAACTGTTCTTTTAGACGTGTAGGAGTATTAAGAGCTCGCACCTCGCCATCTACCATAATTGAGACTCGCGAGCAATACTCAGCCTCATCCATATAGTGAGTAGTAACAAATATCGTTGTCCCTCCCTCAGCCGCCTTGTAAATCATTTCCCAAAATTGACGTCTGGTAACCGGATCAACGCCACTCGTGGGTTCATCTAAAAAGACCACATCAGGCTTGTGAACCGTGGCAATTGCAAAAGATAACTTCTGTTTCCATCCTAACGGCAATGAGCCTACGAGCGTATCTCGCTCTGACGAAAATTTGAGTTCGGCAAGCAACTCCTCAGTACGTTTCTCGGCACTTTTTTTCGCAAGTCCATAGATGCCCGCGAAAAGGTTGATATTCTCGCCGACTGTAAGGGTATTATAGAGCGCAAATCGTTGGCTCATATAACCGATATGGCGTTTAATCATCTCTCCTTCGCGCGAAACGTCAAAACCTGCCACTGTGCCTTTCCCTGAAGTGGGATAGCTCAGCCCTGAGAGCATACGCATTGCAGTGGTTTTCCCCGCTCCGTTTGCACCCAGAAAACCAAAAATCTCACCCTTGTAAACATCAAAAGAGATATTGTTTACAGCAATGAAATTGCCAAAACTTTTGGTAAGGTTGCGTACTGAAATTACTATTTCGCTCATTGTTTCATCAGATTTATAAATACGTCCTCAATGGTAGGTTTTGCAGATTCAATAGTAAGGTTGGTCAAAAATCCTAACTTATCCATAAAGTTGTGTGTGTCAAACGTTGCATCTGCAATTAGGTGGTGCATTTGTCCAAATGGGTAGCAATCCACCACACCTTCGACCTGTCGCGCTGCTTCAAGCAGAGAATACATATTATCGGCACTAATGGTATAGAGCCTCGATTTGAATTGTTTAATAATTCCCTTTGGAGTGTCTATTCCCAAAATTCTACCTTCATTGCATAATGCAATGCGTTCACAAAGAGAAGCCTCATCCATATAAGGAGTAGAAACCAGAATAGTAATCCCTTTTTCTTTTAGATTTTTCAGCATATCCCAGAGTTCACTGCGCGATACCGCATCAATACCTGTTGTCGGTTCGTCCAGAAATAGGACACTCGGATGGTGGATCAATGCACATGAGAGAGCGAGCTTTTGTTTCATACCGCCTGACAATTTGCCCGCCTGGCGTTTTCGAAAAGGCTCAATCTGCTGGTAGATTGGAGCAATAAGATCGTATGAATCTTTAACCCTGACACCAAAGATTGAGGCAAAAAAACTGAGGTTTTCTTCCACCGTAAGGTCAGGATAAAGTGAGAATCTGCCGGGCATATAGCCTAAAAGAGGGCGTATTTTAAGGTAATCTTTACCAATGTCCAGACCCTCTATTGTTGCACTGCCTTTATCAGGATTGATCAATGTGGTGAGTAAGCGGAAAAGTGTGGTCTTGCCTGCACCATCCGGGCCTATAAGACCGAACAGTTCGCCTCGCTTTACCGAAAAGGAGATTGAGTCAAGAGCCTTAACTTTTCCATAGCTCTTTGAGAGACTGTTTACCTCGATGACATTCATACTACAATGTTACGTTGCCTGACAATCCGATTTTAAGGCGACCGTCATTTTTTACGGCAATTTTTACGGCATAGACCAAGTTTGCGCGTGAATCTTCAGTTTGTATGGTTTTTGGTGTAAATTCGCTTTCTGACGAAATCCATATAATGCGCCCTACATAGTCGTAGAGCTCTGTGCCACCATAATCAGCTGTAACTGTTACCTCGTCACCAAGTTTTAGATTTGCAAGTTGATTGGACGTGAAATAGGCGCGAAGATAAATTTTGTCAAGGTTTGCAATTTTCATCAAGGGTCTGCCTAAAGTTGCAAGCTCACCTGCTTCTGCATATTTTACTAGAACGATGCCATCAATAGGGGAGACTATACTGCATTTTGAAATTCGGTCGGCCAGAGCCTCCATTTGTGCTTCAAGAGCTTCCGCATTGTTATTGATAGTAGCAGTGCTTTTGTCAAGTGCTGAGAGTGTTGCAGAAAGCTGGCTTTTGAGAATACGTATATGTGCCTCAATGTCATCATATTGTTTTTGAGTAGCGGCACCATCGTTGAGCATATTCTTTACACGTCTCAGTTCACTCTTTTGTTTCGCTATCTGCTCACGTAGCGAAGCCACCTGTGCTTTTGTATCCGGACGGCTATCTAATAGCGCCGATAGTTGTGCAGCCAACTGCTTATGCTGAAGGCAAAGTTGCAGACTGTCGATTGTGCCTACCACTACACCAGCCTTAACCGGCATTCCCTCTTCAATGTCAAAACTCAAGATGCGTCCCGTAGCTTCCGATGAGACTACCACTTCGGTTGCTTCAAAAGTGCCCTGTGCATCGTATTTCCCATTATTGCCACAAGATGATACGGCAAGTATTATTATGGCGATGTAGATGATTCTTTTCATTTATTTTATTCATTTAATGTATGTTTTAGTCGGTAAATTGCTTGTAGCAGCTCTATCTCGTGGATGTTGCAATTGAGTATTGCTGTCGTCTCGTCTGTGATTGTACGTAGTAAATCGGTAGCATCAATAACTCCGTTTTGAAGTTTTGATTCCGCTGCTCTACGTACAGAACGACGTAATTCTACAATACGTGCATCATTCTCAATTGCCTTACGAAGTCGTGTGATCTCCCCATCTTCCTGCGTGGTAAGCATTTGAGTGTTAAACTGTAATACATCGCGTTGAACAGCCAATTGTTGTTGGGCAATGTCTATTTTTTTGAGATTGTTATTTCTGGTGTAGAATGCACTTATATCCCATGATAGACGTACGCCCACAATAGCATTGAAAGTTAAATCGGGTGAAGTCATACTCTTGAAAATGTCCATGCCGGGATAGCCATAGTAGCCTTGTGCAAAGAGACCTAAACGTGGCCTGACAGAGGAGTTGATGGCCATTTTTTGAGCAGATAATCTATTTTCTTGTGCTTCGAGCAAAGCAAATTCGGGACGTGTCGAAGTATAACCATGAATAACTTTCTCAACTGGTCTTTCTAATTTATCTGATTTCAGCGGCTCTCCAA
The DNA here is from genome assembly GCA_033811195.1 of Bacteroidales bacterium. Lineage (GTDB taxonomy): Bacteria > Bacteroidota > Bacteroidia > Bacteroidales > UBA932 > Cacconaster. Next base: position 103,634 of record JAPXOZ010000001.1, on the reverse strand, counting down.
TGAAAATCTCTAACATACGACGATAACTCGCTAGAGATGATTCTATTACACCTAATTGCTGCTGAGCGGTAAGTAGTTCTGCTTCGATCATATCGACATCGGACTGTAATGCCACGCCGTTTTTAAGATATGTGCGCATACGTTCCAGATTGTTCTTCAACACCTCAATCATAGCTTTGGTCTGTTCTGTGCGTTCATCAAGCAGTAAAATGCCGAAGTAGAGACCATCCACCCGCGCTTGTAGATCATAGAGTGACACATCAATACGACTACGCTGTTCAACTGCCTCTGCTTTGGCGATTGCCCTGTTCGCTTTCGAGTAACCGCCATCCCAAATAGTTTGACTTATATCAATCGCAACTTTATATTGATCTTTGTTGATTTCCGTCATTTCTACATCATCAGCCTGCATCTTCAATAATGTCTCAAAGGCTTCGGGAAAGGTGGGAGTCGCAGAGTGATATGTGGCTTGACCAGATATAGCGAATTGTGGTATCCAGGTTTTCGCCGCATTGGATAAATTAAACTGTTCTGTTTTTGCGACCAGGTTGTATTGCCTGATTTCCGGATAATGTTTCCGGGCAAGACGGCGACACTCATCAAGTGTTTGAGCCTTAAGGCTTAAGGCCAAAAGAATAAATATAAAAGATAAAGCAAGTCGTCTCATGATTTACAAGCTCCATTATTATTACTCTCTGTTTTACGTTAGTATAAAATCCCCCTATTAGCTCCCAAACAGCTCAAAACAGGCCAGAAAAGCCGGTGATTAATGAACGGGAATTATAAGGTCAGTAAAGAATTCTTTGGCAAAATTCGTCGCTCGTTAATGCAGCAAATTTTGTACCTCAAAGCGAGAAATGTTCTTATTTAGAAGAATTTTCAGCAATAGGGGGCGAGGAGCTCTCTTATTTCAGTCTTGGCGGCTTTCCATCGCGGAATGTCAATCTTCGGTCCGATTACTTCGACTACTTTAGCAGATATGATGGAGCCGACTTCACCGCAAATTTTCAATGGCATGCCTAGAGAGTGGGCATAGAGAAATCCTGCAGCATATATATCTCCGGCACCTGTAGCATCAATTGTGTTAGCAGGCCAGGCTTCAATATAGTGATACTCGTTTCCCTGACGCAACATAGAACCATCTTTACCGATCTTCACTACTGCAATATCGCAGAGGGCCGCAATAGCATCAAGTGCCAGCCGAGGTTCCAGGCCGGTAAATGAGGTAGCCTCTGTTTCGTTTGCGAAAACTATGTCTATATAATTCTTGACAATATCATGCAGAAATGCATTGTTGGATTCCACAACATTGTAACTGGCCATATCAAGGCAAATGATCATACCCTTCTCTTTGCCAATTTCTACCGCGCGGCGGATTAAACGCTGATTCTGCACTAGATAACCTTCCAAGTAGAGATAGTCGTAGCCATCAAAATATTCAGGTTTGAGATCCTCGGGCTCCAACTGGAGTGCCGCACCGAGGTAAGTGGCAAAGGTCCTGTCAGCATTGGGTGCGGTGATAAATACCATGGCGCGGCCTGAAGCGGCAGTACCTTTGAGTAGGTTTGAGCGAATGCCATTCTGTATCTGTTCTGCTTTGAATAGCGATCCCAACTCGTCGTCGCCCACTTTGCCAATGAATCCTGCCGGCATACCAAAGATAGCGGCTCCTGAGATGGTATTGGCTGCAGAACCTCCTGCTACATACTGGACTCCGATATCTTTGAGACTCTCCCAGATTATATTGCCCGTCTTCGCGTCAACATGCTGCATACTGCCTTCCGGCAGATTGAATTTAGTAAGAAGAGTATTGTCTGGGAGGATTGCGAGGATATCGGTAAGTGCATTGCCTATGCCAAGTATGGATTTCATCTGCATGGTGTTATTCTGTTTGTTTTCTACAAACATAAGAATTTTTGTACTTTTGTGCTACAAATCGAAATCAAGATGAATAAGACAAGGAAGAAAGTTAAGATAAAAGATGTGGTGAAGTATCTGCTGATGCTGGCTTTGGCGGCTCTTCTGCTCTATTTTGCATTCCGCGATATTAGTTGGAACGATTTTGTGACGGGATTGCGCAGCTGCAATTACTGGTGGATACTTCTTTCGATGATCATTTCCTGGCTTGTAGTGGTTCTCAGGGGCTGGAGGTGGCGTCTTATGATGCGGCCGCTAAGTAAAGAGATTACCCGCCTGGAGGCTTATGACGCTTACAATATCTGTTATCTGGCCAATTTGGTGCTACCCCGCTCGGGTGAGGTAGTCAGATGCGGTCTGATCGCTAACAGTGGAAAAGCCTCCTTTGAAGGGGTTTTGGGTACTGTTGTGCTAGAAAGGACTTGGGATCTGATGTGTGTAGTGCTTGTAACCCTGCCTCTCTTCTTTTTTGGTACATTCAAAAATTTCCTCATTGAGAAGATGTGGCAACCTTTTGTGGAATCGCTTCCCTTCCGGACAGTTTGGCTCGTTATTGGTTTTATCCTTTTTTTTGTAGCAGTCGTGCTGATATTTCGTGCGTACCGTAAAAAGATTGCGGCTACACGTTTCGGAGCAAAGGTCATTGAGGTTTGGAAAGGGCTTGTAGAGGGTGTCAAGGCAGGCTTTAAGATGGAGCACAAATGGGCATTCTTCGGCTATTCCGCCCTTATTTGGATAGGTTATTGGGCAATGAGTCTCTTTACGCTTTATGCATTTCCAGCCGCTGCCGGTTTGAATCTCTGGGATGCTCTCTTCTTGATGGTGGTGGGCTCGTTGGGTTGGATTGTTCCGGTGCAAGGAGGTTTTGGCGCTTACCATTTCATCGTCGCAATGACACTTGTTCCCGTCTATGGATTTACCCAGTCGGACGGATTGATTTTCGCTACCATTTCTCATGAGTCACAGGTTGTTCAGATGCTTATTGTGGGTGCTATCTCCCTTATCACCTACGCCATTTACAGCAAAAAGTACAAGAAACCGGTGCAATCGTCTGGAGAATAATAATTTCCATTGATCGTGTCATGTTATTAGAAGCTCTATTTTGTTGAAAATATTGTTAGAGTTGTAAAATAAAATTTAGTGCTATGACTTGATAATAAGATTTGTAATATGTTGTAAATCAAGGTATTGTTGGGCGAATGAGTTTCGTGTAAAAAAAAAGAGACCAAATTTTATTGATTTTTGGACAAGTTGTATATTTTAAAAGAAAAAAATATTACCTTTGTAGTTACAAAGAGGGGGTTGCATTGCATTCCACACAAGGACTTCTAACTATCTAGGACCTTTTCTGATGCGTGTAATGTTTTTTGGCGTGTACGGATAGAGAGTTGCCTATGGTAAAGCGCAACAGAGGAGTACGGAAAGGAAAGAAGAATTGTATAGAGGAATTGTATTTAAGTAATCCTTAGCAGTAGAACTTTATAAACATATCAGTTATGAAACAAAAGCTATTATTCTTTATTTTCTGCGCATTGATGCTGAACGGAGCTCCGGCGGTAATCGGGTCGCATTCTGCTTCCGCACAGAGTTTTGCAGTAAAGACAAACCTGCTTTGGGATGCTACGGCCACACTCAATGTCGGCGCTGAGTTTAAGTTAGCGCCTAAGTGGACAGTGGAAATCCCCGTTAACGTTAATGCCTGGATGAAACCCGGTGATGAGAATGCCAAATGGAGGCAATTGACAGTTCAGCCTGAAGTAAGATATTTCTTCAATGAAGCCTTCAAAGGCCATTTCGTAGGAGTTCAAGCGCACGGCGGCACGTTCAATTTTGGAAAGGTGAAGCTTCCCGTTAACTTTTTAGGTTCGGACTTTAACAAGCTAGAAAAGTTAGAGAATCGCTACGAGGGATGGCTTGCCGGTGTAGGAGTGAATTACGGCTACGTGATTGGACTTTCTCCCCACTGGAAGCTTGAGCTTGAGCTTGGAGTGGGCTACATCTATCTGGATTATGACATTTTTAAATATGCTTTAGGCGGGAAGCAGATTGGTAGCAACACTCATCACTATTTTGGTCCGACCGAGCTTGCCATTTCCATCGCCTACCTATTTTAATTGAATCCAAAGGTTAGCAACTAAAGACTTTTTTGGTAGAGTCTCCTTGCATTCGTGATTTTTATCGGTTGCAATGGATTTTGGTTTGCTTTCTAGTTAAACAGTCATGTACCTTACATGACTGTTTTTTTATCTTCCCCTCTGACGCTTTGAAAAAAAGAATAATGGCAGGGGGAATTCTCTTTTTATGCTAAACAATCCAATTCCTGAGCAAAAATCTCAAATTATTAATGCGCATTTTCCGCCAATTTTGTGCCGAAGTACGCTTTTTTATTACTTTATTTCATTTTTTTTAAAAAAATATCAAAATAGGATAACTTACGAATTGAAAGTTTAAGGAAAGAGATTGAAAAAGAATTGTCATAAAATAGGATTTACTTATAACAAATTGAAAGTCAGATTATTATAATGAGTGCCCTTTTTGATCTGTTGGTGTCACTCTTCAGGCGATCAACTACTCTATTTTGTTAAAAACCTTTTTAGAGTTGCAAAATGAAATTTTATATCCGCCTAGTTTTTTATGATTTATAACCTACTGTAAATCAATCTTTTAAAAGTTAATTATCTTATTTGTAAAAAATCAAAAGCACTCTAAAATCTCAATTTTTTCATTTTGTAAAAAGTTGTCAATTATAAAAATTATATATTACCTTTGCTCTCCGTACCCGCAGGGGGGGGGAACTGCATCGCATTCAATACCAAGGATATTTTAAAATAGCCTTTTCTGGTGGACGCGATGTTTATTGTGAGTATGTGCTGTATATGAATAGAATGTTGTAGGTATTTAACCTGCAACTAAGGAAGTAACGGCTTAAAAATTGTATAGATGAAGATCCTTGGAAGAGGAATTTTATGAATAAACCGAGATATGAAACGAAAGTTATTCTTTTTTGTCTTTTTCGCATTGCTGCTGAACGGAGCACCCGCTCTTACGGGGTCGCATAATCTATCCGCCCAGAACTTTGCGCTAAAGACCAACTTGCTCTACGATGCTACGGCTACAGTAAATGCCGGTATGGAGTTTAAATTGGCACCTAAGTGGACAATGGATATTTCAGGTAACTTCAATGCTTGGATGACCCCAAGTGATTCGGATCCGGCTACCATTGATCCCAAATGGAAACACTGGATGGTACAGCCTGAAGCGAGGTATTACTTCTGTAACCCCTTCAGCCGTCATTTCTTTGGCATCCATGCGCACACCGGTAATTTCAATTTCGGCGGTATGAATATTCCTATTAACCTTTTAGGAACGGACTCCAGGCAACTCAAGGAGCAGCGTTACCAGGGATGGTTTGTCGGAGGAGGAATAAGTTACGGCTATGTGATTGCTCTCGGTGTTCACTGGAATTTGGAGTTTGTGCTCGGAGTAGGTTACTCTTATGTAGATTATGATGTTTTCCTCTGTCCTGATTGCGGCAAGCAGGTTGGTAGCGGCACCCATCACTATGTCGGTCCCACCAAGGCTGCCATTTCACTAGCATATCTATTTTAACTATGACGACTATGAGAAAATATATCGCAACATTTGTATTTCTGCTAGCATTGGTCTTCACTACCAATGCGCAGAAGATCATGAATGGTTCTCTTGCCATCGACAGGATTGAGATCAATCGCAGTGGCGAACATATCATCATCGATATGGATATCAATCTCAGTCAGCTTACGTTCAAGAGCAGTCAGGCAGTGCTTATCACACCGGTGGTGATCAACGGCGTTCAGAGGTTGGAGCTCACTTCGGTCGGTGTATATGGTCGCGAGAGTTATATCAACTACAAACGCACGATGGGCGATATTATGCTCGGAGGTCCGGATGAGATCAAATTCCGTAAATCCGAGATGCCCGAGGTACTGCATTACCAGAAGGTGCTTCCTTATCAGACCTGGATGAATGGTGCAATGATGATTATTGAAAAAGAGGTGCACGGTTGCTGTGATCGTATTGATGACCGTGCAGAAGCATTGGTGGGCGGTTATGAAGAGTATATCTATAAGCCGGAGTTTATCTATGTGACACCGGAGGGTGAAGCCGAGGCTAAAGTACGATCCCTCGAGGGTACCGCGATGATTGACTTTCCTATCGGGCAGACTAGAATTCTTCCTGACTACCGTTCCAATAGGGCTGAAATAGAGAAGATTGTCGAGACCATCAATGCGGTGGCTGAAGATAAGGATGCCATTATCGGTAGCATTACCATTACCGGTTATGCGTCTCCTGACGGTCCATATAGGACCAACGATCGTCTTGCGCGTGAGCGAACAGCTTCCCTAAAGAATTATGTGTCGGATCTGTTGGGAGTCCCTAGTCGGCTCATTACGACCAGCTATGTGGCTGAGGATTGGGAGGGATTCAGGGCAAAAATAGCTGACTCTCATATTACCAATCGTGATGCTATTCTGACTATTATTGACAGCGACGATGATCCCGACTTGCGCGAGCGTAAGATAAGACAATATTATCCCAGGGATTTCACCACCTTCAAGGAAACGATTTTTCCCGCTTTGCGTCGTACCGACTACAAAGTAGAATACGAGATTCGTACCTATACTGATGTGGAGGAGATAAAATCCCTTGTACGCAATGCTCCCCAGAAGCTTTCCCTCCAGGAGTTCTATCTGGCCGCCAGCGAGATGCAATTAGGAGGAGATGAATTTGATTACATCTTCGAGACAGCAGCAAGGATGTTCCCCGATGATGAGATAGCAAACATTAATGCGGCCAATGCCTCTATGAGTAAAGGCAATCTTAAGGATGCAGCCTCTTATCTGGCTAAAGCCGGCAATAGTGCCGAGGCTGATTATGCCAGAGGAGTGCTCGCTGCGCTCAACAAAGAGTATGTTGCAGCTATCGGTCATCTGCGAAAAGCCTCCAATGCCGGTCTTGCCAAGGCTGCAAAGGTGATTGCAGAGATTGAGAATGTAGGCAAGAATGTCTTTAAGCTCCCCAAAAGAAAATAAACTAGAGAAAAATATTAAATAACAGAAAATAATTAAAAAACAATTTAAACCCCAAAAGTTATGAAACTAAAAATTTTTGTATTGAGCGCCATGGCACTCATTCTATTTGTCGGTTGTAACGAGAAGCAAATTGTCCCCGATTTGGACAGCAACGCTTCTTATATGACTGTACGACTTGTTTCTCCCGCTGATGTTTATACTAAGGGTACTCCAAGCGGATTTGCCAGAGGTACTGCAGATGAAGGTAAGATCAACAATGCCCACTTCTATTTCTATGATATTTTGGGCAATTATGTGGTTGAAGGTGAGACCATCGGTAGTTTTACAGTAAATGACAGTATTGGTAATGTTGAGCGCTATACCGACATTACTATTGTGCTTAAGAATGTTACTGTACTACCCGATCAGATGTTTGTAGTGCTCAATCTTCCAGTAGCTCACATAGACAACTTCCCCGGTAAGACTCTGACACAGGCACAGGCAGAAGTTGTTAACATTTATAATAACGCTACTGATAGCTTTATTATGACCAGTTCCACCTATCTTGATGGGACGGCTGTTGTCTTTACAACCCGTAATATTTCAGGCAATCTCAAGAAGACACAGGCCGAAGCTGAGGCTGCTCCCGTATTTGCATACGTTGAGCGTCTTGCTGTAAAGGGTAACCTGACAATGAAGGATGCAACTGTTACTAACACCATGCCCGGTGTTTTCCCTCCTAATGCTCCCGTAAAGGCAGCATTTGATGGTGGTGATAAAGAAGTTACTATTAAGATCAACGGCTGGGGATTCAGCAATCTCAACAAATCGAGTTATTATATAAAGAAGATTGATGCAGGGTGGACTGCTCCTACTATTTCTTGGGCTTGGAACGCACCATTAAATTTCCGCTCTCATTGGGCAAAGGATGCTAACTATAATGATGGAGTTTATCCCACAAATTATGCGGATCTCAGAGATAACGGATCCGGTAATGATCCTATAACTCCCACAACAGCATCATTGATCTATAGGCCATATAGTGCAATAGAAGCAACGGCTTGGGCTCCGGCAGATTATTGCCTCGAGAATACTATTGCAGGTAATCTTCTTACCGGTAACTACTTCATGACTGCTGCTACAAATATCCTGGTTGCCGCACAGATGAAGCTTGCTTCTGATGCTGATTATGTAACTCTTTATCGTTTCAACGGTGTATTCTATAAATGGAATGATTATGCAGCCATTCTTGCAGCGAATCTTAATATGCATTACAAAAAGACCGGTAATATTGATTATGATGTAGATGATTTTCAGGTTCCCAATCCTGCTGATACAACCACTTGCACTAACCTCTATGACGGAGAGATTAAGCCTCGCTTTACGGCAGCAGCAGCTGCAGCATCAACTGATGCTGCAAAAAATTACCTCAAAGGCGACAGATTCATCACAGAGGTATTTACAAATGGTTGTATGTATTACTCGATCCCGGTAGAGCACTTCTTGAATCCTAACTATGACAAGGAGGCAACTGTTCCTTTCAAGGAGGGTGATTTTGGTGTGGTTCGCAACCACTTCTATCAGGTGACTGTAACAGATATTAAGAATGTAGGTATCGGTGTGTTCGACGTGAGTGAGCCGATTGTTCCCAACTACGATCCTTCCACTTACTATCTGGCTGCTACGCTCAATATCCTTGCTTGGCAGACTGTTACACAGAACGTGGAATTGTAATTATTTTCTAAAAAGAGATTGCTGAGGTTTATTATACCGAGGTATTTCTATACCAATCTTTCGGGGCGGGTGGGGCCCCGCCCCGGAGGATTATTTTAGAACATTGGCCCCGAGATATTAGGAAGATAAAAAACAATTCGGAGTGATGATGAAACGATTGACGTATTTGCTGCTCGTATTTATTGCGATGACCTCCTGTAGCGCAATATATGAATATGAGGGCGACTGCGATCCAAAATATAGAATAGTCTTTAAGTATGACTACAATATGAAGTATGCTGACGCCTTTGCTAATGAGGTCACATCGGTGTCACTCTATGCCTTTGATGCCAATGGTAAGCTTGTTTACCAAAAGACTGATCAAGGGCCGCAACTTGGGACCGGCGACTATGCAATGGAGGTCGATATGGAGCCGGGTACCTATGATCTTGTCGCATGGTGTGGCCTAGAGGATGGCAAATCCTTTTCAGTTCCTCTGATTCAGAGGGGTCTTACAAGTAAGTCCGATCTGACTTGTAAGACTATAGGAAAAAAAGATATCACGGGTAAGACCGTAGTAGATTATCAGCTAAAGCCACTCTATCACGGTTCTCTCAACTCAGTGGAATTTCCGGATGAGGAGGGTGTTCACACTGTGACTATACCTCTGGTCAAAAACACCAACTCCATACGAATTGTGTTGATGCACATCTCCGGAAAGAAGGTGGATCCGGATGCTTTTACCTATCATATTACAGCTGATAACGGACTCCTTAACTGGAATAATGAGATTATTCCCAACAACATAGTCAACTATGAGGCTTACTACACAGCCACCGGTGAAGAGGTACTGACCAAGACGGATACTATTACCGCAGGCGCTGCTGCAATAGCAGAGTTTGCCGTTTCGAGACTTATAGCATCCAGCGACACACGGATGACTATCAAAAATAACAAGGGAAAAACAGTGCTCTCCATTCCTTTAGTAGAATTCCTTCTGCTGGTTAAGAGCAATTACAATCAGGTTATGACAGATCAGGAATACCTCGATCGTCAGGATGAATATCATTTCATATTCTTCCTTCAGGATAAAAAATCGGATGAAGAAGGCACTGATCCGGGTGGCACAACTGACCCTGACGACCCGGACGATCCCGACGACCCGGACGATCCAGATGATCCAGATGACCCTGAGAGTGAATATACCTGGATGAATGCCTATATATACATAGGTTCATGGAAAGTTGTTTTGTCATCAACAATACTTTAGTAATTTGAAACTGATCGTATGAGATTTAAACAGAACATATCGGCTCAAATTCGGCTGTTTATACTGCTGCCATTAGTGTCGCTTATGGCTGCATGCAATCTCATTTATGAGGAGTGCAGCAAGTGTGCTCTCACTGAGAAGGTCGATATCGGTTTTACAATTTCGACAGGTATGTTCAGCGCTCCGGCCACTAAGGCTCCTGTTTATGGTGACGAACATGGTCAGAATTATGAAAATTATATCGGTATAGAGAGTGGAGACTTTATGTTCCTTTTCTTTGATAAGAATGGAAAATATCTCCAAACTTTCCTGCCGGAGCCGGAAGACATCATTCCGATAGGAATGACGGGTACTTCTCCTAATCCCGACCCAGCAGGAGATCCTATGCCCGTATATAAGGCTTATTATGTCAGTGGAAAGCTTAATCAGGCATATACTGACTTTATAATGGTGGCCCTGCTCAATTATGGTGGAGTCAACGGTCGTTACCCGATTGGTGAAGATGTGGCTGCGCTGGGAGAAACTCCCGATCTCTATGTAGGCACTTCTACGCTTAACGATTTGATTTCCAACAATGTGTCCGGAGGTTGGGGTACATTTAATTACAATCCGGGCACTACCCCTTATGAGCCCTCGCAGACGGCACCGATGCCTATGTATGGATTGCGCAAATTTGAGGATGTGCTCTTTAGGGACAATATGCTTACAGACCTTGGAGAGATTAATGTGATCAGGGCATATGCTAAGATCCGTGTACGGCTTTCTGATACTTTTGCAGCCCTTGTTGACCTTTCGGCTGTCACACTAAAGAGATTTTCTACAGTCGCCTATAAGGCTCCAAATATCATAGAGACCACCCCCAGGGGTGTGACTGCTGCTACTGAACAATATTGTTCTTCAGCGCAGATTTCTTCAGATACCATTCCTTTCAGAAAGATCAATAATGACCTTTATGAGATCTATGTGCCGGCTTTCAATAATGTCAATGCTCCTGCAAATGAGAAATCTACCATTACGGTCAAACTTTCCAACGGTAAGACCTATACGGATGCCATCCATTTTGCCTATTATGACGATAATGGTAAACTTCCTACAACCCCGACCTATTTCAATATCCTGCGCAATCATATTGTTGATTATAATATCACCGGTATTAGCGGTGTTGACCTGACACTTAAGCTCGAGGCAAACCCCTGGGTTATCAAAACGGAGAGTTACCAGTACGAGCAGTTGAGTTCATTTGAAACCGGAGGATTTCCAACATTTGATCCAACAACCATAAAAGAGATTGATGCTTCAGATAAGGAAAACGGCAATGTCTATGTTATTATGAAACAAGACAACACCTTTGCCAAAGTGACGTTCACGGTGGCAACTCCTGTGGGAGGCACATGGAACGCCTCATTAGTAAGAAAGGGTGGCGTTGCCGGAGCATTCTCATTCGTAACGGAGGGTGGTACTACAATAGAGGCTCCTTCCGGTCCTGTCGGTCAGCCTGCCACATTGTATATCAAGAAGAATCTTCCCCAGCCGGCAGAGATACACAACGAGTATGTGCTCCGTCTGATGGTTACATTCCCTCCACCCGTCAATGTTACAATCAAGGTTAATTATCTTGAGATTGAGGGCGGCTTTGGCTCGGCAAAAGAGTACACTATTGTTCAACCGGCTTCATAGTAAAGAGATATGAAAAGAATAATGCATATAACGCTACTGCTTGCAGTTCTTCTGGTCGCCTCTTGCAACTGGTTTGAAAATCCTGTGCCCCAGCCTAAAGGAGAATTCCGTCTCACACTTATGACAACAGGTTTGGGTACAAAAGGACCTGAGATCGAAGCAGCCGGAGAGACTAACCTTAATGAAAATCTCATTGATACGGTGGATATATTCTTTTACAAGAATAATGCTGACAATAATACAAACGCTGTGCACTGCTTGCAAATGGCACTGCCGCCAGGCTCCAACTCCATAGCTACAATCACCATTCCTTTTACTAACGTTGAGATCGACAAGATTTTCGGCACGGCACCTGCAGTTCCGGCACCGGCCACTGCTAGGATCTATGTGATTGCCAATGCCAAGAATCCGGCTAGGACTGCACTTAATACAATAATGGCAAATGCTGCAGCCCCTACTCCTTCTTATATAGGCACATCCATCAATAGTCTCAAAAATCTGGAGGTTATGACTAATAACCCTCTCACCAGTCAAATGGCAAAATCTTTTGTGATGGATGGGTATGATGTGGTAACTCTGACTGCTGACAGGACTACTATGAGCGGACACGTTAAGATGGATCGCTCAGCCTGCAAGATCCGCGTATTTGTCACTCAAATTGATCCGGTTACTATCGGAGAAGGAGCGGAGGCAGTTACTTGGACCCCGAGGACTGACCAGATGAGACTTTTCTTTTTCAATGGAGTAAAGAAGTCACACATAGATGAGACTGTCCATCCTTACACTCCCGTAGCGGGTGATTATTACACTATCAGAGGGGGAGCCAGCACGCTTCCCAGACAGTTTACACGTGAGCCGGCTACAGGTACACTTGATTACTGGTTTAATACTGTCCCCTATTACACCTATCCCTACGAGTTTGATCCTGACACGATGGATCGGACCTATCTGACTCTCGTGCTTCCATGGTATCCGGGCGACGATCAGCATAATCCCCTCAACACTTACTATCAGATACCGATCAACGTTCCGGGTGATTATCAATTTACACGCAACGAATATTATCAGATCAGCATTACGCTAAGCATGCTGGGTAGTTTTGAGGAGGAAGAGCCATTAGAGGTTCCTTTCAGTGTGATTATCGCAGATTGGAGTACCGCCGAGATTAAAGCAGAGCTCCGTAAATACCAGTATCTTACAGTAGACCAAAGTTTTGCAATGCTTAATAACGAAGATTCCAGAATCTTCCACTACTCCAGTTCTTCACCCGTGAAGGTGAAAATCGACTCTGTAACATACGTGAATTACTCACAGAACAACTTCACTGTTAGGAAACTTACCAGCCCAGCCCCCGCCAGCTATACTTCCTACTCTATTTCTGAGCAACGTTTGGTCCATCCTCCCGGATCACCTTCACATACTGTTACGGATACCTATACAGTATCAGTGGAGGAGGGCAATATTGTCAAGTTTCAAAGAATTATCCCTAATGGCTCATTTTCAGTGAGTACTATCACTGTTACAGTGAGCAATGATGATGGATTTTCCGAAACTATAGTGATAAAGCAATATTCACCGATATATATTACGGGCGAGAGATCCTATACTAATGTTACAAGTAATTATGGTTCGGTAATAGTATATGGTTATCGAGCACGATCGACAACTCAGTCGCCTATAAATGATGATAACGGAAGAAGTTTGGGTGCGGTGGTGGATTATACCGGAGTCAACGGTATAGCTCCTAATACCAATCAGAATCAGTACACTATGTATGTGGGAGTGCTCTGTCCCGGGTTGCTGGTTGAGCGAGATTATTCAATTGGAGATCCAAGAGTACCCCTTGATGAAGCAGGCTCTCTTCCGGGACTCCAAAACTATGGTCCGACAGTTAAACTCGATCAATATCGCAGGACCCGAACAGATATTGCAGATGTTATTGCTCCTGCATATAAAATCGCCTCCTCGTATGGTAAGACAACTAGGGTAACCTTCGCACAGGCGGAGAAACGATGCGCAGCCTATCAGGAAAACGGATATCCTGCAGGTAGATGGCGCGTGCCGACTGAAGCGGAGATTATGTTTATTGTCAATCGTTCGAAAGCCCAAGTCATACCTCAGCTTTTTGGAGAAACCAACGATGCTCCCTATTGGGCTTCAAGCAAAAGGCATTATTCTGCGAGAAGTAATGTATGGTACCCAGCCACCGGTCCGGCACCTGATAATACCGACGCCTTTGTTCGTTGTGTCTATGATGTATGGTATTGGGGCGATGAGAAAGGTGACTACAATAAAGATGGTACTGTTGATTATGGAGTGCCGATGATGGGAGATAACCCTTTGGGGGATATTTATGTCGAGCAATGGGGTAATGTAAGATAACATGATGAAGAGGATATTGAGATGAAGAAGATACTTTACAGCATACTGATGGTTCTGGCACTCTTTTCTTGCCAGAAGTTTGATATTGAGGATATCGATATCTCTCGTATCGATGGAGACAAGGTGATTGTCAATATCGGGCTGGATGTTTCGGAAATGTCACCTTTGACTAAAGCATTCGGTGATGATCCGCTTGCTGCGGGAACAGAGATGCCTTTGCATATCGTAGTATTTGATGGAGAGGGGATGTACGTAGAACGTGCTACTGCTACCTTCGTCAGTATCTCTCCTTCGGATCAGATCAATTATCAATGTACTCTGACGGCCTCTTCCAATAAGCGTATCCTCCATTTAGTAGGCAATGTAGCCTCACCTGCTACTGTAGGTACAGAATATGATGTTTTTGCAGAGTTTGCCGTACAAGGTACGCAGGATGCTTTTTGGCAAAGAGTTGTCCTCGACAACGGTATTCGTACCGATAATGGTTCACTTAGCCCCGAGACTGCTGCCAAGCTCACAAGGGTACCCGTGGTACGCAACTACTCTAAGGTAACCGCCGTCAAGGCAAGCACTGTGACAAACTTCACGATTACCGGTTTGACCGTAGTCAACACTCTCAACAGAGGTAGTGTAGCTCCATATAATGGGGCTGCTCTCTCCTTCGTGGACTATATGAAACCGTCGGCAGGAGAGAAGAAGTGCAAGACTTACGGTGAATTGCTCCAGGAAGGCTATACAGGCAATATACCTCCCGGAACAACATTAATAAACACTCCGTCATCGCTTCCCTCTGCCACATATAAAAATGAGGGAGAACCATTTTACCTTTATGAGCGTACCCAGCCGGGTGATCAGCACAATACCTTTGCCATTATAAGGGGTAGGTACAATGGTAGCACTACTGACACCTATTACAAGGTTGACCTAATCTACAATGAGGGGGGTGTAAACAAATTTTACCATATACTCCGCAATTTCCATTATGAGATTGAGATAACCCATGTCAGCGCAAGCGGCTATGCAACTGCTGCTGAGGCTGCAGCCGGTACTGCATTCAATAACCTTTCGGCAGATGTGACGCTTAAATATCTGACCAATATCTCAGATGGTACGGCGCGACTTTTTGTGAGTTATACTGACACTACTATCAATACCACAAATAATATAACATTTAAATATAAGTATTACACTGACTACGATCAGGGCACTATCGATAATAACCAGGTGCAGATAGGAGTTGAGGACGGTGATATCTTCAGTAGTAGCAGCGTAATCTCAAATAATCCCCTTTCCGGTGAATGGACAGGATGGAATGAAGTAACACTCGGTATTACAGGTACAATAGGTTCGCTTGTAAAGAGGCAATCCATCATGGCAACTGCAACTGATGGTTCAGGATTGAGTCGTGAAATAAGATATGTCCTCCGTGAAAAGAGGACGATGTATGTCCATTGCGACCCCAAAAATTTGGATGGGGCAGCCGATTCGGTTCATGTTGAAGCAAATGTTTACATAGATATTCCGAACGATATCGACTCAACTGCATTTCCGCTCAAATTTTTGGTGGACAGTAGTAACAAGGGGCTTTATCCCAGAGTGGACGGTGAAGCGGACTGTCAAATAATGCCGATGGTTTTGATTTACGACTCAAATGGTATAGGCACCTTCATGTTTCAGCGAAACCTCACTTGGGAGGAATACTCGAGTTTGCCTAATTCCCCCGATCACATTGGTTACAAAAGGATTACCTGCTGGATGGAAACCAACCAGATAGCAACCACTAATAGAATTTTTGTCAATGTAACCAATAAGTACTTCAATGATGCGATGGACTGTTTTGTTATAGGACTGGCAGTCTGCAAAGCGCACTTTATTGATGCGGAGTATTATGGTGCAAACCGGCCTGTTCAGCTCTCATTTAATATCTCTCAAATCAATACTCCTGTGAAAATCACCCTTACGGGACTGCAGGGAGCACCAGGACAGAGTTATGCCGGCCAGAGCGTTATTGAAATCACTCCGACCACGACAACTACTGTTCTTAACCTTGTTTCTACAACTTTTGGAGGTCCACGTACAGCTATTATTGAACACAATGTTGCGGTTCCGGAATATACGCCGGTAACAGTTACTGCTACGGTGAACACGCTATCTGTAAGTGTCCCTTATTCAGGAACGGTCGGAAATCAAGATCGTAACATTTACAGTGATGCCAGTCATACTAATCTGTTGGATTCATTTACGGTAAGTGGCGGTTATGTTACATTTACATTGACCGGTACTTATACTGAAAACACTCCGTTGTACTTTAGATCACGCTCTTGGTGGAATTATTATTACGCAAATGCAACTGTTGCACAGCTATTGGATCCAACCTTTACATTGGCATTTCATCAATAGTAGACTCATAGATAGCAGTTAAAGCTTGAACATATTTAGAGGGTGACCATGCGGTCACCCTCTTGATTTCCTAAAAAGTACTATCTTCGCAGTGAGATAATTTTGGGATATGGAGATTTTTGATCCGTTGAGGAAAAAGTATGTCAGGCTAACACCTGAGGAAGAGGTGCGGCAGAATGTCATTGCCTGGCTTGCACAGGAGTGGCAAGTACCTCTCCCGCTAATGTCGAGTGAGTGGGCCTTTACTTTCAATGGGATGCAGTACCGGGCTGATGTGCTGGTCTTTGACCGATCCCTGCAGCCTCTGATGCTGGTGGAGTGCAAAGCCCCTGATATTCCAATTGACCGGACGGTGGTGGACCAGGTCATCAGGTACAATCTTTCGCTAAAAGTGAAATACATTTTAATAACAAACGGCAAAAGTAGTTACCTTTGTGTCCGGAATCCCGATACGGAACAATATCAATTTCTTGATAAGATTCCCAAATATGAGCAGATGTTATGAAAGGGCCGTTGGATCATAAGATATTTGAGATAGTGGCAGCCTTGGCTGCCAAACTGAAGGTAAAAGCCTTTGTCATAGGTGGCTATGTGCGTGATCATTTTCTCCAGAGGGAGAGTACGGATATAGATATAGTGGTAGAGGGGAGCGGTATCGAACTGGCTGAGGCAGTGGCAAAGGTGCTGGGTACCAGTGTCACAGTATTTCGCAATTTCGGTACTGCAATGCTCAAATATGAGGGCATTGAACTCGAATTTGTAGGCGCAAGACGCGAATCCTATCGCCGTAACTCTAGAAAACCCATTGTTGAGGAGGGTACGCTAGAAGATGATCAACTGCGCCGCGACTTTACCATCAATGCGCTTGCCTTCAGTCTTCAAAAAGAGGACTACGGCACCCTGATAGACCCTTTCGGCGGCATCCGCGATCTGGATGCCGGCCTGATACGTACTCCGACAGATCCCGATACTACCTATTCCGACGATCCTTTGCGTATGATACGCGCCATAAGATTTGCCACGCAACTGGGATTTCGTATAGTGCCCGAGTCATTGGACTCTATTCGCCGCAATGCCGGACGTCTTAATATCCTTGCGCGCGAAAGGATAGCTGATGAACTGCATAAGATATTGATGGCGGAGAACCCTTCAAGCGGCTTGCGTCTGCTAGACGAATGCGAACTGCTGCACCTTATACTCCCTGCCATCTCCAATCTCAAATCTGCGGAGACGGTGGATGGCTGTGGACACAAGGACAATTTTGAGCACACACTACAAGTGTTGGACAATGTTGCAGCTGCCGGAGGAGATCTCTGGCTACGTTGGGCTGCTTTGCTTCACGATGTAGGCAAACCCGCCACCAAGAAGTACGAAGCCGGTATAGGATGGACATTCCACGGACACGAATTTATAGGTAGCAAGATGGTGCCGGGTATATTTAAGCAGCTCAAGATGCCTCTGAATGATAAGATGAAATATGTGCAGAAGATGGTATTGCTTCATCTGCGTCCTATAGCGTTAGTTACTGAAGAGGTGACAGATTCTGCAGTGCGTCGTCTCCTATTCGATGCGGGGGATGATATAGATGATCTGATGACTCTCTGTCGCGCGGATGTCACTTCGAAGAATGAATATAAGGTTAAGGCTATTCAGCGCAATTTCGAAATTGTAGAAGCAAAACTTATTGAAGTAGAGGCGAAGGATGCCATTCGTAACTTCAAGAATCCCATTACGGGTGAGTTGATTATGGAGAAATATGGCTTGTCGCCTAGTATCGTCGTAGGTGTCATTAAGGAGCGTATTAAGAATGCCATCCTAGATGGAGAAATACCCAATGAATTTGAGGCAGCCTATCATCTGATGGAGTCCATGGCCACCGAATTGGGCCTTGAGTCGAAAAATTAATCTTCGGAAATTTCCATTCCACTAAGCCTCTGCTGCCACTTCCAGGCGGAGCGGAGCGTTTCGTAAAGACTTTTACGTGCGTACCAGCCGAGTTCCTCATTTGCATAGGTTGGGTCAGCCCATATTGCCTCGATATCGCCTTCACGTCTGCCGGTAATGCGATAGTTGAGGTGTAGTCCGTTGACTTCCTCAAAGGTCTTGACAATTTCCATCGTAGAAACCCCGCGTCCGGTGCCGATATTGAAGACTTCAAAGCTCTCCTTCATCATTCCATTGATCATCCTATTGAGTGCAACAACATGTGCAGCGGCCAGATCGTTGATGTCGATATAGTCACGGATGCAAAAGCCGTCCGGAGTGTTGTAATCGTCTCCAAAGATGCTCAGCACCTCGCGTATGCCCGCAGCAGTTTGAGTGACATAGGGGAGGAGATTGTTGGGCACCCCGCGCGGTAATTCGCCAATAAGTGCACTGGGATGTGCTCCTATGGGGTTGAAATACCTCAGTGCGATGGCACTGAGGGAGCTATAGGCCTTGACGCTGTCGCGGATTATATCTTCACAAATGCGTTTGGTATTGCCGTAAGGAGACTCTGCCTCAAGTCTTGGAGTCTGTTCGGTGGCGGGGAGTACCTCAGGCTGTCCGTAGACGGTGCAGGAAGATGAGAAGACTAGACTGGGAACTTTGTACCTTCGCATCAAGGAGATGATGTTGATAAGGGAAAGGATATTGTTGTGGTAATACTCCAAAGGCTGTTCGACCGATTCCCCAACGGCTTTTGCCGCTGCAAAATGTATTATTGAGTCAAATTTCCCCTTTTCAAAAAGTTTTTCCAATGCAGCGCTCTCTCTGCAGTCCGCTTTGACAAACTCAGGCCTGACACCGGTAATGGCCTCTATGCCGTCAATCACCGACACATCGGAATTTGAAAGATTATCGACGATAATCACTTCATAACCCGCTTTGATAAGCTCCACAACGGTATGTGAACCAATATAACCCGTTCCTCCGGTAACTAATACTCCCTTCTTCATATCATTACAGTATTTTGTAATACAAAAGTAAGAATAAATAGTTATATTTGGTCCGTTATTTGATAATATATAAAGTGAATACTTACCACTTAAATTTTAAAAAATGAAGAGGTTTACACAAGTAGCTTTAGTCCTTAGCATCATAATGATGTTAGCTAGCCCGAGTGAGGTATGGGGACAAAATAGGAGAACGAGCAGTTCGAGCGAACGTAGGACATCTCAGAGCAGCAACTCTTCCAACAGCCGCTCCAGCAGCTCTTCATCCGGCAGCCGCTCCAGTAGTTCGCAGAGCCGCAGCACCTCCGGCAGCCGCTCCAGTAGTTCGCAGAGTCGTACTACTTCAAGCAGCCGCTCAAGCAGCTCTCAGAGCCGCAGCACTTCAAGCACTTCGCAGAGAAGGACAGGAGTGAAGGCTTCATCAGACAATACATTCGACCTCAAAGTTGATCCAAACTACAAGTCTCCCTCCTCAGGGACTCAGTCACAGAGCACTACTACTCGCAGGAGGACGACCACTACTTCAGACCGCCAGGTGAAAGATTACAGAGGTAGCACCGGCTCAAGCTCCTCTTCAGGCTCACGCAGCTCCACAGTTACTACAAGACGCAGCTCAAACAGCTCTTCCGTAGTGAGAGGCTCGGATAACACAGCCACCAGAAGGAGTTCCGGCTCAAGTAGACAGGCAGTCACCACCGACCGCAACAGATCTGCTGCAAGCTCCGGTACAAATAGATCCTCTGTCTCAACCTCTACCCGCAGGAACGCTACAAGCGTCAATAGCACTGTTCCAAGGAGAAGTTCTGACAGGGTTAATGCCTCAGCGGTTGACCGTAAACCGGCTGCCGTACAATATCACAACAGCGTACCCGCTCCAAGGGATAAAAACTGGGTGAGACCCTATATCAAGAAGCACTACAAGCCGGTTCCTTCTTATCATTACGGTCATCACTACTTCGGTTACCGAATCCATTACCTTCCTTATAGAGCGGTACTTAGGGTTCATAACCACATTCACTACTACTATTATGATGGTATCTATTACCGTCCTTACTTCGGAGGAGGATATATAATCTGCCGCCCGCCCGTAGGCACATACATCAGCAGCACCCTGCTCAATGTGGCTCTGACTGTGGCAGTTATTAATGCCCTGAATAATGCAGTCGAGCGTGCAAATCGTGCCGTTGCACTGGCTGAGAGTTACTCAAGAATCAATACCAACTACACTATTAGGGAGGTTGATTCTTACGTAACAAACGTAGCTAACCAAAATGAAGAATATTACTATCAAGATGGAGTTTTCTACACTCTTGTCGATGGTCGCTACTATGTGATTGAACCTCCTATCGGAGCTCTAATCACCCAGTTGCCAGACGACTACGTAGAAGTGGAGATAGCAGGCGAGACATATTATCAGGTCGAAGATGCACTCTACAAGGTGACAGTCATCGACGGAGCCCTCTACTTTGAGGTGGTCCTCGCCCTATAACTCCGAAAGCCTCCTATATGGATTGTGCTATAGTCATACTTAACTGGAATGGTCGGAATTATCTTGAAAGGTACATTCCGACCCTTCTTGATTGCACAAACGACGAACATTGTTTTGTGGTTGTGGCTGACAATGGCTCCGGGGATGGATCAGTGGAGTGGTTAAAAGAAAATCATCCCTATATACGAGTAATAGAGTTTGACCGCAACTGGGGCTTCACCGGCGGTTATAACCGTGCTTTAGCCGAAGTTGAGGCCGATTATTATGTGCTGCTCAACTCGGATGTAGAGGTGACTCCCGGCTGGGCCGCCACTCTTTTTTCCTTTATGGAGGAGAATCCCGAAGTCGGTGTGTGCCAACCAAAGATACTTTCGGTGGCAGATAGAGACTCGTTTGAGTATGCCGGCGCGGCAGGAGGATTCATTGACAAATATGGATATCCTTTCTGCAGAGGTCGTATTCTCTCCAATATCGAGAAGGATAACGGACAATATGATCAGCCGAGAGAGGTATTTTGGGCTACCGGTGCCTGTCTGATGATAAGATCCTCACTTTATCACCATTTGGGAGGTTTGGAGGAATTGTTTTTTGCTCACATGGAGGAAATCGATCTCTGCTGGCGGGCAAAATTGCTGGGATATGAGGTGTGGGCTATTCCTTCTTCAAAAATTTATCATGTCGGAGGAGGCACTCTTCCCAACGAGTCTCCTCACAAGCTTTATCTGAATTATCGCAACAGCTTGTTGATGCTCTGGAAAAATCTCCCTGACAAGGTTCGGTGGAGAAGATTATTTGTCCGTAAATTACTGGACGGAGCTTCTGCCATGATATATCTTATTACCGGTAAGATTGAAAATCTTAAGGCCGTATGGCGCGCACATCGCGATTATTCTCGGATGAAACGTGAACTGGATCCTTCACCATTTTCAGAAGAGATCAACAACAAGGGCTACTATCCACATAGCATAGTGCTGAAATTCTATCTTTCCCGTGGAAAAATCACTTTTGACAAGCTCAAAGATCTATAAAGTGGCCCGTCAATCTTTTAGAGTATCGATAGACTGGTATAGCGCAAGTATATTGTCGGCTATCTCCAGAAGTTGTTCGCCCTTTTTTGTAAGGACAAGGGTTTGGCTTATTCTAAGAAACAGTGCTCCGCCGAGCTCCTTTTCGAGCAGGGCGATATGCTTTGAAACAGCCGGTTGGGATATGCCAATAATTTTTGCAGTTTTGACAAAACTCAACTGGCGGGCAGCCACTACGAACACTTGCAGTCTTTTGTCGGTCATAATGGCACAAAGTTAGTGAAAATGCATAAATTTATAAGATGAACTTTATTTTTTTTGATACCACTTTTTATAATATTTATTTAACAATTTAAAATGAGAAGAATCACTTCAACGATTTTGTCACTCCTCGTGACATTTATTTCTTTTGCACAGGTTAATCCGCAGGGCCTCCTTGAGAGAGACCCCTCCGTAAGGTACGGCAAATTTGATAACGGATTGACCTACTACATTAGACACAACGACAAGCCCGCACAGCGAGCTGACTATTTCCTTTTCACCAATGTAGGTGCTATCCAGGAGACTCCCGCCCAAGATGGCCTTGCTCATTTCCTGGAGCATATGGCACTCAACGGTACGAAGAATCTCCCCGGTAAGATGATGATCAATTATTTCGAGAGCATCGGAGCTAGTTTCGGACCCAATATCAATGCCTCCACAGGAGTGGAGCAGACAATGTATATGCTTAACAATATTCCCACGACTAGGGAAGGCATTATTGACACAGCTCTGCTGGTAATGCACGACTATTCCGCCTTTGTGACCAACGATCCAGTTGAAATAGATAAGGAGAGAGGCGTGATCATAGAGGAGTGGCGTACCCGTCGCACCGCAGATTGGAGAAACACAGAGAAGATTTGGGAGCATCTATACAAAGGTTCTAAATATGCTACCTGCAATATCATTGGTACTAAGGAAAATCTTGAGACCTTCCATGCAAGTGAACTTCAGGATTTCTACCATACCTGGTATCGTCCCGATCTTCAGGCAGTAGTTGTAGTTGGTGATATCGACCCTGAAGTGATTGAGGCCAAGCTAAGGGCACTTTTCGAGGATATTCCCGCACACGAAAATCCTAAACCCAAAGAGGAGATATTCCTTCCGGAAAACGAAGAACCCATTGTCGGCATTATCACAGACCCTGAAACAAGTGTTAGCCAGGTGAGGTTTGTCATTAAATATCCTCTTTTGACTCCAAGGATGGCACGCCAGTACGGTGCGGGTTTTATGAATGACCTGGCTATAGATCTGGTAAATGCCGTTTTTTCTGAAAGATTCGAAGATATTACCAAGAAGGCTGATGCTCCATTCTTTGCCGGCGGCACTGCTTTCACGAACTTGATCCTCACCTCGGATGCGCTTATGGCAAGCGCAGCATTTAGGGATGGAGAGGCTTTGACAGCATTTGAGGCAGCTTTGACTGAAATAGAAAAGGCAAAAAGGTTCGGATTTACAGAAAGTGAACTCGAGAGGGCCAAGACCAATATGATTACTAACGCTGAAAGGGCCACTTCCAATGCAGATAGTCGCAAGAATAGCGAGTATGTATGGGATTATATGTCTGACTTCTTCCAGGGTTGGCCTTGTATGACTCCTGCATACAAAGAAGAGCAGATAAAAGGTTATCTTCCCTTTCTTTCAGTCGATGTAATAAATGCATTCCTTAAGACTATTTCTTATGATAAGAATGTAGTGGTTCTCTATCTTGCTCCTGAGAGAGAGGGCCTAGTGCATCCTGCAGAGCAGGATTTTATCACTATAATCGACAAGGTAAAGAGTGCCGAGATGGAGTCTGATATTCAGGAAGAGGAGTTTGGCGAACTTGTAGACGCAGCTCTTCTTATAGGCAGCAAAGTGAGAGAGGAAAAAGAGGGTCTCTTTACTTCCACAGTATGGACCCTCGATAATGGCATCCGCGTAGTTGTAAGACCTTCAGATTACAAAAAGGAGGAGGTGACTTTCCGTCTTCAGGTACCCGGTGGAAAATCCCTGATCGCAGAGTCGGACATTCCTTCGGTTGATGATAATATGCTCATGCTATACAACAATTTGGCGGGTGTTTCTCATTTTCCTTCGACAGCATTAAGTAAAATGCTTACCGGCAAAATCGTCTCGGAATCACCTTTCATAGAGGATGAATTCCATGGAATAACCGGTCAAAGCGCACCAAAAGACTTCGAGACCTTGATGCAACTTGTATATCTCCAGGTGACTGAGCCAAGGTTTGTTGAAGAAGAGATAGCTCCAGCATTTGCCCAAATGAATGCTGTTGTTCCCAATCTTTCCAAACAGCCCAATTATATCCTATACGATGCGTATCTCAAGACTGCATACGGCAACAACCCCCGTAAACAACTTATCTCAATGGATATGGTGAGTAAAATGTCGGTAGCTTCCCTTGAGCAATCCTACAAGAATCTATTCTCAAGTATGGCCGGTGCATGCGTTTATATCACCGGTAATGTTGATCTTGAGACGATCAAGCCTTTGGTCGAGCAATATATCGGCTCTCTTCCCACTGTAGGCGAAGGAAGTGTATATATCGACCAAAATCTTCAGGTAGTACCCGGTAAGGTTGAGAATATTTTTAATGCTCCGATGACCACTCCCAAGAGCAGCGTGCTGCTGATCTATAGTGGTGATGTGGAGTATAATCTCGAGAACGCAATTACAATGCAAGCTTTCCGCTATACTCTTGACCTCGTATATACAGAGACCATCAGAGAGGAGGAGGGTGCAACCTATGGTGTGGGTACACAAGGCTCTGTATCGGCAATACCTCAGAACAGGGGAGAGATGTTCATTCAGTTTGATACCGACCCCACAAGAGCGGAAGATATGATTGCGTTGGCAATCAAAGGTGTTGAGGATATCGTAAAGAACGGCCCTACCGAAGAACAGATGGTGAAAATCAGGGAGAATTTTCTAAAGAATGTCTCCGAATCTCGTATTAGTAACAGTTACTGGTCAAACAACTTACGTCAGTATGATCTTACAGGTGTGGACCTTGACACTGAGCGTGAAGCAATTATCAATTCCCTCACCTCTGAAAAGGTGAAGAATTTTGTTTCGGAATTCATCGGTCAGGGCAACCTGGTCAAGATTGTGATGAACCCCGCCGAATAACAACATATCAGATAAAAGGCCTTTATTTGCTATAAGACTAGGATATATGATAAATATCAGGACAAGAATTCATGACAATTTCTCCGTAGAATTTAAGGAGAGCTTTGTGGTTGATGCGCAGCAAAGGAAAAACGATTTTGCAGTCAATACATGGATTTTTGTGCCTAATAGTCTCGATATTCACCCTGATAGTTATAGCAAAGAGCAGTTTTATCGCGATGTAAAGAGCAACGTGCGTCTTAAAACCCCCGTATATCTCCTTCGAGATATTGCGGGGGGAGATGCCGTGCCTTTGAGCTATTTGCGCGATGCTATGAGCGTGATGGCCAAAGCTCCGGACAAGGCCAATATTGCAGAGTACGAGTACCAGATCAAGATGTTCTGTGCCATAGCCAAGAGTTCCATTAGGGATGAGGTACAGCATATCCTTGAAAAGAGCGATATTGAGGATATCCTCGATTCTTGTGACAACTATATTGGTTATATAAATGGGTTGGTACAGGGTTACCGTGCTTTGGAGCAGATTATAGACGTACCGACAGCCAGTCCCGCTCTGCGGGCTCATTTTTCTTTTGGAGATGAGTTTTTGAGTTATATGTCGGTTTATTACAGTTTCAAACTCATCAAGTTGCTTGAGGGTAAGCCGGAAGCAGAACGACAAAGTATTGCCCTAAAGGAATTTTTAAGGGAAACCGGCGACTACCGTAGTAGAAAGGGTTTTCCTGCAGTTTCGGCTGATAACAGGAATAATAATGACCGGCTGATTTACCGCTACGGTGTTTTGCGTAAATATGTGGCCAGTGATCTTTTTATAGAGCTTACAAAGAAAAAAGATGGTGTGGCAGTCGAGCAGATTTACTACTCCATTGCAGCAGGAATGGCTATGGTGATTGCAACGGTAGTTACCATCATTTTTCAGAAAAGTTTTGCATCATTCCCCATTCTCCTTTTCCTGGCGCTCATTGCGAGCTATATGCTTAAGGATAGAGTTAAGGATTTGATGCGTTACTATTTTGCCCACAAACTGGGTAAAAAATACTTTGACAATAAGGCGGTTATCAATATTAAAGAGCAGAAGGTGGGTTATATCAAAGAGGGAGTCGATTTTGTTTCCGAATCGAAAATTCCGGCAGAAGTGCTGGAAATGCGCAATAGCTCCACGGTGATACCGGCTGCAATCCATATATTAGACGAAAAAATCATCCTTTATCGTAAATTGGTTACCATTGACAGCCATTTGCTTGCGCAAAACAGTGTCTATCCGCTCACCGGCATCAATGATATTTTCCGCCTTCACTTCAAGAGTTTTTGCCATAAGATGGACAATCCCGAACAGTGGCTTGACTTGCTGGAACAAGATGGCACTATAAGCAGGGTGAAGGCCAACAAATTCTACTATATCAACATCATAACCCAGGTTAAAGATGCCTCGGAATCCAGGTATCATCATTTCCGTATAAAAATGACACGTGACGGCATCAAGGGCATTGAAGATCTGAGCAGAGAAGAGAGATTATGAAGCTGAAATACATCTCAAGATTGCTATCGGCAGCTTTGACTTTAGTGTTGGTCCTGCCCTATATCACTTATGGTCAGGATTTGCCTGAAAACGAAATTCTTGGTTTTTGGGTTGATGAGAGAGGGGAAACCAGATCTGAATTTTATCGCAATGAAGACGGCACTTTCTGTGCGAAGGTCCTCTGGCATGTGGATCCGAAAAAACAGGACCGAATCAATCTTGTTTTCATTAAAAATATGCGATATAACGCTTCCGATAGCACATGGACAACATCCTATATGTATTCACCCGACCATCGATTAACAGCAAGGGGTACTTTATGGATTAAGGATGGTATTCTTTATGTGAAAGGTCGCAAATTTGGCATCTCTGCCACTCGCCGCTTCTTTCGAGCGGAGTAGCAAATCTCAGGTCAATTCATAGAGATTTTTTTACAAAAAACCGTCGAGCAAACTCAGACGGGAGCCGTGAATTTCCGGAACAGAGGTTTCGGTAATGATTTGTCGGGCATTTTCAGGCGTGATACCCGCGCCGGCCATTATTGTCGTGCTGCTACCGGTAGTCATTTTTACCATACTGGCAATGGTATTTCTCCCCTCAAAGGCTGAGTCAGCGCCACCTGAAGTGAGGATGCGGTCAGCATCGAGATCAATTACTCTCTCCAAAGCCTTGAAAATATCCCTCGAACGGTCAATTGCACGGTGAAATGTGATCGAGAGGCCATACTCGAATGCAGCGGCGAACATTTCGCTGCAAGCACCATACTCTATGGATCGATCACGTGCAAGGGCACCAATGACCACTCCATCTACCACCTTTCCATCATCCGTAATTAGGGAGCCGCAGAACTCAATATCTTTCAAGATACGGGAAATCTCGGCAGCAGAGTAACAGAAATCCCCTCCGCGCGGCCTTATAAGTACGTGGAGGGCAATATCCAGCTGCCTGCGTGCCTGCTCGATCTCATTATAAGAAGGCGTCACTCCACCTATTGAAAGGTCATTGCAGAGTTCTACTCTGAGGGCTCCTTTTTCTTGTGCCTGGAGCGCAATATCAATATTTTCAGAACAAATCTCTATCAGCATAGTACAAATATAGGTCAATTTTCGTAAATTGCAGACAATAACCAAAGACCTGCAATATGAAAGTCCTCCGTACATTTATTACCGCAGCAATTGTCGCTGCGACTACACTTATACTGGCCTGCTGTAGCTCTCCTGAAGCTCGATTGCGGGCAACTATCGACCAGGATCTTATAGAAAAATTGGATTTACTGGAATATAGATCAGCTTTTGAAACTGTGCTGGAACTATGCGAAAATGATAATGAGCGCGATGCAATCAAATTTCTCTATGCATATATGCCGCTTGGTGATATTGCCGACTATGACCCTCAGCTATATGTAGAGGGTGTCAAGAGTGCTTTCAAGGCGCGTGAAGAGATGCCCTGGGGCAGTAATGTGCCTGAGGATCTCTTCCGCCATTACGTTCTTCCGCTCAGAGTCAATAATGAAAATCTGGATTCGGCGAGAACACTCTTTTATCGTGAACTTAAGCCGAGAGTGGAGGGACTCTCCATGTACGATGCGGTACTCGAGGTCAATCATTGGTGTCACGAAAAAGTAACATATACTCCTAGTGATGCACGTACTTCAGCTCCTCTGGCCAGCATGCGTACAGCGTATGGTCGTTGCGGTGAGGAATCTACCTTCACCGTGACCGCGTTACGTGCTGTAGGAATCCCTGCAAGGCAGGTTTATACCCCGCGTTGGGCTCATACTGACGACAATCATGCCTGGGTGGAGGCCTGGGTTGATGGTAAATGGTACTATCTGGGCGCTTGTGAGCCCGAGGCACGACTAGATGTGGCTTGGTTCAGTTCCACAGCACTGCGTGCGCTGCTCATGCATAATCGTAGCTTCGGACGCTATTCCGGCCGTGAGGATGTAATACAGCATACCGACTGTTTTACAGAGATCAATGTAACTGCAAATTATACTGCGACAGAGCGTCTGACGGTATGTGTGAAGGATTTGTCAGGAGTTTCGGTGCAGGATGCTTTAGTGGAGTTTAAGATATATAACTATGCCGAGTTCTACAGTGCGATCAAGGTCTTGTCGGATGCTCGCGGATGTGCCTCTGCGATTCTCGGCAAAGGAGATGTTCTGGTGTGGGCCTCTAAAGATGGTACTTATGGTTATGTTAGGGCTCGGGCAGGAGCAGACAAGGGTGAAGTGACAATAATACTTGACCACAAGGTAGGTGATATTTTCCAGGATGAAATCGATATTGTGCCGCCGGGTGAAGGAGAGATTTCTGTAGCTATATCTCCTGAAGAAAAGGCGGCCAACGATTTACGCCTTGCATATGAGGATTCCATTCGCAACAGTTATGTTGCCACTTTTGTCAAGCCTTCGGCAAATGATCCCGAAAATGTTTTTTTGGTAGCATCCAGAGGCAACTGGAGGGAAATTTCCTCCTATTTAGAGCAGATTAAATCGGGCAGCAAATCCTATTATCGTGATGGCATTCGTTTGCTTAGGCTCATAAGCGAAAAAGACCTGCGTGACACTCCTGCTTCCGTACTTCTCGATCACCTGAACAACTTTTGTGGAGTGGACGGAATGTATCCTGAGCAGCGGGAGATATGGTATCGCTATGTACTAAACCCCCGGATCGGCAATGAACTGCTAAAGAGCTGGAGAGGAGAATTCCAGACTCTCGATATTTCGGTCTCTCTATGCTCGGGAAAAGAGATTGCCGGTTATGTACGCGATAACATTAAGGTTCTAGATCGCTACAATCCTCAACGTATCCCTATTACCCCTTTGGGTGTTCACTCTCTGCAGGCCGCAGATGCTCTTTCGCGTGACTGGTATTTCGTGGCCCTTTGCCGTGCTCTTAATATTCCTGCGAGGATAGAGGAGATAAGCGGCAAGGTACAGTACTATGATTCCGGATTCTGGATTGATGCAGCAGCTGAACTTTCATCCGAAAATGCGGATGTATCTTATGTGAAGAACCCTTCAGGTTTCCTTATGCTCACCGACAGCAATCTCGATAATATTGATGATCCCAAATTTGAATCGCATTTCACTATCGCTTCGCTGGAGAATGGACGTATCAATACCCTCAATTTTCGTGACAAAGAGGGCATAGAGGGGACAATGAGCGTGCGGAATGTTTTCAAAGAGCCGGTACAACTTGATTGCGGAAGTTATTTGCTCACTAAGGGTACGCGTATGGCCAGTGGAAAGGTCCTCAGCGGATTGCATTTCTTCAACATAGAAGAGGGGATCACTACCACTATTGATCTTCGTTTAAGAGAAGATGATGACGATTTGCAGGTGCTGGGCAATTTCTATGCTGATCCTTTACTCCCTCTTACTGGCAGGGGAATGTATATTCTAGCATTTGTGCGGCCATCACACGAACCTAGTGATCATATTATCCGTACTCTATTTTCTCATGACTGGAGTATTCCGGTGATTCTCTTTTTCGATTCGGAAGTAGAAATGTCTCGCTTAAATTTGGAACTGTTTCCTATGATACCTCATAAAGTATCTGTCGCAACCGATGACAACAATACATTGGCTGCCATCTGCAATGCAATGAAACTTAATCCTAAAAATCTTAAAATGCCTCTTGTGGTAATAGCGGACAGTTTTGGCCGTATTTTCCTCACCTACGATGGCTATTCGACCACTTTGCTTGATCAACTCATAAAAGCAGAACGTTAGGAAAGAGCAACCAAGCAATAAAAAATGCACCTCAATCGAGGTGCATTTTTGCTATAAATGGATGCCTGTTATTTTCTTGCATTGTTGGGAAGTTGTGCTCCGTAGCCTTTAACTGCGCCGAAAAATTTGAGGGCATCTTCAAAAGGATATCTGTTTGCAAACATCGATGCGGAAGAGTCAATGGTTCCCTGCATATTCATACCCATTGCCTGGCGGAAAACATTTGCGCCGGAGTTGGGATCGAAATTGGTCTTCTCATTATATGCGGCCTCGATAAAGCCTTTGAGATAGGGCTCATTGAGGGCACCGTTGAAAATGGAGGGATCGGATATGGACTTATTGCCTGAAACCTCTGCAAGTTGCTCCACATCGTCAAAGTCCTTTACCCATACCCTTAGGAACATTCCGCCCCCGGGTAGACAGATGTCAGCCTGTTTATTGAGGAAGAAGAGAGAGTTTTCGCAAGTTGTGATCTTCTCACGCTCTCTTGCGGCATTGCTGTCAATACGGCAACGGTCAAGGCCTGAGAAAATGCTGCATCCAATAATATTGTGATCAAGATAACTGTGTACGCCATTCATATAACGATAGCCGTAACCCATATCAGCCATATCTTTTAGACGTGACCAACTGAAAAGGACAGTGTTATTGGTAAATTTCAGATCACAAAATTCTGTAGCATAGCTGCCGGATATCTCCATTGCTGCCATACGGATGTTGATGAAAATGCAGTTGTCAACCTCCATTTTACCTTTGAACATACCCCTTATACCATAGTTGGGACTGTTAACAAAAGCGCAATTGCGGACCGTTATATTACAGGTGGGATTGTCCAGATAGATAAGTGAGGTCTCGGTGGTATATACCTTCTCTTCGAAGTTGGCGCCACCGATACCGGCTGTGCCGATAGGCTGCATCATAGGGCTCTCAACTCCCTCGGGTTTGCCTTTACCGGCCGGATTGTAGGCAACGGAATTACCTCTGTCGATCAGCAGACCGTCAATCACCACTTCCCCGCCATGAGTGCCTTTAATTTGGATTGTGCCACCACCTTTCGCAGTTCCGTTGGATGTGGCGTCTGGCTGCACCATTGAGCGGTATTTTAGAATATCTCTGGTAGAGAAGTCATCGGAATAGCCTCCCATAATGGTCAAAGGCTTATCAATGACAATATTGCCGGAATTAAGCATTCCAAAATAGTTGCCCTGAGCTACGCGGATAATATCTCCCGGAGCTGCATTGTCAATTGCTTTCTGAAGATTTTTGTAGGGCTTTGCTTGGGTTCCGTCATTTCGGTTGGAACCGATAAGACCGCTCACATAGATGGTGTTACCGCTATTACTTTTGTTCTCAGCTTTAGTTTCGGTAGAGACGGCTTCTTTGGCCTTGTTGAGCAGATTACCTAGCCTGCCCTGTCCCATTGCCGTCGTTGCGACTGCAAATGCAAGGACGAATGTCAAAATTTTTTTCATATACTTTAGTTAAATTGGATTTTCTTATTATAATGAGGCCGCCTGGCCTGCCTTAAAAGCTTTGAGGTTGGCCTCCACAATCTCTTCTCCCTTATCGGAAAATATTCTGCGGATGCCCTCCTCAAATTTCTGCGATTCCATTCCAAGAAGATGACTGCAGGCACCCAAGAGGACAATATTTGCCCCACGTGGGTTTCCTATCTCACGTGCAATAGCATCTACATCCACCAGTATGGTGTTTTTAATTTTGTGGAGTTCCTCCATTATCGATTCTATCGCAGGATAGTTTGGAATGTTGACAAATGGGGTAGTGTTGGTCACAATCCAGCCCTCTTTGGAGAGCCAGGGGAGGTATCTGAGCGCCTCCATCGGCTCAAGGGAGATGATGATGTCTGCACACCCTTTTGGGATCAGGTCCGAAGCGATAGGGTTGGAACTGATGCGGAGATTGGATTGCACATCTCCGCCTCTTTGGCTCATGCCGTGAACTTCGGCCTGTTTGATGTGGAAACCCTCCTTGAGGGCGGCTTCTCCTATGACGGCAGCAATGGAGAGGATGCCTTGTCCTCCCACACCTGCGAGTATTATATCTTTTTTCATTGTTTTCTCTTTTTTGCGTGGCGTTTAGCGGTCTGAATACATTCCCTTCGGGGAATAATCACCGACAGACCTTTGTATTCTATCTCTTCGCGAATAATTCGCGTAATTTCCTGCATATTTTTAGGTAGAGGAATTACAGTGCGGATATGTTCGGGATCAACTCCCACAGCAGCGCAAATAGCCTCCAACTTACCGGTACCAGCGGAATCTTGTCCTCCGGTCATGCCGGTGGTGAGGTTGTCTGAGATTACTACAACGATATTGGCATTGACATTGGCCGCATCAAGCAGACTCGTTATACCTGAGTGGGTAAAAGTGGAGTCGCCTATAACCGCTATGCTTGGCCATAAACCGGCATCTGCCGCTCCTCTGGCAACGGTTATGGAGGATCCCATATCAATACAGGAACTGATGGTCCTGAAAGGGGGCAGTGCTCCGAGCGTATAGCAGCCGATGTCGCTGAATACCTTATGTTCCGGATAGTCCGCCAGCACCTCATTTAGCGCAGCGTAAACATCCCTGTGCCCACAACCCTGGCAAAGAGCAGGAGGTCTTGGTACCACCACGCTGCTCGGCTGGTTAGTTTCATGCGCAGGTAGTCCGAGAGCCGTCCTGACAGAGTTAGGATTGAGCTCTCCCATTCTCGGCAAAGCACCGCTTAGACGTCCGAGCACCTTTACAGGGGTGGGGAGGATACCTTTGATCATCTCCTCGAGTATTGGCTGTCCCTCCTCCATAACGAGAATTGAGTCACACTCGGAAGCCATTTTACGTATCAGATCCGACGGTGCGGGATATTGCGAAATCTTTAGAATCGGATGTATGTAGTTCATCCCTACATTCTCCCTAAGATAATTATATGCGATGCCACAAGCAATTACTCCAAGGCTCTTTTCGGGAGCGTCGAAATAGCGGTTCCATCCCTCTTTCGATGCACTTATTCGCTCAAGTTCCTCATAACCTGATATTACCTGTGGATACTTGCGGCGTGCATTGGCCGGAAGCAGTATCCAGGAGGAGGGGTCTTTGGGAAATGATAGTTTCTCCCTGCGAGGGATGGGCTTTGTGGCTACCTCTACTACTGCCCTCGAGTGGGCCATTCTGGTAGTAAGTCTCATCATCACAGGGATATTGTGTTTCTCAGACAGACGGAAACCATACTCCATCATATCGTAAGTCTCCTGCTGGTCGGAGGGTTCCAGTATCGGAATAAAGGCAAATTTGCCATAAAAGCGGCTATCCTGCTCATTCTGTGAAGAGTGCATAGAAGGGTCATCCGCAACTACTACTATCACGCCTCCGTTTACTCCCGTAATTGCGGAATTGACAAAGGCATCCGCAGCTACATTCAAACCGACATGCTTCATACATACCATAGCACGCTGTCCTACATAAGAAACACCCAGGGCTGTCTCCATTGCGGTCTTTTCATTGGTACACCATGTACAATGAATACCGGCCTCACGTGCCGTTGCACTACCTTGAATATACTCGGTAATCTCGGTGGAAGGCGTCCCCGGATAGGCATAAACTCCGGTAATACCTGCATTAATTGCTCCCAGCGCAACCGCCTCATCACCCAATAGCAATTTTTTAACTTTCATTATCAATTATTTTTTCATTCAATTCCCACAAATATAGCAAATAAATGCAGAATAACGTTGGGAAAAAACCCAAAATGATTACATATTCGTATATTTATGACTTCACAAATATCAAATTCTCACAGAAACAGCTAGTTAGACCTATAAATCATTAGAATGAGCAAGAAAATAAAAACTCCCCGAGAAAATTCAGAGGAGTTTATTTTTAGAAGATTAGAATTCTAGATATAAATTTCCAATCGTCATTTCTGACTCAAAATTTCAAACACGCACCTCGTACCCCACAATTCATCTCTCACGCATTTTGCGGGCAGCTATTTCTCTTTGTCGACAAATTTCTTTCCAGGAAGGAGCTTTGGCAAGCTGTGAGTTGAGTTCGCTGATCACTTCAGGAATGTTGATGCCTTGAGGGCACATTTGACTACAGGCACCACATCCTATACAGTTTGAAGGGTGACCTTCCCTCGGAAGTGACTCGATTCGCATGAGAGGGGTGAAAGAGGTCTCAATGGCGAAATCGTTGCGTGCCTGGATCAAAGTAGGGATATCCAGTTCCATAGGGCATGCCGGAGTACAATAGTTACAGGCTGTACAGGGGACGGATTCCTTCATTTGCTCCGCAAGAGCATAGAGGCTGTTGCACTCTTCTTTGCTGAGCGGTGTTATGCGGTTAAATATCTCAACATTCTCTACTATCTGTTGCTCGTTCGACATGCCGCTGAGGATCATAGTAACTCCGGGAATGCCGGCGACCCATCTGAAGGCCTCTTCCGGTGTGGTGATTGATAGTAGCTTACCACCGCGTAATGGTTCCATCACCCAGATGGGAATATCTCTCGAATTTAGCAGTTCTACCTTTTCCCGCGCTCTCTGAAGGGACCAGTCAAGAAAATTGAGCTGTATCTGACAAAACTCCATATGCTCTCCATAGGGGGAGTCGAGGAAACGCCTGAGTGTATCTAGTTCCGCATGAGCTGAAAAACCCAGATGGTGGATGCGTCCCTTCTCCTTCTGTTTCAGAAAATAGTCCAGGATT
Source organism: Bacteroidales bacterium (assembly GCA_033811195.1). Classification (GTDB taxonomy): domain Bacteria; phylum Bacteroidota; class Bacteroidia; order Bacteroidales; family UBA932; genus Cacconaster. The sequence continues at coordinate 68,636 of JAPXOZ010000001.1, read as the reverse complement.
CCCCATTTTGGGTCGAGATAAACATCTATACAGGTCTCGTGTATATTGTGCATAAGGTAGAAATCAAACCATTCTACCCCGCACTTATGCAGTTGGTCCTCGAATATTACTTCCGGATTATACTCGGATGCTATCTGGTGGCCGGGATACTTATTCGCGATGTACCAACTTTCGCGCGGGTGACGACGCAATGCCTCGCCGGCAACAACTTCCGACAGACCTCCATGATAAGGGTATGCGGTGTCAAAATAGTTGACCCCGTGCTCTATTGCATAGTCCACCATACGGAAAGTGACTTCACTATCAATCCCACCATCAGGTGTTACTGGGAGTCTCATCAGACCGAATCCCAGAAGGGAGAGCCGGTGCTCTTTGAAGTTGGTATATTTCATTATCTCTTTATTTTCGGTTATTCTTGTAAAGGTAGGTTTTTAAATCGGAACTCATAACTAAAAAATTCTTATCTTTGAAAGTTAACTGGAAAAAATAAAATCATTATGTATAAAGACGACAAATTGTATGTAGCCCATTCGGCTAACGGCCCGATATACCTTCAGGGCAAGATGGCAAATAGGCACGGACTCATAGCCGGTGCCACAGGTACCGGAAAAACAGTTTCCCTGCAGGTGCTGGCAGAGACATTTTCCCAAGCGGGAGTTCCCTGTTTTATGGCAGATATGAAAGGCGACCTTTCAGGCATCAGCCGGGCAGGAAAAATGAATGGATTCATTGAAAAGCGGTGTGCTGAATTCGGTATCGAAAATCCTCCTTTTGAAGGTTCTCCCACACGCTTTTTCGACGTCTTCGGAGAGCAGGGTTACTCTATGCGCACTACCATCTCCTCAATGGGCCCCCTGCTCCTTTCTCGTTTAATGGAGCTTAACGAGACTCAGTCCGGAGTACTAAACATTGTTTTCCGCATAGCGGATGATAAGGAACTGCTGCTGATAGACCTTAAAGATTTGCGTCTGATGCTGGATTTTGTGGGTAAGAATGCCTCAAAGTTCACAACTGAGTACGGAAATATCTCAGCAGCCAGCATCGGAGCCATACAAAGAGCTGTGCTTGCCATTGAGAGTCAGGGCGGGGATAAATTTTTCGGCGAACCCGCATTTGACGTGGGGGACCTGATTGCTTCCGATAATGGTCGTGGAGTGATGAATGTCCTCGCAGCCGACAAACTTATGCATAATCCCAAACTCTACTCCACATTTCTTTTGTGGTTGCTTACAGAGCTTTACGGCAAGCTACCAGAAGTCGGAGATCAACCTCTTCCTAAACTGATATTCTTCTTTGATGAGGCACATATGCTATTTCAAGGCACATCCAAAGCACTTGTGGAGAAGATAGAGCAGGTGATACGTCTTATCCGTTCAAAGGGTGTGGGTATCTATTTTGTCACTCAATCGCCAACAGATGTTCCAGAAATTGTCCTCGGACAGCTTGGTAACCGTATCCAGCATGCTTTAAGGGCTTATACTCCAAAAGATCAGAAGGCTGTTCGCGCAGCGGCTCAGACCTTCCGTGCCAATCCTGAGTTCAAAACAGAAGATGCTATTATGGAGCTTGCTACCGGAGAGGCCCTTGTCTCTTTTCTAGATGAAAAAGGAGCTCCTTCTATAGTTGAAAGAGCTAGAATCCTCTTCCCTTTGAGTTCTATCGGGCCCATCACTGAAGGGCAGCGTCTCGATATAAACAACTTGGCACCGGCTGAAATTAAAGCCTATGACAAGTTTTTTGATCGTGAAAGTGCCTATGAGGTGTTGACTGCTTATTACGAAGAGTTAGCTAAGGCTGAAGAAGAGGCTCTGATACAGGCAGAAAAGGAGAAGGAGGAGAAAGAGAAGGAAAAAGAGAAGAAGAAATCCTCCGGCAAAAAAGGAGGTTTTACGAGAACCGTTTTAGGCACAATGGTAGTCGCAGGTGCTACAAGTTTTATACGTAGCTTAGGAACCCAGGCGGCAAGGAAAGTTACCGGCAAGAAGAGCACATCCAAAAAGAGCAGTGACAGTGCACTTGGAAGAGCCGCAAAAACTGCCACTACGACAGCCACTAGAAAAATAACCGAAGAGGTCCTCAAAAACATCTTTAAGTGATTGCGGAGTTTTCAGAATTTTTGGAGAGTTCCTCAGTTCATTATGAGCGTTCTGGGACTCTCTTTTTATTTCCCGATAGGGATGTGACCATTCGGCTTGTTCCGCTTCAAGATGCTGGGGAAGTGAAGTTTGAGGATGGTGGTGAGAGATGCATTTATCTTTACGAAGACCGTTGGAGAAGTTGCGGAGAGGTGATTCGCAAGCGGATTTTGGCTCATTTGGGCCGCTTCAGATCTATTTTTGCCAGGAAATGTGAAGTAAAAGCGCTGAAAGCGCAGCAAGCGGCTGAATTTCTCGAAAAATATCACAGTTACGGTACTTCAAGATGCAGGTATCGGTACGGGCTTTTTCATGAAGAAAAACTGGTAGCGGTAGCTACATTCTCTGCAGGTAGACCTATGAAGCGTCTTGTCGAAGGAGATGAACGCATTCTCGAGAGCTATGAATGGGTCAGATATGCTTCTTTACCGGATTGCCGTATAAGTGGGGGTATGGGACGGCTTCTTGAGGCATTCGTGAGTGATGTCGGCCCGGATGAGGTAATGTCATATTCAGACTACGAATGGTCCCGTGGAGATACTTACCTCCGTTTGGGTTTCAAAAAAGTAGGGGAGAAGCCTCCGATGCGTTTTTATGTAGATTGCACCACGTTCAGAAGGATTTCAGAAAAGAAAATCTCTGTAGATAAAAAATTCCGCGGAGAGACTTTCTCAAAGGAAAAATATGTGTTGATATCCAATCTGGGTAGCGCTAAATATCTTAAGCAATATGTGTGACTGCAATCTCGCCGGATTTTTCATCAAAAGTCACTTTTAATACCCCACAGCCCGATCCATCGCTGATGATAAGTTCTGAAAGAGGATCTTCGATGTGCTTCTGAATAGCTCTCTTGAGAGGTCTGGCACCCAATTCAGGGTCGAATCCCTCGTCCGCTACGAAAATACGTGCACTTTCGTCTACCTCGAGAGTGTATCCCAGGTGTCTGACTCTGTCGACCAGGTCTTCCAGTTCTATCTCTATTATTCGGAAAATGTCCTCTCTCGAGAGGGAGTTGAAGTAAATCTTATCATCCAGACGATTGAGCAATTCCGGGGAGAATTGTCGCGTCAAGGCTTTATCGATAATGGATTTGCGCCTTATCTCCCTATCGGTGGTACTGGTGGAAAATCCCACATCGCCTCCGAAGTCCCGTAATTTGCGGCTGCCAATGTTCGAAGTAAGGATCAGTATGGTGTTGCGGAAATCCACCGTACGGCCACTGCTATCGGTAAGCCGCCCTTCGTCAAATACTTGCAAGAGGATATTGGAGATGTCAGGGTGAGCCTTTTCTACCTCATCCAAAAGTACAACGCTGTAGGGTTTAAGTCGTACCTGCTCCGTAAGCTGGCCACCCTGGTCGTAGCCTACATAACCCGGAGGGGAGCCTATAAGGCGGCTGATGGAGTGCTTTTCTATGTACTCGCTCATATCTATCCTGATGAGGGAGTCTTCGGAGTCAAACATGTATTCCGCAATCTTCTTGGCAAGTAGAGTTTTGCCTACGCCTGTAGGACCGAGGAAAATAAATGTTCCTATGGGCTTGCGGGAGTCCTTGAGACCTGCGCGACCGCGTTTTATGGCCTTTGTTACAGTCTTGACTGCTTCATCCTGTCCTATGACGCGGCTGGTGAGTCTCTCCTCCATTGCCAAAAGTTTTTTACTCTCATCGCTTGCTATCTTGTGTGCAGGTATGCCTGTCATAAAAGATACTGCTCGCGCTATGTCATCACTTGTGATGGTAACAGGAGTTGTTTTATCTGAATTCTCTTTTGCGGACAATTCATTGATGAGTTCTTTTTCGCGAAGGCGGAGCGAAGCGGCAGTCGGATAGTCACCTGCGAGTGCAGCTTGACGCTTCTCATTTCGAATTTGTTCCAGAAGTTGGCGAGTATCGGGATTAGTGGCGTTGTAAGGCTCCTGGTCTGTCCCGGATGTATGCGATCTCGACCCTGCTTCGTCCATTAGGTCTATGGCTTTATCCGGCAGATGTCTCTCGCATATATACCTTTGAGAAAGAGTAATGCACTGCTTCAGTGCCTCCGGTGTATAGATCACGTTATGGAAACGTTCATATTTCTCTTTGATACCATTGAGTATATCCAGTGTTTGCTCTTCGGTTGAGGGTTTGACGACTATCTTCTGGAATACCCTGTCCAGCGCTTTGTCGTTTTCAATGCAGTTGCGATAGCCGTCGGTGGTAGTGGCTCCGATGCAGCGTATGGTGCCGCCTGAGAGTGCCGGTTTGAGCAGAGTAATTATGTCGGAGGAACCACGCATTCCGCCAGCTCCAACCAGAGAGTGTATGTCATCTATAAATAGGATGGCATTAGAAGAGATCTCCAGTGCTGAAATGATCTGTCTGATGCTCTCTGCAAGCGAGGATGGATGGGGATTAGCAGCAATCAATGCGGGGATATCGAGGGAGAGTATTCTTTTGCCCTCAAGTGTTGAGGCGAGTCCCTCTACAATTGCGGATTTTCCTACTCCGGACTCACCAACCAGAAGGGGGTTGTTTTTTTTGCGGCGGCTGAGTATCTGTTTGACGCGTAAAGTTTCGGATTCTCGTCCGATAAGAGGATCTCTATTGTCATTTACGGTACCGGATGTCAGGTCACGGCAATACTTAATAAGCACGTATGTTGGTTTTTTCTCTCTGCGGCCCGATTCTCGGCCTATCTGTCCCATTGAAGCAAGCAAGGTGTTAGGAACTATACCGAGTTTTTCCATTAGGGGAATGAATCTTCCTTTGCGAAGGGTGATCGTGGCTTCCAGTATATCTGTCGTGCCGGGCTGCACACCAACGGCGGCGCAGTTGGCAAATGCTTGTCCGAAGATATCATTTACTTCCTGTGAAATGGTCACTGAACTGACTTTCTCAAAGGGGATGGGTTCAGGTAGGGAAATTATCTTTTCAAGTGCTGTCTTAACTATTGAAATATCACTCCCAATACGATCTGAAACGGATTTGACAACACTCCGGTTATCTCTGAGTATAGCCAGAAACAGGTGGTCGGCATCAATAACGGTACTGCCCAGTCTCATTGCCTCTTCGCGGGCAGTCTCCAGCAGTGCCGAAAGTTCTCTGGAAAGGGTGTTTGTCATAATCCTGCGGTGCTTTATTTGAAAGTGCCAAGATAGTGAAAAATTTTGGCCGAATCACTTTTTCTTAGTACTTTTACGAGTTAATTTTTACAGATAGCAGAAAGAGAAAAGAATGGAAGAATTAGAAGAGAATGTAGGCAGGATTATTCCTATCAATATTGAAACTGAGATGAAAAGCGCCTACATCGACTATTCGATGTCGGTGATTGTGTCGCGTGCACTTCCGGATGTGAGAGATGGCTTGAAACCTGTTCACAGGAGAGTTCTGTATGGAATGTATGGTCTTGGTCTGACCAGTAACCAACCAGTTAAGAAATCGGCGCGTATAGTGGGTGAGGTGCTCGGTAAATACCACCCTCATGGTGATTCCAGCGTCTATGACGCCATGGCCCGACTTGCCCAGTCCTGGAACATGCGCTATATGCTTGTTCAAGGTCAGGGTAACTTCGGATCTGTTGACGGCGATCCTGTAGCGGCGATGCGTTATACTGAGGCCAAGCTCCAGAAACTAGCCGAAGAGGTTATAGAAGATATTGACAAGGATACGGTTGACTTTAAACCCAATTTTGACGAATCACTTCAGGAGCCTGTAGTGCTTCCGGCCAAGGCCCCTTTGCTACTGCTCAACGGAGCAAACGGTATTGCAGTAGGTATGGCCACCAATATGGCCCCGCACAACCTTACCGAGTGCTGTGATGCCATTTGCGCTTATATCGATAACAATGACATCACTCTCGACGAGCTGATGCAATATATAAAGGGTCCTGATTTCCCTACTGGTGGTATTATACAGGGCACAAAAGGTATAAGGGATGCATTTGAAACAGGTCGTGGCCGTATAGTCATACGCTCTAAGACTGATATTGAGATTTCAGATAGCGGACGCGAAACCATCGTAGTTAGCGAGATTCCCTATATGGTCAATAAACGCGAACTGATTGAGAAAATCGCCGACCTGGTTGAAAACAAGAAACTTGAAGGAATTGCTTATATCAATGATGAGAGCGACCGTAGCGGTATGCGCATAGTTATAAAACTCAAGATGGGTGCTGTGGCTAATGTTGTACTCAATAACCTTTTTAGGTACACGCCGCTTCAGTCCAGTTTTTCAGTTAACAACATTGCGCTGGTGGACGGTCGTCCTCGAATGCTCAATCTGAAAAATCTAATCAAGTGCTTTGTGCGCCATCGCCACGAGGTAGTTCTCCGTAGGACCCGCTTCGAGCTTGACAAAGCTCTCAAGAGAGCTCATATCCTAGAGGGATTGCTTAAGGCGCTGGACATCATAGATGAGATTATTGCTCTTATTAGGGCATCCAGTAGTGTGCAGGAGGCAAGAGAAGGTCTTGTAGAGCAATTTGAGTTTTCTTCCGAGCAGGCTGAAGCTATCGTGGAGATGAGGCTCCGACAGCTTACAGGACTTGAAAGGAGTAAGCTCCAGGCAGAGTACGATGAGCTGCAGGCGCTTATCAGCCATCTTGAGGCTATCCTTGCTGATTTTTCTCTTCAGATGGATATTATCAAGCAGGAGCTTATTACCCTCAAAGAAAAATATGGCGACAGTCGTCGCACAGAAATAGAGCTTTCAGCCGAAGATTTCAATCCTGAGGATTTCTATCCCAATGAAGATGTGGTGATCACAATTTCTCATATGGGGTACATCAAGAGGACTCCTCTTACCGAGTATCGTCTGCAGAACCGTGGCGGAATAGGTGCTAAAGGAAGTACAACCCGTGAGGAGGACTTCATAGAGCACATCTATGTTGCTAATATGCACAGCACGATGATGTTCTTCACCAAGAATGGTAAGTGTTACTGGCTGAAGGTATACGAGGTACCAGAAGGCACCAAGGCATCAAAAGGCCGCGCTATCCAGAATGTCGTCAATATTGAGCCGGATGATGCGGTACAAGCCTATATGAATGTGGAAAATTTGGATGATTATGACTACATCAATAACCACTATGTAGTACTTGCTACACGAAAGGGTACCATTAAAAAGACCTCTCTCGAGGCTTATTCCCGTCCAAGAGCTAACGGTATCATTGCAATAAATATCCGCGAGGATGATTCATTGATTGAGGCCTTGCTTACCGATGATACAAAAGATATTCTTTTGGCAGGTCGTAAAGGTCGTTGCTGCCGTTTCCCTGAAAAAACCGTGCGCGCTATGGGCCGCACAGCCACAGGAGTGCGCGGAATAAGGATAGACGAAGACGACGAAGTGGTTGGTATGATTTGTGTAAATGGTAATAATGAAGCTGAGTCCCAAGAGCACATTCTTGTGATCAGCGAGCATGGTTTCGGCAAACGTTCACTTTTGAAAGAATATCGCAGAACCAACCGTGGAGGCAAAGGTGTCAAGACCATAAACATTACTGAAAAGACAGGTTCTTTGATAGCGATAAAGTCAGTGACAGATGAGGATGATCTGATGATTATCAACAAGTCCGGTGTTACAATCCGGGTGTCGGTTGCAGATATAAGGGTTGCCGGAAGGGCTACTCAGGGTGTCAAGGTCATTAGTCTGAGGGAAGGTGACAGTATTGCTGCTGTCTGTTCTGTAGAACGAAGAGAAGAGGATGAAATTGAGGAAGATAGTGTAGAGTGATGCGGGGTGCGGGGTACGAGGTACGGGTCGCGAGTTACGTGGTAATGAAGTAAGGAGAATTAAGAATGAAGAATTAGTAGCTCGAAATTAAATAGCAATTGAATTGATAATAAACCATAAAAGTAAAAACCAATGGCTGATAGCCAAATACCAACAGCAATTAATAATTAACAAGAATAAATACCACTTTAATTTTTAAAGACTATGAAGAAAGTTTTATTAGCAATGGCACTTGTCCTCTCTGTTACCTTTGCAAGTGCGCAATCAAAAGCGGTAGCAGATGCCCAGAAAGCTATCGACAAGGCAGTGGCAGCAAGCCTGAATCCTAAAAAGGCAACAAAGCCCGCCACATGGATTTCTCTTGCCAAAGCCTACATTTCAGCATATGAGCTCCCGAGCAAGGGCATCGAGCCCGGCTTTGATCAGATGCTGCTCAAGACCGTTCTCAAAGACCAGCAGGTACTCTCTTCCGCACAGAAAACCCTTCCTCAGGGCATATTCACTGTCGATACCTACAGCGACAAGGAGCTTTATTACAATGATTTCGGTCAGCTCGTGTTCTTTATTGTTACGAAGCCTATTGCTGAAAATCTTCTAGGCAAAGCCCAGGATGCTCTTTTCAAGGCTGCCGAAGTTGATCCGAAAGGTTCCAAACTTAAGGATATTCAAGCTCTATTTGAGCAGATTCATACCTACAACTATGAAGAAGCTGCTTCGTACTACAATCTCGGTGATTATGAAAAGGCTACCGCTATTTTTGAGGAGTGCCTTGGCAACTATGATAACAAGGTAATGCAGAAAGTTGATACAATGGTAATCTACAATACTGCCCTGCTTTCAAGTATGAGTGGTGATAATGCAAAAGCTGAAAAATACTACAAAAAGTGCCTGGACTATGGCTACTATTCTGATGGCAACGTCTTCTCCAACCTTGCAGAGTTATATAGATTAAATGCTGACACGCTTGGCCAGAAACAGACACTTGAAACAGGATTTGAGCAGTTTCCTCACAACCAGGGCATTCTTGTAGGTCTGATCAACCTCTACACTGTCACCAAAGAGGATCCTCAGAAGCTCTTCGACATTATCCACACTGCACAGGAGAACGAACCCAACAACGGTTCCCTTTACTATGCTGAAGGTAATGTTTACAAAGAGTTGGGTAATATCGAAAAAGCAGCTGAACTTTATGCTAAATCGACTGAAATCCAGCCCGACTATGTATATGGTGTTTTGAGTGTGGGTGTTCTCTATTACGAACAGGCTATGGACATTGCAGAAAAGGCTGACTCAGAATATGATCAGGTTAAATATGACGCTCTCGTTGAGGAATTTAACCAGGCCCTTGAAAATGCAATTCCTCCATTCGAGAAGGCATTCTCAATTTCTGACGATATAGAGATTCGGAAGAATGCAGCCGAATTCCTTAAGTTCATTTACTTCCGTTTCCGTGACAAATCACCAGAGTATATGGCCGCTTACGAGAAATACAATGCATTTCTTGCTGAATAAAATTTGATGACATATATCTAGATCGGGACGACCATGTGTCGTCCCGATTTTTTTGTACATTTGTATTTTGCACCAATTATTATTCAAGAGTGATGAAAAAACTATTATTATTTGTTCTTGCTTTGACTTTTGCCGGATCTATTTTTGCGGATAATGGGATGTGGCTTCCTTCCGAGATTGCCAAAAGAATAGGTGATATGCAGTCCAAAGGTCTAAGGCTTACGGCTGAAGATATCTACAGCATCAATCAGGCTTCCCTTAAGGACGCCTCGGTCCATTTCAACGGAGGATGCTCTGCTGAATTGATTTCCGATAACGGACTTCTGATAACCAATCACCATTGCGGTTACGATTGGATTCAGGAACATAGTTCAGTGGAGCACGATTATCTCAAGGATGGATTTTGGGCTATGACCATTGAAGAGGAGCTGCCCAATAAGAATATATATGTGAGATTTCTTGTAAGGATGGACGATGTCACAGAAACGGTTCTCAAAGGTTATGATCCCTCAATGACTGAGATCCAGCGCGATTCTCTGATTGAGGCAAATAGTGCACCCTTGATTGAGGCTGCTTCCAAGGAGGGTGCCGGCTATAGTGCAGCCGTAAGGCCGCTATACTATGGAAATCAATATTTCATCTGGGTCTATCAGACTTTTACCGATGTGCGTCTTGTGGGCGCACCGCCATCATCAATAGGAAAATTCGGCGGTGATACCGACAACTGGATGTGGCCCCGTCATACAGGAGATTTCTCTCTTTTTAGAATCTATGCTGACAAGGATAATAATCCCGCGCCATACTCTGAGGAGAATGTGCCCTATAAGCCAAAAAAATATTTTAAGCTCTCCATCAAAGAGCGCAAAGAGGGTGATTTTACCTTTGTCTACGGCTATCCCGGCAGGACACAGGAATATATTCACTCAGAAGCAGTGAGATATATCTCCGATATCTCAAACCCTCATAAACGCAATCTACGCACAAAACGTCTTGACGTACAGGAGAAATATATGTCGCAGAGCCAGAAGGTGAGAATTCAGTACTCTTCTAAGAATTCAAGTGTATCCAATGCCTGGAAAAAATGGCTTGGCGAGATGAACGGCATAATAAAACTCAAGACTTATGAGAAAAAGAAGAGTTATGAGCAGGCCTTCCAGCAATGGGCGACTGATAAGCCGGAATACATAGATGTAATTCCGATGCTCGACAAACTCTATGAGGAACTTGAGGGCTATGCTTTCGCCACAGATTATTATAACGAGAGCATCCGTGCCAATGAGATTATCCGCTTTGCAGAAAATCTTACAACAGCTTTCAGTCGCAACCGTAGTAAGAATTACTTCGACCAAATGATTGAGTCCTATTTTAAGGATTATTTTCTTCCCATCGACAAGGAGAGCTTCCATCTTCTCCTCGCAGAATATGATAAGAATATGCCGCAGCATCTCCGGCCTGCCTATTTTGCGGAGCAAATTAGCACTTTCGGCACTACTGATGCATGGGTAGAAGATATTTTCGCTACTTCTGCCCTTACTACCGAAGAGGGGACACGTGTTCTTTTGGAGAAGGCTCTTTCTGCCGAAAATCCTCAGGATGTACTATTGGCTGATCCGGCCTTCGTGTTCTCAAATGAATTTAGACAACACTATCTCACTGAGATAAATCAGCCCTATACCGAGATCAACAGGCAGATTACTCTGCTTTACCGCACTTATATGAAGGGTCAGATGGAGTTTTCTCCCGAAAAACCCTTCTTCCCCGACGCAAACTCTACTCTTAGGGTCTCTTACGGCCATATTAAGGGCTATTCTCCTGCGGATGGTATCTTCTTTAAGCCAGTTTCCACCATCGAGGGTATTATGGAGAAGGACAATCCTGATATTTTTGATTACAACATACCTCAGGAACTCAGAGATATTTATGCGCGCAAAGATTATGGGAAATGGGGTGCAAACGGTACTATGCCTGTCTGCTTTATTGCAACCAACCACACTTCAGGCGGCAATTCAGGCAGCCCCGTCATTGATGCTGACGGTAACCTGATAGGAATTAATTTCGACAGAGTATGGGAGGGTACGATGAGTGATATAGACTTCGATCCCGATGTATGTCGCAATATCTCTATAGATATAAGATATGCACTCTTCATTATTGATAAACTTGCTGGCGCCCAACGCATTCTCGATGAGATAGAGATAGTGGAGTAGTGTGTAGTGTGTAGTTTGTAGTATGTAGTTAGTAGAATGTAGTGGTGGTGGTGTTGTGGGGTGTGGGTTACGAGTTGCGAGGTTACTTACAATTCCGCAACTCGTTATTTTATTTGCTAAAATTTCGTAACTATTTATTTTATTTATATTTTTATAGTTCCTTACGGGAACTTATTTCTTACACATAACCAAATCTCAGATTGCTATGAAACGGTTTATTTCTCGACTTATAATTGCTTCTTGCTTAATTATAAGTATTGTATCATGCGTTGAGCCTGAACTTATTGTCAATCAGGGTCAGAATCAGACAGAATTTTCAATAGGAAGTGATGGGGGTTCTTTTACAATACCTATTCGTTCCAATGTTGATTTCACTTGTTCTCTTTCGAATGATTGTAAATCCTGGTGCTCTATTACTCAGACCAAGGCAATGAAGGATTACAGTATTGTTCTCTCCGTGAAGGAGAATAATACGTATGATTCCAGAACAGGGACTCTAACCATCAGTTATGCTGATAAGAGTACAATACTTACCATTACTCAGAGTCAGAAAGATGAGCTTATTTTAACTCAGAAGGAGTTTATAGTAGGTGCTGAAGGAGGTGAACTTAAGATTCCCGTCTCGACCAACATACAATACAGCTGTACTGTTATGGATGGAGCTCAGGCGTGGATAACAATAAAACAGAGCCAGACCAAAGGTTTGGAGGATTATAATCTGGTACTCCAGATTGCCAAGAACGAGAGCTATGATGGAAGAATAGGTCAGGTAAAAATTTCCGGTGCAGGTAAGGAGAGTTTTATCACCATTACTCAGAAACAGGTTGATGCACTTTTTATAGAGCAGACAGAATTTTCAATTGGAAGTGATGGCGGTACCATTACAATCCCTCTTCGTTCAAATATTGATTATAATTGTTCTCTTTCAAATGATTGTAAATCTTGGTGCTCTATTACTCAGACCAAGGCCTTGAACGATTATAATATTATTCTCACTGTTAATAAGAATGAAGGTTATGATTCCAGAACCGGTACTTTAACCATCAGTTATGATAATAAGAGTACAGAAGTCAAAATTACTCAAAGCCAGAAAGATGAGTTTATTCTAACCCAAAAAGAGTTCATCATAGGTAGTGAGGGGGGTGAACTAAAAATTCCTATCTCCGCCAACATTCAATACAGTTGTGCTGTTGTGGAGGGAGCTCAGGAGTGGATAACAATAGAACAAGCCCAGACCAAAGGTTTGGAGGATTATAATCTGGTACTTAGGATTGCTAAAAATGAGAGCTATGATGGAAGAGTAGGTCAGGTAAAAATTTCCGGTGCAGGTAAAGAGAGTTTTATCACCATTACTCAGAAACAGGTTGATGCACTTTTAATAGAGCAGACAGAATTTTCAATTGGAAGTGATGGCGGTATCATTACAATCCCCCTTCGTTCAAATATTGATTATAATTGTTCTCTTTCAAATGATTGTAAATCTTGGTGCTCTATTACTCAGACCAAGGCATTGAATGATTATAATATTATTCTCATTGTTAATAAGAATGAAGGTTATGATCCTAGAACCGGTACTTTAACCATCAGTTATGATAATAAGAGTACAGTAGTTACCATTACCCAGAGTCAGAAAGATGAACTTATCTTGACCCAGAAAGAATTTTCAATAGGAACTGAAGGAGGCGAGTTAAGGATTCCGGTCTTGACCAATATAAACTATAACGCTACTGTCCTCGGGGCTGCTCAAAGTTGGATTACAATCTCTCATGTACAGACCAAGGGGTTAGAGGAGTACAAATTGGTATTACAAATAGCTAAGAATAGTTCTCTGGATTCTAGGATAGGTCAGGTAAAAATTTCCGGTGCCGGTAAGGAGAGCTTTATCACCATTACTCAGAAGCAGGTTGAGGAACTCATTGTAGAGCAGACAGTATTTTCAATAGGAAGTAATGGTGGTACCATTACCATACCTGTTAGGTCAAATACCGATTATAGTTGCTCTCTTTCAGATAATTGTAAATCCTGGTGTTCTATTATTCAGACTAAAACATTAAATGATTATAATATTATTCTCGCTGTTAATAAGAATGAAGGTTATGATTCAAGGACAGGTATTCTAACCATCAGGTATGGTGATAAGAGTACAACAGTCATCATTACTCAGAGTCAGAAAGATGAGCTTATTTTGACCCAGAAAGAATTTTCAATAGGAAAAGATGGGGGCGAGCTAAGGATTCCGGTCTTGACCAATATAAACTATAACGCTACGGTACTTGGGGCTGCTCAAAGTTGGATTACAATCTCTAATGTACAGACCAAGGGGCTAGAGGAGTACAAACTGATATTACAAATAGCTAAGAATAGTTCTCTGGATTCGAGGATAGGTCAGGTTAAAGTTGAGGGAGCCGGTAAGGAGAGCTTTATCACTATTACTCAGAATGCCCATGAAGAGTCATCGGAATTAATAAAAGAGCGCACTGCTCTTACTGCGTTATATAATTCACTAAATGGCAGTCAATGGGATAGAAAGGATAATTGGCTAAGTGATAAACCGCTTAGTGAATGGTATGGAATAGGAGTTGATGCGCATGGGTTCGTATTATGGATTGATCTATTTGATAATAATCTTTCAGGTAATATACCTGCTGAGATTGGAGATTTTTCAAAATTGAGGTTTCTGCAACTCTGCTACAATACTATTTCAGGGAGTATTCCTTCGGAGATCGGCAAACTTAAAGCATTGGAACAACTCTATTTATTCGATAATCAACTAACCGGAACACTTCCCGGAGAAATAGCTACTTTGACAAATCTTAATGCCCTTGATGTCACCATGAATAATCTATCGGGCAATATTCCAAACTCTATTCTCGGCAACCATACTTTTTGGGAAAAATTCTGGGCAAGAATAGTTTGCTACAACAATTTTAATATTTCCGGTATCACCAATTTTCCTGCTCCAAACTTCATCTTTAACGATGTTACGGGAACTCCAATTAACCTTGGAAACGAGTATGCATCAAATGAATATACAGTCCTTTTCGATTGGCAGACATGGTGCTCATACTGTACCGATTACGTACCTCAACTCATCTCTGTTTACAATCAATATAAGTCTAAAGGGCTGGATGTAATTGGTTACTCGGTTTATAGTCCAAACTATGATGCAATGGGCGGTATGACTGATGCTCAGCTTAAGCAAATTGCCGATAACTTAGGTATGACTTGGAGAACAATACTCATCCAACCGGGACCTGTATTTAACTCTTTGTTATATCAAAGAACTATACCAAATGTCCATGTCGTTGATAAAAATGGCAATGTGGTCTTCTCTACTTCAGCTTTCGGACATAACCGCAATAATCTGGATGCCTTTATCAAGAGTAGGCTTGGTGAAGGTTCCGGTGGAAGTTCCTACTATGAATCTACCGATTACTCTGCTGATGGTAAGGTTACAACTCTCCAAACTCACACAGTGGGAAATGGGATAAAGTTGATATTTACAGGTGATGCCTTTACCGATAGAGATCATGCTGATGGCTCTTTTGATACATGGGTAAGTCGTGCTGTTGATGCCTTCTTCAATGAGGAACCGTATAAATCTTTACGTAACCGCTTTGATGTCTATTCCGTTGCAGCTGTATCTAAAAACCAAGAGATAGCAGATGATTCAGAGACAGCTTTTAGCTGCCGTTTCGGTGAAGGTACGTTGGTAGAGGGCAATGATACGAAAGTTTTCGAATATGCTAGTAAGGTTCCCGGTGCGAATTTGTCAAAGAGCTTGGTTACCGTTATAGTAAATGCTCCTAATTATTCCGGCACATGTTACATGTATTCAGATAACTCGGCTATAAGCTATTGTGCTCTTATGGGTAACTCAGAGAGCAACTTTTGGAAAGTTGTACAACATGAGAGTGGTGGTCACGGTTTTGGTAAACTTTTAGATGAGTACACCTCCTCTGGCTCAGGCCATATAACTGATGAGAAAAGAGCTTCTTTCATTCAACAAAGGGATATTTATGGATGGGGAGCCAATGTTGATGTCACTTCAGATCCTGCCGCCATTCAATGGTCCTTTATGTTGAGTGATCCTATCTATAAAAATGTTGTTGGAATCCATGAGGGTGCTCTTACCTTTGCCACAGGGGCATGGCGTCCTACTCCAAACAGTATAATGAACGCTAATACAGATGGTTTTAATGCTCCCTCAAGATTTGCCATCTACAAACGTATTATGCAGCTCTCACAGGGCACAACACCCACTTTTGCAGAGTTTGCCGTATTTGATGCTGACAATCTCACTAAGGCGCCCACCAAAGCAACTTTTACGCCAATACCTGAAAATTTCATTCCATTCCACCCACCGGTAATTAAAGATAGAAAATGGAATGAGTAGTTGGTGTGTAGTGTGTAGTGTGTAGTGAGGGTGAACTCGAAACTAACTACTATAAAACTTACTCAAAACTCAATACTCATAACTCAGAACTAAAAAAGCGACCTGTGGGGTCGCTTTTTTTTTGTGGTGCCACCGAGATTCGAACTAGGGACACACGGATTTTCAGTCCGTTGCTCTACCAACTGAGCTATGGCACCTTATGCGGGTCATTTTAACCAGCGGGATTGCAAAGGTAGTTTTTTATTCCATATCTGCAAAAAAAAGTGTTATTTTAGCACTCTGGATATGGAAAAGGATGGATTATACGTGCAGGTACTGTTGCCTCTGAAAATGAGCAAGGAATTGTCATACTTGGTTCCTAAAGAATTTGAGGAGCAGATTTTCGTGGGCAGCTGGGTGCAGGTGCAGCTTGTGGGGAAAAGTCGGTACGCGGTAGTAACCGCTGTTTCAAATCGGCCACCTACAGATCTGGATCCTTCTAGGGTCAGATCAGTAGAATCTCTTCTCGATATGCCTCAGGTGACTTTGGCACAGTTGAATTTTTGGCGTGCTTTAGCAGAATATTACATGTGCAGTGTGGGGGAGGTCTTCAAGGCGGCTTATTCAAGTGCTTTTCGCAAGCAAATAAAAGTTCGTTCCAGGAAGTCTGACAAAGAGTTCCGGGAGCCCGATTTTAGTGCTATTCCTGAACTTTCTGTTGCACAACAGGCAGCTTGTGATGCTATCAGAGACCATTTTGCTGAAGGCCATAGAGTGCTTTTGCGCGGAGTAACGGGATCCGGTAAAACCGAGATCTATTTTCACCTTATGCAGGATGCTCTTGAGAGCGGTGGATCTGTGCTTTTTCTCGTACCCGAGATAGCCATCTCTAGACAGCTTACTTCCAGACTCGAGAAGGTTTTCGGCAGTGTTCTGCTGCCCTATCACTCGAAGCAGACAGCAGCTGTCAAAAAGCGTATTTATAACCGTCTGGCAACTGCCGAGCGACCTCATATAGTGCTGGGTACCAGGTCAGCACTACTTCTACCTCTGCCAAATTTATTGTTGATAGTGGTAGATGAGGAGCATGATTCTTCCTACAAGCAGTCTGATCCTGCGCCGAGATACAACGGGCGCGATGGTGCGTTGATGCTCTCTTCTCAGATCGGATCTAATCTGGTACTGGGCAGCGCCACTCCCTCTTTCGAGTCGCTTTACAATGTTTCTGTCGGCAAACTCGTGCAGGTGGACTTGTTGGAGAAGTATCATAAGGCGGAGGATGCTCAGGTGGAGATTGTGGATATGGTGACGGCGCGGAGGCTACAGAATGTCAAAGGTCCCTTCTCCATTCGTTTACTCAACGAGATAGGTAGGGTGGTGGAGGGTGGTGGGCAGGTAATGGTTTTCCGCTCTAGAAGAGCCTACGCTCCTTATGCACAATGTGAAGAGTGTGGGGTGGTGGTTAAATGTCCTTCGTGTGATGTTGCCCTAAGTTATCACAAGTTTGATAATATGCTTAAGTGTCACTATTGTTCATATCAAATACCCTTTGAGCTTGAGTGCCCAAAATGTGCTTCCCCTTCTATAGTTGACCGTGGGGTGGGGACTGAGAAGATCGAAGAGCTGTTGCGCAAATACTTTCCAAAGTATGTTATAGAACGGTTTGATTCAGATACAATCTCCGGCAAAAGCGAAGAGCAACGCATCCTAAAAAACTTTGCTGAGGGAAAGATTAATATCCTTGTGGGAACTCAGATGATTACTAAGGGTTTTGATTTTGACCGCCTCTCGTTGGTGGCAGTTATCGGCTGCGACTCCCTCTTCTCTGTACAGGACTTCAGGGCGGACGAGCGTGCTCTCCAACTCCTGTGGCAGTTGCGTGGAAGGGCCGGTCGCAGAGAGGATGGAGCCAGGATGATTATACAGACAGAGCAGAAGGATCATCCTGTCCTGAAGGCCCTTACTGCTGAAGGTGATCTCGAAGATTTTTCTGCTGCTCTTGAGGAACGCAAAACTTTTGGCTATCCTCCCTTTGTGAGATTGGTGGTAATTACCCTCAGGGATAAAAATGAAAAAAGGATGTGGAGTTGTGCATATGATTTGGCGGATGCAATAAGAGGTATCGGTATAAGAGATTTCAATGGTCCGGTGATGCCACCTCTGGCAAAAACAGGTGATCATTACCAAGTTCAGTTTCGTCTGCGGCTAAGACGCAATAATTCTCTATCTCGTATTAAAAAAGCCCTGTATCTAGAAACAGAGCTTTTGAATCGTAAGTATAACGGGATGACTACCATCAATATAGACGTGGATCCCTATTAATTCGATTTTTCTAATTTTCGTTTGTGAACCGCTCTCTTACTCTCTCTCTGAGGGCCTCAATTTGGCGCATTACCTCTTCCGGATTATCGGTTGTGAGAAAAGTAGGATTGCCCACGAGAAGAGTCTCGACAAGCAATGAGTCATTGACTGTCCATATATTGGATGTCATATTATAATTGCGAGCCTCATCCACCCAGAAAGGGTTCATAAGGACTTCATTATAATGATAGTCAAAGCCGTTTATACCCATTTCCAGTAGCTCTATAGGCATATAGTAGCCGCCCAGATAGGCAACAGAGGCATTAGGCATCAGTGCTGCAAACCTTTTACAGGCTTCAAGGCTGAATGATATGTAATCTACTCTCTTTTCGAGTCTCATTTTTTTGACCATTTCAACACATTTATCCACGGCATATTGTTCGAGTGCCGGATTCTCTTTTACCGGTTTGAGCTCGAGGACAAGTTGGAGTCTTTTGAGTTTTTTGCCTGCTGCAAGATATTCTTCAAGTGTAGGAAGTTTTTCGCCATTGGAAAGGAGGGAGTCCTTAATTATCTCATAGCGTGTAAGGTTAATGACGTGTCCCTTGAAATCATTGTCATGATTGACGATTAACACACTGTCAGCAGTAATATGAACGTCAAATTCAGAACCATAGACTCCTGCTTTATGTGCGTTTCGGAGCGAGGAAATTGAATTTTGCGCACTGCCTTCGCATTTCCAGTAGCCTCTGTGTGCAATTACTTTTGTGCCGACCATTTGGTCCACCATTTTGTCAATTTTATTATCTCTGCATCCTGAAATGAGGAAAAGCAGCGCAAAAGCCGCCAGTACACATATTTTCTTCATAAAAAATGATATTAGTTCTATTGTTATGGGGACAAATTTATCAAAAAAAACAGATTTTCTCTAAAAGAGTTTGTGGTTTTGAATAATTATAATTAACTTCACACCCCAAAACCCAACTAATATGATTGAAAACGCAATAGACATAAAAAAAATCCTAAGGAGGTATGGGCTCAAGTCCACCCCTCAGCGCATTGCTGTATATGCTGCTATGAGAGAGTTAGGACATGCTTCAGCTGATATGGTATTTCAGCAGGCAAGTGCCGAACTAACGACATTAACAGTGGCCACTGTGTACAATGTTCTGGAATCATTCGTACAGGTGGGATTGCTCCAGCGCCGTATGAGTTCCAACAACAAAATGTATTTGGATGTAAATACCTACAATCACTGTCATCTCTATTGTGAGGATACGCATACTTTCAGGGACTATGATGATCCCGAACTGATGCTTATAATTCACGATCACTTTCGCAACAAAAGAATAAGAGGATTTGACCTGCATCGTATAGATGTGCAACTTGTGGGGCGCAACCGCGGAGCAGGGAGACCAAAATGACATTTTTGTTAAATATAGCTATAAATAATATCAACTTTTTTAAAATCAAAACAACATGAAATCATTGAAAGGAACTAAGACAGAGAAGAACCTTCTCCAATCATTTGCAGGCGAATCACAGGCACGCAACAGGTACGTTTTCTTTGCGAGCAAAGCAAAGAAAGAGGGCTATGAGCAGATTGCAGCTATCTTCGCTGAGACTGCAGAGCAGGAAAAGGAGCATGCAGAGACCTTTTTTAAATATCTTGAAGGGGGTATGGTGGAAGTTAAAGCTTCATTCCCAGCAGGCGTTATCTCTACTACAGCAGAGAACCTAAAGGCAGCAGCTGAGGGAGAGAACGAAGAGTGGTCCATGCTCTACCCCGAGTTTGCAAAGGTGGCAGATGCTGAAGGTTTTCCCGAAATTGCTGCTACATTTAGGAATATTGCTATCGCTGAAAAGGCGCATGAGGAGCGCTACCTGAGACTATTAGCCAATGTGAAAGCGGGTAAGGTATTTGAAAAGGAGGGAGAGATAGAGTGGCAGTGCCGCAATTGCGGATTTGTGCACAAAGGAAAGGAAGCTCCAGGAGAGTGTCCTGCTTGTAAACATGCTCAGGCTTATTTCGAGGTAAGGAAGAGTAATTACTAATTTTTTAATACCTTTGCGGTCATGAATAAAAAGGCCGCTGATACAGAAGGTTACGCCCTTATTACCGGGACATGGTCCGGTATGGGGAGAGAATATGCCCGACAGCTCTACGCTCTCGGGCATAATTTGATTGTAGTCGACATCAACCAACAATATGCTGATGAGGTGCGTGATGAGCTGGAGTCCATTGAAAATAACCCTTCCGGGCAACATCCTGATGTGCTTGCAATAGGAGTTGATCTGGCTTGTGTGGGTGCTGTTACCTTCATAGCAGAAAAAGTAGGTGAGCGTAGGGTGGATATACTGATAAATAATGCCGGTGTGCTGCCTTATGGAGGCTTCCTTGATTGTTCGAAGGATGAGATTACCAGGGCCATGGTGCTCCACAATCTTACATTAGTTGAGCTCTGCCACTTATTTGCTCGTGGAATGAAAGAGCGAGGGTATGGTTATATACTAAATATCTCTTCGCTTTGCAGCTGGATGCCTTATCCCGTACTCTCTGTATATTCCGCTACAAAGCGTTTTATCAAATCTTTTTCGCGTTCCCTGAGAATCGAATTGATGGGGAGCGGAGTTTCGGTAACGACTGCCTATTTCGGTGCCGTATCAACAAATCTTTTTTCCTTGCGGGAGAGTCTGCGCAAACGCGCATTCCGTCTCGGTATTATGATATCTGCCGAAGAAGCTGCCCGCAAGGCACTCAAAGCTACCTTCCATGGTAGAGCCAATGTGATGCCCGGTCTTATCAACTGGATAGTACTTCCCATATTACCTATTGTCCCCAAACGTCTGTTACATTTCTTGGACAAGAAATATAGCAGCAAGATCAAATTCAAGAATGAATCCCGAGACTAAGCAGAAGATTATCTCTTGTGTTAGAGAGGTCCTTCCCACTACCACTAAGACCTGTATCTGGATTTTGAAGATTACGGTAGGCATCTCTTTTGCGATGATGTTGCTTAAGTACTTCAATATCCTTCCCTATATCTCCGATGCCGTAAGCCCCGTTTTTCGCCATTTTGGCCTACCGGGCTCGGCTGCGTTGGCCTATTTGTCGGGATATCTGATCAACGTTTATTCAGCGATGGCGGTAATGAGTACGCTGGCACTGGATGCGCGTGAGCTAACAATCCTCTGTACTATGGTACTCTGTTCACACTCAATGATATTGGAGACAGCGGTGCTTAAAAAAACAGGTGTTTCTGGGATGAGGATGGTAATTATCAGAACTTTTAGTGCCCTCTTTCTAGGTTGGTTACTCAACCTCATACTTCCTACAGGAAGTGGGGAGGTGGTTACAGCTGCAGTTGCACAGGAACAACTCTCCTTTTGGTCAACTCTGCGTGACTGGCTTTGGGCTACATTTAAACTGGTGTTGCTGATAACCCTTATCATCTATACCCTCAATATTGTCCAGCGACTCCTTTCTGAATTCGGTGTGATGAAGATGATCTCGAAGTTACTCAAGCCGCTGATGTTTTTTTTCGGACTTCCCCCTAGAACGGCATTCCTTTGGATAGTAGCAAATATAATCGGTCTGGCCTATGGTGCTGCGGCTATGTTGGATGAAATAGCACGTGGCAAGCTGGTACGCCGTGATGTACTGCTCATTAATACCCATATTAGTATCTCACACAGCAACCTCGAAGATTTGTTGTTACTTACCGCACTCGGAGCAATAGGATGGATAATGTTGCTGATAAGATGGGCTATGTCAATGGTATTGGTATGGGAATTGAGGTTGGAATTTTACATCAAAGATGCGATTGCCAAAAGAAAAAATCGTAACTTTGTAGTTTGAATTGATTGAGATAATGATTTATGAATACAGAGAGAATAAAATGTCTTATCATCGGCAGTGGGCCTGCAGGGTTTACCGCTGCGATTTATGCTTCCAGAGCAGCTTTGCAGCCTGTCGTGTATGAAGGGCTACAGCCGGGTGGACAGCTTACCACCACTACCGAAGTTGAAAATTTCCCCGGTTACCCACAGGGTGTTTCAGGTCCCCAGATGATGGCCGACCTGCGTGCTCAGGCAGAGCGCCTTGGTACGGATGTAAGATATGGGATGGTAACAGAGGCTGATCTCTCCACAAGACCCTTCAAGGTCACCATAGATGACGAAAAAGTAATAGAGGCGGAGACTTTAATTATCGCCACAGGCGCTACCGCCAGATATCTCGGTCTTCCTTCGGAGAGCAAGTACAGGGGAATGGGAGTTTCGGCCTGTGCTACCTGTGATGGATTCTTCTATCGTGGCAAGACAGTGGCAGTAGTAGGAGGTGGAGATACCGCCTGTGAAGAGGCTCTTTATCTCTCTTCCCTTTGCAAGAAGGTCTATATGGTGGTAAGAAGAGATGTTTTCAGAGCATCAAAAGCCATGCAGGAAAGAATCGCTACCACTGATAACATTGAAGTTCTTTGGAACTCAAATACGCAGGAGGTACTTGGAGATGATATGGGTGTGACCGGAATGCGTCTTCTTCGCAAGGACGGATTGGTGTATGAAAAGGCGATTGACGGCTTTTTCCTAGCAATTGGTCATCATCCTAACTCGGATATTTTTAAAGAGTGGATTACTACTGACGAAAATGGCTATATAGTTACAGACGGACGTACCTCCAAGACTAATGTTCCCGGTGTTTTTGCAGCCGGAGATGTGCAGGATCCGAATTACCGTCAAGCAATTACCGCAGCAGCCAGTGGCTGCAAAGCGGCTCTCGATGCTGAAAGATTTATTTTGGAAAACAAATAATAATATGATAACAAAGTACAGACATATCCTGGCTCTCATTTCTTTTGTCATTATCGGTCTTACCTCATGTAAATCGCAATATGATGTCATACTGCATGGCCATGATATAGCTGCCAAATATGCGCTGGCTTTCGAAATGTTTGAAGCTAAGAAGTATCTCAAGGCTGCGGAACTATTTGAATCGCTGACTATCGCTACAAGTGGAACGCCTCAGGATGATACTGTACAATATTACTGGGGCTTGAGCAACTACTACTACGGTGATTTTACAACCGCTGAGAGTAATTTTAACCAGTTTATAAGCGTCTATCCTCTCAGTCCTTTTACAGAGAAGGCCAAATTTTATCGTCTGGATTGTCTTTACAAAGGTACTTACCGCTACGAACTTGACCAGCGTCCGACCTACAAGGCTTTGGGTGCTATCCATGAGTTTGTGGTCGAGAATCCTCAGTCGGAGTATATTGCCAGATGTCACGAGATGGCGGACGAACTCAATGGCCGGTTGGAACTCAAGTCCTACAAATCCGCCTATCTCTATTACCATATGGAGGATTATCTGGCAGCACATTATGCTTTGAAAAATGTCCTCAAGGAGAATGCTGATAACCGTTATCGCGAAGAGATACTCTATTATACTGCAATGTCGGCATTCAAATATGCTTCCATGAGTGTCCTTGAAAAACAGCGTGAGCGTTACCTTACATTTGTCGATGAATATTTTAACATCATCAGCGAATATCCCGAATCACAATACCGCAAGGAGCTTGACGGACTCTATGCAAGGGCGCAAAAAATTCTTAAGAAGGATTCCCCCGATGAAAATAATTAATAAAATAACAATATAATGAGCAACACTAAACCTATAAGCAACAACACGGAAACACGCAATCTTTCCGAGCTCGCAGAGCCTACAGGCAACATCTACGAGTCCGTAAAGATTATCTCCATCAGGTCCAACCAAATTGCTGCTTCAGTCAAAAAGGAACTTAGCGAAAAGCTCGCACAGTTCAAAAGTGATGCAGATGCTCTCGAAGAGACCTTTGAAAACAAAGAGCAGGCAGAAATCTCTAAATATTACGAAGCTCAGCCCAAGCCCACTCTCGTTGCCATAAACGAGTTTGAGGAAAATCAGATCTATTACCGTAAGGCGGAGGAATAATATTATCGCAACGCATAGAGTATCCGTATGCTCAGTAGATTGACAATACAGAACTATGCCCTAATCGATAGCCTGGATATCACTTTTCCGGACAATCTGGTTATCATTACAGGTGAGACGGGCGCCGGTAAGTCAATTCTACTTGGGGCTTTGTCACTAGTTCTGGGCGGCCGCTCCGATATCTCCACACTCAAAGATCGTACACGCAATTGCGTGGTAGAAGCAATTTTTACTCTCGAAGAGGGCCGGGAATGTATTTTGAGGAGGGTAATCTCTCCGGGAGGTCGTTCTCGTATATTTATCGACGATGAGCCGACCACTCTGGAGCAAATTAAAGATTTTTCAGAATCTCTGGTGGATATCCACTCGCAGCATCAGCATCTGCTGCTCTCCCGGACAGGATTTCAAACTACGATCCTGGACCATTTTGCAGGATTGACACTACAGGTTAGCGAGTATGAGGCAGAACACGCAAAGTACCAAAATGTATGCCGTGAAATCTCGGATCTTGAGCAGAAAATAGTGGAGGCAGCCCGCACACGTGACTATCTTGAATACCAGTATACGCAGTTAGAAGGAGCTTCACTGGTTGAAGGAGAACTGGAAGAACTTGAGGCAGAGCAAGCGCAGTTGGCCAATAGTGAAGAGATATTGCAGGGAATTTCCCGCGTGGAATGGCTCTTTGAAGGGGAGGAAGGAAGTATTTCTTTGCGTCTCAAGGAGATAGAGTCACTTTTGGAAAGGCTCTCTTCCTTCATTCCAGAATTCGGTCCGCTCGCTGAGCGCATCTCTTCATCGCGAATAGAGCTCAAGGATATAGAGAGCGAGATCTCAATCAGGGGAGGCTCAGTAGTTACCTCGCCCCAGCGTCTTCAGATGGTAGATGAACGCCTCTCTGCACTTTATGACCTTATGCGTAAGCATGCCGTAGGTAGCGTCGGCGAGTTGATATCCCTGAGAGAGTCGCTTGGAGCTCAACTCGGGAAGTCGCTCGATCTTTCGCTGGAGAAAGAGGCGGCTAAAAAGCGCAGAGACGCACTCAAAAGCAGTTGTGATGCCCGTGCAGAGGCCATTTTTAATCAACGCTCCCAGGCAGCCCCATTGCTATCAAAGGAGATAGAGGATGCGGTCAGAGCTTTGGAGATGCCTTTTGCGCTTTTCTCAGTACAAGTAGATAGAGAGGGAGCTGTTTTCCTTTTTTCCGCCAATGGAGGTGAGCTTAGGGAGCTTTCAAAGTGTGCTTCGGGAGGTGAACTTTCGAGGATAATGCTTGTCATTAAGGGACTGATGGCGCAATTTGTTGGGATGCCGACAATGATTTTTGATGAAATAGATGCCGGAGTCTCGGGCAGCATTGCTGATAAGATGGGACGTAAGATAGTGGATATGGGACGAAATATGCAGATATTTGCCATTACACATTTGCCACAGGTTGCCAGCAAAGGCTCCGCCCACTATCTGGTCTATAAGACATTTGATGAGGGCGATGAACCCCGTACCCAAATAAAGTATATAGAAGGAGAGGAACGTGTCAGGGAGATTGCCCGTATGCTGAGCGGCTCAAAACTTACTGATGAAGCCCTTGCCAATGCTCGTGTTCTCCTACAATCAGAATAAAAATAATAATAAATTAAAATAGTAATAACCATGAGACTAATTATCCAAGAATCTTACGGAAAGATGTCACAATGGGCTGCCGCCTATATTACAAAGAAAATCAATGATTTTGCACCGACGGCGGAACGTCCTTTTGTGCTGGGCCTCCCCACCGGATCAACCCCCCTGGGCACTTACAAAGAGCTGATCCATCTTCACAATATAGGAAAGGTATCATTCAAGAATGTTGTAACCTTCAATATGGACGAATATATCGGCATCCCTGCCGATCATTCAGAGAGCTACAAAACATTCATGTGGACCAATTTCTTTTCACACATCGATATTCTCGAAGAGAATGTCAACATTCTCAATGGAAATGCTGAAGATCTTCAAAAAGAGTGTGAGGACTATGAGCAGAAAATTGTCTCTTACGGTGGTATAAAACTCTTTATGGGCGGTATCGGTGCTGATGGTCACATAGCTTTCAATGAGCCTGGCTCTTCACTTACATCCCGCACACGTGTTAAGTCTCTCACTACCGACACTATCATCGCCAATTCCCGCTTTTTTGACCACGACATCAATAAAGTACCCAAAACAGCACTCACAGTGGGTGTAGGTACTATTATGGATTCCGAAGAGGTGCTCATCCTCGTAAATGGACACAACAAGGCAAGGGCTCTCTACCATGCTGTAGAGGGATCTGTCAATCATATATGGACTATCTCAGTGCTCCAAATGCATCGTAAGGGCATCATTGTATGTGATGATGCTGCTACAGTAGAACTTAAAGTGGGTACTGTAAACTATTTCAAGGATATCGAGAAATACAACCTCGATCCTGCCTCACTTCTAGAATAGTACAATTATGTTAGCAAGATTACGTGCATATCTTTCCGCAGAAAAAGCGGATGCAATTATTGTCCCTTCCAACGATCCTCATTTTGGAGAATATGTGCAGAAATATTTCTGCATCCGTGCCCTTTTGAGCGGATTTGATGGTTCTGCCGGCACGCTTGTCATAACACTTTCGGAAGCCGCCCTCTGGACCGACTCCCGATATTTCATTCAAGCTGGTATCCAGCTTCAGGACACCGGTATAGACCTCATGAAAATGGGGGTTGAGGGTGTGCCTAACATAGTTTCGTGGTTAAACGCGCGCTTTGATGACAGAAGTACTATACTGATTGATGGAGCGCTCTTTTCTGCTGCCGAATATGCATCATACCGCAAAAACCTGAAAGCACGGGTAGTAGGGATTGCAGATCCCTTTGACAAAATTCTCCCCGAACGAGAACCGCTCTTTTTTGGACCGGTAATTTTACAGCCGGAGTCTTATTCAGGACGTTCTGTGAGAGCTAAACGGGAAAGTCTATTTTCAGGAGATCCGGTTGATCTTCGCTTGTGCCGTATACTGACACGCTGCGACGATATAATGTGGCTCTGCAATATTCGCGGGAGTGATATTGATTACAATCCGGTAGCACTCTCCTATGCGCTGGTATTTCGTGATAAAATTTTGCTCTTTGCCTGCAAAGAGGTATTTGAGGACGCAGCCCTGGAATATCTTGCATCGCAACAAGTGGAAATTCTTCCTTATGACTCATTTTACCAAGTGTGCGGAGAGATGGCCTCTGACGAGTCAATTCACTTCCTATCTCCTGAAACATCAACTTCTATGCGTCTGGAATCTATTTTTGCCGGTGCGAAACACTTCAGCTATGAAACTAGACCTGAAGGCGAGGTTGCTTATCTTAAGAGTATCAAAAACCCCGTTGAACTGGAGGGTTTCCGCAAGGCAAATCTCCTCGATGGCATTGCCTGGTGCAGAATACTTAAATACATCGAAGACAATATAACAAGTGGCACTCTCAACGAATATTCCATCGCTCAGCAGCTCATAGCATATCGTAGCGAAAGCCGGGACTATCGCGGTGAAAGCTTCGAACCCATAATAGCCTTCAATGCAAACGCTGCTTCAGCGCATTACAGCGCCACTTCTGATGAGGAAGCGGCAGTGGTCACCGCCCGCGGATTCCTTTTAATAGATACGGGAGCACAATACCCCTTTGGCACCACCGATACCACACGTACCATACCTCTTTCAGAACTTACACCGATTCAGATTTCGGACTATACTGCAGTTCTCAAGGGCATGATACAGCTCTCTATGGCCTCCTTTTTCAAAGGGACTACCGGATATCAGCTTGATATCCTTGCACGACAGCCACTGATCTCTCGCGGAAGACTCTTTTTCCACGGTACCGGTCATGGAATAGGTCATTACCTTTGCGTACATGAAGGTCCACAGAATATCCGTATGGATAGAGATAGTGGAGTGGCTCTACTCCCGGGAATGGTGCAGTCTAATGAGCCGGCGATTTATATCGAAGGAGAATATGGTATTCGGACTGAAAATGTGCTTGAAGTAGTGCCATTTACGGAGAATGAGTTCGGCACCTTTTATAGATTTGAAACGCTAACACTTGTGCCTATCGCCACCACTTGTATTGATCGTGAACAACTCGGAGATGAATGTGCGCAGTGGCTCAACAATTATCACCGCTGGGTTTATGAAAAAATCGCCCCTCATCTCAGTGATGAAGAGGCGACATGGCTGCAAAACAAGTGCCGTCCTATTTAACGGTGATTCTCTTATCAGGTGTGTACTCTACATCTCTGCTTTCAATATTTACAAATCCTCCATTAGGTCCGGTTCTGCGGAAATGAATATCATTCTGTAGCATATTCATCGGGTAATAGTAGATCAAATGAGAGAAATCCTTTCCTAAGTCATTAATGACCTTGATGAAATAGAGGAATGTATCATATCCGTGAAAGGCAAACGGAGTTGGCTCTGTTTTGAAAAGTGCGCGATAACCAAGGATGAATTCCTTTGTAGCTTTGTCTTTGTAATCGACGTAATAGTTGGTGGAGAAATGGGTATTAACCTCGTGCAGAAGCACTCCTTCGATAGTCTCGAAATTTCTGATTTTGTTGGAACAATAGACTTTGATTTTGTATCCGTGAAACTTGAGAACTCCCATATTTCTGATTACATCCGAAGCAAATGCTTCCTGTTCTGAAGCTACGACAATATGATGTTCCACATCCGGACTCATTGTAGTGAGGAGTGAATCTATTATGGTCCTACCACTGACGATATGGTATCTGACCTCCTTGTAGGGGAGTCCGGCCGAATCGATTGCTGCCAGAATGCTACGTCTATAGGGTTCCTCGCTACCTGATGCGTCAGAGAATAGTGTCAGTCTAGAGTTATAGCCCAGATTAATTCTACCAATAAGATTGGCTATCTGGGTTGCTGCCGTTACGGGCATTTGAAAGAAATAGGGGTTATTCAATGCGAGGGAGTCGGTTTGCTGGTCGAGAGGAGAGACGAATGGGATCCTGTTGTTGTTGCAGTAATCGGTGAAAGCGTTGATTTGTTTTGCATCGACGTGGCCTACCACAAGGTCGCAATCCCTTATCATATTACTTCTGAAAATTTCTCCTATCCATGAGTATGTGGTTATGTCTATGGTATTGAGTGCTATGTGCATTCCAGCCTTTTTCGCCTTTTCCACAGCCATCAGAGCTCCACTATAGAAATCAAGATAGTTGGTGGATGGTGTAGTAGAATGTGTATCAAATGGGAGTAAAAGCGCGATTTTTATAGGATTTGTCCTGTCAAAATGGGTAATACCCTTGAGTAGTTCTATTTTAGCGAGAGCTTCAGTTTTACTCATCTCTTCAAATAGAAAACCTTCGTTAATTATTTCCTTTATCTCTTCTGTTTCTTTTTCTTCATCTTCAAGTTCCTCTTCCGGTTCTTCCAATGCTTCTTTAATAGGAATACGGAGTATCTGTCTGAACCAGATAGCGCTATTTTCAAGTTTGTTAAATTCCATTATCTCCTGTACGGACAGACCATATTTTCTGGATATGGAGTGGAGGGTTTCGAAGAGTTTTACCTTATGTTTGATATAATCCTTCTCAGGCACTTCCTGTTCCATATTCTCCGGTTCTTCTTCTATGCTCCTTACTGGCTCTTCGGCCTCTTCTTCGTAGGTGTCAGCCTCTTCCGGCTCTTCCAACTCCTTTTTTATTGGAATGCGGAGAATCTGTTGGAACCATATGGTGGTATCCTCAAGTCCGTTCAGATCCATTATCTCCTGTATCGAGATACCATATCTTCTGGAGATTGAGCTGAGGGTTTCGAAGAGTTTTACTTTATGCTCGATGTAATCCTTTTCAGGCACTTCCTGATCAATACTCTTTTGTGGCTTTTCAGCAGTTTTGATAGAAACTCCGGGTTGGGAAATCTCGGCCTTGGCCGATGTGGGAATATAGATGATTTTGCCCGCCTTGAGCCCCTCTTTGAGTTGGGGATTGGCTTTGAATAGCTCTTCGGAATCCACCTTGTATGCTCTGCAGAGCGAATAAATCGTTTCCCCTTGTTCTACCTTGTGGATAAGGTAGATGTTGCCACCAATGTTGACTTTCTCGGTGGAAAGAGTAATTTGAGGTGGTTCGACATTCTGCGCCCCCAAAGGGAGGAAGAGCAGCACGAGGAGGGTTGTTATTAGGATTCTTTTCATATAGGGAGTCTGGCGAGCATGTTTTTGATGTTCTCTTCTATTCGTTCGTAGATCTCATCGTAGCTCATTTTACAGAACTCTTTACCGGTGAGCTTTTCGTAAAGTTCAATATATCTATCAGAAATTATACCAACTCGTTCCGGAGTCATTTCAGGAACAATTTGGCCGGGCTCTCCACTAAATCCATTCTCCATAAGCCATTCTCTTACGAATTCTTTTGAGAGTTGTCTCTGTTGTTTTCCTTTGTCAAAGAGTTCCTGATAGGAGTCTGCATAGAAGTATCTTGAAGAGTCGGGCGTGTGGATTTCGTCTATGAGATAGATTTCCCCATCCTTTTTACCGAACTCGTATTTGGTGTCTACTAGAATTAGACCTCGTGAAGCTGCAATCTCGCAACCCCTTTGATAGAGAGCCAGGGAAATTCGCTCTAGTTCTTCATAATCCTCACGTGATACCAGTCCCCGGCTTATGATTTCCTCTTTGCTGATATCTTGGTCGTGTTCTCCAATTTCAGCTTTGGTAGTAGGAGTAATGATGGGTTGCTCAAATTTTTGGTGTTCCCTCATCCCTTCAGGGATATGAACGCCACAGATCATTCTTTCACCTGATTTGTAGCTTCTCCAGGAACTACCGGTGAGGTAACCGCGTACAATCATTTCTATAGGGAGCGGTTCGCACTTGTAACCTATAGTTACCATTGGGTCTGGAGATGCGATTTTCCAATTTTGGACTATGTCAGAAGTTTGGTCAAGGAAAGATGAGGCAATTTGGTTTAGTACCTGTCCTTTATGGGGAATACCCTTGGGTAGTACCACATCAAAGGCGGAAATCCTGTCTGTAGCTACCATCACAAGGTATTTGTCCTCTATGAAATAGACATCCCTCACCTTACCGACATACTTGTAAGTTTGTTCTGAGAAATCAAATGCGGTTCGTGTTATTGCATCCATAATAGAATAAGAGTCTGTTTATGAAAATTGCCGCATCAGTCAGTCTGTTATACTGGGCTGATACGGCAATGTATTGTCCGGTATAATCTAGTTTTTATTCCTTACCTTGATATATTCGGCGTTGAGACCTTCAACCACTTCCTGAGTAATGTCGAGGGCAACATTACCTACGATTATGGTATTGGTTACATCAGTAGTGGTAAGAATGGCTGCGTAACCGCGCACTTTATTGTACTCTTCAAGATAGGTCTTTATAGCATAGATTATCTGGTTGTTCATCACATATTCTTTTTCCTGAAGTTCAAGCTGTTTCTGATTGGCAAGGTTCTGGAGATCCTGCTGGCGTTTTAGTAGAGCATTCTGCTGCTGCTCAGCATTAGAGCGGGTGAGAAGACCTTTCTGGTACTGGTTCTCAAAGCTCTTCATATCGCTTTCGAGCTTTCTTCCTCTTTTATTCAGGTCGTCCTGAACGGCCTGAGCTTCTGCCTGGAAAGCAGAAGAGAGGTCGCTTGCCATATCATATTGCATGATAAGAGTATCCATACGAACGAAGACTATGTCACCTCTCTCGGCTTTCACTCCTGAATCACCTTCAGGAATGGTAACCTTAGGCCCTTTTTCACCTATAAATTGAAATACCAGCACAACTATGGCCATAATAAGAGCGAGAACGCTAAGGATTATCGGAGTCCTGTTTCCGCAGGATGATTGAACATTATTTTCCATAAACAATCTTTAAAAAAGTGATTTGTATTCTAACTAATGATATGTTTCGCAAAAGCAAATATCATGCAAATATAGTCAAAAATCGGACAATTGCTCCAAATATGCAGCAATTGTATTCTCAAGTCCGAGATAGAGGGCATCGCTGATCAAGGCGTGGCCAATAGAAACTTCAAGCAGGTTGGGAATCATCTGATGCAAATAGCGGAGGTTTTCCAGACTCAGATCGTGGCCGGCGTTCAAGCCCAAACCCAAGCGAGTGGCCTCTTCGGCTGCCTTAACATAGGGCTCAATTGCTTTTTCGCGTCCTGCGGCATAGCCTGTAGCATATGCTTCTGTGTAGAGTTCAACACGGTTACAGCCGGTCTCGGCGGCATACTGTATCATTTCCACAACGGGATCAATGAAGATAGAGGTTCGTATACCGGCATCATTGAATTCTTTGCAGATCTTCTTCAGATAAGCCAGGTTGCGTTTTGTGTCCCACCCGGCATTGGATGTGAGGACATCGTGGGCATCAGGTACCAGGGTAACCTGTGCAGGCCGAATTTCCATTACAAGGTCAATGAAAGAGGGAATAGGGTTGCCTTCTATGTTGAACTCGGTGGAAAGCACCGGATTGAGCTGACGCACATCGCTGTACTTTATATGTCTTTCGTCAGGTCTAGGATGAACAGTGATGCCCTGGGCTCCAAATTTTTCGCAATTGATTGCTGCCTTCACCACATCGGGAAGATTTCCTCCACGCGCGTTACGGATAGTTGCAATCTTGTTGATATTTACACTTAATTTTGTCATATTTACAAAAATACATAATTTTGACAAATTTAGTGTTATTAATGAAACAGAGCAAAAAGATTGCCATTTTAGGTAGGGAGGTCAGGAGTGGATACCTCGACAAATTCGCTCTTCTGCTGGATGTGCTTTCATCCAGAAAAGTGAGTTTTGTATGGTATGCTCCTTTTCTTGAGCAACTCGCGGAAAAGGGCCTTGAATTGCCTTCTGGAGAGATTTTTACCTCCAGTGAGGATCTCCCCGAAGATGTGAGTCTTTTCCTATCTCTAGGAGGTGATGGTACTTTTCTCTCTTCGGTCACATATGTTAGAGATAGAGGAATACCGGTAGCAGGCATCAACTTTGGCCGACTGGGCTTTCTGACTACCGCAAAGGTAGGGAGTGAGCCTCCTTTATGGATAGATGACTTGTTGGAGGGACGCTACTCGCTGGAACAGCGTGATCTTCTCAAGATAGATTGTAACTCGGTACCGGAAGGTTTTTATCCCTATGCTATGAATGAGATTTCTATTCACCGCCAGGGTCCTGCAATGCTCTCCATCAGCATAAAGATTGACGGCAGGTTGCTGCCCCTTTACCGGGCAGACGGTATCGTGATTGCCACTCCTACAGGTAGTACCGCCTACTCCCTTAGTGTTGGGGGACCAATAGTGATGCCAGACTCTCCGGTACTCATTATCGCTCCAATTGCGCCTCACAACCTCAATGTGCGCCCATTGGTAGTCCCGATGACCTCTACATTAAAGCTCACTCTCTCTTCGAGGGACTTGCCGGCGATAGTAACAATGGACAATCGCTCTTTTACACTCCCTTCCGGTGGTTCGGCACGAATTAACAGAGGTGAATTCCCTTTCGGTTATATTTCCCTTTTTGACAACAATTTTATCAAAGCCATACAGGACAAGCTCCTCTGGGGCGAAGACAAACGCAATGACATCTGAAATCACAAACATCCCTACACACGTATCTATAATAATGGACGGCAATGGTCGCTGGGCCCACAAAAAGGGTCATGAACGCCTTTTCGGTCACAATGCCGGTGTGGATAGCGTAAGAGCTGCTGTTGAGTACGCAAGAGAAAAAGGCATTAGGTATTTGAGTCTATTCGCCTTTTCCGAAGAGAACTGGGGACGGCCGGATGAGGAGGTGTCAGGTCTTATGGCACTCATGGCCAAGGCGGTGACTGAAGAAAGAGCCAACTTTGCCAAAAATGACATCAGATTTCGCATTATCGGAAATCGAAAACAACTTCCGGACGATCTTCTTGCTATTATAGAGGAGGTTGAGATAGAGAGCCTTTCTCACTCCTCTCTTGACCTGATAATTATGCTGAGTTACAGTGGTAAGTGGGATATACTTGAAGCGGCGCGTAGATATGGTGAAATGTGTGCAAGTGCCACCAGAGAGGGACTCCCGCTGCCCATTCTGGATCAAAATTCTTTTACGAGGTTACTTAGCACTGAAGGCATTCCCGATCCCGATCTTATTATACGTACAAGTGGTGAACAGCGCATCAGTAATTACATGTTGTGGCAGGCTGCCTATACAGAGTTCTACTTTACAGAGGTTCTTTGGCCTGATTTTCGCAAAAATGATTTTGATAGGGCGCTGGAAAGCTTTAACAAGAGGCAGCGACGCTTTGGCAAACTAAAATAAAAGGTTATCTTTGCAGACTTATTACTTGCTGTTTGATGAGACACATTAGACTGATTCTAATCCTGCTTTTTATGCTTCCCTGTGCTGTTGTATCGGCGCAGGAAGTTATTTTAGGACAGAACGTGGAGATAGATTATTCGAACCCCAAGACCTATACGGTAGGAGGCATAACCATGGAGGGTCTCAAATCAAGAAGGGCAGAACAGGTACTTTCGGTGCTTGGTATTTATGAGGGAGACAATGTGCAGATTCCCGGTGCCGATGTTTCAGCTGCCCTCAAGAGGATATGGCTCCAGAGGGCTTTCTCTACAATAGGGCTTTACGTTGACTCACTTTCGGCATCACGTGACACAGTTTATCTTGTACTAAAGGTAACAGAACGTCCGAGGGTAATCAGATGGGATTTCAAGGGTATCAGGAACTCGGATCGGGATGAACTAAGGAATAGACTTTCGCTCAAAAGAGGAAGTGAACTTTCAGATTATGTGATTTCCACTTCTACTAATATCATTAAGAGATATTTTAAGGAGAAAGGTTTTAATAATGCCAAGGTAAATGTGATTCAGCAGGTCGACTCTGTAATTAACAACGCCGTATCAGTCACCTTCGATATTGAAAGAGGTAAGAAAGTCAAGGTTAGAACCATCACCTACGAAGGCAATGGAGAGCTGTCTAAATTTAAGCTCGACAAAGCGATGAAGAAGACTAAGGACTCTAAGTGGTATAACTTATTCTCATCCAAAAAATTCAATGAGGATGAGTACGAAAATGACAAACAGTCCCTTATCGATGCATTCAATGAAGCCGGTTATCGTGACGCAAGAATAGTCCGTGATTCAATTT
This sequence comes from Bacteroidales bacterium, assembly GCA_033811195.1. Lineage (GTDB taxonomy): Bacteria > Bacteroidota > Bacteroidia > Bacteroidales > UBA932 > Cacconaster. Next base: position 33,258 of record JAPXOZ010000001.1, on the reverse strand, counting down.
ACGAGATAGAGGAGGGCAGGCTGGGCATTCATTTTAAAATCGACCAGGGTAAGAGATATTATTTCAGGGATATTACCTGGACCGGAAACTCCGAGTACACAGAGGAACAACTCAACTCTGTTCTCCGTATCGAAAAGGGCTCCATCTATGATGTGGTAACAATGGAAAAACGCCTGTTCGGCGGAGATAAGGAGAATGACCTGACAATTTCAAAGCTCTACCGAGATCAGGGATACCTCTTTTTTAATGTCACTCCGGTGGAACTTAACATTGATGGCGACTCGGTCGATGTGGAGATGCGTATGATTGAGGGTAAGCCGGCTACATTCAACAATATAATCATAAATGGCAATACCATCACTAATGAAAACGTGGTGCGCAGGGCCGTATTTACCCGTCCCGGTTATCTCTTCCGCCAGACAGACTTTGAGCGTTCTGTGCGTGAAATTGCCTCTATGGGCCATTTTGATGCAGAATATGCTGCTGATCCTTCGAAGGGTTATGCGCTGATCCCCAATCCGATGAATAACACCGTAGATATAACATACAATGTAGAGGAAAAGGCCAACAGTCAGCTGGAGCTCTCCGGTGGATGGGGCAACAGGACATTCGTAGGAACTCTGGGTGTAAGCTTTAACAACTTTTCCACCTCCAACTTCTTTAGAAAAGAGGCCTGGAGACCCGTTCCATTGGGTGATGCCCAGCAGTTGGCAATACGATTCCAAACCAACGGTTCATACTATACTGCATTTACGGCAAGTTTTGTCGAGCCATGGCTTACCGGCAAGAAGCCGACTTCGCTCAATATTTCGGCCTATTTTACACGTCAGACCAACTCTTACGCCACCTATTATTATCAGGTGCTCAATGATGACGAATATATGGAGATTTTCGGTGCAGCGGTCGGACTCGGTACTCGACTTAAATGGCCTGACAACTATTTTGTGCTCTACAATCAACTCGGATGGCAGTCATACCGCCTTCAGGACTGGAAGTACAATTTCATTTTCGATACCGGTATCTCGCATAACATAAGCTGGACCACAACTTTGACACGTAACTCCACTGACCAGTCGATTTATCCGCGAAGTGGTTCTGACCTCTCATTCTCCTTACAGCTTACCCCTCCATTTTCGCTTATAGGGGGCAACCGTGATAAGGATTACAGTAAGATGACCGTTCAGGATCACTATAAGTGGATTGAGTACCATAAGTGGACCTTCAGAGGAACTCTTTTCACAAGAATTGTCGGTGATCTTGTGTTGATGACAAGAGCACAGTTCGGTTATTTGGGTTATTACAACAAAAACTACGGGTACTCCCCGTTTGAGGGCTTTATACTTGGCGGTGATGGAATGTCTGGCTATAATACTTACGGCTCCGAGGTTATTGGTCTTAGAGGTTATGAAAATTACTCTCTCACACCCTATATAGGAAACGCCTATGCGGGTAATGTTTATGACAAGTTTACTATTGAGCTCAGATATCCTGTAATAATGCAGCCGAACTCCACTATTTATGCGCTGTTATTTCTTGAAGGAGGTAATTGCTGGTCGGATATCCGCAATTTCAACCCCTTCCATATCAAACGCTCCGCAGGAGCGGGCATAAGGGTGTTACTGCCCATCGTTGGTATGCTTGGTATTGACTGGGGTTATGGATTTGATTCTGACGACCCTGAAGAGAGAAGTCAGTTCCACTTTGTGATAGGACAACAATTTTAACTACATAAATGATGTCAAGATGAAAAAGTTTTTACTCTCATTTGCCGCACTGATCATTTCCTTTTTTTGTGCTAATGCACAAAAGGTGGCTTATATTGACACTGAGGTGATATTAGAGGCCATCCCTGAATATCAGGCCGCCCAAGTAGAGCTCAACGAGCTTTCAGACAAGTATAAGGCCATTATAGAGGCCGAAATCAGCGAGATAGAACAACTCTATCAGTCATATCAGCAGTTTAAAAATTCTCTCAATGATACTCAGCGCGCTGCCAGGGAGCAAGAGATTATATCCAAAGAGCAGGTGGTTAAGAGTAAACAGCGCATTTACTTTGGGGAAGATGGCATAATGGCTAAAAAATCGGAAGAATTGATAGGCCCTATCCAGACCCTGGTTAATGCGGCAATTGAGGTAGTCGCTGCACGGGATGACTATGTCCTGATAATTGACCTTGCAGTTACTCCCGGCGTGGTTTATAAAAACTCAAAGTACGATCTTACCGAGGAAGTATTGAAACTAATTCAAAATAAATAATATTTAACAACAAATACACATATGAAACGTATCACAATTATTATTTTCATCCTTGCCGGACTCGGATTCTCGGTCAAGGCCCAAGAACTCAAGATCGGTCATATCAACACGCAGGAAGTTATTTACCTGATGGCAGAGATGGATACCGTGCGCATGAGACTTCAAGTGATCCAGACTGACTTGATCGAGACCATGCAGGGTATGGAGGATGAATACCAAGCAAAGTATACCGAGTACAACCGTAGGCAGGCTACCTGGACCGCAGCTGTAAAAGAGGCGAAGGAAAAGGAGATTCAGGACCTTATTGCACGTCTGCAGCAGTTCCAGCAAACTGCACAGCAGGAGTTAGGACAGCAGGAGCAGGAACTCTCAGCACCAGTTTATCAGAAGGCACAAATTGCAATCAACAAGGTAGCAAAGGAGCTTTCGTTAACCTATGTTTTTAATACTGCTGCAGGTGCCATTATTTATTTGGATGAGACCGCATCGGTGGATCTGCTTCCGCTCGTGAAGAAAGAGCTCGGCATCCCCGAAGAGAAGGTTACCCCCACACAACTTCCACAGCAGCAATAACTATTAATTAATTATTTACATAAAAACTATTCTTATTTTATGCAACACAAAGTTATCGACATGAAGAATGTCGTAATTCGTTTTGCTGGTGACTCCGGAGACGGAATGCAGCTCACAGGCACCCTGTTTGCGGACGCATCCGCTCTTTATGGAAATGAGATTTCCACTTTTCCCGATTATCCCTCCGAAATCCGTGCTCCTCAGGGTACTGTATCCGGAGTTTCGGGCTTTCAGGTCCACATCGGAAGTGGTGAAGTAAACACTCCCGGTGACTTCTGTGACGTGTTAGTAGCAATGAATCCGGCTGCACTCAAGGCAAATGCAAAGTGGACCAAACCCACCGCAACCATCATCATCGATCTGGATGCTTTTGACGAGGCTGGTATCAAGAGGGCCGGCTACGCAACTCTTGATCCTTTTGCAGAGCTCAAAATTGAGGACAGGAACATCATTTCTTCCCCCATCACCACCCTTACCAAAGAGAGTCTCAAAGAGAGCGGTCTTGACAACAAGTCAATCCTGCGTAGCAAGAATATGTTCACTCTTGGTATGTGCTTCTTCCTTTTTAACAGATCACTTGATCATACCTATGAGTATCTTGAGAAAAAGTTCAAGAAGACACCACATCTGATCAATGCCAACAAAAAAGTGCTTTTCGATGGCTTTAACTACGCAAGCAATATACACGCTATTCCAAACACCTATATGGTGCAGCCTGCTTCTCAGGAGAAGGGCGTTTATCGCAATATTAATGGCAACCAGGCCACTGCATGGGGTTTGATGGCAGCAGCTGAGAAGAGTGGAATTCCTCTATTCTGTGGTTCATACCCTATTACTCCTGCTACAGGAATCCTTGAGGAGCTTGCTATCCATAAAAATCTTGGAGTGAAGACTATGCAGGCTGAAGACGAGATTGCAGGTATTTGTACAGCCATTGGAGCAGCTTATGCGGGTAACTTTGCAGTGACCACCACTTCAGGCCCAGGTCTCTCGCTAAAATCAGAGGCCATGGGTCTTGCTATGATTACCGAGCTTCCGCTTGTGATAGTGGATGTTCAGAGGGGCGGTCCTTCGACTGGTATACCCACCAAAACGGAGCAGACAGACCTTGCACAGGCCCTTTACGGCCGTAACGGTGAGTGCCCGATTGCTGTGATGGCAGCACACTCTCCCTCACATTGTTTTGACGCTGCATTCTATGCAGGCAAATATGCAATGGAGCATATGATGCCCGTAATACTCCTTACCGAAGGCTTCCTCGGCAACGGCTCCGAACCCTGGAAAATCCCTTCAATGAAGGATTATCCAGAGATTCATCCCCCTATAATTGACTCCTGCGAGGGTCCTTACAAGCCTTATCATAGAGATCCTGAAACATTTGTGCGAAAATGGGCATTGCCCGGAAAAGCCGGTCTCGAACATAGGGTAGGCGGTTTGGAGAAGAATCCTGATGGAGTTATCTCTTCTGATCCTATAAATCACGAAAAAATGTGCGCGGCGAGGGCTGAGAAGGTTGCACGTATGGCCAATTTTATTCCCAAACAGGAAGTCATAGGAGCTGATAAGGCAGATGTGCTTGTAGTGGGTTGGGGTGGCACTTTTGGCCATCTTTACACTGCAGTGCAGCAGATGCAGACAGAAGGAAAGAGCGTTGCTCTTGCCCATTTCGATTATATTAATCCTCTCCCCAAGAACACTGCTGAGGTATTCGCACGCTATAAAAAGATTTTAGTATGCGAGCTTAACTCGGGTCAGTTTGTGGATTATCTAAGAGCAAAATTGCCCGATTTCAAATATTTACAATACAACAAAGTTCAGGGACAGCCCTTTATTGTGAAAGAAATCGTGGATGCAGTTAACAATATTCTTTAATCTTTGAAAATATACTACTATGGCATATACAGCACAAGATTTTAAAAGTAATCAGGAAGTAAGATGGTGTCCCGGCTGTGGAGACCATGCAGTACTGGCATCCATCCACAGGGCTCTCCCTGAAGTTTGTGAAGCTTTGGGCTATACTAAAGAAAGAATCGTGTTCGTTTCAGGTATCGGCTGCTCTTCCAGATTGCCCTACTATATGGATACATTTGGATTTCACGGAATACATGGTCGTGCGACAGCCATTTCCACAGGTATGAAGGTGGCTAATCCCACACTCAGTATTTGGCAAGCTACCGGTGATGGTGACGCACTGGCAATCGGCGGTAATCACTTTATCCATGCTATCCGCAGGAACATTGATATCAATATCATTCTCTTTAACAACCAGATTTACGGTCTCACCAAAGGTCAGTATTCTCCTACATCCAAACTCGGAATGATCACTAGGACATCTCCTTATGGAACAGTTGAGAATCCCTTCAATCCTGGTGCACTAGCGCTAGGCGCCGGGTCTACATTCTTCGCACGCAGTCTTGACTCGGAGGTCAAGCTCAGTCAGGATATTTTAGTGGAAGCAGCCAAGCATGACGGCACTTCGGTGGTTGAGATGCTGGTCAATTGCGTCATCTTTAACGATGGTGCCCACGCTACTATTTCCGATCGTGCAACCCGTGCTGACAGGACCTTAATACTCCGTCATGGCGAACCGATGATATTCGGAAAGAACAACGACAAGGGTTTGATATTCCGCAACCGGAAACTTGAAGTGGTTACCATCGGTAAGGATGGCATCACGGTGGATGACCTGCTGGTTCATGATGCACATTGCAAGGAGATAGGCATCCATAATCTCCTAGTCAATATGAAGCACCCCGAATATCCCGTAGCTCTCGGAGTTATCCGTAGTGTCAAGGGAAACACCTATGATGACAACGTAAGGGACCAGCTGAAAGTAGTAGAGGAACAATCCACGATAAAATGCATGGACGACCTGCTTCATAGCGGTGCAACCTGGGTTGTTTAATAGTCGATTTTTTTTACTATATTAACATCAAATATCAATCTAATAAATTAAGTTAAGAATTATGAAAGTAGCTGAGATTATGGCCAATCTTGAGAAAAAATATGGCCATGAAAAAGAGTACTTACAAGCCGTACATGAGGTGCTTGAGTCAATCGAAGAGGTTTACAATCAACATCCTGAATTCGAAAAGGCAAAAATAGTTGAAAGAATTGTTGAGCCCGACCGTGTCTTCACTTTCCGTGTTGCCTGGGTAGACGACAAAGGTGATGTTCAGACCAACATCGGTTATCGTGTACAGTTCAACAGTGCTATCGGTCCCTACAAGGGCGGTATCCGTTTCCATCCTGCCGTAAATGTTTCAATGTTGAAATTCCTCGGCTTTGAGCAGACTTTCAAGAATGCACTTACAACTCTCCCTATGGGCGGTGGTAAGGGCGGTTCTGATTTCGATCCGGTTGGCAAATCAAATGGTGAAATCATGCGTTTTTGCCAGGCATATATGCTCGAGTTGTGGCATTGTATCGGTCCCGATCAGGACGTTCCCGCAGGTGACGTTGGTGTTGGCGCCCGTGAGATCGGTTACTTTGTCGGCATGTACTCCAAACTCGCACGCCAGTACAATACAGGCGTTCTTACCGGCAAGGGTCTAACCTGGGGTGGCTCTATCCTTCGTCCTGAAGCTACCGGTTTTGGTGCTCTTTACTTTACAGAGCACGTACTTGCAAAAGCCGGCAAGAATATCAAGGGCAAAACAGTTGCCATCTCCGGATTCGGCAACGTAGCATGGGGTGCTGCGACTAAAGCCACCGAACTCGGTGCAAAAGTTGTAGCAATCTCCGGTCCTGACGGTGTCTGCACTCTTCCTAATGGTATCAACAAGGAGATGATCGACTATATGCTCGTTATGCGTGCTTCCAACCGCAATAAAGTTCAGGACATGGCTGACAAGTTTCCCAAGGATGCTATTTTTACCTCAGGCAAGAAAGCTTGGAGTGTGAAGTGCGACATCGCTCTTCCTTGTGCATTCCAGAATGAGCTTAACGGTGATGATGCAAAAGAACTAATCGCTAATGGTACATGGTGCTGCTGCGAGGTTTCCAACATGGGTTGTACTCCCGAAGCTATTGCTGCATTCCAGTCAACAAAAGGCTTCCTATTCGCCCCCGGCAAGGCTGTCAATGCAGGCGGTGTGGCAACTTCAGGTCTTGAGATGACCCAGAATGCTTCACACATCAGCTGGTCAGGTAAAGAAGTTGATGAGAAACTTCACTTCATCATGGAGAGCATCCATGCTCAGTGTGTTAAGTTCGGTCAGAGAAAAGATGGTACTGTTGACTATGTGAAGGGCGCAAACATCGCCGGCTTCATGAAAGTTGCACAGGCCATGCTTGAGCAGGGAGTAATATAATTCCTCTCGTGGTCATTCCTGAGCTAAGCGAAGGAGCAAAACTAAAAGGGTTGTCTCAATGACAACCCTTTTGTTTTCTATATATCAGTTCCAGGATCCCCGGGATGTTGTGATTAGGATTTCAATCGTTCCTCTCTTTAATTACACTGGCGCGAATGGGATCTAGTTAGCCAGGAAGTCGAAGAGCTGTAGCAGACTCTGCTCCTCCTTCCAGTTGATCTTATGCTTTTTGAAAAATGTTTTTAGCGCCGCTGATCTTTCCTGTCCCACTGCCTTGGTGAACTCTTTTTTAGTAGCTCGGATAGGATTGTTGTCTATTACGACATAATATTCCTTTTTAATTTTCAGCTTCTTGCCATACTCACGCTTCTGCATCTGTTCCATGTGGCTGGTTTTGAGTAACCCCGGTAAGTCAACGGAAGTAAGTTTTTGCGTGGAAGCTGTTGTTGCAGGTGTCCCGTAAGCACCACCCGTTTCGTTGAGTACTGTCAAGTCGGCAAGAGTGCGCACTGCAACGAAATGATTTTCATCCGGTCCAGGGGTGACTTTCATCAGATAGTCTCCTACGTGACGGAATGTCTCTTCGCCGACGATTACGGCAGAAAACTGCATCGCTGGAATCATTTGAATTAGTCCTTTGTCATCTATATAGTGAAGATCGCCTTTGAGCAGATGTATATTGATGGGCATAATCCGCTGCTGTCCGTTGGAGAGAATCAGAGTTCCATGTTGGAAGTCAGGATAGTAGTAGGGCCATGTCGTGTAGGCCTCAATCTGTGCATGGACTGTGAGTGCTAGCACCCAACAGGCTATAAGTAGGGTAATACGTTTCATTGTCTCCTTTTGAATGATAGATCATACGAAAGTAGAGAAAAAAAGAGAAAATAACAAATTTTCTCCCTGATGCACTATCGTTAAATAAGCCTCGAGGAAGATCAACAGAGTCCATTGGAAGAAAAGAGCCTTGATTAAATAAGAAGTATCATATTTAGTTGAGGATAAAAAAAGAGTTCGGTATTTTACCGAACTCTTTTTTACTAGACTATTTAATGTTAAACCGTCCAAATTATGGGGTAACATCATTATACACCGTATCCCGGGTTCTGTACCAGATTTTCGTTAATGTCGATCTCTCTCTTCGGAATAGGGAGGGACCAAAACTTGTCTCCGGGCGCGATCTTACGTGACACATTAGGGTCGGTGTATGAAATCGTACCGCCGGTACGTTTCACGTCGAACCAATAATGTCCTTCGAAGTTGAGTTCGAGGCGACGCTCCAAAGCAACCTCAGTCTTGCCTACGTTGGTTAGTGTAGAGGCACCGCGCTTTTCACGGATGGTATTCAAATCTTTCAAAGCAGTCGCTCCGGAAATGCTGGCACCATTTAGCAATGCTTCAGCACGGATAAGGTACATTTCGGAAAGGCGAATTACGATAGTGTTGTTCACGTCCGGTGAGGTAACGGCATTGCCTTCGCCTTTGCCATAATACTTCATGGTCCAGAGTTGGCCGCCGGAAGCTCTATCAGGGTCAGTGCAAAACATCACCTTGCCGTCGTCGGTAGGACGGATGCCGGTGGTACCGCGAACGTCACCATCCTCGAAGAGGTCAACGAGCTGTTTCGTGGCTGCACAGTCAGCATAGCCTACAGGGTTGGTCATGTGGGAAGGGCCTTCCCAATATTGATCATAGCTATTGGCCTGTTTGCCATAGACTTCAAAGATCACCTCTCCTCCTGCACCTGCTATGTCCTTGCTCCATACAGAGGTGTATTCAGCAGCCGTCCACAGTTTGTATTTTCCGCTGTTGATGATCTGTGTGGCATAGTCTGCCGCTTTCCCCCACTCTTTATGATAGAGGTACACGCGGGCAAGGAGCGCTTTGATAACCATCTTGTCAATTGTGGCTTTGGGGTCGGAAACTCCGGCACGCTGATAACTGTCGGACATTAGTCCTTCAGCTGTCGTCAGGTCAGAGATGATTTGTTTATAGGTATCTTCAACAGTTGCACGGGCGGGCATATCGGTAGGGAGTTGCGGTTCTGTAATAACGCAGACACCGTACTCGCCATCATTAGAGCCGTAAAGGCGGAGCAAGTCGAAATGGGCAAAGGCACGAAGAGCGAGGGCCTCGGCCTTGAGGTTGTTCAGGTCTTGCTTGGTTGCCAAACTCGATACAAGTTCATCACCCTTGGTATCAATAGCGTTGATAACATTATTGCAAGCCGATATCAGATAGTAAGCAGTTCCCCAGAGACTGGAGGTCGCATTAGGCTCGTAGGTCATGTAGTACGGAGTCATCATACGACCGGACTGGAAGCTTGTATGGGTAGGAATCATTGCGTTTCCGGCACGCATATCAGCGTCCAGCACAAAGAATGCACCGTACCAGTTGCCGCCCACAAGCGGGCTATATGCACCTGCGATAGCTTTGTTTAGGCCGTTGTAGTCGGCGAGTGTAAGTTCGGTACTTTGTGACATAAGGGGATCCTCGGTCAGGAAGTCCTGGCAGGAAACAGCTATAGCTAAAATTGCGAATAGTGCGATTATATACTTTTTCATATTCTTTCCTCCTTATAATTTAGAAAGTGAGTTCAATACCGCCGGCAAAAGTCTTGGTCTGCGGGTAGATACCCCAACCCATTCCTTCCATGCCACGTTCGGGATCCCACCAGTCCACATTGTGGAAGGTGTACAGGTTAAGTGCACTTAGATAAATTCTAGCACCCTTCATGCGAATCTTCTTGAGGAAGTTCTGAGGAAGGTTGTAAGAGAGAGTGACATCTTTGATGCGTAGATAGTCACCGGGAACCATCCAACGGGTCGAGTTCGCGTAGGAACTGGTGGAGTTACCAGCAAACGGTTTCGGGTTGCAGTTCGTGTCACCCGGCTTTTTCCAGTAGTTGAGTGCACTGGCCGTCTGGTTCCATGTCATCATGTTACCGTCAGCATTCAGATAACGCCACTCATATATATAGATTTGGTTGCCGGTCTTGAATTCGCAGAAGATGCTCAGTTCGAGGCCCTTCCAATTGAGGCTCGTGTTGAAACCACCCGTGAATTTCGGTTCGGGGGTTCCCGCTTTGACATAACGGGCATCTGCATATTTGTCGGTCAGCACATAATAAGATTCATCATCCGGATGATTGGGGTCGGTAGCACGGAACATAGCCTTACCGGTCTCCGGGTCCACACCGTGATAATCTTTCAGGTAGAACACATAGAAAGAACTGCCAACATAGTGACGGAGACGACCGTCAAAGGCAGAATTCATCCACTCGTCGTCACCGAGATCCAGGATCTCAGATTTGTTGTAAGCAAAATTGAAGCCGGCAGTCCACGAAAAGTCGGTATTGCGGATAATATCGCCTTCGAGCTGGAATTCGATTCCCTTGTTGTTCATCGAACCGATGTTCATAAAGTTGCTGCTGAAACCTGAAGTCTGCGGAACTTGTTTGTTTAGCAGCATGTCTGACGTATTACGGCTATAGAGATCGAGCTGACCGTTCAGCCTGTTGTTGAAGAAGGCAAAGTCCAAACCCACGTTCCAGGTCTTGTTAAGCTCCCAGGAAAGGACATCGTTGGCCGGACTGGAAGGAAGCATACCGGTGCCGCCGTTGTAGGAAGTTGATGCATACACGCCGTAAGCACGGTATGGGCTAATATTGTTGTTACCGTTCACACCGTAGCTGAGACGGATTTTCAGAAGGGAAAGCCAGTCTGAAGTGTTCTTCATAAACTCTTCGTTAGTAATATTCCATGATGCGGAAGCGGACCAGAAAGTTCCCCATTTGTTATTTGCACCGAAGAGTGACGAACCATCCTCACGGATCGAAGCCGCTACGAAATACCTATTGGCGTAGCTGTAGTCCACGTTACCAAAGAACGAAAGCAGCGTGCGGGCGTTGTAAGAATCCGAAATACTGCTGGATGACGTAACGGAGGTAGAGAAATAAGGGATGTTGTGATCCACGCCGGGGGCGTAACCGTACATAGACCAATAGGTCCGTTTCATGGCCTCCTGTCCAACCAATACGCGGAGCGAGTGGTCGCCGAACATCTTACTATAAGTGGCGGTGTTCGAGGTGGTGAGTTGAACAAACTGGGTGAAAGAACCCTGCAGGGTGCCTTCAGTATCGCCAGGGTAGGGAGCCCAGTAGCGACGACCTCGGCCGAATGTGCCTTCAAACATGTTGTTGGTCTTGAATACGAGGCCTTCAATAGGTTCCCATTGTAAGTACATAGATGCCTGGGTGCGGAACTGTTTCTCCCACTGGTCTTGACCATAAAAGGCTTCCCAGAGCGGGTTGGTATTGGCGTTTTCCCTAATACCCAGGTTGTACTCTCCGTTCTCATCTTTAACCGGAGTCCAAGGTCTGATGATCAGACCTCCGAATAAGGGGTTGGCGTAGTAGAGACTCTGCATCGGAGTGTCACGGTTTTCAGCGAAAACGATGTTCACGCGGGTGCCGATTTCCAAAGTGCGAGTTAGCCTGTAGTCAGAGTTTACACGGCCGGTGAGTCGCTTGTAGCTATTGGAATAAACGATACCTTGGTTGTCCTGATAGGAAAGCGAGGAATAGAAGCGGCCCCGGTCCGTACCGGCCTGGGCATTGATTTCGTATTCCTGCAAATTACCCAACCGAGTCACTTCATCAATCCAATCGGTCATAGGCAAGTTGGGCGTGTTAGGAGCATAATAGTCGTCAATGTTCCTTCCGGAGTTAGCGTAAGCCACCTTAAGGTATTCATACAACTCAGGTCCGGTCATCACACGGAAATTGTTGTCGTTTGCCAATTTATTGACACCATATTTAGCGCGTACGCTAAAAGAGGCCTTGCCGGCTTTACCGGATTTGGTTGTAACGATGATAACGCCGTTCGCAGCACGGGAACCGTAGATGGAGGCAGCTGCAGCATCCTTTAGGACGGTCAAGCTCTCAATATCGTTAGGGTTGATCGCTGCAATGGCGTTGCTCGTGTTGGTGAAATAACTCTGGTCACCTGACATCACGGGAATACCGTCAACTACCCACAACGGCTCGTTGCCGGCGTTGATGGATGATGTACCGCGGATACGGATCTGAGAGTGAGAACCTGGCTGACCGGATGAGGAGGAGATTGTCACACCTGCCATCTTACCGGCTAGCATCTTGTCGACTGAAGAAGTAGGGAGAGCGTCGATTTCATCGGCTTTCACCATAGAGACGGCACCGGTTTTGGCCTCGCGACGCGTCGTACCGTAACCGATGACGATCACGTCCTCAAGGTATTCGACATCTTCAACAAGTACAATGTCGATTACGGTGCGGCCGTTTACGGCGATCTCCTGGGTCTTGTAACCCACGAAACTCACGACTAGGACAGCGTCGGACGGGACGTTCAGTATATAATTGCCATCCATGCCCGTTGAGGTGCCCCTAGTCGTGCCCTTTATCGCAATTGATGCGAAAGGTACCGGTTCTCCTGTGCTTTGATCAGTCACAGTACCTCTGATGGAGATATCTTGCGCAAAAAGCGTGAAAGCCATCAGGAGGGTTGTCAAAACTAAACTGACTTTTTTCATTGGAGTTCTGTTATTAAGTTAATAAGTTAAAAAATAATGGTTAATTGTGTTCAAAAGTATCAAACCGTTATTAATAGTGTTCAAAAGTATCTCAAACTGTTATTAATAGTGTTTAAAAATATCAAACTGGTATATTAATTACAAATATAGAAAAAAATAATTAATTAAGTCAAAATAAATAATTAAAAATTACATGTCGACTATTGACTCAATACCAAATCCGATGTGAAATCAACATCTCCACAGGGGAAGATTCTGGATATCTTTAAAGGCAAAGTAGGTTGCTATAGGGCTACCAAAACCAATTTCTTGCTGCTAAACTAATTATTACTTATACATAGGGATGGTATCAGGCTCATTTTTTCTTCCGCACATTTGGAAATATAAAGGATTTGATTATATTTGCATTTTACTCAACATAAGAAAAACTTTATTAACCAAATACCTATATATTCTATGAAGAGAATTAAGTTTCTGTTCACTCTTGCAGCAATATTGCTGGCAGGAGTCGTTTCTGCTCAGAATATCACTGTTAAAGGTACAGTGGCAGATAGAGAGACAGGTGAACCCATCCCTTTTACCTCTATTCAGGTAAAGGGTACTACCACAGGTGCTTCGGCTGACATTGACGGTCGTTTCACTCTGACTGTTCCCTCAAATGCCACTCTTATCTTCAGCTTCGTAGGCTACAAGACCATCGAAGTGCCGGTATCAGGCAGAAGCACTATTCACGTAGATCTGGAGGTTGATACGGAAACACTCGAAGAAGTGGTTTTCGTGGCCTTCGGTACAGTATCCAAAAAAGACTTCACGGGATCGGCAGTAGCACTTGAGAGCAAAAAGCTTGAAAGTCGTCCTCTTACTAACGTTGCGAATGCATTGGAAGGTATTGCTGCCGGTGTGCAGTTTACCTCAGCAGGCGGACAGCCCGGTTCTTCAGGAGGAATTCGTATTCGTGGATTCGGATCTATCAATGCCAGCTCATCTCCCCTCTATGTTGTGGACGGTGTGCCTTTTGATGCTATCTCTAACCTGAATGCCGATGATATTGAGAACATCACTATCCTCAAGGATGCCGCTTCTTCAGCTCTTTACGGTAGCCGTGCCGCCAATGGTGTGGTACTTGTTACTACTAAGAAGGGACGTAGTGAGAAGGTGCAGTTCAATGTGAGAGTCAACCAGGGTATCAGTATGAGGGCTATCCCGGAATATGATAGACTCGATGCATACCAGTACTGTCCTATGCAATGGGAGGCATTGCGTAATGCTTACCTTTCGGCCTCAGGCTCTACTCACACACTGGAAAGTGCATCCATCGAAGCTTCCAAGAAGCTTTTCTCACAGTTGATGAACAACCCCTTCAACGTGGCCAATGACGCAATTGTAGGTGTTGACGGTAAAATTAACCCAGCAGCCAAACTTCTCTATACTGAGGACCTCGACTGGGCTGATGGTATCGCACGTATCGGTCATAAGCAGGAGTACTCACTCTCTGCAGGCGGTGCAACTGCTAAAACCGACTATTATATGTCGATCGGTTATATGGATGAGGAGGGTTTCTCTATCAAATCTTACATGGAGAGGGCTAATGCGCGTCTTAATATGAATGTGAAACCACGCAAGTGGATCAAGGCAGGTATAAACCTCGCTGCGACTATGGCTAACTCAAACGTAACTCAGGATGGTAGTAGTACCGGTTATGTCAACCCCTTCTTTTTCTCAAGGTTCATGGGTCCTATATACCCTATCTATGAGCATGATGCTTCCGGTGCTATCAAGCTTGATGAAAAAGGCGAGAAGCTTTATGAATACACTAACCGTGGTGCCGGTGCAAGTCCCGGTCGTCACGTAATTGCAGAGACTCTCTGGAATGACAACCTCTACAAGAGAAATCTTGTAAACGCGAGAGCCTATATTGACATAATTTTCTTTGAGGGACTAAAATTATCCATTAACGGAGGTTATGACTTTAGAAACTACCTCAATTCCAATTATGAGAATCCCCATGTAGGTGACGGTGCTCCTGCAGGTCGCTCCCGGATCACAAACTACCGTTATGACACCTACAACTTCAACCAGTTGCTGACTTACATAAAATCATTCAACAATCACAACATTGATTTGCTTCTTGGACACGAGAGCTATAAAAATGATTACAAGTACACCTACGGTATGAAACAGGGTCTTATTGCAGAGGGTAACCCTGAGTTGATCAACTTCACCACAATCAACTCTCTCTACACTTACTCTCAGGCATATAGGACCGAGGGTTATATGGCGCGTGCCAACTACAACTACAACCATAAGTACTATGTTTCCGCATCCTTCAGAAGGGACGCAACCTCACGTTTCTACAAAGATGCACGCTGGGGTAACTTCTGGTCGGTAGGTGGATCGTGGAGACTTGATCAAGAATCCTTCATAGCAAGTCAGCCATGGATCTCTGCTCTGAAACTCAGAGCATCTTATGGTTCCGTAGGTAATGACGGTACAGATTCCTGGTACCAATGGCAGTCACTCTACGGTATCCTTAATAATGCAAACGAATCCGGTTTCATTCAGTCAACTCAGGCTGGTAACAAGGAACTTCAGTGGGAGAAAAACCGCAGCTTTGACGTTGCTTTGGAGTTCGGTTTCTTTGACAACCGTCTCCACGGACAGATAGAGTTTTTCCACAGGATCTCCGATAACCTCCTTTTCGAGGTTCCGCTCCCTACCTCTTCAGGTGTACTTTCACAGTGGCAGAACATTGGTGCAATGTACAATCAGGGTATTGAGATACAGCTTGCGGGTGATGTTGTACGTACAAAGGATTTTACCTGGAATATGATGATCAATGCATCCCATGTCAAGAATGAGATCACAAAGCTTCCCCAAGAAGAGATCATTAGCGGCACCAAGAAATATATGGTAGGTCGCTCTATGTATGACTTCTGGCTTAGAAAATGGGAAGGTGTGGATCCCCAGACAGGTGATGCACTCTATAGTAAGGATATTAAGGATGAGGAAGGTAACGTTACCGGTAGCGAGATCGTCAATGACTACACAAAAGCAGATTATTACTATGTGGGCACTTCAATTCCCGATCTTTACGGTTCAATCCAGAACTCACTCACTTGGAAAGGTTTCGAACTCTCCATACTGATGACCTATCAGATAGGTGGTCAGGTATATGACAGTGTTTACGGCTCATTGATGTCTTACTCCAGATATGGATCGGCTCTTCACGTTGACATCCTCAACAGATGGCAGAAGTCAGGTGACATAACTAATGTCCCCAGAGTTGACAATGGTGAAAACTCCAATCAGAATGCGGGCTCCAGCAGATGGCTTACAAGTGCTTCATACTTCTCGTTTAAAAACGTAACTCTCTCATACTCATTCCCCAGGAAGTGGGCTGAAAAGCTTGATCTTTCAGGTATCAGAATTTACGCCAGTGGTGAGAACGTTTATGCATTCACTGCTCGTAAGGGTATGGACCCTCAATATTCGTTTGCGGGTACACAGTCCAACGTTTATTCCCCCGCACGTCATATCACGTTCGGTTTGAATGTTCAGTTTTAAATAGTAAAAATCAAACATTAACAAACAAGAATAATACAGTATGAAAAATATATTCAAAATATTGGCCTCTCTTGCGATTTTCGCAGGTATGGCTTCCTGTAGTCCTGATTTTCTTGAAACTACCCCTACATCATCTTATGATGCAAGTTTTATCTTCACTACTACGGAAAATGCTTTTGGTGCAGTGAACGGTCTTCACAAATCAATGGTGAGCCAGTACTATTCTAGACAGAACATCAGCGGCTACCCTGCATTTCAGATAGCGATGGATGCATTGGGAGAGGATCTTGTATTCCCGACCGGTGGTAACGGATGGTGGACCAGAACAGGTGAAGTGACCTGGGATGGTCCGAGGAATCCAAAAAGCTGGACCAGTGTTTTCCCCTTCAGGATCTCTTATAAGTGGATTTCCAATGCTAACCAGATTATCGATAATGTAGATAACGCTGTGGGTCCAGATGCTGATAAACAGATGATTAAAGGTCAGGCCCTTGCATATAGAGGCATGGCTTATTTCTGGCTGGTTCAGCTTTATGGTGACAGATATGAACCGGGCAAGCAGAACAATCAGCTTGCTACACCCCTCGTTGTAAACACTCAGGAGGTTAAAAAGCCCCTTGCGACAGTTGAGGAGATATATAACCAGATTGTTGCCGACCTTGAGCAGTCTATTACACTGCTCGGCACAAGTTCTTTTACATCAAAATCACACATCGTGGCAACTACGGTTATGGGTCTTAGGGCTCGTGTTGCTTTGGCAATGCACGACTGGGCCAATGCCAAGAAGTATGCAGAGATGGCTATAAAAAACAGTTCTGCAAAACTGATGAGTAAGAGTGATTATACAAAGGGCTTCAATGATGCTTCCAATGTAGAGTGGATGTGGGCATTCCATATGATTCCCGATCAGACTCTCTATTTCTATGGATTTATGGCTTACATGTCTTATAACTTCAACTCTACCAATGTTAGGAGCTGTCCAAAGTGTATCAACAACATTCTTTACGATGCAATCCCCGATACGGATATTCGTAAGACTCTTTGGGATCCTACCGGCAAGGCTTTTACTATGCCAAGCTCAAGATATGTTAAAATCCCTTACATGAATAGGAAGTTTCAAGTTGTTGATGCTGCCAGTTCGGTTGCCGATGCCAACTTCATGAGGCTTGGTGAGATGTATCTGATAGCAGCTGAGGCCTGTGCAAAACTCAATGATAATGGTGCAGCCCAGACTTATCTCTACAACCTTAACAAGACACGTGATGACTCTTATGAAAAGAGCAGCAAGACAGGTAAAGAGCTTCTCGATGAAATTTACTTCTACAGAAGAATCGAGCTTTGGGGTGAGGGACATCGTTTCCTTGACCTGAAACGTCTCGGTCTGGCTCTCGACCGACGCAACTCCAATCACGATCCGGCAGTTTCATACGCTATGTATGTTGAGCCTAGTGATATCCGCTGGAGATTTGCGATCCCTCAGGAGGAGATTGACTCCAACGATCTGATTCCTAAAAATATCAACGACTAATCTTTGATACTTGGGACGGTTCTGTCCGATACAATAGGCCCCGAAAATGCAATTTTCGGGGCTTTTGTTATACAATTAGGCGATTTTTTTCTTAACTTTGACCGATGATTGGCATTTTCGATTCCGGAGTAGGCGGCTTGTCCGTCTGGCGTGAGATATATCGCCTGATGCCGGGTGAGTCCTGTCTCTATTTTGCTGATGGAGCTTTTTGCCCTTACGGATCGAAAGATCCGGCATTTATCAAGGAGAGATCGGCTAAGATATCTGCTTATCTCATCGACAGGGGAGCAGAGATTGTTGTGGTAGCCTGCAATACAGCTACTGCTGCTGCCATAAGTTCACTCAGGGAAAAGTTTGAGGTACCTTTTGTGGGGATGGAACCGGCCATAAAGCCTGCTGCACTGCACTCTAAAAGTGGTGTAGTAGGAGTTCTTGCCACAGCCGGAACATTTAGAGGTCCTCTTTATCTTGATACTCTGGCACGTTTTGCAGGAGATGTAAGGGTAGTCGAGCAGGTGGGAGAAGGGCTCGTGGAGATGATTGAGAGAGGTGTTTTTGATTCATCGGAAATTGATGATTTGCTGCACCACCATATAGATGGTATGGTGGCTGCGGGAGCGGATCATATAGTTTTGGGCTGCACCCATTATCCTTTTTTGGAGGAGGCAATACGCAGAATTGCAGGCCCGGATGTTGTGATTGTCAATCCCGCACCGGCAGTGGCAGCACAGACTATGAGAGTGCTCTCTCAGAGGAGAAAGATATCTTGTGGGATCGGAGAATCGGTTTTTTGTTCGACTGGAGATATGGCTGTACTCAAGATGCTGGTACGTCGCGAAATACCCGATTTGCCTGATTCTCATTTTGCTGAAATTTTGATTTAAATATATAAAATTACTCCAATACTACACTACACTATACTACGCTATACAACACAACACTTTATAAAATTGTACTATACATTACATTGTACACTACATTACAGTACGCTGCACGAATTCACACTAACCTAACCAAGCTACACTACACACTCCATACTCCATACTACAAATTACCCACTACTCACTTATAACTCAAAACATACTCCGTACCCCGCAACTTAAGACCCGATACTCACAACTTATAACTCCAAACCAACCACTAATTCATAACTACATACTAAGAACTACCCACTTATAACTCTAAAATAACTACATACTCAGAACTCAAAACTCAAAACTACACCATTATGACTCCAATCTTTTTTCTAGTTCCGGCATGCTCGATTTTGGCACTGGTATTTGCTTATATCTTTTATCGCCGAATGAAGCGGACGAATGAAGGGACTCCGACTATGAGGGAGATAGCTTCTCATGTCAGGAAGGGGGCTATGGCCTATATAAAGCAACAGTACAAGGTAGTTATCATTGTATTTTTAATTCTCGCTCTATTTTTTGCTATTCTTGCTTACGGTTTCGGAGTACAAAACCCTTGGGTGCCGTTTGCATTTTTGACAGGAGGTTTTTTCTCCGGACTTGCCGGATTTATCGGTATGAAAACTGCAACTTTTGCTTCTTCACGTACTGCTAATGCCTGCAGAACTTCGCTTAATTCCGGACTAAAGGTGGCATTTCGTTCGGGAGCGGTGATGGGTTTGACCGTAGTGGGTCTAGGCCTGTTGGATATCTCCCTCTGGTATCTTATCCTAGAGGCTTTTATCAAGGAGAGTACTCCAGAACAGAAAATGGTGGTAATTACTACTACTATGCTCACCTTTGGTATGGGAGCCTCTACACAGGCGCTTTTTGCGAGAGTAGGCGGGGGTATATATACCAAAGCTGCTGATGTTGGAGCTGATCTGGTAGGCAAATTGGAGGAAGATATTCCTGAGGATGATCCTCGAAACCCTGCAACTATCGCAGACAATGTGGGTGACAACGTGGGAGATGTTGCTGGTATGGGTGCAGATCTTTATGAGTCTTATTGTGGAGCAATTCTCGCAACGATGGCCCTTGGTGCTTCCGCTTTCTTCTCGAAGGGGTACGTAGCTCAGGTTAGCGCTGTTTTTGCACCGATGTTAATTGCAGCTGTGGGAATCGTACTATCAATACTAGGGATCTTTACAGTACGGACCAAAGAAGATGCAGGAATGGACAAGCTGCTCAAGTCGCTCAGTCTTGGAGTTAATCTTAGTGCGGTTTTTATAGCGGTCTTCACTTTCGTCATATTGTGGCTCCTTAAATTGGAAAACTGGATTTGGATCTCTTGTTCGGTAATTATAGGATTGCTGGCGGGTATCATAATAGGACGTTCGGCAGAATACTTCACTTCACACTCATACAAGCCCACCCGTAAGGTTGCAGAAAGCGGAAAGACAGGTCCTGCTACTGTGATTATCTCGGGCTTTGGAGTTGGTATGATATCAACCGCGATACCGGTCATCACCGTTGCTGTGGCTATCATTCTAGCATATCTCTTTGCTATTAAATTTGAGATATCTGCAATGCTCTCAGCGAAGAACCTAAGTATCGGACTTTACGGTATCAGCATTTCTGCTGTGGGTATGCTTTCGACTCTGGGCATTACCCTTGCTACCGATGCATACGGTCCCATAGCGGACAATGCCGGAGGAAATGCGCAGATGAGTAATCTTGATCCGGAAGTGCGGAAGAGGACTGATGTGCTGGATGCGCTTGGCAACACCACAGCCGCTACCGGCAAGGGATTTGCCATAGGTTCAGCAGCCCTGACAGCTCTGGCATTGCTTGCATCTTACCTCGAGGAGATAAAAATCGCTTTGATAAATATTGGGCAAACGGTGGTAGATATTGCCGGTCGTCAAGTGGATGTGGCTCACGCTACCATCCCGGATTTATTGGAGTATTATTCTATCAACGTTATGAATCCTAAGCTACTGACTGGACTCTTCATCGGTGCTATGATGTCATTCCTGTTCTGTGGTTTGACCATGAATGCAGTTGGCCGTGCTGCAGAGAGTATGGTGAATGAGGTGCGCAGACAATTCCGTGATATTAAGGGAATACTTACAGGTGAGGCAGTTCCTGATTATGCGAGATGCGTAGAAATTTCTACGCGTGGGGCACAGAGGGAGATGCTCCTACCTTCGCTTCTTGCCATAGTGGTTCCTATTCTGGTGGGAATTCTTTTCGATGTAGCGGGTGTGGTTGGATTGTTACTTGGAGGTTTGAGTTCCGGATTTGTTCTTGCCATCTTTATGGCAAATGCCGGTGGGACATGGGATAATGCGAAAAAATATGTAGAGGAGGGTAATTATGGTGGTAGGGGATCCATTGCACATAAGGCAACGGTTGTTGGTGATACTGTAGGTGACCCTTTTAAGGATACTTCCGGACCTTCCCTCAATATTCTCATCAAGTTGATGTCCATGGTTTCTATTGTGATGGCCGGCTTGACAGTAGCCTTTACGATATTGTAAATAATATAAATTATGAATTACAAAAATCCCCGGGGCTAAAATGCTTCCGGGGATTTTCATTGTAGTTTATATGCTAGGGATTATTTTTTATTAGGTTCGTCCAGTTCCAGATGAGGGTTCTTTCTGGCAGAATATGCGAAGAGAATGGAAACCGTAATGGCAATGAGGCCGAGGCAAATGAAAATCCATTCTGCATTTATTGCTGCAGTCACTTCTTGCTTAGCAAAGAGTTCTGTACCTGCTTCTGCGGTAATAGTATTTCTGAAGATTCTGCCGACAAATAGGGGAACAAGGAGCATACCCATATTTTGAATCCAGAATATGAGGGAATATGCTGTTCCTAGATTCTTATCAGGTACAATCTTGGGTACCGAAGGCCACATTGCTGCAGGAACTAGAGAAAAACCAACGCCAAGAATTGCAATACCGAGATAACCGTAGAAGGGAACGCCAGCGGGGGCAAATCCAACTATAAGGTGAGCTACAAATACCATCACGGAGCCGGTAATCATCCAAATTGTCGCTTTTCCAAACTTGTCAACAAGAACGCCAAAGAGTGGGGTGCCTACAACAGTAAAGAAAGGTATCATCGATATCATCCATGTAGCGGCGTCAAGTTCGATGCCAAAACGGGGGATGAGGATAGATGTTGCAAACTTCTTGAATGAGATAATACAAACATAAAAGAATACGCAGAGAAGCGAAATCAGAATAAAATGTTTGTTGCTGAGAACCTTGAATATATCGGAGAATTTGAACTTGTCTTCGTTAGAAGTTACAACCTTGTCTGTAGTGCCTACAAGCTTGTCAAATCTTGCGTCCATCGCAACAAATATACCCCAAAGAATACCACCAATTAGGAGGAGTCCAAGTCCAAACAAAGCTGGTTTGCTGGTCTCGCTGAGGGGATACATGCCATTTGCAGCAGCTGAAACAAGTCTGGGTGATAGAATAAATGCGGTTGCTGTACCGAGTCGGGCGATGGCAAGTTGGAGCCCCATAGCCAGAGCAGTATAGCTGCCTTTAAACCATTTGGCAATAGAACGGGTGACGCCTACTCCGGCAATTTCACTTCCGAGTCCGAAGAGCATACAGCCGATATAGGCTACGGTGAGCGAGTGACCGGCAGCCACGATGGAAGGCGTGGAGATGGCCACATAGACCAGGGCCGCACCTGCAATCATCAAACCTACGAAGATGGATCCTGTTATGCGTACACCCCATTTGTCGAGAAGCATACCGCAGACGATCAAGCCGCCCCAGACACAGAGGAAGGAGTAACCACCCGCGTAGAATCCATAGTTGGCGGAGTCCCAACCAAGCTCCAGCATTTCGGGATGCTTGAAGATGTGGGAGAGAGTTGAGAACATATCATCGAAGAAGTAGGATGCAAACATCGGCACCACTAGGCACGCGAGGGCAATCCAGGCCCATCTATGTATGTTCTTTTTCTTGGCTTGGATTTGTTGTTCAGTCATAGATAGTTATTATAAAGTTAATAGTTTTGATTCTTTCTTATTTCCTTATATTAGGTAATTCGAGGCCGTAGCCTTTGCGACGGTCTTCAGCTTTGAGTAGGAAACTGAAGATGAATGCAAGCACGCCGAAGCTGGAGAAGATGAGCATTGGAGCAAAATATCCACCGGTATACAGGAGTACCTTTCCTATGAGAAGGGGTACGAAGCTCAAACCTATGTTCTGCACCCAGAATATAAGACAGTAGGCCGATCCGAGGATCTTTTCGTCAATAATCTTGGGAACGGAAGGCCAGAGGGCTGCAGGCACAAGAGAGAAAGAGACTCCCAGTACTACTATCAGCATAAAGGCAAACCATTTATGAGGGTATAGTGGCAGTATGAATGCGAAACTCAGGTGGCATACTATCATTATGATGGATCCGAGCATCAGCATGGATGCTCCCTTTCCCTTAAGGTCAAGGAAAATTCCAAGGACAGGAGTTAGGATCATTGCCAGGATAGGGAAAAAGCTGAATAGTCGTGAAGCCGTACCGGCATCAATATTTAGAGTCACTTCGAGGAAGTTGGGGGCATATCTCTGGAAGGGAAAAATAGCGCTATAGTAGAGTACGCATAGTAGAGCCACAATCCAGAACATCTTGCTTGAGAAAATTTTGCCCAAATCCCTAACTCGGAATTCGTCCTCAGAACTTTTGTCCTCTTTAATGCCGGCTTCAACAAGCTGATTGTCAAGCTTGCGATCCATTACTGTGAAGACCAGGAAGAAGATCAGGCCTACGAACAAGAGTGCGGAGCAAAATGCTACGGGAGCAAGTACCGAAGCGTTGTAACGAGTGGCAATGATAGGGGCAAGCCACATTACGGCGAATACACCCAGACGGGCGATAGCCATTTCAAGACCCATTGCGAGGGCCATTTCCTTGCCTTTAAACCATTTTGCAATAATTTTTGAAACCGTAGTACCGGCCATTTCTGCGCCACATCCAAAAATCATGAAACCTAGAGATGCCATCTTGGCGCTGCTAGGAAGAGTTGTCCACCAGCTGTCGAGCCACCCGCTGAATGCAGTAGTCTGAAACCAGTCAGTGATACCTACAAACTTGATGGCCGCTCCGATTACCATCAATGAAGCGGAGAGTGTTCCGGTAAAACGAACACCCATCTTATCAAGGATAATTCCTGCAATGATAAGGAATCCACATACGTTGAGAATGTATTCGGATGCTGCATAGGTGCCGAACACGCCGCTATCCCATCCGAGGGAACTTTCAACAAGGGATTTGAGCGGTGACATTACGTCAACGAACATGTATGTGAAAAACATCATCAGAGAGATGAGTATCAGCGCAGTCCACCTTGCTGCAGGCGAGTCGTTAAGGAATTTAGCCAATTTTTCTGCCATAATTATCTTTTTTAAAAATTTTCAAAGAAGTGCTAAAAATAGTGCATTTCAACGAAACGGCAAAATATAATTGGAGCCTCTCAGTTTTATTTCTGCATTTGGAATATAAGTTGTACCTTAGCGTGTTATTTCAAAATCCATATATTTATAAATTATGACACTTGATGTAGTTCTGGGACTCCAGTGGGGTGATGAAGGCAAAGGAAAAATCGTTGATGTGCTTGCAGACACATATCCTGTCATAGCTCGTTTCCAGGGAGGGCCCAATGCTGGACATTCTCTTCACTTTGAAGGCAATAAAATCGTATTGCATACTGTTCCTTCAGGAGTTTTTCGCGCTAATGCTACAAATATTATAGGTAACGGCGTCGTGCTGGATCCCATTATTTTCAAGGGAGAGTGTGAAGCCATTATAAAAATGGGCGTTCCTGTCAGGGAACGTCTTGCCATTTCCAAAAAGGCCCATCTGATTTTACCCACACACCGCACAATAGATGCTGCCCAGGAGACTGCCAAAGGAGCATCAAAGATTGGATCTACTCTCAAGGGTATTACCCCTACATATACGGACAAGATCGGTCGTAACGGACTTAGGGTAGGTGATATCCTCGCACCGGACTTCATCTCCAAATACAACGCGCTCAAAGAGCAACATAACATATATCTCAAGCAGTATGACTTTGAATATGATCCTATGCAAAATGAGGAACAATGGCTCGAAGCTGTGGAGTATCTCAGGAGTTTTAATATTGTTGATAGCGAATATATGATCAACGAATTGCTAAGTTCCGGCAAAAAAGTACTTGCTGAGGGTGCACAGGGCTTGCTGCTTGATATCGATTTCGGCTCATACCCTTTTGTGACCTCATCATCTACCGCTTGCGCGGGTGCCTGTATCGGGCTCGGAGTATCTCCTAAATGTGTGGACCGTGTATATGGCATCTTTAAGGCCTATTGTACCAGAGTGGGTAGTGGTCCATTTCCAACGGAGATCTTTGATGAGAGAGGGGAAGAACTCCGTCGCCGTGGATTTGAATTCGGTGCCACCACCGGTCGTCCCCGTCGTACCGGTTGGCTTGATCTTGTAGCCCTCAAATATGCTATTATGATCAATGGTGTTACAGATCTGATAATGATGAAATCCGATGTTCTTGACACATTCGACATAATAAAGGTGGCAACATCATATATCGTTGATGGGAAAGAGTGCTCACAGGTACCATATGACATCTCTGCTGAAGTTATTCCCGTATATCGTGAGTTCTCAGGCTGGCAGAGAGATCTCAGCATAGCGCGCACAGAGGAAGAACTTCCTCAAAAGTTCATACGTTATGTTAAGTTTATAGAACAGGAGACTGGTGTTTCCATAAAAATTATCTCTATTGGCCCCGACAGGGCTCAAACTATAATTAGGTAGGAGGTGTCCGTTGACGTTGCTTGAAAGAATAGAGTCCCCAGTAGACATAAAAAAATTGTCGCCCAAGGAGCTTGAGCAGTTGTGTTCTGAGCTAAGGGAGTATATTGTCAGCTGCTGTGCTGAAAACCCTGGTCATATTGGAGCCAGTCTTGGAGTAGTGGAACTTGCGGTGGCACTGCACAAGGTATTTAATACCCCGAACGATAAAATAGTCTGGGACGTAGGTCATCAGGCATACGCACACAAGATTATTACCGGTAGGCGTGAGGCTTTTAAGACCAATCGTAAGGCGGGTGGTATCAGTGGCTTTCCCAAGCGTTCGGAGAGCGAATATGACGTATTCGGTACAGGACACTCCTCCACATCCATTTCAGCAGCGCTTGGATTGGCTGTGGGTGCGCAGATGCAGGGAAGCAAAGATCATTTTGTAGCAGTTATAGGTGATGGTTCCATGACAGGTGGATTGGCCTTCGAAGGACTCAATAATGCAGGTTCCCTCAAGACCAATCTTCTGGTGATCCTCAATGATAACCAGATTTCAATTGATAAAAGCATAGGAGCGCTGCACAATCACCTTATGAAGGTGACTACCAGCCGCAAATATAATCGTATAAAGAAGACGATCTGGGATCGTCTCGGTGCTAGAAAGATTCGCACACGTGTCCAAAATTTCCTCAAATACATCAAAAAGGGCATATTGCGCAATACTAGTGCGAGCAATCTTTTTGACTCTTTGGGGTTCAGATACTTCGGTCCAGTGGATGGCAACGACATAGAGCAAATGGTTGATATATTGGGTCGCTTGAAAGAGATTGAAGGACCAAAACTACTCCATGTTATAACCAAAAAAGGCAAAGGCTACAAACCGGCCGAGGACAATCAGACGGTTTGGCATGCGCCGGGCCAGTTTGATCCGACAACAGGTGCCAGAATCTCAAGCAAGGCGGGTGCATCAAAATTCCAGGATGTATTCGGACAGACGCTCCTTGACCTTGCAAAGGGCAATGAGAAAATTATAGGCATAACGCCTGCTATGGCCACCGGATGTAGTATGACTATAATGATGGCTGAGATGCCTGACCGTGTTTTTGACGTGGGAATTGCCGAGCAGCACGCAGTTACATTCTCTGCAGGTCTGGCAGCTGCAGGTATGCTACCTTTCTGCAATATATACTCTTCATTTGCCCAGCGTGCATATGACAATGTAATTCACGACGTTGCCCTGCAGGAGCTCAAGGTCGTTCTCTGTCTTGATAGGGCAGGCATTGTTGGAGAAGATGGACCCACTCACCATGGTGCTTTTGACTTTTCATGCTTCAGACCGATACCCAATATGATGATAGCAGCTCCTCTCAACGAGCTAGAACTGCGCAATATGATGTATTCCGCAACACTACCGGAGTACGGCACTATCATAATAAGGTATCCACGCGGTACCGGAAATGGAACAGCCTGGCTGAATAAGCCTTTCGAGAGAATTGAGCCAGGACGTGGAGTCGTTCTTCAGGAAGGGAATGATGTGGCTTTGCTGAGTATAGGCGCCATAGGTCACAATGGTTCCCTTGCTGTAAAGAAAGCGCAAGGGAGGGGGGTTAGCGTGTTTCACTGCAACATGAGGTTCCTAAAGCCGATTGATGAAAATCTCCTTGAAGAGGTCTGCTCCAAAGTGAACCGCATTGTGACACTCGAAGATGGCGCACTCCTCGGCGGTCTTTATAGTGCGGTGTCGGAGTATGTGGCTTTCCATAACCTTCCCTGCAAGGTTATAGGACTTGGGATGCCGGACAAATTTGTTGGCCAGGGCACACCTGAGCAACTTCACAAGGAGTGCGGATATGATGTTGATGGAATATTAAAAGCACTCATAGATGGCTAAACGCAGACACGATCATACCAGAGGTATACATAACATGGGAGGCGAGAGTGATGGCGATTTTCCATTGCTGACTCACAAATTTTGGGGTCTTCTGATTTTTCTAGCTGTCATCTGGCTGATGTTCTTCTCTACTTTTAAGCTCGGTTCCTACCCTCAACAATGGATTGAGGCTCTGATGGGAAAATTTTCATTCTTTCTCGGGCAAAAGATGCAAGATGGATGGCTTCTGGATTTTCTTCAAAACGGCATAATTAATGGTATAGGTGCGGTATTGGCATTCCTGCCTAATATTCTCATACTCTTTTTCTTTATTTTTCTGCTTGAGGAGACAAGATATTTGCCTATAGCGGCCAAACTGATGGATAAGTATATGCACGGAATCGGTCTTCACGGTTGTTCCTTTATTCCATTGCTGATGGGATTCGGTTGCAACGTGCCGGCCATAATGGCGACAAGAAGTATCAAGAGGCGCGGAGACCGCATCCTTACTATGATGATGATTCCCTACATCCCATGTAGTGCGCGCATTCCTACATTTCTGCTTTTTTCGGGGATATTTTTCCCTAAACATAGTACTCTGGTGATGATGCTCCTTTATCTGGGTGGTATTCTGACCGGTATTGTAATAGCGCTTATCAACAAAAGGATCTTTTTTAGGGAAAAATCCGAGGATTATGAGACCGAATTGCTTCCGTTAAAGGCTCCAAACCTTCGAAGAGCCCTGAGAGGTATGTGGAGTGCAGCATCAGAGTATCTTAAGAAAATAGGTACGGTAGTATTGTTGGCTGTGGTGATTGTCTGGGCACTGGATTACTTTCCTATTAATGAGGGTGTTCCGGAAGAGGAGGCTTCTCCGTCTTACCTTCATCGCTTTGGTCAAGCAGTGGAACCCATAATGACCCCTCTGGGATTTGATTGGAAAATGAGTGCGGCATTGATTGCCGGTATCACAGCTAAGGAATTTATTATCAGCACTCTTGGGGTTTTATATCAGGAGAGCGGTGAGGAGTTGGATACCACAGCACTTTCAGCGAGGATAGCATCCGATGACACTGTCAATCGGGCTAACGCTCTTTCTTTTATGGTATTTTCGTTGCTATATATTCCCTGTGTTGCGACTGCCACTACCATACGTCGCGAGAGCGGCAGTTGGAAATGGTCCCTGATTTCCATAATCACTACTCTTCTGGTTGCATGGCTCTTCGCTTTCGTTGCCTTTAGGATAGGAACTCTATTATGGTAACGAAAAAAATGCATAATTTCCCGAAAAATTTTGCTGATTGAGATAATTGGCATATATTTGCACTCCCAATTTGGAAAGCCGACATAGCTCAGTTGGCCAGAGCAGCTGATTTGTAATCAGCAGGCCGTGGGTTCGAATCCCTCTGTCGGCTCATTTGAAAGATTGTAAATTATGGGGAGATACCAAAGTGGCCAAATGGGGCAGACTGTAAATCTGCTGGCGTACGCCTTCGTAAGTTCGAATCTTGCTCTCCCCACTTTTTTTGTAATTAAGCGGAAGTAGCTCAGTTGGTAGAGCATCAGCCTTCCAAGCTGAGGGTCGCGAGTTCGAACCTCGTCTTCCGCTCAAATTGAAATAACGCCAGTGTAGCTCAGGGGTAGAGCGCTTCCTTGGTAAGGAAGAGGTCGAGAGTTCAATTCTCTCCACCGGCTCCAGCAACTAATAACAATATAAAAACAAAATTATGGCAAAAGAAAGTTTTAAAAGGGATAAACCGCACGTAAACATCGGTACTATCGGCCACGTTGACCATGGCAAAACTACTTTGACAGCTGCTATCACCAAGGTATTGGCAAAGCAGGGTCTTTCTGAGATTAAATCATTCGATCAAATTGACAATGCTCCAGAAGAGAAAGAGCGTGGTATTACCATCAACACTTCTCACGTAGAGTATGAAACTGCAAACCGCCACTACGCTCACGTAGACTGCCCCGGTCACGCTGACTATGTTAAAAACATGGTTACAGGTGCTGCCCAGATGGACGGTGCTATTCTTGTTGTGGCTTCTACAGACGGTCCGATGCCCCAGACCCGCGAGCATATTCTTCTCGCCCGTCAGGTGAACGTTCCCCGCATCGTTGTTTTCCTTAACAAGGTGGACATTGTTGACGATCCCGAAATGATAGAGCTCGTTGAGATGGAGGTTCGTGAACTTCTGAGCTTCTACGAGTTTGACGGTGACAATGCTCCCGTTATTCGTGGTTCCGCTCTTGGCGCACTCAATGGTGATCCTGAGTGGGAGGCAAAGGTTGTTGAGCTTATGGAAGCAGTGGATACTTATATTCCCATTCCCAAGCGTGATAATGAGAAACCTTTCCTATTGCCCGTTGAGGATATCTTCTCCATCACCGGTCGTGGTACAGTTGCTACCGGTCGTATTGAGACGGGTGTTGTAAAGACAGGTGACGAGGTACATATTATCGGTCTTGGCGAAAAGCCTAGGAAGTCAGTTGTGACTGGTGTTGAGATGTTCCGCAAGATTCTCAATCAGGGTGAAGCAGGTGATAACGTTGGTCTTCTTCTCCGTGGTATCGACAAGAAGGAGATTAAGAGAGGTCAGGTTATTGCACACCCCAACACAATTACTCCTCACAGAAAATTTGAGGCTGCCATTTACGTGTTGAAGAAAGACGAAGGCGGTCGCCACACTCCTTTCCACAACAAGTATCGTCCCCAATTCTTCATCCGTACACTTGATATTACCGGTGAGATTGAACTCCCAGCAGGTGTTGAGATGGTTATGCCTGGTGACAACGTTAAGATCAATGTTGAGCTTATTTATCCTGTAGCTCTGAACGAAGGTCTCCGTTTCGCAATACGCGAAGGTGGTCGTACAGTTGGTTCAGGCCAGGTTACCAAGATTATAAGCTAATCAACAATACGAAAAACAGGAGGGTGACATATATACGCGCCACCCTCTTGTTTTCCCAGGGGAATAGTTCAAGGGTAGAATAATGGTCTCCAAAACCATAGATGGGAGTTCGAATCTCTCTTCCCCTGCCAATACCGATGGTTACGCGTCGGTATGTTATTAACCGGCAAAACAACCGCTTCCAATTGTTTTTGCCAACAAAATAATAACAATGAGCAAATTAGGAACTTACGTAAAAGAGTCTTACAAAGAACTTACAACAAAGGTTGCCTGGCCGACCTGGAGCAAGCTTCAGCAGTCAGCTATTCTGGTTATGGTCTGCACGCTGATTCTGTCAGTTGTAATCTGGCTTATTGATTTCGTTATCAAAACCATTATGACCGGTCTTTACCAACTGTAATGTTATGAGTGAAATCACCAAGAAATGGTATGTTGTCCGTATAATTGGCAACAAAGAGAAAATCGCCAAAGAATATATTGAAAAGGAGATGGGCAAGGGAATGCTTAAGCATATTACCGATGTCCTCGTTCCTACTGAAAAGTATTTTGTGATTAAAAATGGCAAGCGTGTAAGCGCTGAGCGCAATTTTTTCCCCGGTTATCTCTTTGTGGAAATTACATTCCCCTCTTTCAAGTCGGACAATCCGGATGACGCAGACGAACGTAAGAGGTTTGAGAAGGAAATCCTCGGCATCGCCCAGGATGGCCTCCGCGAGCTTCCCAATATCATCGGTTTCCTTACTGAAGGCAAGGAGAGAGTCATCAACCCTGTGCGCCAGTCAGAGATTGACCGCATAATGGGTCGTGTGGACGAATTGAGTGATCAGGATGGTGAGATCTTGGTACCTTTTGTTGTGGGAGAAGCTGTAAAGATTATTGACGGTCCTTTCAAAGATTTTAGCGGTAATGTTGAGGAGATTCTCGAAGAGAGAAGAAAACTCAAGGTTATGGTAAGAATCTTCGGCAGGAAGTCAGTCATTGAGTTAAATTTTGCTCAGGTAACAAAAGAATAATAAACAAAAGACATTATGGCTAAAGAAATTGCCGGGTTTATTAAACTGCAGATCAAAGGCGGAGCTGCCAATCCTTCACCTCCCGTAGGGCCGGCCCTCGGTTCCAAGGGTGTGAATATCATGGACTTCTGCAAGCAGTTTAATGCCCGCACTCAAGACAAAGCCGGCAAGGTATTACCTGTGGTAATTACCGTTTACAGTGACAAGTCTTTTTCTTTCGTTGTAAAGGAGCCTCCTGTAGCCGTTCTCGTAAAAGAGGCTGCAAAAGTACAGGCCGGATCTCCCGAGCCCAACAGGAAAAAGGTTGCTACCATTACTTGGAATCAAATACGTGAGATTGCCAAGGAAAAAATGCCGGATCTTAATGCATTCACCGAGAAATCAGCAATGAATATGGTAGCCGGTACTGCTCGCAGTATGGGTATCAATGTTGAAGGTGAATTTCCTGCCGATGTACAATAAAATCACCACGCTATGAGTAAATTGACAAAAAATCAGAAGGCAGTAGTTGCCAAAGTTGACTCAGGCAGGCAGTACAAGCTCCTCGAGGCGTGTGCTCTGGTAAAGGAGACTTCCTTCACCAAGTTTGATGCTTCGGTTGAGTTGGCTGTTCGTTTGGGTGTTGATCCTCGTAAGGCTAACCAGATGGTACGCGGCGTCGTGACTCTTCCTCATGGTACAGGCAAGGTAACTCGCGTATTGGTTCTGTGTACACCTGATAAAGAGGAAGAAGCTCAAGAAGCAGGTGCAGACTTTGTTGGTCTTGATGATTATATTGAAAAGATCAAAGGCGGTTGGACTGACGTTGATGTCATTATCTGTACTCCCTCTGTTATGGCAAAAGTTGGTGCTATCGGTCGTATTCTGGGTCCTCGCGGCTTGATGCCGAATCCCAAATCCGGTACCGTAACCATGGATGTCGGCAAGGCAGTTAAAGAAGTGAAAGCAGGTAAGATTGATTTTAAAGTTGACAAACAGGGTATTATCCACGCAGCTATTGGAAAGGTGTCATTTGACGCCCAGAAAATTGCGGAGAATGCCGTTGAAATGCTCAACACCATCATCAAACTCAAACCGCAGGCTCTCAAAGGCACATATGTGAGGAGTATATATCTCTCTTCCACTATGGGCCCTGGTATTAGTGTAGATAGCAAGTCAATAAGTGCTGTTGAATAAAAGATTCGAATGTTATGAGAAAAGAAGAAAAAGCTCAGATTATTGAAACCATAGCAGCACAAATAGCGGAGAACCCTAATTTCTACCTTGCGGATCTTTCAGGTCTCAATGCGGAAAATACATCAAATCTCCGTCGTGCTTGCTTTGAAAAAGAGGTAAAGCTCATCGTTGTAAAGAATACTCTCCTCCATAGGGCTCTCGAAGGCCTGGACGCTGAAGGTAAAGGCATCAACAACGAAGAAATCAAGACTCTATATCCTACCCTAAAAGGCTCGACGGCGATCATGTTTACCGACGTTCCAAGTGCTCCCGCCAAGATTATCAAGGAATTTGGAGCCAGATTCGGCAAACCTGAGCTCAAGAGCGCATATCTTCAGGAGTGTGCATATGTCGGTGCAAATCACCTCGCTACTCTTGTAAATATCAAGTCTCACGATGAACTTATCGGAGATATAATCGGTCTTCTCCAGTCACCTATCAGAAGGATCGTTTCCGCTCTGCAGGAGGCAAAGAAAGAAGTTGCCGAAGAATAGTTTAAATAGTAATAATAATAATTAAAATCAATAAATAATCATGGCAGACATCAAAGCTCTTGCGGAAGAACTGGTTAATCTTACCGTAAAAGAGGTTCAAGAACTTGCAAATATTCTTAAAGAAGAGTACGGAATCGAACCTGCAGCTGCTGCAGTAGTTGTAGCAGCCAGCGAAGGCGGTGCCGGTGCAGCAGAAGCTGAACAGACTGAATTTGACGTAATCCTCATATCAGC